>NZ_CANNCR010000022.1 GCF_947503125.1 uncultured Metabacillus sp.
CCCTATTCAATATAGGAATCATCTTCTATTTGCTTGACTCTTTTTTTCATGTGTCCTTGACACGGGTACCAGTTTATGGCAGCCTCTCTTTATTATTTCTGTAAATCCTTTTTCGTTTTTTCACTTCTAATATTAATATCCTTTGAAAACTCTGTATCCTGTTGTTTGTTATTCGGATATTTGTTTTGTCGTTCACGATTATCATTACGATTTGTCATACATATGTACCTCCTCTCAACATAATCAACTTTATTATGTACAAACTATAGTTTTTTATCCCAATCTTTACGGGCAGTAAACCCCCCACTGATGGATATAACAAGTTCAAAAAATGAATTGAAAACAAGGATGACCTTAGATAATTACTAATGATCATCCTTGAATAATGACATGATTAAAAACCGCCTTCACCTGGAGTGAATGGCAGATCTAATCTATTTTCAACTGCACGAAGCCGTTGGTTAAGTCGATTTAATCTTCGAGTATGTTGCTCAACTCTTTCATTGAGCTGTGTTACCAGCTGGTTTATACGGTTAAATTCACGACTGATTCTATTGATCTCCCGGTTTAATCGTCTTATTTCATCATTAAGTCTTGTAATTTCTCGTCCTTGGCGTTCATTTTGTCGTTCGAGTTGAGAAACTCTTCTTTCAAGTGGTGGTTGTCTATTTCCCTCATATTGTTCTGTTTGCTGTATAAAAGCATCATAATCATATGGGGCATAATAATTATAATGATTAGGGATGAATTCTTGGTAATAATTGTATCCATAAGGATTCATGAAGGCAACTCTCCTTTATTTTTTATTGTATAAAATCCATATAAGTGTATGTAGGTTATGGCGGAGTGTTACAGTTTGAATCAGTTTTTATGCGAATTTTTTTATCCCATTTTAACGAGCAGTAAAACCCCCGCTGATAGGAGTCTCGCTTTATTTGTTAAAAACGTTATATTGACTAGCTATCGATGCATAAAGCGGTTCCACACACAGTGGACAAATACAGCCCATTAGAAAAATACTTGCTAAAAGAGAAAAAATGGTTTAATCTAAATCACATGTTTCAATTATTTTAAAATTTAATAATGTTCAGGCAATAGGTGTTAAAAGCTTTGCTTTTAACTTAAAAGGGAAGATCGGTGAAAATCCGGCACGGTCGCGCCACTGTAATGGGGAGCTTCAATCGCATCCACTGTTTCAATTTGAAATGGGAAGGGATTTGAAGTGAAGAACCTGAGTCAGGAGACCTGCCTATTGTATGCACTTATTACCTACGCGAAATAGGGAGGAGTGGTGGTCATATGTTGAAACGATTCATTCATTTCAACTCTAGTTAACTATGCCTATCCAAAGTCTCTCTATCTATTCATAGAGAGGCTTTTTTATTGGACAAACATCAGAAAAATTGGGAACGAGGAGAGAAGAAAATGAAGATAAAAAGTTCAAATATTGGTTATCCAAGAATTGGTGAAAATCGTGAATGGAAAAAGCTTTTAGAATTATTTTGGACAGAACAAGTAAGCGAAGGACAGTTTGAGAAAGAAATGGAACATATTCGCTTATCCCATTTGAAAAAACAGAAAGAGAAAGGCATTGATCTTATCCCGATAGGTGATTTTAGTTACTATGATCATGTGCTCGATACAGCAGTTATGTTTGGGTTAATTCCTGAGCGTTTTAAAACGGAAGAGAAAGGGCTGACTCTTCAAACCTATTTCGAGATTGCCAGGGGAAGCAAAGGGAAAATCGCCTCTGAGATGACAAAATGGTTTAATACAAACTATCACTATATTGTTCCGGAATTAAAGAATGCACAACCTAATTTAGGCAAAAATCGATTGCTTGACTTGTACCTTGAAGCAAAACAAAAGCTCGGCATAGAGGGAAAGCCGGTTATTCTTGGCCCAATTTCATTATTGTCTTTATCTAAAGGGTATGATAAGCAAAGAAGAGCAGAACTATTAAACTCACTTATTCCTCTCTATATAGATGTGTTTAAGCAATTAGAAGAAGCTGGTGCAGAATGGATTCAGGTAGATGAACCCATTTTAGTAAAAAATGTTGATAAAGAAATCATTGATGAGTTTAAAAAAGTTTATGCTGCGTTTAATGAAGGGGTTCCTGAAGTTAACGTTATCCTTCAAACGTATTTTGAAAGTCTCGAATTTTATCAAGAAATCATTGAGTTGCCAGTTCAAGGGTTAGGTCTTGATTTTGTACATGATGCAGGGAGAAATCTTGAAAATCTAAAAGAACACGGTTTTCCGAGCGATAAGGTTCTTTTCGCAGGTGTCATTGATGGACGTAATATTTGGAAATCTCATTTGACAAAAAAATTAACGGCAGTCTATGAATTAACGAGGTTTATTGATAAAGATCGCCTGATTATCCAGCCATCCTGCAGTTTGCTTCATGTTCCAGTTACTGTAAAAAGCGAGCAACAATTGGATACACAAATAAAAAAAGCCTTATCTTTTGCAGATGAAAAGCTAGAAGAAGTTGTGCTGTTAACAAAAGTTGCAAATCATGATGGCAGTGTTCAAGAACTAGAAGTACATGATCAAGCAATTGTTGAATTAACAAATTCCTCACATCGAAATGTAAAAACTGTCCAAGAAGCAATTAACAATATAGGCAATTATTCTTCGGAACGAATTGATGTGATAAAACGGAAAGAAGTACAAGCTGAACGCTTTGATTTACCAATATTACCTACGACTACAATTGGCAGCTTTCCTCAAACGAAGGAAGTACGTAAAGAGCGATTGAAATGGAGAAAAGGTGAGCTAACAGCTCATCAATATGAGGAATACATCAAAGCTGAAATCAAGAAGTGGATCGATATTCAAGAAGAGATTGGACTAGATGTCCTTGTACATGGGGAGTTTGAAAGAACAGATATGGTTGAGTTTTTCGGTGAAAAGATGGAAGGAATCGCCATTACAAAGTTTGGCTGGGTCCAGTCATATGGCTCACGCTGTGTAAAGCCTCCAGTTATATTTGGGGATGTGTATTGCAAAGAAACTATGACTGTAAAGGAAACGGTGTATGCACAATCTCTCACAGCTAAACCAGTAAAAGGCATGCTGACAGGACCTGTAACAATTATCAATTGGTCATTTGTCCGTGATGATATTGATCGTACCGATGTCTTAAATCAAATCGCATTAGCGATCCGTTCAGAGGTTGAAGCACTTGAAGCTAGTGGAATTAAGATGATTCAAGTGGATGAAGCTGCATTGCGGGAAGGATTGCCTTTAAAAGAGGAAAAAACAGAAGCTTATTTAAATGCTGCAGTCTATGCCTTTAAATTAGCTACATCTTCAGTGGAAGCGGACACGCAAATTCATACCCATATGTGTTATTCGAATTTTGATGATATTATTCATGCAATTGATGCGCTTGATGCAGATGTGATTTCAATTGAAACATCAAGAAGCCATGGTGAATTGATTGCTTCCTTTGAGCAGCATCATTACAACAAAGGGATTGGACTTGGTGTTTATGATATTCATAGCCCTCGTGTCCCTAGTTTAGAAGAAATCTCACAAAATATAAAACGTGCACTTGAGGTTCTGGACTACCGCGCATTTTGGGTAAATCCTGATTGCGGACTGAAAACAAGAGGGGAAACAGAGACCATCGCTGCATTAAAAATAATGGTGGAAGCAGCTCATCAATATCGAGAAAGATTATCGACGATCGAAACCGTCTAATCCTTTTAAAGAGAATTATTTATGCATTACAGCCTTTTAAAGGTTGTAGTGCTTTTTTTAGCTATTTAACTTCCAAACTTTTAATATACTATACCATTATTAGGCAGACTTTTAACTTGAGTCCTTTAAGGAAAATCACTTAAGCTTAACATAACCAACTTTATTGGCTAGTGAAAGCAAAATTTAGGAGGGAGCCAGTATGGAACAATATCAATTGTATATTAATGGGGAATGGACAGGGGATCATTTGCCATCATTTAAGGTAACTAATCCAGCTACGAATGAAATAATTGCAAAGGTCCCAAATGGAGGAGCAAAGGAATCATTAAAAGCGATCGAAGCAGCAACAGATGCCTTTCAGTTATGGTCTACATATTCAGCATATGAACGGGCTGAGTTAATTAGAAAATGGCATGACTTGATTCATCAGCATCGAGAGGAATTAGCTAAGTTAATGACAATGGAGCAAGGGAAGCCCTTAAAAGAAGCTAGCGGTGAAATAAATTATGCAAATGGATTTTTTTCTTGGTATGCAGAAGAAGCAAAACGCATCTATGGCGAAACGATTCCTGCTACCCAACGAAATAAACGCTTATTTGTCCAAAAACAGCCAGTTGGCGTAGTAGCGGTTATCACTCCTTGGAATTTTCCAGCAGCAATGATTACAAGAAAGGTAGCTCCTGCATTAGCAGCTGGTTGCACTGTTGTGATTAAGCCTGCTGAACAAACACCGCTTACAGCTTTAAAATTAGCCATGCTTGCTGATGAAGCGGGGATTCCAAAAGGTGTTATCAATGTAGTTTGTGGGCATGCAAAGGAAATTGGAAAAGTGCTGCTTCAAGATCCAAGAGTCCGTAAGCTCACATTTACAGGTTCAACAGAGGTTGGTAAGTTTTTAATGCAGCAATCAGCACAGACAGTAAAAAAGGTTTCCTTAGAGTTGGGCGGACACGCTCCAGTGATTGTTTTAGCTGATGCTGATCTGGATAAAGCAGTTGATGGGGTTGTTGCAGCAAAATTCAGAAATGCTGGTCAAACATGTATTTGTGCCAATCGAATTTATGTTCACGAATCAATCTATCAAACGTTCATTGAGAAGCTAATTCCAAAAGTAAAAGAGTTGGTGATTGGAAACGGCCTGGATGAAGGGGTGGATATTGGTCCGTTAATTGATCAGAAGGCGGTGGAAAAAGTGCTGCAGCATATAGGGGATGCAGTTGAAAAAGGGGCTAAAGTTGAATTAGGCGGTAAAAGAAGAGAAGGACTTTTTATTGAACCTACGATCCTTTCTAACATCAATGATAACATGCTCTGTATGACTGAAGAAACATTTGGGCCGATTGCTCCAGTGACAACCTTTAAAACGGAGGAAGAAGTGATTAAACGAGCAAACAACTCCATTTACGGATTGGCAGCCTATGTATTTACTGAAAATCTAGCGAAAGGTATTCAAGTAACAGAAGCGCTTGAATACGGAATTATTGGTTTAAACGATGGTCTGCCATCCACACCGCAAGCGCCATTCGGAGGCTTTAAGCAAAGCGGAATCGGCCGCGAGGGTGGTCATCATGGAATCGAAGAATATTTAGAGGTGAAATATATTTCACTTGGATTATAACGGGTATGAGACTGTCTCAAAGGGACTGACCCCTCCAACAAACACAATTTGGTGATCCTTTGCTGTACAGTCTCATTTTTTTAGAGTAATAGATTGTCTACCACGATCATAGGATATAAAGGATTGTTTTACGAGCTATTATTTAAAGTCAATTAAAGATAATTTTTAATATCAAATTATAATAATTATAAAAAAGTATTGATTTTTAATTGAGAGATGTTATTATAATATCATACTTAAAAAATATTAGAGGTGATTCTTACATGACGAATAACAGACTTACTACAAGCTGGGGTGCTCCAGTCGGGGACAACCAGAATTCAATCACAGCAGGAGGGCGCGGCCCGACATTACTACAAGATGTACACCTTTTAGAGAAACTAGCACATTTTAATAGAGAACGTGTTCCTGAGCGTGTTGTACATGCAAAAGGTGCAGGTGCTCATGGTTACTTTGAAGTAACAAATGATGTGACGAAATATACGAAAGCAAATTTCCTATCTGAAGTAGGAAAACGCACACCATTATTTATTCGTTTTTCAACAGTGGCTGGTGAATTAGGTTCAGCGGATACTGTTCGTGATCCGCGCGGATTTGCGGTGAAATTTTATACGGAAGAAGGCAATTACGATATTGTTGGGAACAACACACCGGTATTCTTTATCCGCGATGCGATCAAATTCCCTGATTTTATTCATACACAAAAGAGAGACCCGCAAACACATTTGAAAAACCCTAATGCGGTGTGGGATTTCTGGTCATTATCACCTGAATCATTACATCAAGTAACAATCCTAATGTCTGATCGCGGAATACCGGCCACTTATCGCCACATGCATGGATTTGGCAGTCATACGTTCAAATGGACAAATGCAGATGGTGAAGGAGTATGGATCAAGTATCACTTTAAAACAGAACAAGGGATTAAAAACATTACCCCTGAAGTTGCAGCGAAAATAGCAGGAGAAAATCCTGATTATCATACAGAAGATTTATTCAATGCGATTGAAAAAGGCGATTTTCCGGCATGGAGATTATATGTTCAAATTATGCCTTTAGAAGATGCTAACACGTATCGTTTCGATCCATTTGATGTGACTAAGGTTTGGTCTCAAAAAGATTATCCATTAATTGAAGTAGGTCGTATGGTGCTAAATAGAAATCCGGAAAACTACTTTGCTGAAGTAGAACAAGCGACTTTCTCACCTGGAACAATTGTACCTGGCATAGATTTTTCACCAGACAAAATGCTTCAAGGCCGTTTATTCGCGTACCATGATGCCCATCGTTATCGCGTAGGAGCGAACCATCAAGCATTACCGATTAATCGTCCTAAAAATGAAGTGAAAAATTATCAGCGTGACGGCCAAATGAGATTTGATGACAATGGCGGTAAGTCTGTTTATTACGAGCCAAATAGTTTCGGTGGTCCAACAGAAACACCTGAACATAAACAGGCTGCATATCCCGTATCAGGTGTAGCAGATAGTGCTGCTTATGATCATAACGATCATTACACACAAGCGGGAGACCTGTACCGCTTAATGACTGAAGAGCAGCGTGCACATCTTGTATCAAACATCGTAAATGCGATGAAGCCTGTTGAAAGAGATGACATTAAACTTCGACAAATTGGTCACTTCTATAAAGCTGATCCGGAATATGGCACACGTATTGCTGAAGGCTTAGGCTTGTCTGTTCCAGAAGCAGTAAAATAATAAGAAGCTATTAAACCATTCTCAGTTAATTTGACAAATACGATTTTTATTTGATTCTCAAATATTCTCAATTAAAAACACCCGCATCGGGTGTTTTTCTCTATGTCTTGAAGAAAGTTACAATGTCACAACATTTGCAAATGCTTCACTATGTTCGCGTCGTTCTTTACGAACTTTTATACGCTGCCCTGCAGTATTGAACAGCATCACTTCTTCATCAGACTCTGGAATGACCTTTGGTACTTCAACAGGTTTCCCTTGATGATCCAATGCAACAAATGTTAAAAAGGAAGTCGCAGCAAGTTTCCGTTCACCCGTTCTTAAATCTTCAGCGATGACTTTTACAAAAACCTCCATAGAGGAACGACCAACATATGATACAAATGATTTTAAGCTGACAGAATCACTTTGCCGGATAGGGACTAAAAAGTCCACAGAATCGGTTGAAGCTGTAACAACATCACAGCGTGAATGCATTGCTGCAGAAATAGAGGCAACATCGTCAATATAACTCATTAATTTGCCGCCAAACAATGTATTGTGATTATTTGTATCCAATGGAAATACTCTGCTTGTTTTAATAACAAGCGAATCTTTGCATTTTTTTTCTGCTCTTTCTGTCATTAGTGATTCTCTCCAATCTTTTTTGCCTTTTATTTCATTATTCTGTTTTTAGAATGGATCGTCAATTCATCTGTATCATTCTATGACAGTCGATTTATGCAAAAATAACCTTTTTTCTATTTTGTACGAAATAAAGACTATATAATCGGTCACGACTATTATTTTTCGAACAGTGATCCTGTATTGCAAATTAATCGGCTTGTTAACAGTATCTTTCGAAAAGAAATCATTCGTTTGACAAAAAATGATGTAAAAAGACAGGAAATCGTATTATAATGAACATAATCGAACAAATGTAAACCATTTTATACTTTTTGTTTTGATTTAACACAATGTGCAATCAATTTAGGAGGGGATTATTTTGAACATAAAAAAAGGTGAAACACATTGGATTATTCCTGATGGATATATTCCGCCACTAAGTTCAGGGGAACTAACAAGCCATGAATCAATCTGTATTTTAAATTGCAATGAAGAAGCTGCGAACATACTTATTACTATCTATTTTGAAGACCGTGATCCGATTGAAAAAATTCCTGTTATGGTAGAAGGAAAGCGAAGCAATCATTTACGAACTTCCACGATAGAACGAAATGGAGAGTCGATCCCTCCAGGTGTTCCATATTCCATTGAAGTTGAGAGTGACTTGCCAATTTTTGTTCAATATAGTCGATTAGATTCTACACAACCAGGCTTGGCACTTATGTCGACAATGGGGTATCCTATAAAATAAGCAAGGATGGCGGCCTTATTTTACACTTTTAATTGAAAGCGCTCGCCTTGGCTATCTTTGTTATAAGGAAAAGTGGTTAATAGGAAGTGGAGGTTTGGGATAATCAACTTTCCACTTCCTAATTAAAATTTTCTGTAGCGATTTGTTTAAAATGTCGATGCATAGTAAGGAGTTCAACATGCTATGAAGAAGTTAATATTGTTTATTTCAAATCGTTATAGAAACTTGAAAATTAAGGATAAGCTGATGGTTTTTATATCGATTATCATGGCTGTTTGTTTATTATTTATCGTAGTTGGATTTCAGTATGCATTTAATAGCTATGATGAACAAATTTATCGAAAATCCTCGCAAGTCCTCATTATGTCATCTAGTCGCATTGAAGATGAATTGAAAAATATTGAAGATGTGACATTTGAGATTATGAATGACAGTGTTATTCAAAATGCCCTGCTTCGCGCGAAGGGTGAGGTGACTAAGTACGAACAGTACCAAATTGAAAGAGAAATATGGGAGAAGCTCACGAATTATATAGGTTCTGAGAAATATATCCAGTCTATTCATCTCTTTGACTTAAATGGAACGGAATATCGGGCAGGAAGGGCACCTTCATCGATTTTATATGAACATAAGGTTGAAATCATTACGAAGGCTAGAGGAGGGAATGGCAGTAATATTTGGGTTACATTAAATGATTCAAAAGAATCGATCTTTTCAACAAGATTATTAAAATCATATCGGAACTTAAGTTTAGAGAGATTAGGAACGTTAATCATTGAAGTGAAATTAGATGAAATTGTGAGCGAGCTTCCTAAAGAATGGGATGGCCAGGAAGGCTATATTATGATTTCACGAGGGGATAATATATTTTTTTCAGAAAAACCTTTTGCTCAGTTAGAACAGCTTAATTTTACTGAGAGTAGCAAGCAAGGATATAACATTCAAGAAATAGATGGGAAAAACTATTTTGTTACTTATTCAAAATCTCCATATGCAAATTGGACGTATTGGAATGTGATTCCTTTTGGCGCCATGTTTGCAAAGGTTACAGCAATCAAGTTTTTTGTACTCTTCTTTTTCCTTTTTCTTTGCATGGTTGCGGTATACCTCGTTAGTAAATTTTCAAAACGAATTACAAATCCGATTGAAAACTTAGTGTCTGCAATGAATCATGTTCAGGAAGGGGACTTTAAGGTAGCGGATTCTTTTAAGCCCTCACAAGATCAGGATGAGGTTGGAATCCTTCATCGGAATTTTTTTCATATGATTGAACGAATTAATGAACTAATAAATGAAAACTATGAAAAACAGCTCTTAATCAAAGATACTGAGTTTAAGGCATTGCAATCCCAAATTAATCCTCATTTTCTTTATAATACGCTAGAATCCATTAATTGGTTGGCTAAGATTAATAAGCAGCAGCAGATTTCCAAAATGGTTGAATCACTCGGTTATTTATTACGGAATGCGATTAGTTTAAAAGAAAATATCATCTCAGTAAATGAAGAGATTGAAATGGTCAAGCATTATGTAACTATTCAAAAGTTCCGATTTGAGGAACGTTTGGATTTTCATTTATCCATTCAAGAGGATGTAAAGGAATGTGCGATACCGAAGTTAATTGTACAGCCCTTGGTTGAAAACGCCATTCAATATGGATTGGAAATGATGATTGAACCCTGCAAGATTCATGTTTCTGCGTATCAAGAGGGAGATTTACTGTTTGTTGTTGTTGAAGATAATGGTCCTGGAATGGATGAACAGCAGCTCGAAAACGTTCAAAAAGGCGAGATTACCACAAAAGGGAATGGAATTGGACTCCAGAATATCGATTCACGAATCAAATTCGTCTTTGGTTCGAGCTATGGATTACAGATTGAAAGTAGAGTGAATGAAGGGACAAAGGTTCTCATTGTCATTCCATGTAAAAAGAGGTGGGACTATGTATAAAGTGTTGCTAGTGGATGATGAGAGGATTATTTTAGAAGGAATTTCCAATATTATCGACTGGGAAAGCATTGGAACTGAATTGATTGGTACAGCAAAAAATGGACTTGAAGCATATAACAAAATTATGAGTCACCACCCTGATATTGTCATTTGCGATATTAAGATGCCAGGATTAAATGGTTTGGAACTTGTCAAAAGAATTTCGAAAGAGAAGCCTGAAACAAAATTTATCATTCTTTCTGGTTTTAGTGAATTTGATTATGCGAAACAAGCAATGGAGTACGGTGTTAAGCATTATCTTTTAAAGCCCTGTAATGAAAATAGTATTGTTGAGGCTCTAAATAATTTGCTAGAAGAGTTAAAGACAGAAGAAAAGAAAGAACGTTTTTTAATTGATATTAAAACTCGTTTTGAACAAATACAGCCGTATGTAAAAAAGCAATTATTAAAAGAATTTATTACAAGTAAAATAGATGGGAATAGGGGCATCAAATTTTATGAAAATCTATTTCAAATCAATTTTGATGAAGAAAAAATTAGATTAATCTTATTTCGTCTTGAAGGTGACTTTCATTATGAACATATGTTTGTCATCGAAAATCTTGGGGAAGACCTTTTTGCTCCTTCCATCTTATCAACAAATATCGGTGAACATGTTTTATTCTTAGTACATGAGGAAAACTTTGCAAGCTTGCAAACAAAAATTGAACAGTTAAGAGATCATTTTTATGAAATCTATCAAATGGATATGACCGTTGCAGTAAGTGAAATGGATTCTATTACTCAAGCGAGGAGATTGTATTTAGATGCACTTGAATGCTTAAACCATCGTTTTTATTTAGGTGAAGGAAGTATAATTACGAAAAATGATATTCGCCAGGAAAAACAACCTTACCATTTTGACTATGATGGGCAAAATCTTTGTCTACTAATTAAATCTGGTAATTGGGAAAAAGTTCAAGAAGAAATTTCTCGTTTTTTTATTGTATTAATGGAACGAATGTCCTCAACTAGTTTAACCAGATCATATGTCATGAAGCTTTTTTTAATTATGATCCAAAATACCGATTCAAAAGATATTGAGGAATATATGGAAAAAATGTCCTCGCTTATGGACATGGACACCATCCAGCAAATGAAAGAATTTTTTGAGGAAATTGCGCAAGAGATTACTCAGGGTCATTATGAACGACATAAATCAAATCATTCTTCTGTTATTAATAAAATGATTGAACTTGTTCAAGAGCATTTAGGAAATACAGAGCTATCATTAAAATGGGTGGCTAATAAAGTTTATATGAATGCCGACTATTTAGGAAAACTATTTAAGCAGGAAACAGGTGAGAAGTTCTCCAGCTATGTTACCCAGATGCGAATAAATAAAGCTATTGAGCAAATCGAGCAAATGGATGATGTGAAAGTATCTACTATAGCAGACATGATCGGGTATGGCGATAATCCGCAATATTTCAGTCAAGTGTTTAAAAAGTATACAGGGTATTCACCTTCTGAATATAAGAAGGTGTTTTAAGTTAAAACTCATTGTCTTTTATAAAGATGATGAGTTTTTTTGGCTCTTTGGTTCCACTCCAATCGATATTTTAGCAGAAAATAATTAGCATTTAACAGAGCTTTTTATATTGGATAAATTTTAATATGACATAAGACTAAGGGTAAAGCGTTATCATTTTGGCAGCCGATAGTGCTTATGACATATTCCATTTACACTGTTTTTTAAACATAGCTATCTGTTTTTTAAATTCAAATAGTTTGGAAAACTCTATAAAATGGGACTTGTAAGCGGTAACAGGAAATTGAAAATAAGGGGGATATAAAATGAAGAAGTTTCTGTTTTTACTATTATCTATTGTAATGGTTTTTTCATTAGCGGCATGTAGTGGAAGCAGCTCCTCTGGTGGATCAGGTTCTGGTTCAGAGAGCGGCGGTCAAGATGGTAAAATCAAATTAAGAATTGCTTGGTGGGGTGACCAGCCAAGACACGACTACACACTTGAAATCATTAAAAAGTATGAAGAGCAAAATCCGAATGTTGATATTCAGGCTGAATATGCAAGTTGGGATGATTATTGGAAAAAACTAGCACCCCAAGCGTCAGCCGGGCAGCTTCCAGACATTATTCAAATGGACCTTTCTTATTTCTCACAGTATGCAGGAAATGGTCAATTAGCTGATTTAACACCGTTTGTTGGCAAGGAAATTGATACAACGAATTATACTGAAAATTATATCAATGGTGGAAAAATCGGGGATAAATTATATGGATTTAATGCAGGGGTAAACGTTGTCGGATTCCATTATGATCCAGAGGTATTGAAAAAAGCCGGGGTAGAATCCCTTGATGAAAACTGGACTTGGGATGATTATAAAGAAATAGCTAAAAAGGCAAAAGCTGCTGGGATCTTTATGGATACTGGTATGAAAGCAGATGTTTTCTTTAACTATTACTTACGAACACAAGGAAAATCACTTTACAGCGAAGATGGTACAAAACTAGGCTATGAAGATGACCAATTATTTATTGATTTCTTTGAAATGACTTCCAGCTTAGTGAAAGATGGAGCAGTACCGACTCCAGACTATTTAGCACAGTTAAAAGGAATTGAAGATGATCCTGTTGTTAAACAAGAAGCGATTGGAATTTGGCAATGGTCCAACCAATTTGTGGGATTACAGCAAGTCGCAAACAGACCGTTGCAAATTCATAATATGCCGGGACCTGGCATGAAAGAAGGACTATATTTAAAACCTAGTATGTTCTGGTCAGTTTCAAAAAATTCAAAGCATCAGGAAGAAGCTGCTAAGTTTATCAATTTCTTAGTAAATGACATTGAAGCGAATAAACTGGCGTTAGGTGACCGTGGTGTACCAGGTTCCTCTGTTATTAAAGAAGAGCTTAAACCTTTCCTTTCTCCAGAACAAGTTCAAGTATTTGATAGTGTTGCATGGGCTGAACAAAATAGCTCTCCTTTTGATGGTCCAGATCCGATTGGAGCAGGTGAAGTAATTGAACTTCTTGACAGCCTATCTGAACAGATGAATTATGGCCAGCTAAAAGTAGAAGATGCTGCTAAGCAGTTTAGACAACAAGCAGAAAGCATCCTGTCTCAAAATAAATAACGAGATCATTCGATAGCTGATCACCCTTCGATCAGCTATCGAAGTTTAAAATAAAGTAAAGGTTCCTAAAGAAAGGAATGAAGCATATGAGTTCACGCGCTATAAGGCATAATTTGAAAGGATACATGTTTATAAGTCCCTTCATTATTGGATTTTTGGCGTTTACTTTTATCCCTATTGTTACTTCACTCTATTTATCATTTACGCAATACAATTTATTTGCTACTCCACAATGGGTCGGATTAGAAAATTATAAAAAGATGTTCACAGATGATCCAAGATATTGGCAATCACTTAAAGTTACCCTGATCTATGTATTTGCTGGTGTCCCGTTAAGGCTCGGTTTTGCTCTATTGGTTGCGCTGATATTAAACACGGCTTCAAGAGCCGTAGGATTGTACAGATCTTTGTTCTATTTACCTTCTTTAATTGGTGGTAGTGTAGCTGTTGCGATTATGTGGCGAAACATTTTCGGTGATGAAGGAATCGTTAATCTTTTGCTCGCCTTTTTAGGAGTTCCAAGTGTTCGTTGGTTTGGAGATCCAACAGCAGCTTTATGGATGCTCATCTTTTTATCAGTTTGGCAATTTGGTTCATCAATGTTGATTTTTCTCGCAGGATTAAAAAGCATTCCAGCAACATATTATGAGGCTGCCAGTGTTGACGGAGCGAACTTCTTTCAAAAGTTTGCAAAAATTACGTTGCCGATGTTAAGTCCAGTAATCCTCTTTAATACGATTATGCAAACAATCGCTGCCTTTATGACATTTGTCCCGGCATTTATCATTTCAAAAGGTACTGGCGGACCATTAGATGGAACACTTCTTTATTCACTTTATTTATTCATTCAAGGCTTTGAGTTCTTCAATATGGGTTATGCCTCAGCTATGGCATGGATCATGTTAATCATTGTAGGTATTTTAACTGCGATTATCTTCTTCACATCGAAGTTCTGGGTTCATTACGAATCTGAAGGGGGGAAATAACAGATGAACATAAATGCGAGTCCTAAAAGTGTGACTAAAACTGAAAGAATAACTGCACCAAAGATCAAACCTGTTAAGTGGTGGGTTTATCATTTACTGGTTGGCGGCTTTGCGATATTAATGCTTTATCCGGTTATTTGGCTCTTAATGAGTTCCTTTAAACCAAGTGAAACCATCTTTGTAACCGCACAGTCGCTAATACCTGATCCATTTATTTTAGATAACTTTGCACAAGGCTGGGAAGGTATTGGAGGAAATTCGTTCGGTGTTTTTATAAAAAATACAGTGGTTTTAGTTATCTTTACCATGATCGGACAAGTTATTTCTTCTGCATTTATCGCTTTCGGCTTTGCACGATTGAATTTCTTTGGAAAAGGCTTTTGGTTTGCCATCATGATGGTAACATTAATGCTGCCGTATGAGGTTGTTATGATTCCTCAATATATTATTTTTTCAAAGCTAGGTTGGCTTGATTCCATTAAACCGATCGTAATTCCAGCATACTTTGGACATCCGTTCTTTATTTTCTTATTGGTCCAATTTATTCGCACCATTCCTAGAGAATTGGATGAAGCAGCGACAATTGATGGATGTAATACGTTTAAAATCTTTTACAAAATTATCTTGCCATTAATCAGACCAGCTTTAGCAACAGCATCTATCTTTTCTTTCTATTGGACATGGGACAATTTACTTGGACCTGTACTTTACTTGAACAGCCCGGATAAGTATACCGTATCAATGGCCCTTAACATGTTCTTAAGCAATGAAACTGTTTCGAACTGGGGAGCGATGTTTGCGATGTCCATTGTTACCTTAATTCCTGTATTTGTTGTCTTCTTCTTATTCCAACGTCATGTCGTGGAAGGAATAAGTACAAGTGGTTTAAAAGGTTAATATTGAAAGAAAGGGTGTAAATAAGGTAGTTCCTTCTATTTAACACCCTAGAATTCTAATTAGCACGGTCTATCAAGATTAAAAAGAATGAGGAGGGAGTATGGATGGAAACAACAGGATTTATGGGAGGAGTTAACAGCATTCTGGAATGGATTTCAAGATTAGCTTGGCTGAATCTATTGTGGATTTCCTTTTCATTGCTTGGAATCATTGTTTTTGGTTTTTTCCCTGCAACAATAGCCATGTTTGCCGTAGTCAGAAAATGGGCCGTGGGTGAGATGGAGATTTCGATCTTTAAAACATTCTTGAACTCCTATAAACAGGAATTTGTTAAGAGTAATCTTCTTGGTTTGGTTCTTATGATCATTACTGTTATTTTGGTGATCGATTTTGTTTACCTATATCAAACATCATCGGATATCCAGAATGTGTTATTCGTACCATTTATGGTCGTATCTCTCATCTTTGTTTGTATGTTATTTTATATTTTTCCGATGTATGTTCATTTTGATATGGAGGTATTGCAAGTTATTAAAAATTCATTTTTTGTCATGATTATGAATCCGCTCCAAACTTTGCTTATGCTCGTTGGTACTAGTGGATTACTGTTTTTATTGTCCTATGCTCCCCCTTTGCTTATCATCTGCAGCGGCAATATTTTGGCAATGGCCATTACGAAACCTGCATTCAATGCCTTTAGTAAAGTAAATCGGAAGCATCAAAAGATTATGCAAAAACAGTAACAAATGGCATTGCATTCTTTTTAGTACTTGATCATCGATAGAATTTTTAATGGCGAAAGAGATCATTATCTTTCGCTTCTTTTTGTTGCTTAGCAGGAAATTATAAAATGTTTTGACTATGGATAAGTGCATCGGCATCTAGCTCCAGTGCTTTTGTTCTTCGCTTTATTAAATTATCGATGAAAGAAGTAGACCCGGTAATTGTTAACGATTACAATGTTACTAAGCAAATCATTGATAAAATGCTCTGATTTTTTAACAATGATCTCTGCTTTTTCAATTAATTATTATTTTATGAACAATTAAACTATACATGTAAGCACTTACATGTAAAATAAGGGGATGTGATAGAAATGAAAGTGCGTTTTACCCTCATTTTAATGTTCATGCTTACACTCTCAGCTTGTAATCAAACTAGCAATGATACAGGTGAAATAAGTGAAGGCGGAAAAGATATCATTACAATCAGAGTAGCATGGTGGGGTGCTTCTCAAGCGAGACATGAATATACAACAAAGGTAATAGAAATGTATGAAAAGCAAAATCCGAGTGTGAATATTGAACCAGAGTTCGGTAACTGGGATGATTATTGGAAAAGGCTGGCACCGATGGCTGCTGCGAACGAACTTCCCGATGTGATCCAAATGGATATGGCGTTTTTGAGAGAATATGGTGAAAAAGGCTTGCTAGAAGATTTATCGCCCTATATTGAAAACAAAATGATTGATGTGTCATCAATTCCCAAACATGTTTATCAAAGTGGAATGGTTGATGATAAGTTATATGGATTCATCCTTGGTGTTAATGTCCTGTCGGTTATTTCAAATGATGAACTTTTAGAAAAAGCCGGCGTAACAATTGATGGGGAAAATTGGACATGGGATGAGATGGTGGAAATTGCTATAAAGATTAAACAAAATGCCAATGTTTATGGGTCAAATGGGATGGATCCTCCTGATGTCTTTTTCCCCTATTATTTAAGGACTAAAGGTGAAGAATTTTATAAGGAAGATGGTTCAGGTCTTGCTTATACAGATGATCAATTATTTATTGATTATTTTGAACAGCAAGTCAGACTTGTTGAAAAACAGGCATTTCCTACTCCTGATGAGGGAGCAGCAGCAAGAGGTGTGGAAGAAGATTTTATTGTAAGAGGAACATCTGCTATTACCTGGAACTATTCAAATCAATATGCCGGATTTGATCAATTTACTGATGCACCTTTGACACTCCATTTACCGCCTGAACATCAGGAAAATCAAGCATTATTTCTGAAACCAAGCATGCTTTTTTCGATTCCAAAAAGCTCAAAGCAGAAAGAGGAAGCAGCAAAATTTATTAATTTTTTCGTGAATAATATTGAGGCAAATAAGTTGATTAAAGGGGAACGAGGAGTACCTGTTTCAACGAAAGTATCTGAAGCAATCAAACCAGAACTCTCCGATGGAGAAAAAAAAATAATAGAGTATGTTGAAGAAGCTTCACGTCTAACAAATGAATTTTATCCGCCAGATCCTATAGGGAGCTCGCAAGTAATGGATTTATTAAAAAATATATCTGATCAAATCCTCTTCAAGAAAATGACTCCTGAAGAGGGTGCGAAAAAATTTAGAAGAGAGGCTGAAGCGATACTAAAAAATAATTAGTTGGAGGAAAAGACATGCCAAAACTTCAATATGATGAAGCAGAAATTCGTCAGTTAATTGATAAAGTAGTAAAGAGAACGTTTGAGATGGATTTTAACTGGGATTGGCCAGGAGGAGTTGCCTTTTATGGCGTTGCGGAAGCATATGAGGCGACAGAACAACAAGAGTATATAGATCTATTAAAATCTTGGGTTGATGAATGGCTGGAAGATGGACTGCCAAAGCTATCGATCAATGAAGTTTCGATTGGACATGCTTTGATTACTCTTTACAAAGTAACTGAGGATGAGAAATATTTAGATGTTATTAAAGACATGGCAGATTACTTACAGAATGATGCACCAAGATTCGCTGATGGTATCTTTCAACATACCGTTAACTCTGTAAAGGATGTTTTTCCAGAACAAGCATGGGTAGACACCATGATGATGGCCGGCTTATTTTTGGTTCGAGTTGGCAAGCTGCTAAATCGCGAGGATTATTTTGAGGATGGTCTCAAACAGTACCATGGTCATGAGGACTTTCTTCAAGATCCTGTGACAAATCTATATTATCATGGGTGGGATCATCTCGCGAAAAACCACATGTCCTCAATTTATTGGGCCCGTGGTAATGGATGGGCAGCTTTAACCATGGCAAAGGAGTTAGAGTTAGTAGAGGTTCAGCACCCTTCCTATATGATCATCGATTGCTCCTTAAGGGATCAATTAAGTGCGCTTGTTCGCCTGCAGGACGAGTCAGGCCTGTGGCATACCATTGTGAATGATCCATCATCGTACCTAGAAAGCTCTGGATCAGCAGCGATTGCAGCCGCTCTATTAACGAGAGGAAACCTTTATAATAAATATATTCAAAAGTCAATTCATGGGATTCAGCAAGTAATTGAAGAGGATGGAAAAGTATCAATGGTATCGGCTGGTACCGCTGTGATGAGAGATGCAGATGGTTATAAAAATGTTCCTTACAAGCGAATTCAAGGGTGGGGACAAGGGTTGGCACTCGTTTTCTTATCAGGGCTTTTAAAAGCGAGTAAACACATCTATAACTAATAGACTATAGTTATAAAAAAAGATAAATCAGGAGTGAACATAAAATGGTTGATATAAAGCATTCTATCTATCTAGCTGGTGATTCAACAGTTGCCAATTGTCCAGAACATGAAGCGCCTATGGCTGGCTGGGGACAAGTCTTTCAATCTTTCTTTACCGAAAATGTGGTTGTTTATAATGAAGCAAAGGGCGGAAGAAGTTCAAATAGTTTTATTGAAGAAGGAAGGCTGAAATCAATTTTAGATCGTATTCAGCCAAACGATTATCTATTTATTCTTGGACACAATGATCAAAAATCGTTTGGTACAGAGCCATATACGACATATCAAACATTTTTGTCTCAATATATAACTGGGGCACGTGAAAAGGATGCCCATCCTATCCTGTTAACTTCTGTACATCGGAGAAAATTTGATCAAAATGGACAGATTGAAAATACATTAGGTGATTACCCGCGGGCAATGATGCAATTAGCTGAAAGACTCGATGTACCTTATATTGATTTGTGGTCAAAGACAAAGCGGCTATACGAGGCTTTAGGGAAAGAAGGGTCAAGGAGTCTATTTACGATGTTTCCCCCAAATGTCCATCCAAATTACCCAGATGGAATCGAGGACAATACCCATTTTTGCGAAAATGGCGCATATGAGATAGCAAAACTCGTCATTGAGGGGATAAAGGAGCTGCAGCTGCCGATTGCCGCTTATATCAAAAGGTAGCCAGAGTCTTGATTTTTCTCTTTATCTATAAATCTATTTTAAATTAACAGGTGGGAGACACAATATGCATAAAAAATTATATCATGGTGCGGCATATTATCCGGAATTATGGGATAAAGAAACAATTGCAGAAGATATCAGGCTAATGAAAGAAGCTGGAATCAATGTTGTTAGAATGGGAGAATTCGCTTGGTCAACATTAGAAAAAGAAGAAGGTCAAATTGATATTAGCTTTTTTGTTGAGATCATTCATCAATTAAGTGACAACGGAATTGAGACGGTTATGTGTACACCAACTCCAACTCCGCCAATTTGGTTAACCCACAATCATCCGGAACGAATGCATGTTGATGATCAAGGCCAGGTGATGGGACATGGTTCGCGACAGCATGTTTGTACAAATAATCCATATTTTCGTGAGAGGGCAGCTATCATTACTGAGGAGATCGCAAAGGCAGTCGGGAATCTTCCAAGTGTGATTGGCTGGCAAATCGATAATGAGTTTAAATGCCATGTAAGTGAATGTATGTGTCAAACATGTAAGTTACAATGGCATCAATGGCTAGAGGAGAGGTACGGAACAATTGATCACTTAAATGAAGCCTGGGGTACACATATTTGGAGTCAATACTATCATCGATTTGATCAAGTGCCACAGCCTGGTCCGGCACCATTTCTTCATAATTCATCATTAAAAACGATGTATCAACTATTTTCTTTTGAAAAAATCGCGGAGTTTTCTGATGAACAAGCTGCAATTATCCGAAAGTATTCTAAGGCACCGATTACTCATAATAGCAATACCTTTTTCCATGTTGATAATGAACGGCTATTTAAGAACTTGGATTTTGCTTCTTTTGATACGTACGCGGAACAAAAGAATGCACACGCTTATTTATTTAACTGTGATTTATGGAGAAATTTTAAGCCAGGCAGAGATTTTTGGATTATGGAGACGAGTACATCTTATAGCGCCTCACTCGAAAGCTATGCGGCACCACATCCAAATGGTTATTTAAAAGCTGAGGCTGTTGCTGCTTATGCATTAGGTGCGGAAGCATTTTGTTATTGGCTTTGGAGACAGCAGCGAACAGGTTGTGAGCAGCCCCATGGGTCTGTGATCAGTGCTTGGGGAAAACCAACCGTTGGCTTTGAAAATGTAAAGGAAGTAGAAAAAGCGAGAAAAGAGCTGGAGACTATCATTCTGTCCACTGCTCCTGTTCAAGCTGAGGTGGCTGTAACCTATTCTGATATAGCCAAGGCTTATATTAAAACAGAGCCTCATAAAGGGTTAGATTATCGATCACTTGTCATTGATTTTTATGAGAAAATTTTGTCAAGCGGCATTCATCGTGATCTCATTCCAGAACAAGCAAAGCTAGATGGTTATAGATTATTGTTTACTCCGTTTGTTCACTATCTTTCAAAAGATTATATTACTCAGGCAAAAGAGTTTGTTGAAGCTGGCGGAATCTGGATTGTCGGCCCGCTGACAGGAGGAAGAACAGAGAATCATACAATCCATACAAATGCCGGACTAGGGGAGCTGGATCAGTTAGCAGGAGTTGAAACACTATTTACGTATCCAATGGATGGAACAGAATCTGTTGGTGAGTTTATGGAGGTAAGTGCACCATTAGGTTTATGGAGTTCTGTATTTCAACCGACATCTGGAAAAGCAGTTGGCTATATTACGGAAGGCATTTCTGCAGGAAAAGCCTTTATCACTGAGCATCAAATTGGAGAAGGAAAAATCGTTATGTTAGGCTCATTACCAATGGGAGATTCAGGAGATGCATTACTCAAAACATGTCTAAACCATTATGCAAAAGAAGCGAATGTTTCCTTGAAAACGGATGTATCGAAAGGAACCATAGTTGCTCCAAGACAAGGGAACGATTCCCTCGTTTGGATCATTGTAAATATGGATGGTAATGGAGGATCGGTTACTCTCCCATCTTCAGGTATAAATGTTTTAACAGGTGATTCTATAGAAAAAGGAAAATGTGAGATTGCCCCATATGAGTATAAAGTGATCCAATTCTAACTTTTAGTATCGTTTAGGAAAGAAAAAAGGAAAAAAACTCATGAAAAACCCTCTATTTCCAAAACACATTTTGAAAATAGGGGGTTTTTCAACACGCTGAAGATAACTCTTCATATGAGTTTTATCTTTTTAATTATTTGCTTTCAGTGTATTGATAACGGAGCGAATTGCTTGTAAGGTTTGTCCTTTAAATGAGTCAGACACCGACTCACCTATCGGATTTTCATAGTAAAGAACATCTTTTTCTGGATTAAGTCCAAATCCAAGATTTTGTAAGGCAGTTTGTAATTCTTGCGGTAACTCTGTTGAACCGGTTTGTTTTAAGAAATAGTCGGTAGCATATACCTTTACATCAATATCACCTTTACCTGTGTATACGACAAATAAATCTGATGAGGTTTTTACAAGCCATTGATTTTTTGAAAAAAGGGAAATTCTTGAATTCTCTAATGAAGATATACCTGGCAGATTAATTCCATAGATTAGATTAATAATTCGAATGATATCGTCGTATGTATAATTATGAAATGTTTGAAGAAAAAGATCCATTACTTCTGCTTTTTTTAATGACATGATGGTTTGTTTCAAATCATCAGGATTGCTGAATTTGTTTTTTAATGCTGTTCTCATTCCATCCATTATTTCCTCTGGATAGCTTGAACGTTTAGCACCTTCATCTTCGTCAGAGATTTTATTTAAATTTATCCCGAAAACGTGGAAAACAGCTTCTCTACATACTGGTCCGGTAATGGTTATCCTACCATGTTTTAAGTAATGTCTTAAAACATCAATTTTTGACATGCTTTCAATAATATGATCGTATTTTGTAGAAATAGAAGAGCTGCCTATCCCTTTTCTCAATACATTCATAATTACCGGTGGGTATTTAGGAGTTCCTAAAGTAGGAGGGACATTTTTCTTGCACTTAACAACAATTGCTGCAAACGATAGTAGAACAAATGTGATAGAAGCCAAAAAAGTCATGTTAAATAGGAAGTGTTTGCTGTTTTTCATTTGTTTCCCACCTTTACTAATTATTAGATCAAAAGTCATTAGTTAGTCATTAATAGTTTAATAAATTAATGATAATTTTACCATAAAAAGATGGTAAAAGATTTTACAGCTAAATTTCGACAAAACCAATTGAAATTGATTATAAAAATTTACTAGTTATTCTTGAATTTGTTTATCACTAGCCATATAATGAAGATAGATGTTCACGTGTGCAATACATACACCCTAGTTTATATTTTATTTGCTCAAATGGTGCCTTTTAAAATGTTCACGTGTGCAAAAATTGAAAAGGGGTTGAATGAATTGAAAACATTTATGGGAGAAAATTTTTTGTTAACAAACGAAGCTGCTTCAACTTTATTTCACCAATACGCGAAAGACATGCCTATTATCGATTATCATTGTCACCTTAGCCCGCAAGAGATCTATGAAAATAAAAAATTCAAAAATATTACGGAAGCTTGGTTATATGGCGATCATTATAAATGGAGAGCGATGAGAGCGAATGGAATTGAAGAGGAATATATTACAGGAAATGCAAGCGATTACGATAAGTTTTTAGCTTGGGCAAAAACCATTCCAATGGCAATTGGAAATCCTCTTTATAATTGGACACATCTTGAGCTTCAGCGTTACTTCGGCGTTTATGACCTTTTAAATGAAAAAAATGCACCAATGATTTGGGAAAAAGTAAATGAACAACTAAAAAGTGAAGATTTTACTGTAAGAGAATTGATTAAAAAATCGAATGTTGAAGTTATTTGTACGACAGATGATCCTATTGATACATTGGAATATCATCAAAAACTAAAGGATTCTGATGATTTTCAAGTAAAGGTTTTACCTTCCTTTAGACCTGATAAAGGGTTGGAAATTAACCGCGACCAATTTGTTTCATGGGTTGAAAAATTAGCACAGGTTTCGAACCAATCAATTGAAAATTACGATCAATTTTTAACGGCCCTTGAATCTAGAATTGACTTTTTCCATGAGCTTGGAGGAAGAGTTTCTGATCATGCCATTGATACGATGATGTTCACTAAGGCAAAGAAGGAAGAAGTTGATTCCATCTTTAGAAAGGCTTTAGCTGGTGAAAAGGTAAGCATTGAAGAGGAAATGAAATATAAATCATATACATTAGTATTCTTAGGGAAAAAATATGCTAGTTTAGGCTGGGCTATGCAGCTGCATATAAATGCCCTTAGAAATAATAATACGAGAATGCTTGCTGAGCTGGGTCCTGATACAGGTTATGACAGCATGAATGATGATCTCATTGCTAAGCCTTTATGCCGTTTTCTTGATGCGCTGGAGAGTGAAAAGGCGCTGCCAAAAACAATTCTTTATTCATTAAATCCGAATGACAATCCTGTATTAGCAAGTTTAATTGGCAGCTTCCAGGGCGGCGGTGTAAGAGGAAAAATGCAGTTTGGAACAGCATGGTGGTTTAATGATCAAAAGGATGGCATGTTGGACCAAATGAAAACACTAGCAAATATTGGTTTGTTCAGCCAGTTCATTGGAATGTTAACTGACTCAAGGAGCTTCTTATCTTATACAAGACATGAATATTTTAGAAGACTTGTTTGTAATTTAGTCGGAGAATGGGTTGAAAATGGTGAAGTTCCTTATGATCTCGACATGCTAGGTGAAATCATTCAAGGTATTTCTTATAACAATGCTAAGGAATACTTCCAGTTTACAAGTGTATTGGAATTAGAAAAAGAGCTATGATATTCTAACGTAAAAGCAATGGAAAGTAGGTTTTCCTGGTGGGAGTTACAATTAAGGATATTGCAAAACTTGCAAATGTTTCACATACAACAGTGTCCAGAGCATTAAATAATAGTCCATTAATAAAAGAAAAAACAAAGAGAAGAATTATCGAAATAGCCAACCAGCTTAATTATTCTCCGGATGTGCATGCAAGAAGCCTTGTTATGCAGAGGTCGTATACGATTGGGTTGTTTTTAACAAGCTTAACAGAAGGAACCTCTTCAAGCTTCCTCGCAGAAACAATCAGAGGTGTTCATACGGTGATTGATGAAAATTATAATTTGTTTATAAGAGGCATCCAGGATTTTGAGCGTTTTTCTGCGATCACCCGAAAACGATTTGATGGAATTATTTTAATGAGTCAAAGTGACGTTGATAATTCATTTATTTATCACGTTTTAGAACAAAAAATTCCTCTTGTTGTTTTAAATCGACCAGTTGATGACCGATCGATTGTCAATATCTTATCAAACGACAGGGAAGGTGCTTATGAGGCGGTATACTTTTTGATCATGAAAGGCCATCGGAAAATAGCGATAATTGAAGGTACGCCAAAATTCCGCTCCTCACTTGAAAGAAAAGAAGGTTATTTAAATGCTTTAATAGATCATCAGCTCCCGATTTTTCAGGAGTATATGGTAAAAGGTAATTATGATATGGTAAGTGGTTATGAATCTATGAAAAAGCTGTTATATTTGGAAAAACCGCCAACTGCAGTTTTCTGTTCAAATGATGATATGGCAATCGGGGCAATGAAGGCGATCAATGAGGGAGGTCTCACAGTCCCAACAGACATTTCCATCATCGGATTCGATGATATTGGTTTTTCAGAATATACAACACCTGCACTCACTACAGTAAAAAGACCAATTGAAAAGATTAGTATGGTTGGTGCCAAAAAGCTTTTACATTTAATGGACGGAACAGAAGAAACTGTTGAACCAATATTCTTAACGACCCAGCTGGTCAATCGGCAATCAGTTGCAGAACGTAAGTAAGGGTATGTCCTTTTGAATGGTTTGGCTCCTCAAGAAGAGGGGCCAAGTTATCTATCCCAATCCTTAACCAGTGGAATATCCATCTGGTAGATGTTTATTTTCGATCACTAAAGATGTTAACGTGTGCATATTTTATGAGGGGGTTTTTCGGTTGAAGCATTTAACAAAAGCGATGTTGAGTCATATTCCTGAATATCCTGAAAAAGTGCTGCAATTTGGCACCGGTAATTTTCTGAGAGCGTTTACTGACTGGCAAATCCATGAAATGAATAAGAAAAATTTATTCAATGGCCGTGTGGTTGTTGTTCAATCGACTGCAAATGGAGCTGTTAATACGATTAATGAGCAGGATGGTCTCTATACCTTGTATTTACAAGGGATTAAGGATCATCAGCCGGTTAGTGAACATGAAGTAATTAGCAGCATAAGCAGAGGAATTAATATTGTTACCGAGTATGATGACTATTTAGCGCTGGCCCAAAATCCCGAGCTGCGGTTTATTATTTCAAATACGACTGAAGCTGGAATTACTTTTAACGACGAGGATCTTCTCCATGATCGCCCGCAAAAAAGCTTCCCTGGTAAATTAACAGCCTTTTTATTTGAACGGTTTCAAGCTTTTAATGGTGATCTTTCAAAGGGATTTATCATATTACCATGCGAATTAATTGAGGAAAATGGAAAGGAATTAAAGCGAATTATTTTGCAATATGCCAATGCATGGAACCTAGAAACTGCATTTTGCAAATGGATTGAAGAAGCAAATACGTTTTGCAATACATTGGTTGATCGAATTGTACCCGGTTTTCCTAAGGATACGATACAGGAGAAAACAAAGGAGTTAGGTTATATCGATCAACTTGTCGTTGTTGGGGAGCAGTTTCATTTGCTTGTCATAGAAGGACCTGAGTTCGTAAAAGAAGAGTTTCCAGCCGCAAAAGCAGGGCTCAATGTCCATGTTGTGGAGGATTTAAGCTCATACAGATTGAAAAAGGTGAAAATCTTAAATGGAGCGCATACTGCGATGACACCTGTCGCTTTTCTAGCTGGATTACAAACAGTGAGTGAAGCGGTAACAAACGATGTAACAAAGGAGTTTGTTGAATCCGTCATTTATGACGAAATTTTACCGACTTTGCCTTTTCCAAAAGAGGAGTTAAACCAATTTGCTGAAGATGTGTTAAATCGCTTTAAAAATCCATTTATTCATCATTATTTAATAAGTATCTCGTTAAATTCCTTATCAAAATTTAAAGCAAGACTGCTTCCGACATTGCAGGAATATATTCAGGAGTTTGGTACGCTTCCAAATGGAATTGTATTTTCACTAAGTGCGATGATTTATTTCTATAGAGGAAAACGCGGGGAGGAAGACATTAAGCTTGTTGATGATCCAGAGGCATTAGCTTTATTTCAGCGATTATGGAACAATTATCATGGAGATGAAAACGAGATTGAAACGATTGTGAAAACCATTCTTGCAGCAGAAGAGCTTTGGGGTGAAAATTTAAACGATTTGCCAAAGCTTACGGAAGCAGTGACACAATATGTTCTAACAATCGATAAATTCGGGATGGCAGAAGCACTTCAAAAACTCCAACATTTAAAGGGTGAATATAATGAAAGCGTTCATTAAAATAAATGAGCAGGATAATGTTGCGGTTGCAATTCAACAGCTTAATGAAAATGAAAAGATCGACATTAATGGTACTGTCATTCAATTAAAGGAATCAATACCAAAAGGTCATAAATTCGCTCTGAAACCGATAAGAACCGGAGAAAATGTTATAAAATACGGTTTTCCAATTGGCCACGCAATAGAAGATATTGACTCTGGTCAATGGGTGCATACGCAAAATACAAAAACAAACTTATCCGGTGTAGAAGAATATGAATATCATCCAAAGAAAAAGGCACTAAAAGAACAGCAAGAGGGTTTGACCTTTAAAGGATACAGGAGAGATGATGGTCAGGTTGGAATCAGGAATGAATTGTGGATTGTTCCAACAGTTGGCTGTGTGAATGGGATTGCCGATCAAATTATTCGTGAATTCAAAGAAACGGTTGGCGATATCTCGCCATTTGAACATATCCAGGTTCTTAAGCATAATTATGGCTGTTCACAGCTAGGTGATGATCATGTTAATACCCGTACAATTTTGGGGAATGCAGTGAAGCATCCGAATGCTGGGGGTGTCTTAGTCTTAGGCTTGGGTTGTGAAAACAATGAGATCCATGAATTTAGAGATTCTTTGGGTGGATACAATCAAGAACGTGTGAAATTTTTACTCTCTCAAGAGGTTTCAAATGAAATTGAAGAGGGTGTAAAGCTGTTAATGGAAATCTATGAGAATGCCAAAGAGGATAAACGAGAAGATATTTCGATTTCAGAATTGAAAATCGGTTTAAAATGCGGCGGGTCTGACGGTTTTTCAGGAATAACAGCAAATCCATTGCTTGGAAGACTTTCCGATTATCTCGTTGCCCAAGGTGCAACCACGGTCTTAACCGAAGTGCCGGAAATGTTTGGCGCCGAAAAGATTTTGATGGAACGAGCGGAGAATGAAAAAGTTTTTCATGAAATTGTTGAGTTAATTAACGACTTTAAACGTTATTTCCAAAAGCATGACCAGCCTGTTTACGAAAATCCTTCACCAGGCAATAAAGCGGGCGGAATTACAACGCTTGAAGATAAATCTCTTGGCTGTACACAAAAAGCGGGGACCGCTCCAGTAGTAGATGTACTAAAATATGGTGAAAGATTAAAAGAAAGAGGCTTGAACCTATTAAGTGCACCTGGAAATGATTTAGTTGCTTCTTCGGCATTGGCAGCAGCAGGTTGCCAGCTAGTGTTGTTTACAACAGGGAGGGGAACACCGTTTGGTACATTTGTCCCAACAATGAAAATCTCAACAAATTCGCAAATATTTGAGACAAAGAGGCATTGGATTGATTTTAATGCAGGAACACTTTTGGAAGGACAATCACCTGAAGACTTGTTAAAAGATTTTATCGCTTATATTATTAAGGTTGCAAGCGGTGAGCTTGTAAACCATGAAAAAAATAATTTCAGGGAAATTGCTATTTTTAAAACAGGTGTCACCTTATAACCAAAAAGGACAGATTGCTTCTGTCCTTTTTGGTTATAGTTTACATAATAATGTTATTGTGAATTAATCTAATCATTTTCTAGAGATATAATTCAGACATTCATTTTTTGCGTTAATAGTTTACATAATAATGTTATTGTGAATCAATCTAATCATTTTCTAGAAATAAAATTCACACATCCATTTTTTGATGTTTATCGTTTTTTTGTGCTTTATGTTATCGCGTTTTCCAATACCGCCCGGTTTTTTATGATCCATGAAGCAGATCTTGTACGCCATGCAACCCCCCAAAGGGGACCGACGCTTTCCTTTGTAACGTTACCTTCAATCGCCTCGTTAGCTGTTTCGTGAACGACTACCTCAATTATTTTTTCGAAAAGGCGGCTGCGTTCTTTTTTAGCAAGACCATATCCGTCCACTATCACCCTTACTTGTTTGGCTCTTTTTTGCGGAGAGGGCAGGTCTTGAGAAATGGCAATATCATCATCAACTAAATAAGGAAATAGCCAGCATGACCTTGCTAGTTCAATTAATGGATCTACTGGACCAGTATATTCCCAGTCAATTAAAGCACATGGCTTCCCATTTTTCGTTAAAACATTCCAAGGTGAAATATCACAATGGCTTATGATAACCGGTTTTCCAATATCATGGATAAACCAGTCCTGCCAGCATGTGTTTTCTAATAAGGGAAACGTTTTCATTATGTCGTGTAATGAGCGTATCATTTCCCCTAACTCAAATAATCCCTCATCACTCCATGGGGAGGGGTGGATCATATCACCGCTCATATACGTTAAGGATTCTCGTCCGTCAGAGGAAAAACCTAAACCAACAAGTTGTGGTGCTTGAGTGAAGCCATGAAGATGTAAATGATTTAACACATGATGAACATTTTTCGTCCACTTGCCCGCTGGTCTTAGCACAACGTCTGCCTTTTTACTGACTGCCTTGTTTTCAGAAAGAATTTTTTCAATTGATTCATTACATTGGTTAGTAGATTTCACTGATTTCCCACCTTTTCAAAGATCGGGGAAACATCTGTTAATAGGGAGATGACAAGTTGTCCCCGCTCACCATATTTACCCGAGTTGTTTTTTAAAAAGATGAATTCATCTAATCGCCCCCTGTATTCTTAGTTAAAGGTTCTGTAAACTTGCCTGTTGATTGCAGCGATAGGAGTTCGATTTCGCTGGAGGTCCGAGATCTTACATATCCGTTCCTATTAACATCGTGCAAAAATCAACACTGAGCATTAATATTGCCCGATTAAATTAAGAATACCATAAATATGGTAATTTAAGAGAGGCAAAAGGATGACTAAGCAAAAAAAAGACTGCCCTTGAACAAAAATATATAGGATCTAGAATAGTAGAAACTCTATATATTGGTATCGTTGGAGAGTCAGCCATTTTGAGATAATGTTTTAGTCATTCTTTAAAAGTTAAGTATAAAACTTGTGCTTAGTTTCTGTGTCCAGCTTCTAGCTCCTATAGAGTCTTGCCCTTCATGAATTTGAAGGGCAAGTACACTTTTTTATTCATAAGCACCATAGGATAAGTAACGGGCCCTAAGCATTTCTTATTTCCACCATGTATCAAACATAGTGGAAGGTAGTTCACGTTTATGTTGAGAGGCTAAATATCGTTTCTCAATTTTTTCAGACACTTCTTGATCCACCTGTTTACCTTCTAAATAATCATCTATTTGATCATAAGAAATACCTAGCTCTGTTTCATCAGCCTGCTGTGGTTTGTGATCGAGCAGGTCAGCTGTTGGTGTTTTTAAATATAAGCGCTCTGGTGCATCCAGTTCCTTCAAAAGGCTTTTACCTTGTCGTTTCGTCAGTCCGGTAAGCGGTAATAGGTCTGCACCGCCATCGCCATATTTTGTAAAGAATCCAGTCACTGCTTCAGCAGCATGGTCTGTTCCAATCACTAATAAACCGTTTTGCCCGCCAATGGCATATTGTGTAATCATGCGAACCCTTGCTTTTACATTCCCTTTGTTAAAGTCAGTAAGTTGCTCACCAGCTGTTGTGTTAAATTCCGCTGCAAATGTATCGACAGTACTGGAAATATCAAAGGCAATGCTTTCATCAGGCTTGATAAATGAAAGGGCAAGCTGGGCGTCATCTTCATCTTTTTGGATTCCATATGGAAGTCTTACAGCAATAAATTTTGCATCATAGCCTTCATTTCGGAGCTCCTCAACAGCCAACTGTGCGAGACGGCCTGATAGGGAAGAGTCTTGCCCGCCGCTAATTCCCAATACAAAGCCCTTTGCACCCGTTTTCTTTAAGTATTCTTTTAAAAAGTGAATTCTTGCTTCTATTTCTTCCTTAGGATTGATCGTTGCTTTTACATGTAAATCGTTCATAATTTGTTTTTGTAGATTCATACGAATTCCTCCTATTGGTATAATGAATGCTCTTTAATATAGTTATAGCATGATTCAGGTAATAGATAACGCGGTTCGCCTCCAAGAGAAAACTCTTCTCGTATATAACTTGAGCTAATTTCCATGGCAAGCCCTTTATCAATTAAATGAAAGGTTTCTCCATCATCATGATTTCGTAAAATAGGGGACTCGCTAATTGCTTTAAGCATGTTGATACCATCTCGAGCCATAACAATAAATTTATTTTCCTTCACAAGGAGGTCTGAGTTTCCCCATTTTCCTTTCCCGATATCTATTAAAAGATCTGCACCCATAATAAAATAAATCGTATCATGTTTGTATTTGTTTTTAAAATAGTTCAATGTTTCATAAGTCGATATATTCCACGCTTGTAACTTCATTTCATAATCATCAGCAAGGAATGTATCGTTATTTTCTATCGCCATTTTTAGCATGTTCCACCGGTGAAAATCCTCTGTTTGCATTTGTTTGTCTTTTCGTTTACTTGAACATGGTAAGAAAATTACCTTATCAAGCTTGCAGCGATGTCGGATTGTGCTTGCTGTCCAGAGATGTACATTTGTAATAGGATCAAACGAAGAGCCATAAATTCCGATTTTCCCCATAGTAAAACCTCCATAAATTTGCTAAAAAAGCATGCGTCTAATCTGCAGATCATTCATTTGTACGGTTAGAAATCATCTTTTTAACTTTTTGTCTAACCTCCTCAATATTTTTCATTTTGTTATCCCAGCACGCTTGGCTTAAGTCGACAGGATATTCTTCTGGGTGAAGGGCGCGTTTATATTCATCCCACAGCAATTGCAAATTTTCCTTCGTGTAGGCTTGCATTTGCATGATCGTTGGAGTCTCATATACAAGTCTGCCTTCTTGGAAAATAGGAGAATGAAGTTCTTTTGCATCAAAATTCGTGACAAATTTACTAATAAATGTATGAACAGGGTGGAACATTTTTATTTTTTCTTCTTTTTCCGGATCTTCATGGAAGAGGGTAATATAATCTCCTTCTGATTTATTGTTTAACCGATTAATGATCCGATAAACCTTTTTTAACCCTGGAGTGGACACTTTTTCAGGATTTCCGCTAATTTTAATCGTATCAAGCATCTTTCCGTTTTCATCTTCAATTGAAACAAGCTTATAAACCGCACCTAAAGCAGGCTGATCAAAGGCTGTGATTAATTTTGTGCCAATTCCCCAAATATCAATTTTTGCTCCTTGTGACTTAAGGTTTATGATCGTTTCTTCATCCAAATCATTTGAAGCGATAATCTTTGTATCATGAAAACCTGCCTGATCCAGCATTTTTCTTGCTTCCTTAGAGAGGTATGCTAGGTCACCGCTATCAAGACGAATTCCTTTAAATTCGATTTGATCGCCCAATTCCTTTGCAACCTTGATGGCGTTAGGGACACCTGACTTTAATGTATCGTACGTATCAACAAGGAACACACAGCTTTTATGACGTCGGGCATACTTATGGAAGGCAACATATTCATCCTTATAAGCTTGAATAAATGCATGTGCATGGGTTCCAGAAACAGGGATACCGAATAATTTACCTGCTCTAACATTTGAGGTTGCATCAAAGCCACCTATATATGCTGCTCTCGTACCCCATATTGCCGCATCTAATTCATGTGCCCGTCTTGTGCCAAATTCCATAACGGTATCATCACCAGCTACAAGTTTTATTCTCGCTGCTTTTGTAGCGATTAACGTTTGGTAGTTCACAATATTTAAAATCGCTGTTTCAATTAGCTGTGCCTCGGCTAACGGAGCTTCGATTCTAATTATTGGCTCATTGCCAAAGACCATTTCACCTTCAATCACCGAATAGACATTTCCTGTAAAGCGAAGATTTTTTAAATAGGATAGAAAGTCTTCCTTGTAGCCTAATTCATGACGTAAATAGTCAATATCCGATTCACTAAAATGAAAATCTTTAAGGTATTGAATAATCCTTTCAAGTCCGGCAAAAACAGCGAAGCCATTTCCAAATGGGAGTTTACGGAAATAAACCTCAAATACCGCTTTTCTGTCATGGAAATTATCTTCCCAATAAGATTCTGTCATATTAATTTGATAAAGATCTGTATGAAGTGCCAAGCTATCATCATTATAGGTATTCATTATCGTTAAATCCTCCTGCATAAAAATCAAATTTCTTAAACGATCTTGCTTTTATTAAATGATTGTAGCATTTAAACATGTTTTAAAGTGATTTAACGCCCAATGATGTCCTCGTTCATTAAAGCTTGCTACTGCTTTTTCATGAACAACGATTTTAAATCCTTTATTATAAGCGTCAACCGCTGTATGCAAAACACATATATCCGTACATACACCGACAAGATGAAGCTCTGTAATTCCTCGTTCACGAAGTTTTATCTCAAGATCTGTTCCGGCAAAAGCACTGTATCGAGTTTTATCCATCCAATATACATGGTTTTTCTGGATGTTTTCCATAAAAACCTGTTCTAATTTGCCAAAAAGCTTGCGACCTTCTGAATCCTTGATATTGTGAGGTGGGAATAAAGATGTTTCTGGATGAAAAATATCTTCTTGCGTATGGACATCAATCGCAAAAACAACAAATTCCTGTTGATCCACAAATTCATTCGTTATCTTTACGATGTGTTCTTCAATTTCCTGACCAGGCTTTCCACATGTTAAGGCGCCATGGTCAGCGACAAAATCAACTGTGTAATCAATATTTATCAATGCTTTTTTCATCGTCTAATTCCTCCTTGTATCCGACAGATTGGTTAATATCTGGCGGTGTAAATCGGTTTTACGATATTCATTTCATTTGTAAAACGATAGAGTTGTGTAGGAGTCTTTGATGTTCGTTGTGTTTTTTGCCCGGGAATTTCTTCGATAAATGGAAGTGTTTTGATTTTCCTTGAAAAAGCTTGATCACTTGTAATAGCAGGATCATTTGTCACTGTTTTTAATACTGCCTGTAATTCTGAATACGTGAAATGTTCCTGTAAAAAATTCCTTGCTACTGTTGTTTGCAATAAGTCATGTTTGATCACTGATATTGCATCTTCAATGATTTTGCGATGATCAAAGGCTAAGTCAAGCGACAGCACTTCATCAACAGAAAATAGTTTTACATCTTCAGCATCATCATTTGCTTTGCGTTTAGCAAGCTCATGCTCAGGTACAATAGCATAATGTGCATTGGAGATAATCCAGCCGCGCGGATCTCTGCCTGGTTGATCATAGACGCCATAATGTTTAATATGAATGCTATTTACATTCGTTTCTTCTTCAAGTTCTCGTTTAGCTGCTTCTAATGCCGATTCGTTTGGTTGCACAAACCCGCCAGGTAATGCCCATTTTCCAGCTTCGATATTTGGGTGTCCCTCAGCATTTAATTTGGCTCTTTTAATTAGCATCAACATTAACGTCATTAGCGGTGGTTTAAATTCTTTCACTCTAGAAGAAAGAATCGTGAAAACAGCAATGTCAGAGGTGTACCCATCAGGTGTTCGAAATTGTTTATGATCATATTGTTCTAATGCTTCTTTATTAGACATGGTACGCTCCTATTATCTTCTTTTAATTAACAAAGTGTTAATTGTTAATTGCATTATATGTTAAATTTTGCACAAAGTCTACAGGTTTTATTAAAAATAGGCAGAAAGTTACAACGAGGTGCTACTTATTGCTGTTATTAAAGGGAATTCCGGGGATAAAAGGAAGGAGGTTCACTTTATTTTTCGTTAAATGGAAGAAATTATTTGTAATAAAAAAGGGCGTCTAGAAGGATTAGATCCTACTTAAGACAGCCCTAAGGATTTAAATTGCTAAAATGATTTTATTATTAGATGGATCATATGTTATTTGGTGGTTATCATTATGAGTGATTTCTGCACCTAATTTTACTAGATTTTCAATAGAAGCTTTTCGTTCATCCTCACTAGGAAATGTTACCGTAAAAGTTTTTAAGCCAACTTCGTTCTCAGCTGGTGCTGATGCTCCTGCACTTTGCCATGTGTTGAGACCAATATGGTGATGATAGCCCCCGGTTGAAATAAATAATGCTTGAAGGCCGTAACGATTTACAGCACGAAAACCCAGGGCTTGATAGAATTCTTCTGATTCTTTAATTGAAGAGACCTGAAGATGGATATGCCCCATAATCGTTTTAACTGGTAAGCCTGAAAATGGTTTATTACTTCTATTGGATAATAAATTCTCGGCATCAAGTGGATGGGTAGCCATTTCAATGATACCGTCGATTTTCTTCCAACTATCTTCTGGACGATCAGCATAAATTTCTATTCCATTTCCGTCAGGGTCACCTAAATAAATGGCTTCACTTACTAGATGATCAGATGCTCCTTGAAGAGGATATCCTGTCTTTAGCAAATGATAAAGGACATTTGCCAATTCCGATCGATTAGGTAACAGGAGAGCAAGGTGATATAATCCAGTCTTTCTGCCCGTGTTACGAACAGGATGATTTATTTCCTCAAGAATGATTAATGTTGTTTTTCCGTCAGCAGTAAGCTGTGCCACTTTATCTGATTTATTAAGAACCTTTAAACCAATTATTTCTTTATAAAATTGAATCGAATTCTCTAAATTGCTAATTTTCAAATGAACCTCACTTACATAAGTGTTCGGATGACGATGAAAGTTCATGTTTGGATGCCTCCCTAAAAATAATAAACTTACTTTTTGATAGTTAGTATATAATAGTAAATTATTTGCGTCAAGGAATTTATCATAAGCTAATAACAGGGTGATTTGAATAAAAATACAATATTTTTTATATATAACCATTATTTTCTAACTTATACAATGTTGATTGAAGAACAGGGACCAGCGAGTTCATACAGTGATTGTATGAGAGGGGAGACCACAGGCATGTTTAATAAAGCAAAAAATTAAGAAAATATTTTTAAAAAAGCAGGAGAAACTAGATTGCTATTTTGTAAACGCTTCACAATAAAATATTATAAAAATACAGAAAATTTACTAGAAAACACTTGTCAAATTTACAATCTTTAAATATAATGAATCCATGTTATAAAAATCGACATTGAATGAGAGGTTATCTAACATGGCTGAAGCGGTTATTTCAAAAGGAAAAAATGAAGCAGAAATTATTGCACAAATTAAAGAAGTTATTAATTCAAAAAGTGTAGAACTAATTCATTTACAATTTGTTGATATCGAAGGAATCTTAAAAAATGTGACTGTTACTGCAGAGCAAATAGATGATGTGTTACAAGGAAAAATAATGTTTGACGGATCTTCTGTTAAAGGTTTTTCTCCAATCAATAAATCAGATTTATATTTACAGCCTGATTATTCAACATTCGCTGTATTACCTTGGTCAGTTGAAGAAGGCTATTCAGAAGCACGTTTCCTTTGCTCAGTAACGAATCCGGACGGAACTCTATTTGAAGGTGATACTCGAAATGTGTTAAAAAAGACGGTTGAACGTGCTGCAGATAAAGGATATTCTATTTCAGTAGGGCCAGAATTAGAATTCTTCCTATTTAAGACTGATGAAAATGGTAATCCAACAATGGAACTTGATGATAATGGCGGTTACTTCGAACCATCACCAAAGGATTTAGGCGAAAGAGTCCGTTTAGAAATCTACCGTGCATTAAAAGCAATGGGCTTCACGATTGAAGCATCTCACCATGAGGTTGCAGAAGGCCAGCATGAAATTAACTTTAAATATGCTGATGCTCTAGGTGCTGCAGATTTAGCAACTACTTACAAATGGGTTGTTAAAACAATCGCACAAAAATTTGGCCTACATGCTACATTTATGCCAAAACCAGTTTTTGGTATTAACGGTTCGGGAATGCACGTAAATATGTCATTCTTTAAAGACGGTGAAAATGCATTCTTTGATCCAGCAGATGAGCTGCAATTATCTAAAGAAGCTTATCAATTTATTGCAGGTTTAGTAGAAAATGTAAAAAGCTTTGCAGCGGTAACAAATCCACTAGTAAACTCTTATAAACGTTTAGTACCTGGATATGAGGCACCATGCTATATCGCTTGGTCAGCATCAAACCGTTCTGCATTAATTCGTATTCCAGCGAAAAAAGGCATGGCAACTCGTGTTGAGCTTCGTTGTCCAGATCCATCTTCAAATCCATACTTAACATTTGCTGTTATTGCGTCAGCAGGTTTAGAAGGGATTGAAAAAGGATTAGAAGCACCAGCTTCTATTAACGATGATATTTTCCATATGACAGAAGAGCGTCGTGCTGAATTAGGTATTGAAAACCTTCCAGGAAGCCTTGAAGCAGCGATTGCTGAGTTAGAAAATGGTGAAATCGGCCGCAAAACATTAGGCGATCACGTATTTGGTGAATATGTTGCAGCCAAAAAAGCTGAGTGGGACAGCTATCGTACTGCTGTACACACTTGGGAATTAACAAACTATCAATCAAAATTCTAATAGATGAAAAGGTAATAATATTTTAAATAGGGTCTGACACCTCTAACAAACATCTATATATAGGATCTCGAACTTATGTTCCTGTATATTGTGTTAGAGGGTCCGACCCTTTGTTTTTTAAATTTCAATGAAAATTGGCAGAATCATTGGTTTTCTTTTCGTTTGTTCAAATAAATACTGTCCAACTGTTTTTTTGATTTTTTGCTTCATAACATTCCATTGGTGTATACGATCACCTTGTAACTCGTTTATCGTTGTTTTTACAAGTCGATTTATTTCCTTTAAAAGATCCTCTGATTCCCGGGTATAGACAAAGCCACGAGAAATTGTATCAGGACCGGTAATAATTTTTCGCTCATGTTTAATAATTGTGATTACAATGACAAGCATGCCATCTTCAGACAATTGTTTGCGGTCCCGTAAAATGATATCGCCAACATCGCCAACACCAACTCCATCTACATAAGTATTTCCTGCAGGTATTTTTCGAGTTTGACGTGCTTCCATATTTTCGATATCAACAACATCACCATTGTTAATGATAAACGTATTTTCTTTTTCGACACCAACAGACTCAGCTAACAAACGATGCTGGTGCAGCATTCTAAATTCGCCATGTATCGGAATGAAATATTTCGGTTTCATTAAGGTGAGCATAAGCTTTAAATCTTCTTGGTAACCATGTCCAGAAACATGCATTTTTGTTGAGCTTCCAGATCCATAGATAACCTTCGCCCAAGTGAAAAGAGATTATCGATGATTTTTGAGACATTCCGTTCATTTCCCGGTATAGGTGAAGCTGCTAAGATGACGGTATCTTCAGGTAGAATCTCGGCATCGCGATAACTTGAACTAGATAAACGTGAAAGAGCTGCCAGTGGTTCGCCCTGACTTCCAGTGCATAGAATCACCACTTTTTCCGGGTCCAATTTATTAATCTCATGGGGCTGGATCAACATATCATCTGGAACCGTTAAATACCCTCGTTCGATGGCAACTTCCACGACATTGACCATACTCCGTCCAAGTAATGCCAGTTTTCGATTTGTTTTTATGCAAGCCTCGACTACCTGTTGGACACGGTTGATATTTGATGCGAAGGTAGAGATAATAACTTTTCGTTTAGCCTTCATAAAGGCTTCTTCTATATGATCTCCGACAATTCGCTCCGATGGTGTTAGGCCCGACCGTTCTGCATTCGTACTCTCAGATAATAGAACCAAGACACCTTGCATACCGATTTCAGCCATTTTATGAATATCAGAATATTGATTGTTAACAGGTGTTAAATCAAATTTGAAGTCTCCGGTATGGACAACATTTCCTTCTGGTGTATGAAAAACAATCCCTAAACAGTCAGGAATACTATGATTTGTTTTGAAAAAGCTAACGCGGACCTTTTCAAACTCAAGAGTTGAATCTGAATCAATTTGAATCAGCTTAGTTTCTCTTAGCAGTTTATGTTCTTTTAATTTTAATTCAATTAAGCCTAGTGTGAAACGAGTGGCATAAACAGGTACATTTAATTTTTTTAAGAAGTAAGGTATTCCGCCAATATGATCTTCATGTCCATGGGTAACAATTAAAGCTTTGATTTTTTCTTTGTTATCGAGTAAGTAGGTAATGTCAGGGATAATTAAGTCAATCCCTAATAGACTTTCATCCGGAAATTTAGAACCGCAATCAATGATGATGATATCGTTTAAATACTCGATCGCATACATGTTTTTTCCAATTTCATTTACCCCGCCCAAAGCAAAAATGGATAATATCTCCTTTTTTGTACTCAATATGAAATCCTCCCATATGTAATGAAATAGGATTAGTATTCCCTTTTTATTGATCATTATCACTAGTATCTTTAAAGTAAAAATGCTTTGAATTTCACAGAAGTTGAGTTAGATGAATTCATCATATATAATAGGTAATAGAATCGTACTTTTCTAAAGATAAGGCGGTGGTTAAATGAACAACACTAGCGCAACAAACTCAATAGAAAAATTTTCAGAGTGGCAAAAGGAACAAGGAAAAGCTGAAGGTACGGTAAAAACCTATGTAGGGATTTTAGAAAAGTTTCAAGCATGGTTACATGAAAAAGACAGTAGTCTTGAACAGATCTCTACAAATGATGTTCAATTGTATATGGATTATTTAGAAGAACAGGAAATGAGTGCAGTAACAATTGAAAAATATCTTGCAGCAATTAGTGTTTTTTCTCGCTATTTAGGGAGATCTGAGATTATTTCCGGTGTTCACAAAAAGGAAAAAATAAAAGATACGGATATCCCGGAGTCTCTAGAAGAAATGGAAGAAAAGCGCTTATTATTAGAGGTTGAACTAGAAGGAAATCTTCGAAACATAGCAATCGTCTATACGCTTTTATACACAGGGATTCGAATTTCAGAGCTCTGTGCGTTAAATGTAGCGGATATTGAAATAAACAATAAAAAAGGAACCCTTTTTGTGAAAAATCATAATGGGGAACTTGAAAGGATCATTCCATTATCTAAAGAAGTAACAAATCACTTGAAAAGATATATTGATACACTAAATACCAAACAAGAAGCATTATTTGCTTCTAATTCTTATAATCGGATTTCAACCAGAGCCGTGCAGTATATGTTACAAAAGTACAATGTAAATCCACATAAATTACGTCATACATTTTGCCAGAAACTAATCAATAAAGGTATTGATATTCAAACCGTGGCAAAATTGGCAGGACATAAAGATATTAATGTAACAAAACGATATGCCAGTGCTATAGAGCCTAATTTAAAGAATGCCATAGATCGAGCTTTTTCATAAAAGATACACACGGGTGCTTTGTCATAGTGTGCGACAAAAATTTAATTGGAAGAAAAATAATAGGGTGTCTCAAAAAAATGATCTTTTGAGACACCCTGTAATTGTTCATAGAAAAGTTAATGATCATCTGATTCCTCATCAAGCACATGAGTATCTATATTTTCTTTAAAAGCAAATGATAGAAGCAGCGATACCAAAATGCCGCCGCCGATTAAGTTACCAATCGAAGCGGGAATAATATTAAAGAAAATTAATTCTGACCAATTGTATGTAAATCCTTCCAGTACGGTAATGCTAAAATACCCCATATTTGCTACTGCATGTTGGAAATTCCCTGATTCAAAAATAATAACAGGCAGAAAAATTCCTAAAATCTTTCCTGCGACATCTCTTGCCGCTGTAGCTAGAACGGCGGCCATGCCAATTAACCAATTCGCTAAAATTCCTGAAAAGAGAACTTGAAACCATCCCCATGTTCCTCGCTCAGTAAACTGCATTTTTTTCTCCATAAAGCCGAGAAGACCTTCGTAAAAATCTTTATCCAAAGAACCTGATAGATTAAGTAAAAACCCCACAAAAAGAGCCCCTAGAAAATTACCGAGATAACAAACAAGCCAAAATTGCAACACCTTTTTACTGATCCAGTATTTGCTATATAGAATATAGCTTGGCAGTAGAACATTAATTTCCGTAAATAAGATTGAGCCCGATAAAAAGATCATTGCATATCCCATCGCAAAACCTATTCCAGAAAAAAGGTGAAAGTACCCATCAACTTTAATGTTTGCCGATAATAAAACAGAAGCGAGGGCACCAAACGATATAAACGCTCCTGCCATGATTGAAAGGATGAATTGGGCACGTTTCGTCATTTGCTGTGTTTCTTTTCCTTTTAATATAAAGGACTCGATAATTTGTTCTGGGAAGTAATATTGCCGATTAGGATATTGATGATCTTGCTCGAATTTTTCATTTTTATTTTTCATATTAGCCACCATCGCTTTTTAAAAACAGTTCCCCTTGAAAACAGACCTTAAACCTAGCAATTAAAAAGTGATAAAGTTTACAAGAAATTGAAGAGGGTAAACAATTAGTACATTCAAAATTTTTAATTGAAAACAATTGTAGAGGGTGCAGATAAAAAGGGGGTGAAGGAAATGGATGTATTTTTCACCTATTTACTAGTTTCGAGTACCACTCCGCTCTTTCTTTGGAAAGAAAGGAGAAAATTAGCCATCCTCCATATACCGGTTATCGCTGCAATGTGGGGGATCTTTCTCACATATATCAACTTTGATTTAGGGCTTATAGGACATTTCCTATTTGGTGTAAGCTTTATAGTGAATGTCGTCATCGCCCACTTAACAATTTACCATGTCTTTGTAAAACCATTCTTTACTAAAAAAATGAGAGATATTAGAACTTATTAAGGAAGATTAAGATCTTTTCATTTGTTTCATTTCATTAGTAAGCGAAGCAGGTTCACCTCCTGCCTCGCTTTTCTTCTGTCTATAACAAATTCGAGCGGGGTTAGAATTTGCTAAATAAGGGAATAGCTTATTAATTGGATTGAACAAGTTTGATATCTAATCTAATCATGATGATGGAAGGACGAAACTTTATGATTGAATTTATACTTAATACATTGAATACTCTTGGCGTTTGGGGGTTGTTTATAGGAGTTGCTCTTGAGGCAGCATCACTTCCTTTTCCAGGAATGCTTTTTGTATTGACTTACGGATATCTATTAAAACCTTCATGGGGGATTGTGGTCCTATTAACTATAGCAGGTAGCTTAGTATATACCATTTTTAGCTATATTCCATATTTCATAGGATTAAAATTGCAAGATACTCTTAAAAAAGAAAAATATGAGAAAAAAATAAAAAGAGCGAAGGGTTGGTTTGATAAATATGGGGAATGGACCATTTCATTTTCACGAATGATAGGAGTAGGTAATTATATTTCTTATTTTTCAGGAATGATAAAAGTTCATCCTTGGAAGTATGGGGTGCTTACTTATATCGGAATTCTGCCTTGGGTCTTATTCATGATTATTCTTGGAAGAGCCGGGATTATTAAAACGGTTATGGAATTGTTTACTAGTATACAAAAATACCTGGTAAGCGGACTGTTTTTAGGGTTGATTTTATATCTAGTTTACCGAATTAAGAAAAATCCTGAAAAAAGCACAAATTAAGACATTGTTTTTATTTGGACATAAAAATATTTATAAAATAAGAAAAAAACTTTGTTTATTCGATAGACAAACTAAGTAAATGATGGTACTATATCTATAAGAATTAAATATTAACAATCTACCTGATGTAAGCGATAACAAGTAGATTGTTAATTTCCATTCATTTTACATTTGTCCAGGAGGAATAAACATGGCCTATTTCGAATCGATTAATAAAATCCAATATGAAGGTGCTAGTTCAAAAAATCCATTATCATTTAAGTATTACAATCCGGAAGAAGTGATTAACGGAAAAACAATGGAAGAGATTCTTCGCTTTTCTGTTGCCTATTGGCATACTTTTACAGCAGATGGAACAGATCCATTTGGTGTTGGAACAGCAATCCGCCCATGGAATCATCTTCAAGGAATGGACTTAGCAAAAGCTCGTGTCGAAGCAGCATTTGAATTATTTGAAAAGCTAAATGTTCCTTTCTTCTGCTTCCATGATGTAGATATCGCACCTGAAGGAGCAACATTAAAAGAAACGTATCAAAACTTAGATACAATCGTAGCAATGATTAAGGAATATATGAGCACAAGCAAAACAAAGCTTTTATGGAACACAGCAAATATGTTCACACATCCAAGATATGTACACGGAGCAGCAACTTCAAACAATGCTGATGTATTTGCTTATTCAGCTGCAAAGGTTAAAAAAGGCTTGGAGATTGGTAAAGAGCTTGGTGCAGAGAATTATGTATTCTGGGGCGGCCGTGAGGGCTATGAAACTCTGTTAAATACAAATATGCAGTTGGAACAGGATAATCTTGCCCGCTTCTTCCATATGGCGGTTGATTATGCTAAAGAAATTGGTTTTGATGCACCATTCTTAATTGAACCAAAACCGAAGGAGCCTACAAAGCATCAATATGATTTTGATGTAGCGACAGGTCTTGCCTTCTTGCAAAAATATGATTTAACAGACTACTTTAAATTTAATATTGAGGCGAATCATGCTACGCTTGCAGGACATACATTCGAACACGAATTACGTGTTGCCCGCATAAACAATATGTTAGGTTCTGTTGATGCAAACCAAGGTGATACCTTGTTAGGCTGGGATACAGATGAATTCCCAACAGATTTATATACAACAACGCTTGCAATGTATGAAATCTTGAAAAATGGCGGCTTAGGCAAAGGCGGACTAAACTTTGATGCAAAGGTAAGAAGGGGATCATTTGAAGCTGAAGATCTTTTCCACGCACATATAGCAGGTATGGACAGCTTTGCCATTGGATTAAAAGTAGCAAATAAGCTGATTGAAGACAAAGTTTTAGATGAATTCGTTGATCAACGTTATAGCAGCTATTCAGAAGGCATTGGTCTTGAGATCGTTGAAGGCAGAGCTGACTTCCGTAAATTAGAGGAGTATGCATTACAATTAGGTGAAATTAAAAACGAATCTGGCCGTCAAGAACGATTAAAGGCATTGGTAAATCAATATTTATTAGAAACATTATCAAATGTTACTGTTTAAATAAAATCCATTGAGGATGACTTAAGGAAGGGAAGACCTTCTTATAGTTATCCTCTTTTTTTATGAATGTGATTAGAAATTATAAATTGAATCACGATAGCCTATCCACTATAATAAATGGTAAATTACCATACTAGCATAAATACATAATTAGATAGCTGTGTGAATGAGGTGAGGCATTGGTATTAAATGATGGTAGAAGCGGTGGTTCAACAAGCAATTATATATATCAAACATTAAAAGAGCAAATTATCAATTTAACATTAGAACCCGGAAAGAAAATGTCAGAGAAAGAAATTGCAGATCAACTTAAGGTAAGCAGAACTCCGGTTAGGGAATCCTTTTTGAAATTATCGCAAGAGGAACTTTTGGAGATTTATCCGCAGCGAGGAACATTTGTTTCACGTATTGATCTTGCCCATGTTGAGGAATCTCGATTTGTTAGAGAAAATATTGAGAAAGCAATCGTCCGATTAGCTTGTGAAAAATTATCTGAAGATGAATTATTTCAATTGGAAGTTAATCTTACGATGCAAGAAGCCTGTGAAAAAAAGGCTAATTATATGAAATTGTTTGAATTAGATGATGAATTTCATAAAATCTTATATTATGCATGTGATAAACAGAGGACATGGAACATGCTTCAGCAAATGAGCAGTCATTTTAAACGACTTCGATTATTGCGTCTTTCCTCAAATCCAGATTGGAATATCATTATTTCACAGCATAAACAAATTTTTGAACTGGTTAAAAATAATGAACAAGATCAAGTCGAAAAAACCATGTCAGAGCATCTGCGGTTAGTTGTGATTGAAAAAGAGCTTTTGAAACAACGTTACCCTTCTTATTTTAAATAGGGAAATTCTATGGTTAATCAGATCAGCTTATAATAGAGGCTTCAACATATTAGAAGCCTCTATTTGTCTTGGCAAAACCTTTTTACACTTGTTAATTTGCATCATGATTGCTTTAGATTTAGGAGACTGGAAGCTCAGGCTTATCATGATTTCATCGACTGTTTATGAATAATATTAACCATGATGGACATTCTGCAAAAGGAGCAGTTATAGTTCTTTAGTAGAAATAATTATTAGAATCATGCTATAGTTTTGATATTAAAATCTTAGAGGTGTTAACATGTATTATGTTGTTTTAGATCTTGGCTGTGCAGAATGTGGAGAAAGCTCTAATATACTTGGTATTTTTACAACACTAGAAGCAGCTAAAAAAGCTCAAGAAGAATATAAGGAAAAGAACCGCTTGGATGAATATTCAGATCATGAATTTTTTATCTATAAAATCGATCAACTTAATAAAATTTATCATAATAGTTTTGAACATCTTGCTGAATAAATGAAACAAATATCCCCTTTGATCATATATTGTATAAAAAGGGGTATTTTTATGGAAAAATACTATTGCTCAAACTGTATGTTGCTCAATGATGAGAATGAGGCTTGTTTACATTGCGGGAGTAAAGAATTAAAACAGATTTCGATAAGTGTCCATAATCAGAATTCAAAATATATCGTAGAAGAGTAATTGACAGTGACCTTTCGCTGTCATTTTTGCTTAAATAAGAAAAGAATTCAGGCTTTCGCCATTTGAAAAGGCGATAAGCCATTTTTATCATCAATCATCTATTGCAATGCTTGTTCGCTTATTAATACGGTCAGCATTTTTAGCAATTTTTATTTCTAAAATGCCATTATTGAAGATGGCATGGATGTCTTTATCTTCAATCACAATGGGGAGCGTGATTTTCCTTATTATGTCTTCTGAAGATTGTTCGTTATGATTCGGGTCTGATTCAGAACGAACGGTTATCATAATTTTTTCTTTTACAGCAGTGATGTGAATATTTTCTTTTTTCTTTTCTCTAAGCTCTGCTTCAATGATAAACTCCTCACTAGTTTCAAAAAGATCGACGCGAAATGTGTGCTCATCCAGTAAGCTTGTGAATGGATCAATAAAAAATTGTGTCATCCATTCTTCAATCCCATTAATATTCATTGGATTTGAACACTTTCTAATATTCATTTAAATTGACCTCCATAGAACGGAAACTTCTAGAATGTAATGAACCCCTTTAAACTATAAGGTATTCAAGATTGTTTTTTTGGTGAAAGCAATTCGTCCTATTAAAAATCAATTTGATATAAATGAACAAAAAAGAGGCTCTCTAAGCCTCTACATGTCATGTCCTTGATTATGCTTTTGGCGCGTATGATTTGCATTTTTAACCTTTTTTGATCCATCTAGCGGTTCTGGTTGTCCTGGATTATCTCCTTTTGGTGCATTTTTACGCATATCCTTACTAGTGTTTTTGTTTGTCATATTACCCCTCCATATAACTTAAAACATTATTTTGCTTTTACTAAATAATTACTGGCCGCCATATACTTTAATTAAAATCATTGCTTTTTTCGTAAACTTTGTTGCTATTGAACAAGGTTTAGGACAGGTTGATTTTCGCTCCAGGATGCTAACTTTTTGCGGGGCGGGTGCTGAGCCTCCTCGTCTTACAACCTGTGGGGTCTCACCAGTCCCGCTCCAATCAATCTAAAATAGTTTTGTGCATAAAACCTATTTTAGGTATCAGTGGGTTTTTACTGAACTGTTAATAATATGCTTCACATTTCTCGATTTTATGAGTGAAATTTCCTGTAACTAAGAATCTTACGTATTTTCGCTTCAGATGTTCGTCTTTAAACGGTAATAAATTCATTGCATAGTAAGGAGAATTTTAGTATGAAAATTAAATGGTTTGGACATTCTACTTTTTTGCTAACTTCTGAAGCGGGGATTAGGGTTCTCATTGATCCATATTATCGCTTCATTCGCTACCGAATGCCGATAGTTGAATCAGATATAGTTGCCATTACCCATCAACATTTTGATCATAATAAAATTCAAGCTGCAACTGGTGATTACTTGCTTGTAAATGAGCCAAAGGAATACATTCGCGATGATGTAAAAATTAGTGGATTTAGGACATTTCACGACAAGATAAATGGTAAGAAGAGAGGTCCCAATATTTTATATCGTTTGCAAATGAATGGTCTAACCATCTGCCATTGTGGAGATTTAGGCCATCTATTAACTGAAGAACTAGTGAATGAAATTGGAAAAGTAGACATTCTTATCATCCCTGTAGGAGGTACATTTACGATTAATGCACGAGAAGCTACTCAAGTAATGCGTCAATTAAATCCTACTTTAACTATTCCTATGCACTATAGAACAAAGGCATTGTCGGTTGTTGGCTTGATGTTTTCAAAGGTAGATAAGTTTCTTCAGATATCTGGACAGCGAATAATCGAAGTGAAGACATTGGAAATTTCCAAAGAAAATCTTTCTGAATATGCCGGTATTGTAACTATGCTGTATGAATGAAGTAAGGATAAGCCTTTTAGTATGTGGTTACTGAATTTTTCATTGACATTAACGATTTTTAAATGTTTTAATGAAGTTAACAATATATGGAAGGGTGAAAGCGTACATGATTCAATAATCCGAACTTAGAATAGTCGATATCAAATACTTTCTATGTCCAGTGGATTTATGGTTCCTGTGATATATCGATTATTATTTCTGAGGTAGGATTACGATCATGTACTTTAGCTTGTGTAAGAAGAAGTCTGTTTAATGGAGTACTTTTTCGATACCAGGTATTTTACATTGACTCCTGCCTCAGAAATGAGTCCAGGAGTTTTTTGTTTGCAAAGAGATTTTAGGAGGAGTTAGGCATGAATATAGAAATAAAAGAAATTGCAGTAGAACGTTCTAATTCAGCTCCCTATGGCATTGCAACGGATGATAAGGGAAATGTGTGGTTTACTCAACATAAAGCCAATAAAATAAGTTGTTTAGATAAATCTGGTCTCATAAGGGAATTTAGCATACCTACACCAGACGCCCAAGTATTATGCCATAACAACTGGCTTAGATGGTTCATTATGGTTTACTGAGTGGGGAGCAAATCAAATAGGACGTTTCTCCCTTGCTGATAGGCAAATAACCGAATATAAAATCCCTACCCCACAAGCTGAGCCACATGGTATTACTTGTGATAAAAATGGGAAAGTTTGGTTTGCTTTAGAGTGTAATAAATTAGGTCATATATAAAAATATTTTTAGTGTCCAAGAAATAAAACCATTAGTTTACTGGAGTTTAATTATGTTAACTAATGGTTTCTTTTCTGTAAATATTTAGTATCATTCTTATTCATCGGTGAATATTAATTTCCAATTAAGACATACTAACAGATGGTTTTATCCATCTTAACGGGCAGTAATCCCCCTTTAAGATTCAAGTGAAGCTAAGATTCAAGTGAAGCTAAGAATAAGAAGATAAGAGGGAGATAAATGTCCGTAAGGATCTGACGAAGGACAGGATGTCCAAGGAAGGCGAAGCCACATGATGTGGGGCTTTGAGCTTGATAAGTTTTTCTAACCATCAGGAGGGATGAGAAAACCACCATTGATGGAAGTCTCACTTTATACTTGCGATGAAAGGAATGTGTGAAGTTTATGCCATATAATAAGGACAAGCAACAAGCTTTTCAAGCTGCGCAGCAAGGGGCAACTGAAGCAATTGATGCGTATCAAAATATTGTCAAAGAAAGTCCAGATTACGGGAGACAGCTTAAACATTTAACAGAAGAAGTAAATGAAGCCTATCAACAAATTAATAATGCGCTTGAAAATGCATCGGAAACACAAAGAAAGCGTCTGGAACAATACCAAAACGATCTTGAAAAAATTGTTAATGAATTAAATCTAGACAATATATAAGCAAAAACGACGGGGGACCGTCGTTTTTTGTCAGTAAATTAATAACATTATATTCTATTGATTTTTTTTACGCTTTTTATTATTTTGTCTTTGTGCAGCTGTCAGTGGTTCATTTTGGAGTTCTTCATTATATCCTGCACCTATTCCTTGTGCACTCGCATCATTCATTCCGACCCGAATGTGATTCGCTTTGCGTTTTGCCATAAGTTCTTCACCCCCTACAAGAACTATCATGTCTCAAGAAGTTGAGATCCATTCAGATGCTTGGCATAAAAAGAAAGGGGCCAAAAAATTTAGAAAAAATTTAAAAGATTTCGATGCTATTTAGTTAAAAATTTGATATAGTAAAAAAGTAAAACTAGTACGCTTTCATAAGAGAAACTTATACATATCAATAACATCATTGTTATTTACTTATGTTACTAGTTGTATTAAGATTGAATTGTGTGAAATTTAAAAAATGGGGTACCATCCTTCGACAAGAGTCGATCTTGATCTTACTAAGGGGGAGAAAGCAAAATGACTAATCAAGTTACTACTAAACAAGATGCTTTCCAAGCACGTAAAAGCTTTACGGTTAATGGAAAGACGTACAACTACTATTCCTTACAAGCATTAGAAGATGCAGGAATTGGTAATGTTTCGCGCTTACCATATTCAGTAAAGGTTCTTTTGGAATCTGTTTTACGTCAAGTAGACGGCAGAGTTATTACAAAAGAACATGTTGAAAATTTAGCGAAGTGGGGAACTGCTGAGCAAAAGGATATCGATGTTCCATTTAAACCATCTCGCGTTATTCTGCAAGACTTCACAGGTGTACCTGCTGTCGTTGACTTAGCATCACTTCGTAAGGCAATGGCTGACATGGGTGGAGATCCTGATAAAATCAATCCTGAGATTCCAGTTGACCTTGTAGTTGACCACTCTGTACAGGTTGACAAAGCAGGAACTCCTGATGCGTTACAGTTTAACATGGATCTTGAATTTGAACGTAATAGCGAGCGTTATAAATTCCTAAGCTGGGCACAAAAATCATTTGATAACTATCGTGCTGTTCCACCAGCAACAGGAATTGTTCACCAAGTAAACTTAGAGTATTTAGCAAGTGTTGTTCATGCTGTAGAAAATGAAAACGGTGAATTTGAAACATTCCCAGATTCATTAGTAGGTACTGACTCACATACAACCATGATCAACGGTATCGGTGTTCTTGGTTGGGGTGTCGGCGGTATCGAGGCAGAAGCAGGTATGCTAGGACAGCCTTCATACTTCCCAGTGCCAGAAGTAATTGGTGTTAAATTAACTGGTGAGCTGCCAAATGGTACAACGGCTACAGACTTAGCGTTAAAAGTAACACAAGTATTACGTCAGCAAGGTGTTGTTGGCAAATTTGTTGAGTTCTTTGGTCCTGGTGTAGCACAGCTGCCACTTGCCGACCGTGCAACAATTGCAAACATGGCACCTGAATATGGTGCAACTTGCGGTTTCTTCCCGGTTGATGAAGAAGCACTTAATTATATGCGTTTAACTGGCCGCGATGAAGAGCATATCCAAGTAGTTGGAGAGTATTGCAAAGCGAACGGTTTATTCTTTACGCCTGAAAACGAAGATCCGACATTCACAAAGGTTGTAGAAATTGACCTTTCTGAAATCGAAGCAAACCTTTCTGGTCCTAAACGTCCACAGGATTTAATTCCTCTTTCAATGATGAAGGATAAATTCCATGAGCATTTAGCAGCACCAGCTGGTAACCAAGGCTTTGGTTTAGAACCTACTGAAATCAATAAAGAAATCACTGTGAAATTTAAAAACGGTGAAGAAACAAAAATGAAAACAGGTGCAATTGCAATCGCTGCGATTACAAGCTGTACAAATACATCTAATCCTTACGTATTAGTAGCTGCAGGTCTTGTTGCGAAAAAAGCTGTTGAATTAGGACTTGAAGTCCCTAAATATGTAAAAACATCATTAGCACCTGGTTCAAAAGTTGTAACAGGATACCTAGAAAACTCTGGTCTTCTTCCACATTTAGAAAAGCTAGGCTTTAACCTTGTCGGATATGGTTGTACAACATGTATCGGTAACTCTGGTCCGCTTGCTGAAGAAATCGAAGAAGCTGTTGCTGCGAACGATTTATTAGTAACATCCGTTTTATCTGGTAACCGTAACTTTGAAGGACGTATTCACCCGCTAGTTAAAGGTAACTACCTTGCATCACCACCATTAGTTGTGGCTTACGCCTTAGCTGGAACAGTAGATATCGATCTTCAAAATGATTCATTAGGTCAAGATAAAAACGGAAATGATGTATTCTTTAAAGACATCTGGCCAGGAACAGACGAAATTAACGAAGTTGTTAATCAAACTGTTACACCAGAGTTATTCAGAAAAGAATATGAGCAAGTATTTGATGATAATGCTCGTTGGAATGAAATTGAAACAACAGATGAGGCGTTATATGTTTGGGATGAAAAATCGACTTACATTCAAAACCCTCCATTCTTTGAAGGTTTAACTGCTGAACCTGGTAAAGTTGAAGCGTTAAAAGACCTTCGTGTTGTTGCTAAATTCGGTGATTCCGTAACAACTGACCATATTTCACCTGCTGGTTCAATTGGTAAAGATACACCTGCAGGCCGTTACCTGCAAGAAAATGGTGTAACACCAAGAGAATTTAACTCTTACGGTTCTCGTCGTGGTAACCATGAAGTGATGATGAGAGGTACATTCGCTAATATCCGTATCAAAAACCAAATTGCACCTGGAACAGAAGGCGGCTACACAACTTACTGGCCAACCGGTGAAGTAAAATCAATCTATGATGCATGCATGGATTATAAGCAAGATGGTACAGGATTGGTTGTATTAGCTGGTAAAGATTACGGTATGGGAAGCTCTCGTGACTGGGCAGCTAAAGGAACAAACCTTCTTGGCATCAAAACAGTTATCGCTGAAAGCTTCGAGCGTATTCACCGCAGTAACTTAGTACTAATGGGTGTTCTTCCACTTCAATTTAAAGATGGAGAAAACGCAGAAGTGCTAGGATTAACTGGAAAAGAAACCATTGAAGTTGCTATTGACGAAACAGTTAAACCACGTGACTTCGTGAAAGTGACAGCTACAGATGAAGCTGGAAACAAAAAAGAATTTGAAGTATTAGTTCGTTTCGACAGTGAAGTTGAAATTGATTACTACCGTCATGGCGGAATTCTTCAAATGGTATTACGTGATAAATTACAAGCGTAACATTGTAAAAAGGAACGGGATCCCGTTCCTTTTTGTATTGAAAACTTTTGTGTCTAATCCGCAAACAAAAAGCATCATGCATTGTTCTTTCTAAATTTCCATGCTTTAATAGAGAAAGGGATGATTTTAAGGAGATTAAGCAACATGTTTGACGCTTTTCAAATAGGACCGTTTACGGTTCAGTATTTTTATACCATTGTCCTATTCACATTTTTAACTACATATTATCTGATAGACGTGTTATTGAAGAATCCATGACAAAACAGTTGATTAAAAAGCATTATTGGACGGTTGTTTTGATCTTATTTTTTTCATATAAATTTAGCATTGTTTTGTTTCGGCCTGAGCTCCTGTTGACAAATCAATGGATATACTTTACTGGTGGTAAAAAAGGGATTTATTTAGGGGTTGTCATTAGTATCGTATATTTAGCAGTGGCAGTAAAAAAGGAACATCTTTCGATAAAAAAGTTTAGTATCTCGATTCTCATTGTAATAATTAGCTATATTTTACTATATCATCTAATAAAAATTGTAGTATTGTCATTTGTTTAGGAGGTCTTGTCTTACATATGAAGAAAATATTAGCTATTTCGATCTTAGTATTTCTTGTTGGATATGCGATTTATTATGCTATAAATCCAAGCAATGTGAAGGTCGGTGTGACAGAAGGCAATGCTGCACCAGATTTTGAATTAACAACACTGGATGGAGAAAAAGTGAGTTTGTCCAGTCTGCAGGGGAAAAAGGTCATCCTTAATTTTTGGGCAACATGGTGTCCACCATGCCGCTCTGAAATGCCCGATATGGAGAAGATTCACAATGAATTTAATGAAGATGTTGTTATTGCAGCGGTCAACCTGACAAGTTCCGAAAAAAACGTCGAAACGGTTGAAAGTTTTGTAAAAGAATTGAATTTATCATTCCCTGTATTATTGGATAAAAAAGGGGAAATTAATAAGCAATTTGAAGTGTTATCATACCCTACTTCTTATATAATAGATGAAAAGGGAGTCATTACATCAAAATTTGTAGGTGCTATGACCTATGATCAAATGAAAGACCTGCTTGATCTAGAGTGAAGACTTAAGGCCAAATGTCTTAAGTTTTTTTTATTCAAACCAGAATTATATATTTCTTAACATAGCTTGCGTTTCTGAATCTAGGTTCAGGCGCCATCGGATCTAGGGTCTAGTCAAACAGGAATTGAAGGTAAAGAACACCTTCTATTCCTGTTCGCCTTATGCTTGTCGCCGAATGCTTAGCGCCTTGCGCTTTTTTTATTTAAATAATGTACTAAATTTTTTGAAAATTGGGCATCCTTTTATTAACATAAGCGGAGGTGAGATTAATGAGAAAAAATAAAAAAAGAACATTTGAGGAGTTAGTTTTAGAAAATAAGCAACAGCTTCTAAAAGATCAGGAGGCTCTCGCTAGAATCGAGGAACGGTGGGAGCAAAAGATGCTTAGGAAATTAGATTAACAAGCTTTACTAGTCATTTATCGCCTTTTTTATGGGCATTCTATCCGTTGAGGAGGCGATAGTGATGACAAACCAAAATGATACACAAAGTCATTTTAATCCTAACCATATCGGAACAAAACCGCGTGGATTTGGTGGTAATAAAGGCAAAAAAATGCAAGATACTTCTGGAAAACATGCACAAGTTATCCAAACTAAAGGTGAGTAACTCTTATCTTTCGCAAAAATTGTGTTTAAAAATCCCTTCAATATAGCAGACTAAAATTGTTATTTCATAAGCTAACACGAAAGGAAGGATTTTAAAATGGCAAACCAAAACCGTCCAAATCCAGACGATCGCTCAGACAACGTAGAAAAATTACAAAGCATGGTTCAAAACACAATTGAAAACATTGAAGAAGCACAAGATACTCTGCAATTTGCTTCACCTGAAGAACGGGAAAGAATTGAAGCGAAAAACGCTCGTCGTGAAGAAAGCATTCATGCATTGCGTGAAGAAATTAAGGATGAAGCACAAGCGCGTGAAAAAGGATATCGCAATGATCAACAATAAATCAGGCTTTTGCCTGGTTTATTTTTTTCTAAAATGCAAAGTAAGATTGGCTAATATTACATCAATTTGTGCCATAAGTCTTTTTCATTCAGGCATTTCGCTTTCTATGATATGATTGATAGATAGATGAAAATTGCTTTACATAGCTATTAAGGGCAGCAAGGAGAGAATGACATGCTTGTATCAAAAAAAGAAATCGAAATTAGGTATGCTGAAACAGATCAAATGGGTGTGGTTTATCATGCCAATTATTTAATTTGGATGGAAGTAGGCAGGACAAAATTAATTCAAGATCTTGGGTTTTCTTATGCTGAGATGGAGAAGGATGGAATTATTTCTCCCGTCATCGATATCGAAATTTCTTATAAAAAACCAATGCGTTATGGAGAAACAGCGATGATTCATACATGGATAGAAGAATACAACGGGATGAAGAGTGTCTATGGCTATGAAATTTATACACCATCAGGAGAATTGGCTGTACAAGCTAAATCAAGCCATGTATGTGTTCATAAAGATACGTTTCGACCAGTGAAGTTTCGTAAGCTCTATCCTGAATGGCATGAAGCATATGAAAAGGCGAAGAAATAATGGCTTTTGGAATCTCACGAAAAGAATTAGTCAAATGGAAGGATGAAGTTTCACGTGGTGAAATTTCTTTTTTAACTCATTTTTGGCTGGATGATCGGTTTCCGAATTTACATTGTGTCACAAAAGCTGGTTGCAGTGATATTGAAAAATTAGCAACCTGGGGTGCACAATTCGGGCTAAAAAAGGAATGGATTCACTACAATGATCACTACCCGCATTTTGATTTGTTAGGTGAAACCCAGCTGCATATTTTAAAACACTATGGGCTGGAAGATCATATTCAACGTTTTAAATTACAAAATAAAAATTAGCGAAAGGTCAAAAGCTTACACGAATAGCGGCTTTTGACCTTATTTTTATCCAATAACATTATTGTTCGATATAAGTAAAGAACGGCTCGTTTACTTCCTCATCTAATTCCACACGGAGATTATGGTTGTCAAAGTACCAAAGATCGCGATTTTCCACAAAAAAAGTAATCCCATTTAACTCTACACTTGCTCCGATTTCTTCAGGCTGCTGTTTCGCTACACCAAGGGAAAAGCCTTTTTGAACATTGCTGCATCCGCCATACCGAACAAAAAATTGAACCATATCACCTTTTTGCAGCTGTAATTCTTCTATATACCAGTTTGCAGCTTTATCATCAATGATCATTTCCATTTTCAACACTCCTCTTGTTAACCTGCGAAGATTTTTATGCTTTAAAAACAGCTGAAAATAAAAGCTGCTTTTCTAATTATAATATAGAACGAAGAATAGGACCATGATTGTACTTGGTTTGATATGTAAAGTTTTTGTGAAATATAAAAAACCACTATAAGTGGTCTTTTATTACGAAAAGTTAAACCCATGGAGGACTCAATTTATAACCATTTAACTTTCGGTTCAGTTTTATCGATAATTCGTTTTATATTTGCTCGATGTCGATATATAACAAATAGGGTTAAGAGCGTAATCACAATAATTAAAGGAATATCCCTTGTAAATAGGCTGTAAATGATGCCATAGACACCTGCAAGCATTGATGATAATGACACATATTTTGTAATGTAGAGAACAAGGAAAAAGAATGCTAGCATAGTTATAAACAAGAGCGGTACATATAGCAGGAGTACACCGCCTGAAGTAGCTACCGCTTTTCCGCCTTTAAATTTTGCAAAAATAGGATATGTATGTCCGATCACGGCAAAAATACCGACTAACAGCGGGCTTAATTCACTATTAAGTAAACCAGGCAAAGCTGCTGCTAGTGTACCTTTTAGGATGTCTGCACTGGTAACAATTAACCCGGCTTTAACTCCAAGTGTACGGAAAGTATTGGTTCCCCCTAAATTTCCGCTTCCATGCTCACGAATATCGACTCCATATCCGAGCTTGCCCACAATGAGTCCAGAAGGAATCGATCCTAGTAGATACGCTAAAATAAAAATAATCGCTTCAATCATATAAGTGCTCCTTTGTATAATCTTCTTTTATTCTATCATGGAGGAAGAGAAAAACTCTATGAGAGAATAAAAAATTTAAAAAACATCTTTGGCTTTAAATAGTATTGGAGGGATTTGCACTTTCAATACAGGATAAAACAAAGAAGCTTTGTATACACTTTAAAAAGAAAAACAGCCATTTTATTTGTATGTCAAGGAAGCACTTGCTATTATGAAGGTAAAGGAGTTGGATGAAAATGGCGATTGAAAATCCATCAAGGCAGGAAATTGGAGAGATCTTAAAAAACAGTAAAACCATTGCCGTTGTCGGCTTATCAGATAATCCAGAACGCACATCTTATATGGTCAGTAAGGCGATGATGGATGCCGGGTATGATATTATTCCAGTAAATCCTACCGTAGACGAAGTGCTGGGAAAGAAAGCGGTCGCATCTTTAAAAGAAATTGGTGGACATGTGGATATTGTCAATGTGTTCCGCCGTTCTGAGTATTTACTGGATGTTGCAAAAGAATTTTTAGAAATTGATGCCGATGTTTATTGGGCACAATTGGGTCTAGAGAACGAAGAAGCATATGATTTGTTAAAAAAGAATCAAAAAACCGTTATTATGAATCGTTGTATTAAGGTTGAGCACGCAATGACGAAATGAAAGAATATGATCATTTTTAGAAAAATCCTTGTGAAAAACAAGGATTTTTTCGTTTCTTACACGAATATGGTTTGCTAAAAGAGCAAATGAACAGATACAATAAACATGGATATTACGTAATTTGCCCGATCATAATAAACAAATTTTTAAAGGAAATATAAGCATTTCTTAAAAACTGTGGGTTGTCGTTACGCAAATTATTGTATAAAATACTAAAACATGCGTTCTTAAATTTAGAGAGATGATTTGATTTGTGTCAACTGAAAGGGGTTTAGTCGTTTGAGTAATAAGCAACAATTTGAGTATAATGATGATGCCATTCAGGTGCTTGAAGGTCTGGAAGCCGTTAGGAAACGGCCAGGAATGTATATAGGAAGCACAGATAGCAGAGGCTTGCATCATCTTGTTTACGAGATCGTCGATAACTCAGTGGACGAGGCCTTAGCTGGTCATGGAGACCATATCATTGTTACGATACATAAAGACAACAGTATATCAGTTCAAGATAAAGGCCGCGGTATGCCAACTGGAATGCATAAGCTTGGAAAGCCGACACCTGAGGTCATTTTCACTGTTCTACATGCAGGCGGGAAATTTGGCCAAGGCGGTTATAAAACGAGCGGCGGTCTGCACGGTGTTGGTGCATCTGTTGTAAATGCACTTTCTGAATGGCTGGTCGTAACCATTCATCGTGATGGCTTTATATACGAACAACGTTTTGAAAATGGCGGGAAACCTGTAACCACCCTTGAGAAAAAAGGGAAAACGAAAAAAACAGGTACAAACACTCACTTTAAGCCAGATCCAGCCATGTTTAGTACAACGACCTATAATTTCGAAACATTAAGCGAACGCTTACGGGAATCAGCATTCCTGTTAAAGGGTTTAAAAATTGAACTAATTGATGAACGTCATGACCAACGTGAAGTATATCATTATGAAAATGGCATTGAAGCGTTTGTCTCTTATTTAAACGAAGAAAAAGATGCACTTCATCCTGTCGTTTCGTTTGAAGGCGAGCAAAATGGCATTGAAGTTGAATTTGCTTTTCAATTTAATGATGGTTACTCAGAAAACATCTTATCTTTTGTAAATAACGTTCGTACAAAGGATGGCGGAACACATGAGGCTGGCTCAAAAACCGCCATGACAAGGGCGTTTAATGAATATGCGAGAAAAACTGGGTTGCTGAAGGAAAAGGATAAAAACCTTGAGGGTTCCGATATTCGTGAGGGGCTTGCTGCAATTGTGTCTGTCCGGATACCTGAGGAGCTGCTGCAATTTGAAGGTCAAACGAAGGGAAAACTCGGTACAAGTGAGGCTAGGTCTGCTGTTGATGCGATCGTTTCTGAAAACCTCGCTTATTTCCTGGAGGAAAATCCAGATGCAGGAACTTTGCTTGTTAAAAAGGCAATTAAAGCTTTTCAAGCGAGGGAAGCAGCACGGAAAGCAAGGGAAGAAGCAAGGAGTGGAAAGAAACGAAAACGTTCAGAAACGACGTTAAGCGGTAAACTTACGCCAGCACAATCGCGCAACCCGTTAAAAAATGAATTGTATCTCGTGGAGGGTGACTCTGCCGGCGGCTCAGCCAAGCAAGGAAGAGACCGGCGTTTTCAGGCGGTATTGCCTTTAAGGGGTAAAGTTATAAACACAGAAAAGGCGAAGCTTGCTGACATTTTTAAAAATGAAGAGATCAATACAATCATTCATGCTATCGGTGCAGGTGTTGGTGCTGAATTTGCCATTGAAGATATTAACTATGATAAGGTTATTATCATGACCGATGCCGATACAGATGGCGCCCATATTCAAGTCTTGCTCTTAACCTTCTTTTATCGCTATATGAAGCCGCTTATCGAGAATGGCAAAGTATTTATTGCCTTACCTCCATTATACAAAGTAAGCAAGGGAACAGGGAAAAAAGAGGTCATTGAATATGCATGGTCTGATGATGAATTAAAAGGTGCTATTTCAAAGGTCGGTAAAGGATATATGATCCAGCGTTATAAAGGTTTAGGCGAGATGAATGCGGATCAGTTATGGGAAACAACGATGAACCCGGAAACAAGGACGCTCATCCGCGTGAAAATTGATGATGCTGCGCGTGCTGAGCGCCGTGTGACAACATTGATGGGCGACAAGGTTGAACCACGCCGTAAATGGATTGAAAGCAATGTCGCATTTGGTCTTGATGAAGAGACAAATATATTAGAAAACGAACATTTATCGGTTGCAGAGGAGGTATAGGACATGGCAGAATCAGTCGAACTATTTCGTGACTTGCCTCTTGAAGATGTACTAGGTGACCGTTTTGGACGTTATAGTAAGTACATTATTCAAGATCGTGCGCTTCCAGATGCGCGTGACGGCTTAAAGCCTGTACAACGAAGAATTTTATATGCCATGCATGTTGACGGAAATAAGTTTGATAAAAACTTTCGTAAATCCGCTAAAACAGTAGGGAATGTTATTGGTAACTATCATCCCCACGGAGACTCATCCGTTTATGACGCAATGGTGCGTATGAGCCAGGATTGGAAAGTGAGGAACCTTCTAATTCAAATGCATGGAAATAACGGAAGTATTGACGGTGACCCGCCTGCAGCGATGCGTTATACGGAAGCGAGGCTTTCTGCGATCGCTGCTGAGTTGCTGCGTGACATTGAAAAAGAAACAGTCGAATTTGTTCCAAACTTTGATGACACGAGTAAGGAGCCTCTTGTGCTCCCTGCCATGTTCCCAAATTTATTAGTAAATGGTTCAACAGGAATATCGGCAGGTTATGCAACAGATATCCCGCCTCATCACTTAGGTGAGGTTATTGATGCGGTCATAAAACGGATGGATAAACCGGACTGTACTGTCGATGACTTAATGAAGGTGATCAAAGGTCCAGATTTTCCAACAGGCGGGATTATTCAAGGAATTGAAGGCATAAAAAAGGCATATGAAACCGGAAAAGGCAAAATTATTGTCCGAGGTAAAGCGAGCATTGAAGAAATTCGCGGCGGAAAACAGCAAATTGTCATTACGGAAATACCATATGAAGTAAATAAAGCGAACTTAGTAAAGCGTATGGATGAATTCCGGATCGAACGAAAGGTTGAAGGAATTTCTGAAATACGGGACGAAACGGACAGAACAGGACTCAGAATCGTCATAGAGCTGAAAAAGGATGCAAATGCAGAAGGTGTATTAAATTATTTATACAAAAATAGTGATCTGCAAATTACGTATAACTTTAATATGGTGGCAATCCATAATCGCAGACCAATGCAAATGAGCTTGCCAGCTATTCTTGATGCCTATATTGGCCATCAAAAAGAAGTTGTCACAAACCGCTCTAAATATGAACTTCGAAAAGCACGTGAGCGCCAACATATCGTAGAAGGCTTAATGAAAGCATTATCCATTTTAGATGAAGTGATCTCTACGATCCGTGCTTCTAAAGATAAGCGAGATGCAAAGGATAACTTAATTCAAAAATATGAATTTACCGAGCCACAGTCCGAAGCGATTGTCTCCTTACAGCTTTATCGCTTAACAAATACGGATATTACCGCACTCAGAAATGAAGCGGAAGAGCTTGATAAGAAAATCAATGAGCTAACAAGCATTTTGAATGACGAAGGTGTGTTGCAGAAAGTCATTAAAACGGACTTAAAAAAGGTGAAAAAGGCGTATGCAGATGAGCGCCGCTCAGTCATCGAAGCTGAAATTGAAGAAATTAAGATCAATCTTGAAGTCATGGTTGCCTCTGAGGATGTGATTGTAACAGTGACCAAAGATGGCTATGTAAAACGAACAAGTTTAAGATCTTATGCTGCATCAAATGGCCAAGACTTCGGGATGAAGGATAGTGACAGGCTGCTATCACAAATTGAGATTAATACGACAGATGTCGCCCTTCTCTTCACAAATAAAGGGAATTATTTGTATTGTCCTGTTCATGAATTGCCTGATATACGCTGGAAGGATCTTGGCCAACATATTGGCAACATTATTCCAGTTGACCGAGATGAAATCATTCTTAAGGCAATTCCTGTAAAGAATTTTGAAGAAAAACTTTATTTAACCTTTATTACGAAGACGGGCATGGTGAAAAAGACAGAATTAAGTCAATACAAGGCACAAAGGTATTCTAAACCGCTTGTTGCTTTAAATTTAAAAGGTGATGACACCCTTGTTGATGTTCATTTAACAAGTGGCCAACATGATTTATTTATCGTTACCCATTTAGGATATGGATTATGGTTTGAGGAAGAGGAAGTAAGTATTGTCGGCCCAAGAGCTGCCGGTGTGAAAGGAATCAACTTAAAGCCGGATGATTATGTTGTAAGCGGGAAAATAATCGAGCGCAATCAAAAAGCCTTTCTTGTCATCGCAACCCATAGAGGTGCTGTAAAGAAAATGTCACTATCTGATTTTGAAAAATCATCACGTGCAAAACGCGGTTTGGTGATGCTTCGAGAATTAAAGAATAATCCGCATCGTATTGCCGGAGCAGAAATTGTCCAAGATCATGGTGACTTTTATCTTGAAACAGAAAAAGGAATCATCGAAAGTGTTGATGTTCGTTCATTAAGACCTAATGATCGCTATAGCAACGGGTCCTTCGTGATTGATGAGCAGGATGCTGGAGCAGTCATACATGTATGGATTGAAAATACTGATACTGAAGAACAAAAAATAAATGATGAATAAAAATGAGGCTGTCTCAGGTAGAGACAGCCTCTATTCTTTGATTATTTCTTCTGAAAATAATCTGAAAATGCATGTAAGAACTCTATTCCTTGGTATGTGAATAGACTAAGTGCAGTTATTGAAAAAAAGACAACTGGAATCATTCTTAACCAAAACATCATTTATAACCTCCTATTTTGAAAATTTAGGCTGTAAATAAATGATTTTTAGAAAAGTATGATGATTGGTAATAAACGGAGTAAAGGAACTGCTTTAACTTTCGTCGCGTCTTAGTTGAAGCTGTAAATATAAGTGATACCATTGCAACGACTAAGATCAACGGATCCTTTAACTGATTGTTGCTAACAAATAAACCGTGCTTTTGATCATCTTCTTGTAGATTGATAGTTGCGACTGATGCTTCAGATTCAACGCCTAGTACTTTACCATGATGGACTGGCTGATGTAAGTGAGACATTGAAACAAAATGAAACCCTGCAAAAACGATCAAAAGCATCATCGTTGATTTAATCAGCAAGTGAAGTTTCAATGTTGTCACCCCTTTGCCGAGTAATAGTCTCATCATATACCTTTTTAGCTGATTTGAAAAGAGTTTTATTTGTCTGTAATGGTCAATTTTTGTCAGATTGGCAATGTAAGAGTTAACTAAATTTCTTATTGTTAGTCATATTAATTTCCTCCTAGATTGATTTTTTTCATGATTGGTAAAACCCTTCATGTGTAAATTTCTTGGTTGGTGCTTCGCCAATCCCACTTATTCATCCATAATAACAACAATTTTATCTTGGATATTTAACATACTAAGTAACATACTTTCTTTTAAATTGTTTAATAAAACAATACATTTGCAACTAAAATGGTAGGCGCTGATTTCATATATCAAAGAAAATCATCATTGATTGATTAATCAACATTTGTTTATAATTATAAATAGAAACATGATACCTTCAATGGTTAATTGAGCGCGATTCGTTTATTACTCAATAAATTAATAATAATTGTTGATTAACTTTAGGAAAGTTAGGTGAGCAAACAATGCCGAAAATAGATAGAAGAATAATCAAAAGCCAAGAAGCAATTAAAAAGGCTCTTATCGAACTAATGTCTGAAAAAAGTTTTGATAACATTACCATTCAGGATATTGCCGACAAGGCAAATGTGAACCGAGGAACCATCTATCTTCATTACTTAGATAAATTTGATCTTTTAGATAAGATCATGGAAGAACATATAAACAACATGAATAATTTTTGCGAGTCGGCATCTGAAATGGATTGGCTAGAATCGACTGTACACTGTATGGAATATTTTAAAAGCAATTATTTATTCTTTTCGACGATGTTAGCGAGTGAAGGAGCCACATATTTTCGCAGCCGGTTCCTTCAGTTTAATATCGAAGAGTTCAAGAAAGATGTGGACATAACAAAAGGAAAAAATGTCGGTCAAAGTGAAGAAGTAATTGTTCAATTTGTTGCAAATGCTTACGTAGGGGTCGTGGAATGGTGGTTGAAGAATGGAATGCCTTATCCGCCTCGTGTCATGGCAGAAAAAGTAGGGGATTTGTTAGACAGGCTTGTATAATTATTTCTGAATGGTCAGTTGATAAACTAATACAATCAAGGAATAACGACCACCCGTTATTATCACGGGTGGTCGTTATTTCTATGACAGAATTCTCATTAATTTCTAATCGTTTTATAATTTTTCCTTAATTTAGTTAGATTAAGGTGAAAACTAAGCCTAAATAAAAGGTGATGTTCACAAAGAAAGGGGGATAAGGCATGCCAACAAAATATATTTTGAGCAAATTTCAAACGTGAACAGAACAGAATAGAAATCACATCAGCAAAAACATTGGAGGAATTTAACGTGAAAAAAAATCTATTATGAAGCGTGGCCTTCAGATTCTCACAGTGTTGGGACTGGGCTTAGTTTTATCCACGACAGGCGTTGGTGCTGCATCCAAGACCGGCGTTGGCGATACATACACGCCGGACATGTCCAATGGAGCAGACAACTTTTACAAAAGCAACAAGGTAACCATGAAGAAGGTTGAGTTTAAAAATCAATACAACATGAATGTTGTAGGGAATCTTTTTATTCCCAAAGATTTGAAGAAGAACACCAAAAATCCCGCGATCATTGTTGGGCATCCTATGGGCGCAGTAAAAGAACAAAGTTCGAATTTGTATGCCCAGAAAATGGCTGAACGGGGATTCGTTACTTTGTCCTTGGATTTGTCTTTCTGGGGAGAGAGTGAGGGTCAGCCTCGCAATGCTGTTTCGCCGGATATCTATGCCGAGGATTTCAGTGCTGCGGTGGATTTCCTAGGCACCCGGTCGTTTGTTGACAGGGATCAGATTGGTGTACTTGGGATTTGTGGAAGCGGGAGCTTTGCCATCAGCGCAGCCAAGATCGACCCACGTATGAAAGCCGTTGCGACAGTCAGTATGTACGACATGGGTGCTGCCAATCGTAATGGGCTTAACCATTCCCTTACACTTGAGCAAAGAAAGCAGATCATTGCAGAGGCAGCCGAGCAACGTTATGTGGAGTTCACGGGCGGTGAAACCAAATACACCAGTGGGACAGTACATGAGCTAAATGAAAACTCTACAGCTATTGAGCGTGAGTTTTATGACTTCTACCGCACTCCAAGAGGTGAATTCACTCCAAAGGGATCGTCACCTGAACTCACGACACACCCGACGCTGACCAGTAACGTCAAGTTCATGAATTTCTACCCGTTCGAAGACATAGAGACGATTTCTCCTCGTCCGATGCTTTTCATTACAGGTGAAAACGCTCATTCCAGAGAGTTCAGCGAAGAAGCCTACAAGCTAGCAGGCGAACAGAAGGAACTTTACATTGTTCCAGGCGCAGGTCATGTGGATCTGTATGACCGGGTAAATTTAATCCCTTTTGACAAGCTTGAGTCATTCTTCAAAGAAAATCTGAAGAAAAAATAAGGCTTGTGTTGAAGATCATAAAGAGATTTTCGTGCCAATAGTAATTGAGGAAATCCGCTGAGTGAATCCCGCATACTTTTTCGGGATTCACTCTTTTTTTGTCTTCCCTACGCTATGTAGAAACGAATAGAAAGAAGACCGTTCCGGAGCTGCTACGCCCTCTTCATTTGACTAGCAACTTGATCGGCACCCGTCATACTTCCTTCTCTTGCAACAGTAAGAAAATATCGTAAAACTCTAAATTCCATATAATCACTTTCTCGTTCATAATGATTCAGTCAATACGTTATTAGAAATACCCAAAAAGCATATCTTGATATAAGATATAAGTATTTGTTATATACAAAAGAGATATTTAGAATAATAACAAAGGATGAAAACAACAGAAAGAAGGATTTTATCCAATATGTCTACTATTCATGATAACTTCATGGAAACAGTTTCGGGGTTTTTTAAAACAAGTTGGCTAATGAATGGTGTAAACAAAGGAATCTTTTCTAAAGAAAAATAAATATGAAAAAAGAAACTAGGAGGAAATAAATATGACTGAAAATAAGAAAGTTTGGTTTATTACGGGTGCCGGGCGCGGCATGGGTGTTGATATCACGAAGGCGGCCCTGGCTGATGGAAATCAAGTTGTTGCGACAGGCCGAAATATGGATAGAGTCGCAAAAGCCCTTGGCGATGACGAAAACCTGCTGGTCGTAAAACTGGACGTCACCAGCCCGGTTGATGCCGAGGCAGCCGTCAAAGCTGCGGTTGACAAGTTCAGAAAGATCGACGTACTTGTTAATAACGCAGCTAATTTCTATGCGGGCTACTTCGAGGAGCTGACCCCAGTGCAAATCGAAAATCAATTTGCCACTAACCTCTTCGGCCCAATGAACGTTACCCGAGCAGTGTTGCCTGTGATGCGCAAGCAGCGTTCCGGTCACATCATCTCGATCTCTTCAGGCGCCGGCATTTCTGGATTCGAGTTTAATACAGCTTATGCCGCGTCTAAGTTCGGACTCGAGGGATGGATGGAGTCGCTGCAGCCCGAAGTCTCGCCGTTCGGTATCCATACCACCATTGTCAACCCAGGGATGTTCCGCACCGAGCTTCTCACGAATGAATCGGCGACCTACGCGGATCCTTCGATTGAGGACTACTCCGGCTGCAGAGAAAGAAATCAAGATGCGTATAATGCTCAGAATGGCAAGCAGTCTGGCGACCCGGCCAAGCTCGCTAAGGCACTGATCAAGATCTCAAATGAAGAGCAGCCTCCACGTCGCTTCATCGCCGGGGCTGACGCCGTTGGCATCGCAGAGCAAAAGATTGCCGACCTCCAAGTGCAGATTAATGCTTATCGAAACCTTTCGACCTCCCTCGCTTGCGAGGATGCGTAAACTCTCAGACGGAAGTTAACTGAATTCTTTGGGAAGAAACGTTAAAATAAATTTCCCCCATAACTTTTTGGGAGAAACTTATTGAAGACAGGAGCTGTTTTTTTGGCTAAATGAAATAATTTGTTGATTTTCATATTAACTATTTGGTGCAGCTGTAGGCGGGTTATTTATATCAGAAATGGGTACACAATACGTAGTATTGGTTGGAATCCTATCATTATTATTAAGTTTGGTAACTATTTTACTAAGAAATTATATGTATAGTCCTACAAAAGAACTCTCCGCATAAGGATTATCCCTTTTAGGATTTTTTAGATGCCACTCAATCAAAGAACGAGAAATGGGGGAATAAAATGTCACACGATAAACAAGTTGCGCTTGTAACTGGCGGGAATCGAGGAATTGGATATGAACTGGTCAAACAATTGGCTTTGAATGGTTTTAAGGTGATTTTGGCAAGTCGGGATCCAGAAATGGGTAAAGAAGCTGTGCAAAAACTTAAGGAGTTAAATTTGGATGTTTCGTGTGTAGAGATGGATGTCGCCAATCAAGAAAGCATCCATCAAGCTGCGGTTGCAATAAATGAAAAGTATGGAAGATTAGACGTATTGATTAATAATGCAGGCGTGTATTTAGATGAGAATAAAAAGTTATTGGCAATGGACCCTTTCATTCTGGAGAAAACAATGGCAACTAATTTCTTTGGCGTTTACCATGTGATCCGTTCCTTTATTCCCCTCATGGAAAAACAAGGCTTTGGGAGGATTATTAATGTTTCCTCAGAATATGGGGAGATGAGCCAAATGTCATATCCAGGCGTAGGAGCTTATAAGTTGTCTAAATTTGCCCTAAATGGATTGACGCGATTAGTAGCAGCAGAAATCAAGGGTGATATTAAAATAAACGCCGTCGATCTGGGATGGGTAAGCTCAGATATGGGTGGACCATCGGCACCAAGAACTCCTAAGCAAGCAGCTGAGTCTATTCTGTGGTTAGCCACGATTGGACCTGAAGGACCTTCTGGAGGGTTCTTTAGAGATGGAAAACAAATCCCTTGGTAAAAACATTAGTAGTTGTTCAGGTGCATCAGTATGAGGTAGGTACAGCTCCATAGATGACACCTTGACTCTTGTATTTAAAGAAACTGGCAGGTTAGTTCTTGTAAAAATATGACTCACAAGTTAATTCTATATTAAATAGAAAAAGGAGAATGCACCTAGTGTTCAAACTAGGTATATTTTCCTTTTTTTACAATTTCGATTATTTTGTTGAAGAACAACAAATTACGCTAATTTAACTATTGAACGCATCTTGGTTCTATTCTTAATTTTCAACAGATGTTGATTAATCTTACTACGTCAGAAGCAGAGGCTGCCGTCAAGCTGGCAGTACCCCAATTTGGACTCAATAATGTGCTGGTCAACAATCCAAGTAACCTATGACGGCTTCTTCGAGGAATACATTATTCATAATATGTTTACGAGATTTTCCTATATATCTGATGAAGAATTTGAAAATTTCTCCTGAATTTCTTTTAAAAACATATCAGCAGCAGCGGAAAAAACCTGATGCTTCTTCCAAACAATATTTAGCCCAGCTTCAAGTCTTGGCTCTAGCGGTCTAAAACAAAGGTTACTGTCGCTAGACGTATTCACTAGTTTATCTATGGTTACTGCATAGCCGATTCCCTCTTCAACCATAATAGCAGCATTATATAGAAGATTGTATGTAGTCACGACGTTTAATTTATCAAAATCTTCACCAAACCAATTCACAAATTCATTTTTAGACAATGTCTGTTGCATAGCCTGTCGTGAACAAATCAGCGGAACATTTAATAAATCAACTGCTTGAATGGTATCTTTAAAAGCAAGAGGACTGTCTTTTCTCATCACAACGCCCCAAACATCTTTGGCTGGGATGTTGATATAATTGTATTTTGATAAATCAGCTGGTTGAATTAAAATACAAAAGTCAAGCAATCCCTTGTCAAGTCGTTCAGTCACATCGTCTTCGTTTCCACTGTAAAGGTGATACCGTATATTTGGATAACGTAATTGTAAATCTTTTACTACCCGAGCAATCTGTTTCATGGCTTCTGTTTCCCCACTACCTATGTAAACATCACCACTTATGGTTTCTTCCATGGAACTAAATTCTGCCTCTAATTTATCGACCATATCAACAATTTCTTCTGCTCTTTTTCGCAGGAGCATTCCTTCATCTGTGAGAATGATACTGTGACTACTGCGAGTAAATAGTTTTTTCCCTAATTCTTCTTCAAGATCTTTTAATTGTCTTGACAAAGTTGGCTGTGTAACATGCAAAAAATCAGCAGCACGCGTCATGCTTCCTTCTCTTGCAACTGTAAGAAAATAGCGCAAAACTCTAAATTCCATCTAATACTCCTCCTTTATCATGTTTTAGTATAAATGTTTCAGAAATGCTTATCAAGCATATCTTGATATAAGATATAAGTATTTGTTAAAACATGACAACATTGAGCCGACCCCTAGAACCGATTACGTCGCAATTAAGGATGCTAAGAGTTATGCTGTAGTAGTAGATCCCTCCAGGAAATTGGGATGGACAAAAAATTCAATTGAACCATGGAATGAGAATAGGTCGGAGGATCGCATAGTAGAGGTTCTTACAGAGCAAGTGTCTGATGCATACCTGGCTCATCTGAGGAAAATAGGTATATCTTATATTTTTGGCGGAAAAGACCGTTTAAATTTTACTGTCGTAGTGGAAAAGCCAAAAAATCTTTTTGCTATCGATAAATTAAAGCTAGAAGGCGGAGGCTTTTTAAATGGCTCCTTTTTGAATGAGGGATTAATTGATGAATTGAGTCTGATTTTAGTTCCAATTGCAGATAGTGCATCTAACTCTGTGACACTATTTGAGCGAGCTCCTTTCTAACAAAACAGCAGCCAGTAAATTTCTTCTTGAAAGAAGTCGAAAAACTGGATGACAGTGGGTTATGGTTGAAGTACGTAACAAAACAAACATGATTAATCATGATGTAACAGCACAAAATAGGGTTTCATTTTGGATTATCTACAATAGAAAAAAGAGGGATCCAAGTTTCAAATTTATGTTTGGAACGATATCATTTGTAAGATATTCTGTTACTGACGCTCTATAATGACAAGAAATTGATGAAATACTTTGTCCATAATCTGACGGAATTATTGGCCGGA
>NZ_CANNCR010000023.1 GCF_947503125.1 uncultured Metabacillus sp.
CTAAGGGTTGATATACTTATTTCTCTATCAGTCTGCTAGCCCTTAATTTTTTTGTCCAGCTAAGTGTAACCTATCCAATGCTTTAAATATTATTGATTCACTAACCCAATCGTTATCTTGTCCTATTTTATAATTTTCATCTTCATCTTTTATTAACAAGACAGCTTTTTGCTTATCAAGATCTTTTACCGGGTTTGTAGTAATTAAATTTTCTCTTACAAATGGCTCTAATTCATAATTATCAAGTATCCATGAAATTGATTTTTTTAGAATTTCATCTAAATCATCTTTTCGTTCCCTTCCTTTTTCTGGATGAATTTCTAGTACTCTTTTCCAAAGCCTTCTGTTCATTAAATCATCCATAGTATCAGCGTCTATTTTACTAATTTCTTCAAGCTCTTCTTTAATTAAGTTTAAAAATTTCTCATCAGAAAGTTCCAAATACCTATTTCTTAATTCTTCAGGACTTTCAAACCTTAAAAAATTTTAAACTTTGAAGATGGGTTCCGAAGGAATTGTAGGGGAGGTTTGTCGAAGTTTTCTTTTAATGGTGTTGGTAAGGCTACAATTAAAGACAATAAAAATCCTAAGGATTTAGAATATACTGGAACGACAAAGGTTAATTGGAGAATTAAGAGATATTACTAGACGGGTTTATAGAATCGGTATATTTGATACCTTGGGTACTGACCGGGGGCATTTATAATATATTCTTTAGTTAGAGTTGATTTGTGAATCCATTATTTTTCATCGGAATAAAAGTAAAGCCATTTTTTAAAGGAGTGAAACCCATGAACTTCCCAACAATCAGTACTGAAAAATTATTAAAAAGATTAGAACCCCCAACTTCCAAAATCCAAATGGTCTTAGATACTGATACAATTAATGAGGTAGACGATCAATTTGCGATTGTGTAGGCATTACAATCCGCAGAAAAGCTGGATGTAGAAGCCATCTATGCTGCTCCTTTTCACAATGATAAATCATCTGGCTCAGAAGACCGGATGAAAAAAGCTATGTTGAGATCCTGAATATTGAATGTCACTCCAGAAGGCTTCGTTTATAAAGGGTCTACATACTATTTAAGTGATTTAAATCAGCCCCAGATTAATGAAGCAACATTAGATTTAGTTAAGAGAGCCATGGAGGCTGATGAAGACGATCCATTATTTGTGTTAGCCATTGGTGCGATTACAAATATGCCCTCAGCTATTTTAATCGAACCAAAAATCATCGAAAAAATCGTTGTTGTATGGCTTAGTGGTAATGCGCTGCATTTGCCGGATATAGCTGAATTTAACTTAAAGCAAGACGTTTTAGCTGCTCGATTGATTTTTGATTGTGGCGTACCGTTTGTTCAAATCCCTTATATGGGCGTAACCTCCCATCTACATACGACACTGCTTGAAATTAATCAATATGTAAGAGGTCAGGGTAGAATTGGAAATTTCCTCGCTGAACGATTTGAAGGGTATCATGATGATCATTTTGCCTATTCCAAAGTAATCCTTGGTTCTAGATTATGCAACTAGAATTGAAAACTACCGAATCAAAAATTTATCTATACAAATGAATACAGGACAAAGGACACTTTTAATAAACAATGGATCTGAATCTAAGAGTATAGATTTTTAGAGCTTGTTAAAAAAACCTTCATATGTATTTAAGGAGATCTTAAGTTACGTTTAATCAGATTCTTGAAAATATAACTCAAGAGATGAAAAAACTCTTGGGATATATTTGTATTCAATATTATATATTAAACATCGGTATAGAGGAAATACGAAATAAACTGTTTTCAAACCTATTTAAAAAGACCAAGGAATTGGATTGTCAACACTAAACTAGACAATTATAAGTTGTTAGCTTATATTCAATCGGACTAGTTACTCCCCAATAAAATCATACAAATAACCCCTATTCTCTCTCCGTACCTCCACCAACAACATAGCATATACCACTCGGTAAAAATATCCCTCAAATGTAGAGTGAATTCGATTCATTTTTTTCGCAAAAACAGTTTGTTTAAATGCATCAATAACAGTGTCAATGACATCATCTAAAAAACGCTGAAGGTTCAGTTTATGATAGGCAATTAACACTCGTTTCCAAAGCTTATAGATATCCATGGCACTGAAAAAAGGCTTAGCAGCTTGGACAAAATCCTTGTGAACAGATTCAGGTAGAAAGCTTGTATCTAAATGTTGGATGTCGATAGAATCAATCATATTTAACTCTGAATCATTATTGGGATGATAATCCACGCCATTTTCCGTATTACTTACGTAAGAAGGTTTTGTTTTATTCTCACAGAGTGAACTTTGCTTATTCTCTGTTTTAATAGGTGTGACAGGTGGCGTGACATCGTGGGGTGACATATTATTTTTTAATTGATCAATCGATTGAAATGGCTGGATGATCAAGAGATTTACTCCCTGCTTGCCGTTCATTCTAGCAGTTGGAATTTTTTTGATGATCCCAAGACTTTCAAGCTTTTTCATCGCGCGAATAACCGTTCTTCTGCTTATCTCGATTGCATCAGCAATTGTGTCGTATTTGGCAAAGGATACTCCAATAACCTTCACAGAATGTCTCCATATAAAGGTTAAAACATTTAATGTACTATCTGATAGGGATGATTTGTGCAAATATAAAAAGCCTCGAACCGCTTGATCCATTTCTTCAATTGTAGAGAAAGATTGATAAGATTGAATGTTCTCATATGTAAACTTTTCCATTATGAACTCCCCTTAAAAAGTATTCTTTCACCTTCTATATACATTTTTAAGGGAGGTAGAGTAGCGTCCTTTTAAAATTTTTTTATAAAATAATTCTTTTAATAGCTTATGAACGATATGAAAAATTTGATTGCTATAATCATATGTTCACAATACTAATTCACTAAAAGATTTATTAAAGTAAAAGAAACAATACTTATTAATGAGGTAGACAAAATGTCATACATTTTTTGTACCATAAACGATATTACATTAGAAAACAACTTAGCCATGGCCTTCTTTGATAAATTTCCTGTTACGAACGGTCATCTGCTTATTATTCCTAAACGTCATGTAGAACACTACTTTGATTTAACATCAGAAGAAAAGCAAGCAATGGATGATTTACTTCTTCAAGGAAAGGAGTTATTAGACCATCAATTTAATCCCGATGGTTATAATATAGGAATTAATAATGGGGAAGCAGCAGGACAAACAATCTTCCATGTTCATGTCCATTTAATCCCGCGTTATAAAGGAGATATGAAGGAGCCACGTGGTGGAGTAAGAGGTGTTATTCCAGAAAAAAGAATGTATTAAGGGAGAAATCTAAATGCCAGTTTACAATAAGCTTGTGCGAGATAAAATACCAGAAATCATCGAGAAAACAGGAAAGAAATATAAGACAAAGATTTTATCAAATGAAGAATACATAAAAGAACTGCATGCAAAAGGCTTTGAAGAACTTAAGGAGTATGTTGAAGCCAAGGATAAAGAGAGCTCACTTGAAGAGCTTGCGGATGTTTTAGAAATAATCCATGCGTTGGCAGAGTTTCATGGCTCTTCAATCAATGAAATCGAAGAAATCAGGAGAAACAAAGCTGATGCACGCGGGGGATTTAGAGAAAAAATTTATTTAGTAGAGGTTGAGGATGAGTAAGGTAGAAATAATTACGAGTCAATTAGTTTCCCATATAGTTGATAAAATTAACAAGGCTTCAACCATTTGTATTTTAACTTCGTTCGTTATTTGATTGGCAGATTCTTCTTAATGTGATAATATAAATACGAATATTTGTTCTGTATAGTGGCAAATATAAAAGAATATTGACGGAAAGTTTCCTTGAGCAGACAAGAAATTACTGTAATCATAAACAACTTTGCAGAAAATTTGTATGAGAAATACAATCACACCAAATGTTCTGAACGGTCGGTAAGATTGTTTGACTTTCCAAAGAAATTACATTTAGAACAGCCATTTCGCAAATTGAAAGGAGAAAGAATTTGAAAAATCAAAATGAAGCGACTCTAAACGGAGGGACATTTGGAAGCAAAGCTAACTTTTTGTTGGTCATGATCATGATTCTAGGTGTGTTTGTAGCCATTTTGAATGAAACATTGCTTAACGTAGCATTGCCGATTGCTTTCAACCATAGGTTTCGGGGGGATTCTGTATGGATTCAGCAGTTCCGGTGAAGGACACGGGGGTTGGTCGAGCAATGAAGTCTTGGTTTCAATTGCAATTGGCGTTGTTTCTTTAATTCTGTTTACTTGGAGACAATTGACGATTTCACAACCCTTGCTAGATTTAAGAACATTTAAATACAACATTTTTAGAATGTCAACGTTGATCATGATGATTGTCATGATGGCGATGTTTTCTGCCATGATGCTGCTGCCAATTTTCCTTCAGAATGCGCTAGGTTACAGTCCGTTGCAGGCAGGTTTGATCATGCTGCCAGGCGGTATTGTCATGGGGATCATGTCACCAATCACCGGTCGTTTATTTGATAAATTTGGGGCCAAGTGGCTGTCGCTTATCGGATTAGGGTTAATCGCGAATACGCTATGGCAATTTGCCTCTATTACATTGTCAACTCCATACAGCATGATTATGATTTTCAATACACTTCTCATGCTGGGGATTTCAATGGTCATGATGCCGATCATGACAAACGCTTTGAACGAATTGCCGCCTCCGTTATATCCACATGGAACGGCTATTATCAGTACGCTTCAGCAGGTTGCTGGTGCTGTAGGGACAGCATTGCTTGTATCCATCATGACCAATGGTACTTCTCGATTTTTGGAAAATACGGTGATGAAGGAAGATGAGTCTACTTTACAAATCCTAGCGATAATCTCTGGAATGAAGAGCGCGTTCTTGCTTGCATTTGGACTAGTAGCTATCGCATGGATCGTTTCCATATTTATAAAGCGGGCCGTTCCTCAAGAAATCCATTCGAAAACTACGAACTGACAAAGAGTTAACTCATTGTCAGTGTAGCTTGAAGACAGTTCGTACCTTCATTGGAAAATAGCTGCATAGGATCATGATCCCTTGTGCATCCAAAAGTTGTTTTAGCAGCCTTGAGTAAAGACATTGAGAAAATTCACAAACAATGGGTGGCGTCAGGTATTCCAGAAAAGGGAGTGTTAAATTTGGGGTTGAATTTTAGTGGTTTACCTATAGATCAAAGACGAATTATAATCTGAATATCCTGTTTAACGAATAATCATGAGATGATGGAGTATCTATGCCTTTCATTCAATTGTCCAACCTTCTGCATTAAACGGTGTCTATTTCCTATAGAATCATATAAAAAGTCCTTTTTCAGTATGAAAGTAACCACTAAAAAAGGACTTTTCCCTATTTTCGGAGTATTCTTATAAGTATAGTTATCGCAAAGGATTGGGGATTAGATATGGGGAATTTTACGAAGTACATAAAAAAATACTGGAAGCCGTTTAGCGTTGCGGTATTCTTTCTTACGCTGGAGGCTGTTTGTGATTTACTCCAGCCTACGATTATGGCCAAAATCGTGGATATTGGAGTCGTGAATAGGGATTTAGATTATGTATTAAAAATGGGAGCTGTAATGCTTGGAGTTACTTTACTGGGTGCAGGTGCCGCCTCAACAAGAAGCATCCTGGCAAGCATCACCTCTCAAAATTTTGGTACAGAGCTGCGTTTTGATCTTTTTCAAAAAATTCAACATCTCTCCTTTAAACATATCAACCGCTATGATCGAGCCTCATTGATTACGAGATTAACGAACGATGTGACACAGGTGCAAATGTTTGTCAATGGTCTTATGCGGTTATTTGCAAAAGCTCCTTTATTAGCAATCGGCGGTTTAATCATGGCGACCATGTTGGATATCCATTTATCAGTTGTGTTGGCTGTTGTTGTACCAATGGTTGCGCTGTTAATAATCGTCAATATGAGAATTAGCTTACCTCTCTTTACAAAAGTCCAAAATGCCCTGGATAAAGTAAATGGCGTGATGAGGGAGTATTTATCTGGTGTTCGGGTCGTAAAGGCATTCAATCGTTTTGATTATGAGATTGAAAAATTTGCTGGATTCAATGAAGACTTTCAAGATAAATCGATTGCAGCCACTCGAGTGATCGCTACTTTTTCTCCGATGATTATGCTCGTCATGAATTTAGGGATTGTTGTCGTCCTTTGGTATGGGGGATTCGGGGTTGAAGCGGGAACAGTCCAGGTTGGAAATGTTATTGCTTTCACCAACTACATGACGCAAATTCTTTTTTCTTTAATGATCATTTCGATGGTTTTCAACATGTATGTACGAGCAAAAACGTCGGCCAACAGAATTGGTGAAGTATTAGCTGAGGAAGATGATATGGCATGGAATCATGAGTTGATCCCTTCCACTAAAAGGGGTGGACGAATTGATTTTAACAATGTGTCCTTTTCCTATGAAGGAGCATCTGGGGAACCTGTTCTTAAAAACATTACATTTAGCTGTATGCCAGGAGAAACGGTTGGCATTATCGGCTCGACAGGATCAGGAAAAAGCAGTCTTATTGGGCTCATTCCACGCTTTTACGGTATCACAACAGGTACCATTACGATAAATGGTGAAGATATCAGCAACATAAATCCGAAAGCTTTAAGGGAGATGGTCGCGATTGTTCCGCAGAAAGCAACTTTATTTACCGGGACGATCATCGAAAATATGCGCTGGGGTAGAGAAGATGCTTCCTTGGATGAAATTGAATTAGCTGCAAAAATAGCGGATGCTCACGGGTTTATCACCGACTCTCCAGAAGGATATGAAACAAGAATCAGCCAAGGCGGGGTTAATTTCTCAGGCGGTCAGAAACAGAGACTATCGATTGCCAGAGCGCTGGTAAAGAAGCCTGAAATCTTAATCCTGGACGATAGTACAAGTGCAGTGGATGTTGCAACAGAAGCACGGATCAAGGAATCGTTGAAAAAGTATGCACAAGGACTCACCTGTCTTCTCATTGCCCAGCGGATTTCATCAGTCGTGGATGCTGACCGAATTATTGTCTTAGATGATGGAGAAATAGTCGGCAATGGGAAGCATACTGATTTACTAAATAGCTGCCCTACCTATCAAGAAATTTATCAGTCACAGTTCGGCAAGGTGGTGCTGTGAGATTGGAAGAGAAAACGAATCAAGAGCAAAAAGTCACCAACGTCCCGCCAATACCAGGCCGCCCGGTTGGCGGAGGTGCTGCCCGTTTCGGGGGACAGATTGTCAAACCAAAGGATTTTATGAGGACGATTAAACGGCTTTGGTCTTATTTTGGAAAAGAAAGAAAACTCTTAGCCATTGTATTCATTTTTGTTTTATTCGATTCTGCTCTTGTCCTGTCGGCACCTTACCTAATCGGAAAAGCAGTTGATGCCATGTCATTAGGTGAAACCGTTAACTTTGAATTACTCCATATTACGATTATGACACTTGCAATCGCTTATCTCTCAAATGCACTGCTGAATTTTTCACAAGGCTGGATGATGGCCGGTGTTGCCCAACGGATTGTAAAGAGAATAAGAAGTCATTTATTTAAGAAGCTGCAAAAACTTCCCGTGTCATTTTTTGATTCTCGTACACATGGAGAGATGATGAGCAGGCTGACGAATGATATTGATAACGTAAGTAATTCCATATCACAGTCAACAACGCAATTGATGTCCGGTTCCATTGTCATTACCGGGTCGCTGATTATGATGATTGCGTTAAGTCCAATCTTAACCTTAGCCAGCCTAGTGACTGTACCTTTGGTCTTTTCGCTTACAAGAACGATCGCAAGAAAAACCAGGGTGCTGTTTCGAAATCAGCAGAAGGAATTGGGAACGCTAAATGGGCAAATTGAAGAAACGATTTCTGGTTTAGAGGTCGTAAAAGCCTTTAATTATGAAGAAAAGGCCATTGCCGAATTTCAAGAAGTCAATACAAGACTGTGTAAAGTGGGAACAAGGGCACAAATATGGGCAGGCTTTTTGATGCCAATTATGAATGTCATTAATAACCTTGGTTTTACGATCGTGGCGGTTGTAGGCGGCTATTTAGCTGTTGAAAACATGATTACGATTGGGGTCATTGCAAGCTTCATCACGTACTCACGTCAATTTGTAAGACCATTAAATGAACTAGCGAATATCTTTAATATCCTACAGTCAGGGGTTGCCGGGGCAGAAAGAGTATTCGAAATCCTTGATGGCGAGGAGGAATCTGTGGATCAGTCAGATGCGATTCCGCTCGTAAATCCTAAAGGAATCGTTGAATTTAAGAATGTTAGCTTTGGTTACCGCAATGATGTCCCTATCTTAAAAAATGTCAGCTTTACCTCAGCTGCTGGTAGCAGTACAGCGCTAATCGGACCAACCGGAGCAGGTAAAACAACGATTGTCAACCTGCTGACAAGATTTTATGATGTGACGGATGGTCAAATCTTCATTGATGGACGAGACATCCGGGAATATACAAGAGATAGTCTGAGAACATGCTTTGGGATCGTTCTTCAGGACACGTATTTGTTTTCTGGAACCATTATGGAAAATATTAAATATAGTAAACCTGATGCAACGGATGAAGAAGTACATGCAGCAGCACGTATGGCCAATGCCGATTTATTTATCAATCGTTTATCGAACGGGTATGAGACAAAGCTATCTGAAAATGGCGGGAATCTTAGTCACGGGCAAAAACAATTATTAGCTATCGCCAGGGTGATTCTCAGCAAACCATCCTTGCTTATTCTTGATGAAGCAACGAGCAGTATCGACACCCGTACTGAGTTACAGATACAAGATGCACTGGCGAAGGTGATGGAAGATCGAACGAGCTTTATCATTGCCCACAGACTCAATACCATTCGTGATGTGGATACGATTATGGTCATTCAAAACGGAAAAATTGCAGAAAAAGGGAACCATGATGAACTCATGGCTCAACATGGTATCTATTATCAGATGATTTCTAATCAATATAAATCACTACAGGAAGTTGAAAATTAGTAAAGCCTAGCCCTAGGGCATTGTTGTTATGAAGTCCTGGGGCTAAGCATTTTTCCAGCAACTTTATTTTTTAGGATCGGATTTAAAAAGTACATTTGGCTATAAGATATATAGGTAGGATTAAATTTGCCATCTCATAAGAATGAATTCCAAAAGATCGTCATTAACGGCGATCTTTTTCTTTGTCACTGTTTCAGCTAATCGAGTTAAAAGGTAAAGCACGTTAGAACCCAATTTATCGGATAATATTTTATGAATAGGTAAAAAATAGTCCTAAGAAAAGGAGGGATTGCGAATGTCAATGAAAAAGTGGTTATCAGGCTTGTTCGTATTGCTTGCGATGATTGTGGTTGTGACAGCTCCGGGCTCACACGTCGTTTTTGCCGAATCCAGTGCTGTAACACAGCCTAGTGAGACGGTGAAAGCGATTGAGGTCGAGTTGAACGATGATTACTTTCAACCGAAAGTCATCACTATTCCAACTGGAAGAGCGACAACGTTGATATTGAAAAACAAAGGTAAGAAAGAACACACCTTCACAGTGGAAAAGCTCAGAATTGACGCAGAAGTCCAGCCGGGGAAAGAAAAAACGATTACCGTGAAGCCGCAAAATCCCGGTACATATGAACTAATATGTCGGTACCATGTCCAGGAAGGAATGGTTGGAAAAGTTATCGTCAAATAACAAGCAGGGCAATCATGCCTTGCTTTTTTATAATACCAGAATTTATATATTTTCTTAATATAGCTTGCGTTTCTGAATCTAGCTTCAGGCCCCATCGGCTCTAGGGTCTAGTCAAACAGGATTTGAAGGTAAAGAACACCTTCTATTCCTGTTCGCTTTATGCTTGTCGCCGATAGCCGATAGGCAGGCGCCTTGCGCTTTTTAACAGCAACGTTTAAACCAACGTACTTACTCAATAAATTTGCAGCATATTCACATATCGAAATGATAGATCTAAATAAGAAAAAAACCACTCAAAGTGGTTTTTTAATCGCGCATGGCTCCGGCCTCTCGGGAAGTCATTGCACCTTGTCCCGCGCTTATATCTTTCTGAATGTCTTGTTTTACTTTTTGTGGATCAGTTCCGGAAAATTCTGGTTTCAAATTAGAAGTCACATTCCCTTTTGCCTGTTGATTCTGTTTCATACAAGTCCTCCTTACTTTATTATTTAACAATCTTATTGTTTACAAAAGAACCTGTTATATCCCAAGGATTTGAGCGAATTTTATTTTGGAGCAACAAAGTGAGATAAACACGTTGCTCCTATAAAGATATATCTCATTTTGATACAAAGATAGCTCCATCTTTCCACTCAGCATGGTATGTATCGTATAAGGCAAATCGCTGCTAAGATTAAATAGTCAGGAATGCCCGTAGTGTAAAGAATGAAATCAGCTACTTAATCTTAAAAATGCTCACTTTTGACTAAAGGCGATTTTTAATCCAATTATTGCGAACAGAGACCCTTGAATAATGTTAATTTTCCTGGATAATGATGGATTTTTACGTAGGAAGGAACCTACTTTTCCGGCAAAAATACTGATTAAAAGAAAAATAACTAACGCCTGAACTAGAAAGATCATTCCATAGACAAGCATTTGGATGGAAGCATGACCATTTTCATGATTGATAAACTGCGGAAAGAATGCCAGGAAAAACAAGGAAAGCTTTGGATTTAATAGATTCATGATGATTCCTTTTTTATATAATGATTTGTAGTCTAAAGAAGTCTCAGTGTTAAGGTTAAAGCTTGAGCCTTTTTCTTTAAAAGATTTAAAGGCTAAAAATAACAAATATGCTGCTCCTGCATATTTTACGACTGTGAATGCTAAGGCTGATTGATAAATGATGGCTGTAACTCCAATTGTCGCAGCAGTAATATGAACGATTAATCCTGTGCAAAGTCCGAGTGACGTAAAAATCCCAGCATTTTTCCCTTTTGATATACTCTGTGCCAAGGTGAACAAGTTATCTGGCCCAGGCATAAGGGTAAGAACGATTGCTGCACCTAAAAAAGATATGACAGATAGAAAATCCACATTTATTCCTCCCACAATTATTTTTGTTCATTTTAACACAGCCCAAAGTGGTTTATATATCATAAAACTATATAAATACTTTGTTTAAGAATAGAGCAGGAATCTCTTCATCTTTGTGACGTTTCATTTACTAATTAAATATTTAGATGATCTCTTACATTTACCTTACAGTCATGTAAGCTTAACTATCTCTTTTGAATTCACCTCCATACTATGGCATAATTTTCTAGAGACAAAGGAGTGAGAGGATGCAAACAGTGTTAATTATTGAGGATGATCCGAAAATTGCGGAGCATCTGCAATCCTTTATAGAAAAATACGGCTACAAAGCCACAATCGTAGAACATTTCGATCACATTATGGACGAGTTTCATCAACAAAAACCAGACCTGGTTCTGTTAGATATCAATCTCCCTAGCTTTGATGGCTATTACTGGTGCAGGCAAATCCGGAAGGAATCGATTTGTCCGGTTATTTTTATTTCGGCACGGGTGGGGGAGATGGACCAGGTGATGGCGCTTGAGAATGGCGGTGATGATTTTATCACAAAGCCGTTTCATCCTGAAATTGTGATGGCGAAAATTCGCAGTCAGCTTCGTCGTGCTTACGGGGAATATGCAGCACAAGCCCAGGAACGAATTTTAGAAGTAGAGGGGTTAAAGCTATTTCCGGAAAGACTGGAATTGAGCTTTCGAGATCAAACCGTTCAGCTGTCAAAAAAAGAAGCCGATATTATCGACAGTTTACTAGAACGCTATCCTCGTGTGGCCGGTCGTGAAGATCTGCTGGAAAAGCTCTGGGATGAACAAGTCTATGTCGATGAAAATACGTTAAATGTGAATATTACGCGAGTTCGGAAAAAAATTGAAGCAGTTGGGATTACAGGTGCGGTCGAAACCGTGCGGGGTGTGGGCTATCGTTTGAATGTGACATGGTGAAGGGGAGGAGAGACATGAAGTTATTTTTTAAAGAGCATGCATTGTTAATTGCCGTGCAAATCGTCCAATTTTTTGTGATTCTTGGCATCTATTGGCTTGATGGCTATCGTCATCTCCTACCAGCCCTCTATGCGATCTTTCTCGGCCTTTTCTTCCTCACCGGTTACCTTGTTTACCACTATTTCAGTCGTCGTCAGTTTTATCAGAGGCTGACTAACTCACTTGATTCCCTTGACGACTCCTTCCAAACAACTGAACCAGCTCCGATATCGGAAGGGCTTGATCAGCTATTAAAGGATCAGTACAAGCTTTATCAAACAAAAATTAAAGCGTTGGAATCAAGGCAGGAGGAGCATTTAAAGTTTATGGATCAATGGGTGCACCAGATGAAAACACCGCTTTCTGTCATTGAGCTGATTGCGCAAAACTTGGATGAACCCGATTCATCAAGTATTCGTGAAGAGACGGATCGGATAAAAACAAACTTAAATACCGTTCTCTATATGGCAAGGCTGCGGACCATCGAACAGGATTTTCATATTAAGCCTGTAAATTTGTCGAAAATGGTCAATGATGTCAATGGGGAAAACAAACGGCTCTATATCCGCAACAAGGTGTACCCGCATCTCCTCCAGCAAAAACCGGATATTATCGTTGAGACGGATGAGAAATGGCTGTTTTTTATTCTTTCACAGCTGCTCAATAATGCAGTTAAGTATTCGATAGGCAGAAGTAATAAGATCGACATTTCCATTTGCGAAAAAGCGGGAGAGGCTGTTTTAGAGGTAAAGGACTATGGCGTTGGGATCCCGGAAGCGGACAAGCGCCGTGTCTTTGACCCGTTTTACACGGGGGAAAATGGACGGAAATTCAGAGAATCAACCGGTATGGGGCTCTATTTAACGAAGGAGGCATGCGATCACCTTGGTCATCGCATCGAGCTTGAATCAAAGGTAGGAGAAGGTTCAACCTTTCGCATCATTTTCGGAACAACACAAAACCTTACAACGATGTAAGGAAAGTGAAAGTTTAATCGATTTTTTGCAGATTACATAAAAGATATACTGATCACAAGTCAATGAAATGGAAAGGAGAACTTGTGATGCTAAACGTGAAGCAAGTCAGCAAGATTTATGAAGGAAAAATCGCCTATCGGGCGTTAACAGATATCGATTTAACGATTGAAGCAGGGGAATTTGTCGGAATCATGGGTCCATCCGGAAGCGGGAAAACCACTCTGCTAAACATGATTGCCACAATTGATGAACCGACAACAGGCGAAATCCTCATCAATGGCAGTAATCCTCACAGATTAAAAAAGGAGGAGTTAGCCAAATTTCGTCGCCGTGAATTAGGCTTTGTTTTTCAGGACTTTAATTTGCTTCATACCTTAACAGTAGAAGAAAATATTGTCCTTCCCTTAACATTGGACGGGAAAAAAGTGAAGGAAATGAAGGAAAAGGCCAATGAAATTGCCGAAAAATTAGGGATTACCGGGATTATGAAAAAACGGATCTTTGAAATATCTGGCGGACAAGCGCAAAGAGCCGCTGTTGCCAGAGCAATGATTCATTCCCCGAAGCTGTTACTAGCGGATGAACCAACGGGAAATCTTGACTCCAAGGCTTCAAAGGATGTCATGGAAATGCTTGAATCCATTAACAAACATGAGAAGACCACGATGATGCTCGTGACACATGACCCGTTGGCAGCAAGCTATTGTCATCGCGTCGTCTTTATTCGTGATGGAAAATTCTATTCCGAGATTCACCGCGGTGATCATCGCCAAGCCTTTTTCCAAAAGATCATTGATACACTTTCTTTATTGGGAGGGGATGCACATGACCTTTCGCCAATTCGCGTTTAATAACGTCATCCGTAATAAACGGTTATATGCCGCCTACTTTCTCAGCAGCCTATTTACCGTCATGGTCTTTTTTACCTTCTCGATTTTTGCCAATCATCCTGTCTTGAACGGGAAGGATATGAGCTCAAGCGTAACACTAGGAATGAATACAGCAGCAGGGATTATCTATGTGTTTTCCTTCTTTTTCGTCCTCTATTCGATGAGCTCTTTTTTACAGTCCCGGAAAAAAGAGTTTGGTTTGTTGATGATTCAAGGGATGTCGATGAAACAGATCAGGTTAATGGTGTTTTTAGAAAATATGCTCATTGGATTTTTCGCCACAATTGGCGGGATATTCCTTGGCGTTGTGTTTGCAAAGGCGATTTTGCTGTTAGCGGAAAATGTCCTAATTATTGAAAGTGCACTGCCTTTTTATTTTCCGACGCAAGCCATCATCATCACCTTTGTATCTTTTATCATTTTATTTTTCTTTATTTCCTTATTTGTTACGTATGTTTTGCGTAGTAAAAAGCTGATTGAATTAATTAAAGCAAACAAAATCTCAAAGGGTGAGCCTAAGGCGAATCTATTTTTAACGCTGGCAGCCGTTCTTTTATTAGGTGCAGGATATGTGGTTGCCTTACTTGTAGAAGGACTGATGGTTGTCGCGGCAATGGTGCCTGTGATTATCGTTGTTAGTATTGGAACCTATTTGTTGTTTACGCAATTAAGTGTGTTTATCATTAGACGGTTAAAGAAGAAGGAACAGGTTTTTTGGTTTAAAACGAATATGCTCTTGTTTTCCGATTTAGCGTTTCGGATGAAGGATAATGCGCGGACATTTTTCATGGTCGCGATGGTGTCAACGGTTGCGTTTTGTGCCATTGGTTCGTTATTTGGCTTTCAAACCGTCTTAACATCAAGCATTAAAAATGTGAATGCTACTACGTTTTCCTATGAAACATCTGAAGAAAACGAAGAACAAAATGTTGCGTTTATCAACCAAACATTAAAAGAAGAACAGATTGAAACAAAATCTGAGCATACGGACTTACGCTACTATAAAATTGGCAAGGATGCCATCCTGATTTCCAATCAATCCGATTTTAATCGCTTTGCCACACTCATTGGTGAGGATACGATTGATGTAAAAGTTGGAGAAGTATTGGTGGTGGAATTTGAAGGCACAAACTTTGGTCAAACAACGGAACTGCTCAATGAAACAATCAAACTGACTTCAGGTGTAACCTTGAAACCTGATGAAGTTATTTATTCAAAAGCATTACCAGCAACAGATTCATATTATATTGTGTCAGATGAAGATTTTTATAAGCTTCCTAAACCAGTGGATCAACTAAGCTATTATGCATGGCAGGCAACAGATGGCGAAGAGGGTGTCATGGCTGCCTCCGAAAAGCTATACGAGAAATTACCAAGATATGAAATCATGTCTGTAGAATATGAACTATACGAAATCATGAAAGGGTACGGACCGATTTTATTTGTCGGACTATTTATCGGGATTGTCTTTTTCGTATCAGCCGGCAGCTTCCTTTACTTCCGACTTTACATGGATTTGGATGAGGATAAACAAAAATTCAAGTCGATTTCAAAAATGGGGCTCACTGATAAAGAGCTGAAAAAAGTCATAAACAGACAGACGATGATTTTATTTTTCGCGCCAATAATCGTTGCTCTTATCCACGGAGCTGTAGCTCTTACTGCATTATCGAATCTGTTTTATTTTAACCTATTTAAGGAATCCGTTATTGTTCTAAGTGTTTTCTTAGCGATCCAGGTTGTTTACTTCTTCATAGTCCGCTTTTTCTATACGAAGCAGATTAAGGCATCAATTTAAAGGAATGACAGACTAAATGAGAGGGTCAGACAAACGTCTGACCTTTTTCTTTAAAAATCAGTTATATAAAGTGCTAGTACAAAAAAAGAATTCACTCTCTACCTAATCTGTTAAAAATGGGCTCGAATTTAGGCGTTTTAAACAAGCAGTATGCTTTTTAGACGGGCTCAAAATATTTCTAAACGTATATACTATATCGTCTAAGACTTTTACAAACGAAAGGAAGAGGTTTCGAATGTACGGTTTCGAAAATAACGCTCCGCATGTGGGCGGTGCTATGGCAAACGCACCACATGTTGGTGGTATGGCAAATGCTCCCCACCCTGTAATGACTAGTTATGTAGCTCCGGCTTATGGATATTGTGCTCCTAGTTATGGTAATACGTTTGTGCTTGTTGTCGTGTTGTTTATCTTATTGATTATCATTGGCGCATCATTCTACGGAAAATGCTAACCAAATAATAAGAAAAGCGCAAGCGCCTTGATCAGCCTAGGGCAAATAAGACGCTCATGAATAGAAGGTGTACTTTACCTTCAATTCATGAGTGGCTTATGACCTCGAGGGGCTAGGCGCTGGAGCTAGACACTAAAACTATGTTAAAACTTTATACTTACCTTCTAAAAAGGCACTGTATAGGTGCCTTTTTTATATTGAAAGGATAAACACTTAGCTACATATGTATTAATTTTTAAATACATGCTGACCAATTTCAACTGTTGTCTCTCTTGAATCGAGCCAACGATTTTCTGCAATATCAGGATTGTAAAAGAATAATGAATCTTGAGCGATATGTCTCATGTTTGAGAGCGCTGCTTTTACCGCTTGGATGGATTCGGTATCAGCCGGTTTATTGATTTCACCATTTGCCACAGGCTGAAATTGACCCGGCTGGTAAATCACTTCTTTTATCGTATCAGGAAATTTAGGGCTCTCGACTCTATTTAAAACGACATTCGCCACCGCCACCTTCCCTTTGAAAGGCTCTGATTGTGCCTCGGCTCTAACAATTCTCGCTAATAAATCAAGATCTGCATGTGAGAAATTTAGTTTGCTGGAGCGAATTTCCCCGCGGCTTGGTACTGCAGGGCGTTTGCCTTTATTTGTACGGATATCTTGTCCAACGTAAATTAAATCAAGATCCTTCACTTGCGGATTTGCCTTCGCTAATTCCTTTAATGAGAGACCATGTTCTCGAGCGATTTTTGACATCGTATCACCTTTTTCTACCGTATAAGCAAAAGTAGGTTCAGCGAAAAAAAGAGTTGCTAGTAATGTTAGGAAAAATACTAGTTTTTTCAAAATTTGTCCTCCTAGTGATTATCGTATTTTGAATCTCTATTTAATCCCTATGAACAAAAACGAGAGAATAGTGTTACAAGTTTTTTACATAGTCATTACATGAGATTTAATGGGGAAAATTGGTATTTTAAAGGAAGAAGAAAGGTTGAGAGTACGAAGATGCTTAAATATGAACCTATTACAAATCATTTATTAATTTTTTGTCAAAAAGAACGTAAGTGACTCAGTTTTTGAGGTGAGTGGTTTGAAATATGAGGGTATGGTTTAATTCTTGGTAAGTGGTTCAAAAAATTCGATACATGGTTCAATTCTCGAGAAGAGTGGTTCAATACCCGATTCAATTCTAGAAGAGTAGTTCACCCTGAGACTAATGAGGATAAAAAAACAGTTCCGTTTCCCTTGAACAACAATTTACAAGCTCAAGTGAAGATCCAGAAGAATATACATACATGAAACAATAGAACGGAGTGAACAAACGATGTCATCCAAGCGATCTCCTATCTACATTAAGCATATTCTTGAGCCTGGCTACAGGTTTACAAAAAAGCATTTTCTATCCTATATGATCGAAATCAATATAGCGCATGCTTTCATGCTGGCCCATACAAAGATATTACGGGAACAGGATGCAATGACAATCATTCAAGCGAACCAACAGCTATTAATAACCGGGTTTAATAAGGATTATGACCCGGCATATGAAGATTTGTTTTTTATGATCGAAGCGGAGCTGAAAAAGGAAATAGGTGAAGAGCTGGTTGGCAATATGCATATTGCCTTTAGCCGGAATGATATGGATGCAACCATGTACCGAATGGTATGGCGTGAAAGGCTTGTCGATTGGATGATTCTAGTTACCAACTTGAAAAAGCTCCTTCATAACCTTGCGAAGGAGCATGAACTGACGGTGATGCCGGCCTATACCCATAATCAGCAGGCCCAGCCAACGACATTTGCTCATTACATTTTGGCGATAGACAAACATTTAGAAAGAGACCTCGATCGAGGACTTGCTTTATTAACTCGAATCAATCAATCTCCTATGGGAGCTGCGGCTTTAGGAACGACTGGCTTTCCAATTGACCGTGATTTAATCGCAAAAACATTAGCATTTGCAAAGCCTCTTGATAATTCCTATGATTCTATCAGCGCTGCAGATTACATGCTTGAAATCGCCAGCACCTTATCCATCTTTTTAAGCACCTTATCTCGTTTTGTCTATGACCTTCTATTTCTTACAACAAATGAGGTGGACGCAATCATCATTGATGAAAGCCTGGTCCAAACCTCAAGCATCATGCCGCAAAAACGAAATCCTTCTTCATTAGAACATACCAGATCTCTGATCAGCAGGACCATTGGGGAGTTACAATCTACTTCTATGATGACCCATAGTGTGCCATTTGGTGATATCGTGGATATCGGTGACGATATTCAACCAATCATCGAAAAAGGCTATTCTCATTCAGTTCAAATTGTCGAATTACTAATTGAAATCCTCAGTAACATGACAATAAGAAAGGACAAATTATTTAAGCGATGCCAAGAAGGCTTTTCTACTGCCACCGAACTTGCAGATGTCTTAGTCAGAGACTGCAAGCTTTCGTTTCGACAAGCACACCAGCTTGTTCAAGTTTATGTAAAAAGCTTAGCCAATTCCGGAAAACACCTGCAGGATGGAAATGCAGAGCAGCTTAAGAAAATCGCGAAAAAAAGATTTTCGCTTGAACCACGGTTAACAGAAGAGCAGTATAAAAAGGCAATCGATCCTTATCAATTTATTCTTGTCCGTTCTGTTCTGGGAGGTCCTAATCCGAAAGAAACGGAGAGACAGCGGATCCAATCTGCCCAGCGAGTAGAAGCTTTCATACGTGAGTTAAATGAAGCGAAGAATACATTTAGAAGCTATAAAGATGAATTGAGAAATAGAATAATCTAATGCCTATCATTGATTGAAATCGGAAAAAATAAGGGAAATCCTATATCCAAGGGTTTCCCATTCCTTTTCCTCCCTAACTAAATAGCACTATTTTATTAAAATGGGGGATTTTCCACACCTAAATGAAGCCAATCTTCTTTTGGTGGTCCATAAACGCCAAAAGGTTTGAGTCCAGCTTGACGGATTAGAACGGTAGCCTGCCCGCGGTGATGAACAATATGCTTAATGAGTCCCATTAAAATTTGCGCATTCGTTTCTTCCCGGCCAAATGCCGTTTGCACTTTCTTCAAAGATTCGTCTGTCCATTGTTCTTCTATGACTTGGGCTGCATGAGAACTTACATTTTGAAAGGTTTCAGCTATTTCTTTTGCTGAAGCTGGAACATCCTCTGCATGTTCTACTTCATCTATTTTTAAACCGAAATGAGCTAAATATTCTGGAATACTTGTTGTTAAATGCCAGACAATTCTTCCTAAACTACGTCCTTCTGGATAAACACTTTGTTTTAATGAATAATCAGTCAAACCTTCCAAAACCTTTTGCGTTAACATTGCTTCTCGATTCCATTCTCTAATAAAGTCCGCAATCGTAATATACATAGGCAATACCTCCATACTCAATATTTTTATTGGTATTTTCTCTCAGAAACAAAATTATAAAACATTTGTTCGCATTTTTCAAATTTCTTTCGAACTAATTTTCGGTTTTCTAATCTTGCGTTTCTTTCATTTTTCTTAGGGGAAAATTGAAAAGACTGGTAACCGGTGCGAAATAACATGTTAAAATTCTATTAATGATTAAAGAATGAAAAGAGGAATAGGGTTGAGGGTAGATCCAAAAGAGATAATTATTCATAACTTAGCTATATAATTAGATCTGCAGAAGAAAAGGACGCAAAAAACCTATCTGAGGTTAGATTACAGATCGATAGTGAAACAGCACATTTAGATAGGGAAAGGGGTGAGGCATACATCGATGAAGTAGGCTTTAAACAACTCATAAAAGAGGATTCAGAACAAATCCATAACCCGTTTCTAGTCGCTGTAGTGAATGGAAATATTGCCGGTTTTTCTAGATGTGAAGGTAACTTATTAAAAAGAACCGCTCATAAAGTAGAATTTGGCGTGTGTGTTTTGAAAGATTATTGGGGTTATGGAATCGGGAAACACTTATTGAAAAAATCGATTGAATGGGCAGATGCCAATCATATTAAGAAAATAACCTTAAATGTGATTGAAACCAACGTAAGAGCGGTTGAACTTTATAAAAAATTCGGCTTTGAAGTAGAAGGAATTCTAAAAAAGGACAAAGTTTTATCAGACGGTAATTACTATCATTCGATTGTAATGGGTAGGTTTGCCGAATGATAATTGAAGGTAAAGGTGATACTCATGAATTGTTTACCTGTATTCCATCAAATTGAAGTAGCTGTTAAAACAGTTTTGGAAATTATAGACACGTTAGAGGAAGACGATTTACAAAAAAGACCCACACCTAATAAGCATTCGATCGGGGAGCTTTTAGAACATATTGCCATAATTTGCGAAGCGGATTGGCGTATATCAAACGAAGCAACCCAGGAAGAAATGGAGTATTTTTATTCAACCGTTTCCTATAAAACGATCGATTCGATAAAACATGGTTTACTTACAAACTTTGAATCACTAAAAAATCATTATCTGACCTTACCAGAGGAAGTGCTTCTTTCTAAAGCGACTTCCTATTGGGGATTGACTTATACAAGATACGAATGGTTATTAGAGATAGTAGCTCATATGTATCATCATCGAGGACAATTACATGCTATGCTTGTTCACTGCTGCAATAAAGACCTTAAAATCCTCATGTTTGAATAAATTTTCTGCAGCTGCCACGCACCTTTAAAAGCAAAGTGCGTTGATAATTCAAAAAAGCATAATAATCCTGCATAAACAAGCAAAAGCGACAAACGCTTGATACTTACTTCTTAAAATTTGCTTTATGTTAATTAGCTTTTTACTCTAAGGTCTATTTCACCTAAAAATGTCTTATAGTCGAATAAAACTAAGATTTTATAGTAAAATATTGGTAACCTTATTTAGAGTAGGAGGTTAGTTGATTTTTTTAATACTTTTTGGTTTCATTATACTTATTTTTTCGTTATTTTCTATTGAACGTAGTTTACGGAAAACAATTGAACGAAATGAAGAGATAATAGATTTATAGAAAAAAATATATGATAAATAATACCTCAATAAGCAGCATAATAGAACTTCAATCGAATCAATACCCTGGACTTTCAAAAGATTTTATTACTGTCGGAAAAGGGCTTCCAAAAAGATCCTTTTTCATTCTGATAAAGTAATTTTTACTAATAGCTAAAAAGTATAATTGTGAAAACGAGGTGTTTATATCATTGGTAATGTTAAATCATGATTCTCAATACATTAGGGCTGTCTATCTTAAAAGAGAGCAAATTTCATCTTATGATCATTTTCCGCTAAATCTTCCAGTCATTCGGAACTTTCAAGAATTAAAGCTTCATCCTAGTGTTACCTATATTATTGGTGAAAATGGAATGGGAAAGTCAACTTTACTTGAGGGTATTGCGATTGCTTTAGGATTTAATCCAGAAGGAGGCACGTTAAACTTTCATTTTTCTAGTTATGACTCTCACTCGAATTTAGACGAATACCTCGGTTTAGTAAAGGGAGTCAATAGAGCGAAGGATCATTTTTTCTTTCGAGCTGAAACTTTTTATAATGTAGCAACAAATATTGAGGATTTAGATAAAGAACCAATGTCTGGCCGTAGGATTATTGATTCCTTTGGAGGAAAATCACTACACGAACAATCTCATGGTGAATCTTTTTTTGCAGCATTTATCGAACGTTTTCAAGGTAATGGTTTATACATCTTAGATGAGCCAGAAGCAGCCTTGTCCCCATTAAGACAAATGTCGATGCTGGCTAGAATCAATGAGCTTGTTCAACAAGGGTCTCAGTTTATCATTTCTACTCATTCACCGATCATTATGGCTTACCCAAATGCTAAAATTATTCAACTCACAGAAGCTGGAATGCGTGAATCAACATTGGAAGACACGAATCATTATTCGATTATGAAACAGTTTTTTGAAGATAAAGATCGGTTACTGCACCATCTTTTCCGATAAAGTGTGACTTATCTTAAACGTACGGGAATCTTTCTTCAAGCGTGAATATCCACCAAAATGGGATGGAACGCGTGTTTTTTATAATATTACCATTCGGTTGCATGCTACGATTCCTTTTTCATGCAACCACACAGTTGCTTATATTTGACAAGCAACCGCAGAGTTGCTTATACTCGATATATGAATTGGGACAAAGACGCTATATTCAAAGCACTTGGCGACTCAACTCGACGGCTAATATTAGACGAACTTTCCGAACGCAACGAGCAGACGTTATATGAACTTACGGTACGTCTTATTACGAAGCACGACCTTTCCATTACCCGACAGGCGATAGCTAAACATCTTGCTGTTCTAGAAGATGCAGGGCTCGTAAAATCAAAAAGAAAGGGAAAATATCGAGTAGTTACATTTAACAACGAACCACTTAAAAATTTGCTAAAAGGATGGATAGAATAATTCATTTAAAAACTTCTGACGAATGTATGGTTTTTTCTGCTTGGAGCCAGATGTTTGCAGAGCACCACTGTGGTAAATAATAAAGGAGGCAAAACATTATGAAAATCATTGTTACCAGTCTATTCGTACAAGACCAAGACAAGGCACTGGAATTTTATTCAGAAAAGCTGGGATTTGTAAAAAAGCATGACGTTCCCATGGGGAAATTTAGGTGGATTACGCTTGTTTCTCCCGATGATCATGACGGTACCGAGCTTTTACTCGAACCGAATGATCATCCTGCTGCAAAGGAGTATCAAAAGAAGATATTTGCCGACGGCATCCCTGCAACAATGTTTGGCGTTGCAGATGTTCGCGAAGAGTACAAGCGATTACTGGAAAAAGGCGTGAAGTTTACAATGGAACCGACAGAAATGGGCGAAATCACCTTGGCTGTTTTCGACGATACATGCGGCAACCTTATTCAGATCGTTCAGAAGTAACTTCATGTTGAAGTTATCTATTTCTTAACAACTTTATTGGTAAGTTTTAAATTTGGGAAGTGTTTTTATCAAAATTTAAACCACTTTATGTTAACCCTGTCCTAACTTTTAGGACGGGGTTATGCATTTTTAGTGCCCAAAAATAAATGAAATTGTATCCCATCAAATGTAACATTGTGAATAAGTTTACTTAAACATAGCGGGTGCAAGAGCAGCAGAATATAATAGGTTACTGCGGCAGCCTTATTTCTATATCGTTCTTTAACTAACGAATATTTTAATAAGGATGCTAAAGATTTATAATAAAGGAAATTCTTTTATTGCAAGAAATGAGGATAAAAAATGATTTATTTTTTGGTTGGTATTGCAGGGGCACTTGGCGCAATTCTTAGATATTTAATTGGGTTAATGTTTTTTACAAATTCTTTATTCCCATTAGCTACTTTAAGCATTAATTTAATTGGAAGTTTTTTATTAGCTTGGCTCACTACCAATTTATTTAGGAGGCTTTCCTTTTCTAGTGTAGTAAAAACTGCTATCGGAACAGGCTTTGTCGGTTCCTTTACAACGTTCTCAACAGTAAGTGTTGAAACAGTAGAGTTATTTAAAAATGAGAGTTTTCTAATAGGAATCCTTTACGTTCTTGTCAATATTATTGGAGGAATTTTGATGAGTCGATTAGGTTTCAAACTTAATGTGGGGGAACAACAGGTATGATGCTGCTGCATATATTGTTGGTTGCAATTGGAGGCTTTTTTGGTGCAATAGCACGTTTTTCTATTAGCGAAATATTAAATAATAAACCTGCATCCAGAATTCCCTTGGGTACTCTCACTGTGAATTTATCCGGTGCATTTCTGTTAGGTTTCATCACAGGCGTAAAAGCTGATGCAATGCTTGGACTGTTATTTGGGACAGGTTTTATTGGAGCTTTTACCACTTTTTCTACGCTTAAATTTGAAATGATAAAGTTGTACTTAAATAAGTATAAAAAAGAATTTTTATTTTATACAGTGATCACTTATGGTGGTGGTCTTATCCTTGCTTATCTTGGATACACAATAGGTGTGATTTTTGCTTAAAAATCTAAATTTTAAAACCTTGTTCCGTTAACAGTGCAGTTTAGTGGATTAGGCACTGCAATATTAGATGAGAAAAAACCAACCCATTTTGTCTGCGGCGTTTTACGGGCATTACAGCACCAGTTGGATTATGAAACGTAGGGTCGGTATAAATGATTTTAGGTTTATACTTATCACACAAATTCTGAAGTAAATACACTCTCATCCCATCGCTGTCAACAGGAACGGAAAGTATTGTAACACCTCTCCCACGAAACACATCAATAGCTCCTGGATAAGTGGGAGCTTCCATAACTACTACATCACCTGGTCCAACAAAAGTACGAGCAATTAGGTAAATTCCTTGTAGTGAACCACTTGTAACTAAAATTTGATCAGTGGAAGTTGGCCGTCTATCGATTGTAAATACTCAACCATTGCCTGCCTAAGCGCTTTATCACCTTGAATCTCTCCATACTGTGAGAGAACTCTCGGATTTTCAGCAAGCATTTTATGAATCTCTTGCTCTAAATATCGATTAGGTAGAAGTCCAGGATCAATCATATTTGATGGAAAACTAGATATAAAGCACATTTATACTAAAAATAGGATGGTATACGTAGTGCTTATCAAGTCACAGCTGATATCATAAAGTTAGTGTTAATGATTATTTTAGAGGTGACTAATGATGGACTTCAGAGATGAAGCAAAAAGGTGCTATGAACAATCAATGAGAGATTACGGTCTTTCTGAACAGACAATTAAAGTTGCTTTGTGGGCCTTTGATACAGGTTTCTCGGTAGGTATGGTAAATGAAGCAAATCGAAAAGAACAGATTGAAATGCTAAAAAAGCTTCTTATTCAAAGTGTGATCCATTAAAGATTAACATTGGATTCAATTCAATCATACTCCGTTTTTTAATGTAAAAACAGCTTTCATTTAGAGTCATTTTAAACTAGATATGATCATTTATGATAAACGATCAATTTAGCAAATTAGTTTTATAAATTTATATTCCGGATTCATTTTAATAGGGTAAGGGAGAAACAGAATACATGTTATCACTTACCTCAACACTATACAGAAATGTTAACGAAAAAAGCACTTTAGTTGAATAATGAAAAATTTATTTATACATGAAAAATCATGTTACAGAAGAAAAACCCCTTTAGATACGGTTAAATGGTTCCATTTTGAGGTGAATATTCAAAATAACGAATAAAAATGCACCCGAAATGGATGATGAAATGGCAAACAAATAACCATAAAAATAAGATTCGTCTTAATTCACAAGACAAACCTTTATTTAACTAAAGCAGTTTAGCTGTAGATTACTTAACCAGATTTTGTTCCAATAACAACTGTTGCATCCATTTCTTCATCTCTAACTATTTTGGCAATTAGTCCAGCTTTAACAAAGATTTCAAAGGTTTTTGCACCCTGCAGTTCGCTCGTCTCTATCAATAGATGCCCCCCAGAAACAAGCCATTGGAGAGCCTCTTCCGCTATCATACGATGAAGGTCTAGTCCATCCTTTCCTCCGTCAAGTGCCACTTTGGGTTCATATAAACGTGACTCTCGGGGAAGGAGTTTTACTGAGTCAGTAGGAACGTAAGGTGCGTTAGCCACTATGATGTTCACTTTACCTCTCAATGAATGGGGCAATGCATCATATACGTCACCTTGATAAACGTGACCACCAATCTTAATTATGTTATGGGAAGCACATCGTACAGCAACGGGGTCAATATCAACGGAGTGCAATGAAATCTTTTTAAGATCGGTTACTATTGCAGCACCAACAGCACCAGACCCGCAACATAAATCCAAAACAATATCATATGGGCGGGTTAAAACTTTTGCTTGCTGAACCAGAAACTCCGTACGTCGACGTGGTATAAAAACTCCCCGTTCGACTTCTATTCGTAGACCACAAAACTTTGTAAACCCAAGCACGTATTCAAGAGGTAAACCACATATTCGTTTTTCTACCATATTCATTAGTTCCTCTATACTTCTAGCCTCAGAGGTAAGTAACTGTGTTTCTTCTTCAGCGAAGACACAACCCTCGCTCCGTAGTCTCTTAATTATGCTGTTTTCAGTTTTCTTATCTAAAAATAAATTATTTTTCTGTCCTATTTATCTCACCGCTTCTTTAATCACAAGTTATTTATCTTTTTTATTCTAGAAATAATATAAATGTCCTTCTTCTACTAAATAGTGATTAATTAACTCTTCATAATTTTATGATTTTTTGAAGTTTTCGGGATTCCTTTTATCTAACTGACAATCCTTTTTGTTAGTACAATACCTATTGTTGTAGTGAAAAAGGGGTGTCATTTTCCGATCTAAGAAAAAGCAAACCACACTGATTACAAGAAAAAATGACGTGCCATTTCGCACGTCATTTTTTATGTCATTTAGTCAATATGCACCCTTAAACGGAACCCTTTAAGATACGGTTGAAGAGGTTTTTAAATCTTATTTTTTCTCGATGATAACGAATAAAACACCTATGAGAATTAGGGTAGAGCCAAGCCAAAACATGACACCTATGCTCTCTCCTAGAATAAGCCATCCAAGTACTGTTCCAACCACGGGTTGAAAGAAGAAAAATATCCCTCCACTTGAGGCGTTAAGCATTTGTAATCCACGATTCCAAAGCAGGAATCCACCTGCTGTTGAGACAATTCCCAAATACAAGAGTCCTCCCCAAATGGTCGGGTGAGTCAGCTGGGAGATATCAATTGCGTGTAACCGCGGCAAAACAAAAGGGGTCAACACGATTAGGGCTACCAGAATGGAATAGGTCGTTACGACAATTTGAGAATAATCACTCGGCATACGCTTTACAAGGATAGACATGAGTGCCCATGTTAAAGCAGCAATAAACAGTGAAATACCACCAAGTTTACTGGACAAATCCAAATTCCCAACTCCAACAATAAGGAAAACCCCGAGTGTCGCTAAACAAACAGATAGTCCCTTTTTTAACGTCAACTGTTCTTTAAGGAGTAAGCGGGCAAAAATAACCATAAATGCTGGTGTTGAAGAAGTTATCATGGCTCCCATTTGTGCTGAGGATAGCATCGTGCCAGCTTCCTGAGCAACAATTGAAATGGCGTTACCAATAACTCCAATGGCTATGATTAGTAAGAAATAACGTTTCTCGATTCGCCATTTTTGTCGTGTTATAAAGCCAATAACGAGAAGAGCGACAATAGCCACTACATATCGAATCCACACAAGTTCCAGTGGAGGTATGACCGATACTACAATTTTAACAACAACGTACATGCCGCCCCAAATACTGGAAGCTAAAATTAAATATATTGAACCTAATAAGGTATTTTTCATTTCTTGTACCCTCCGTCTTTTATTTAGGTCGAAAATGCCCCTAACGGAGAGATGTAGACACCTTCACTCCATTAAGAGCAGAAGAGTGCTACTGGTACATCGTTTTCAAATAATGGAGTCCAATACATATTAATTCACCTCTAGTCTAATCTAACTAAAATTATTATAGTTTAAGAAATAATTATTTACCATATTAAATTTATATACAAACCCATATGGTTTATTAGCTTGGAGAAGCATTTCAAAACGGGCAAAGAAATTAAAATTTCCAGACTTTGAGTAAACTCTAAATAATATTCTTTCTTTAAGTCACAAAGGAAAAACAAAGATAATGGACGAGGTTATATTGACATATTTTATTGGATAAGATTTTATGAAAGAAAAGTCAATAAAAGTTAACAGAGACGATTACAATGTCCGAATTTACTCGGATGAAAATAAATTTACATAAACTTGACAAAAGTACGATATCGTATTAAATTAAAAGCAGGAAAATTATTCAAGTACATTGGAGACAAATATGAATCAATTATTATCTCTCTTTCTGCAAAATTGGATGAAACCATTGCTCATTGATCAAGAGATTAATGAAATTACGAAGAAAGTGACACGATCCGAATTGATTGCACTCATTATGTTAAAGCAAAGAGGAGAAGCAACAATGTCTCAGTTAGCGTCCGATATGGGACTTCAAAAAAGTACGCTCACAAATATCAGACAGCGCTTAACAAAGCGTGGACTGATTCACCACTATCGTGATGCAAATGATCAACGTATCATATGGATCAAGTTAACTACAGATGGTGAAGAGCTCGCGGACCGCGTCCTTGATACGATGAAACGTGTGCTTCAAAAAATAAAAGATGCTCTCACCTCGGAGGAACTGGAGCAACTAATTGTTTTGCTGCTTAAAGTAGCAAAGGTGGTTCAAACAACAGAGCAGCAACAGAAAGAAGAGCATACTACATTTAAGCGCATTAAAATCGAAGATGAGTAACTTGGGATTCTCTCCAGGTTAATCGTTTCGGCATAAAGAATATGTAAATTAAAGAGATAATGCCTAAAGTAATTGGAAACCATATACCTTTTGCAGACAAATCTAAATTTTGTATGAAATTTCCCATGATGTGTCTCCTTTAAGAGTGTTTATCGAAATCTAATATATAATTACTATTATTTGTTAATTTATAAGTATATATGCCTATAAGCCGTGAATAAAATAAGTGAAAAACAAAATGGGAAAAGAGTTTTTAGCTCTTTTCCCATTTTGAAGATCCTTTTTAATGCCAATAACCCTCGCATTAAGTTACCTAGATTTGTATTTGATATTCATTTTAGTGATGTTAAGTTAAGATGATTTGCAGCCACCTCTTTCATCAGATGTTTATATAACTGATTCCACAACACCACCATTTTCAGACAAACTAGCAATGTTTCATATGGCATTATTAACTTCAGCAGGATTAGGGAACTACTCAACAGCCGCAGCATCAAGTCAAAGAAATGACCTCATGCTAAATTATGAACGTCTATCGCTTGAAATCGCTTTATATGCGAAAGATGGTGCTGATATTATGATTCAAAATGTGTGGTTAGAGCAACCGCCTGGAACGTTAGATAAAGAGCAATTAACAAAAACTAAGAACCAAAATAGTTAAATTTTATTCGAAAGGAAGTGATGGGGAAGTTTAATAAATAAGGATTAAGCGACAATAAATTTTAGCATGTATTAAAGAAGGCGCGTTATATAGGAACGTGTCTTTTATTGAATAAATATCTATTTTAATGTATAATTATGCAAAAAAGAGGTGGGAAGTACATATGCAACTTATACCTGAATCTTCAGACATGACCGATTATTTAAAGGAGTTGGATGTGGTTGACTATTCACATTCCATAATTCAAAAAAAGGTTGATGAAATCTTTGGCAACGAACTTTCAGAAATAGAAAAGGTTAAAGCAGCTTTTGAGTTTGTACGAGATAATGTATCGCACTCTTGGGATATTCAAAGCAAAAGAGTTACTTGTAAAGCATCAGAGGTCCTTAAATATCGAGAAGGTATTTGTTATGCAAAATCTAATTTGTTAGCAGCACTATTAAGATCGGTAGGAATCCCAACAGGTTTTTGTTATCAACGGCTAATGATTTTTGACACTCCAGATGAAGGTTATTCTCTACATGCATTAAACGGAGTCTTTCTAAAGTCATTAAATCGTTGGATTCGTTTAGATGCTCGTGGAAATAAACCGGGAGTACAAGCAGAATTTTCAATAAACGAAGAAATTCTTGCATTTCCAATTAGAGAAGAGGTAGATGAAAAAGATTATCCTATCATATATACAACCCCTAACCCAAAGACTATCACTGCTTTAGAAGCAAATACGGATGCAATCGAAATGTACATACACCATTTACCAGATGCTTTATAAATTATTAATTACCTATCTTAGGTCAAAGTAACTTTTCAGCAGCCCATATATCATGCTCTTTAATCAGTTATAATGCAGGATAGTGTTAAATGACCTATTTAGAAATCACTAGATTGCAATTACGAGATTGGAAAGAAACAGACTGAGTGCCATTAAGTCAACTAAATGCAGATGAATAGCGAGGGAGGAAAAGATGGATGTTTTACGATTTACAAGGTGAAGCAAATATGTCACCAATTGTGGGAATATTATATTCCGCTGTGAAGGAAAATAGCCAACGACTACAATTAATCACTGATGGCATGTCTCAAGAAGAAATAGATTACAAGGGTCCAAATAACAAGTTTAATAGTACAGCTCAGTTAATACAACATATCATGTACGTAGACCTTAATTGGATTTATCGGATCAAAGGACAGCCACTTCCTGATTCTCTAAAAGAGCAATATGGCCCCATGATAGATGCAAACAATAGGCTTCCGATGGTCAAAGGGAAGTCTTTGCTCACACTTATAACTGACTATGAAGGTGTAATAAAATTGTTGGAAGATACATGTACACAATTAACAGATGCTGATCTAGACAAAGTTGTCACTTTTGGACATGAAAACGAAAAGCAAGCAACCATTCGATGGGGCATATGGCATATGGCTGACCATAATCGCTATCATCAGGCTCATATCAATCAGCTTAGAAAGTGGTATAAGGAAAATTCTCTTTCAAATTAAATGTAGAAAATACGTAAATGAATGCTGACGATACCCCTAAACATAACTGGTGCTTACCTAACAGAGTTTGGTTGCTACAATGAAGCCCCTTGTACATCACAAAAGTAAATTTGGGGCTGGTTCGTTAAACAAGAAAAATAAAAAGCATTCTATATTGATTGCTTTTTATTTTTATCATAATTTACTAATGTACTAGAGTTTGTTAAAAAGCGGTCCAATACTTTTTCAGTAATTGGCATAAAGTAATTAAGGATTAGCCCACCTAAACAAACGGTTAATAACGTTCCAACGCCAATTGGTCCATTTAAAATCAAGGCCATGATCAAGAATATGAGGTAAATGAATGTTCTCGAAAAAAATATATTCGTTCTCGTTAATTCCTTTATGATTAATGTTAATCGGTCAACTGGAATCGGTGCAAAGTTTGTTTGTAAATATGTTGCAGTTCCTACTCCTATAAAAACTAAGCCGATTCCAAAACAAACAACTTTGCTGTACCATAGTTCAGGTGTTATAAAAAAGTGCAATAAAAAAAGCCACATATCAATACCAATACCCGTTATAAATGCTGTTAATAACCCCAAAACTTCTGGTTTTTGTCTTATTAATAACGAATTACAACAAATCAATAGTAAAGCTATTATGATTTCCCAGCTTCCTACAGTAAGCCCCACATTTAAGGATAGTCCTACCAAAAGTGCATCAAAAGGTGAAGTTCCAAGGTCAGATTGTATCGTAAAAGAAATACCAAGGGTTAAAATTAAAATTCCTAATACATAAAAAACATATTTCACTTCACTCGACCTCTTTATTATTATTTTCTAGACAATTCTTTGAGCATTAAAATGTGTGGGATACCATCCTCCATAAAGATATTAGATGCAATACGATAACCAAGTTTTTTATAAAAACCTTTTGCCTGTGTTTGTCCATGTAATTTAACCTGTGAGGCTCCCCGTTCTTCCGCAATTTCTTCCAAGGCTTTTATAATAATTTTTCCAAGACCAAATTTTCGGTAAGATTCGAGAATGCAGATTCTTTCCAATTTGCCTACTCCATCAATAAACCTTATTTTTCCCGTTCCGACTGGTTGTTCATTGTAATGGACTAATATATGTTCGCAAAGTCCATTCAGTGTATCAAATTGATCAAATTCATCTTCTAGTGGTACACCTTGTTCTTTTACAAATACTTCTTTTCTTATAGCAAATGCTACCCTTAAATCTTCATCGATCGTTACTCTTTTTACTTTCATTTTTATCAGTCCTTTTAAATAAAATTGCTTATCATTTTTGTTGCAAATGCAACAAAAATACAATATATTAAATTTAACCTAACTTTATTGCATTTACAACAAAAATATGTAAAAAGGAGTTAAATATGAAGGAAATTCTTCGTGAAATTGGAATGATCGCAAGGGCATTAGATTCTATAAGTAATATCGAATTTAAAGAATATGACCTTACAAAAGGGCAGTATTTGTACCTTGTGCGAGTATGTGAAAACCCGGGAATCATTCAAGAAAAGTTGGCTGAGATGATAAAAGTAGATCGGACAACAGCAGCTCGTGCTATAAAAAAACTTGAAATGAATGGCTTTATCGAAAAGAAAGAAGATAAACATAACAAAAAAATTAAAAAACTCTTTCCAACAGAGAAAGGGAAAAATGTTTATCCTTTTATAAAAAGAGAAAATGATTATTCCAATACCGTTGCATTAGAGGGATTTTCCGAAAGTGAAGTAGAAACCATTTTCCATCTTCTCCAAAGAGTAAGAAAAAATATAGAAAAAGACTGGGAATTTGTAAAAAAGGGAAATAAGAGAAATTATTGATTATATAAAGGAGCGACATATGAACATAAATATAAAAAAATGTACCCTTGAAGATTTACACAAACTTCAAGAAATTAGTTATGAAACATTTTATGAGACATTCAAGCATCAGAATTCACCCGAAAATATGAATGCTTATTTGGAAAGGGCATTTAACATAAAACAATTAGAAAAAGAATTATCCAATATTTTCTCGCAATTCTTTTTTGTTTATTTTAATAAAGAGGTCGCTGGGTATTTAAAAGTCAATACAAATGATGCTCAGTCTGAAGAAATGGGTGATGAATCACTTGAAATCGAGAGGATTTATATTAAGAACAAATTTCAAAAACATGGACTTGGTAAATATCTGCTAAATAAAGCAATGGAAATTGCGATAGAAAGAAATAAAAAGAAAATCTGGTTAGGCGTATGGGAGAAAAATGAAAATGCCCTTGCTTTTTATAAGAAAATGGGGTTTGTTCAATCTGGAGCCCACTCCTTTTATATGGGTGATGAAGAACAAATGGATTATATTATGACCAAAACACTCATATAACTTTTTTGAAAGCACAGCGGTAACATGTCAATCCCCTAAAATTAGAAATACTTTATAGTACCTGAAATTATAGCGTTTGTAACCATAACGTTTTAAATTGTCAAAATCCTGACACTATCACTATTAGGAGATGATTTTAATGAAAAGAATTCCAGTTAAAATGGTGAGAAAAGATTTGTTGGATATTCCTGAATATTCGCTTCCAACTGGATTTCGAATAAGGTTATTTGAAAAAGGTGACGAACAAAATTGGGCTAAGGTTGAAGCTAGTGTAAATGAATTTAAAAACGAGAAAGATGCATTAGATCACTTCCTTAAAGAATTTGGACCATATATTAATGAGATGTCCATGCGGTGTGTTTTCATTGAGAATAAAAATGGTGAAGTGATTGGAACAACAACAGCATGGTATGGCGACTTAAATAACGATGGAGAAATATGGGGAAGAATCCACTGGGTAGGTGTTGCTCCAGAATATCAAGGGTCAAAACTTTCAAAGCCTTTACTTAGTGCTGCTATGAATATTTTGACCAATTACCATTCAAAAGCCTATCTTACGTCTCAAACTACAAGCTATAAAGCGATCAATATGTACTTAAACTATGGATTTGAACCTTTAATTACAGGTCCTAGCTGTTATGAAGCTTGGACCTTATTAGAAAATAGTTTAAACCGAAAAATATTAAAGTAGCTTTAAATGAAAGTTTGTCCGTTAAAAGTAGATAATCCTATAGTAAAATAAATATAAAATTCATATTGATTATAGGGAGAGAACGATGGAGATAAGACTTTTAAATCCACTAGATGCAAAGAACTATCTTGATCTACGGTTAGAAGCTTTACAAAATAGCCCTGAAGCATTTTCTTCTAGCTATGAAGAGGAGAAAGATCATCCTGTAGAAAAATACGAAATCAGGTTTCGATCTCAAGACTCGTTTACCTTCGGTGCGTTTGAAAATGAAAAACTTTTTGGTGCAGTTACGTTGGTAAAAGAAAAGAAGCTTAAGCTGAAACATAGAGCGAATATCTTTGCTATGTACGTTTCTCCTGATAAACGCGGCATGGGTGCTGGAAAGTGTTTAATGCAGGAGGCAATTAAAAAGGCAAAAGAAATGGTAGAAATTGAGCAAATTTATTTAACTGTGATGTCCACTAATCATTCAGCAAAAAGACTTTATTCTTCTTTAGGGTTTGAAATTTTTGGAACAGATAAAAGAGCAATAAAATTAAATGATACATATTTTAATGAAGATTTAATGGTTTTATTTCTTTAGAAGATGCCTAAAAAATTGTATAAACAACAACGTTAGGAGGAGAGCATATGAGTCAAAATGAAAAGGATTGTAGTTTTACAGAACAAAATACCCAAATAATCGATTTTAATGAAAAAAAATCAAAGATTAATGTTGATGAAGGAATTAAATGGTTACGCGCAGCCATTCAATCAGGGGACATAGGTGCTATGAATGAGATGGCATATCTGTTGTTAACAGGAAAAGTAGTCAAGCAAGATGTTGAAGAAGGAGAAAAATGGCTTAGAAGGTCTGCTGAAATGGGTGATCGATGGGCTATGATGGAATTAGGCTACCGGCTGCTTGTTGGAGAAGATCTCAAGAAAGATGCTGTAGAAGGAGAAAAATGGCTTAGAAAGTCAGCTGAATTAGAATATCCAACTGCAATGAGAATACTAGGTTATCGATTATTAGCAGGACGAGAATTAGGGCAAAATATAGAAGAAGGGGAAAAGTGGTTACGGAAAGCTGCTGAAGCAGGGGAAGCTATTGCGATGAGAGAATGGGGAAAATACTTAATAAATGGGTTCATTAAGTAACTTAATGAACAATCATTTAAAATAAAAAAGCCATTATAAACTATCTAATTGTTCCGAAAGGGCACTTTCCAGGATCAGGATAGACGCTCATTTACTCCAACGTCAACCAAATGAAAGTGGTTACAATAAACTGAGTTTACCATTAACAACTAAAGTATTTTCGAAAGACGATTTTGCTGCATGAAAACATTCTATAGAGGCTGTGCCAAAAGTGTAAAATTTTCTGGCATGCCTCTTACCTATATGATCCTCTATTTTTTCTGCTTGTTGTTCTTTTAAACATATTTAACAATTAATAAGGAGTATACCAAAAGTAATAAAAGCTAATTTCATTTTTTTCTCATGGACGATTCGTTAAATTTTTTTAACAGCTCTCCGAAACTTTCACATTCCTCATCAGACCATTCGTTTAGAACTTCTGTTAATCGATCCAATCGAGCTTGCTTATTTTCCAATAATACCTTTGTTCCCGAATCTGTAATCTGATAAAAATAAGCTCTTCCATCTGTTGGGTCTGGAACTTTGATCACATATCCTTTTTGCTCGAGGGCTGCAGCTTGCCTGCTTACAGTAGATATATCCAATTGAAATTCATCGGCCAAAAATTTAACTCCTGAAGAACCATCAATGTAAAGTTGATGTAATAAAAGATAGGCAGATCGGTCCAATGGCCAATTTTTTTTATCCGAGGTAATCGTTGTGAGACGGCGAACCAAGACGGCCATTTCCAGCTCTATTGTTTCCAGTGAATGTTGATTATTCATTTCTTTACCACCTTAAAATTGCTCTCTATATTCATGATAACCTACTATATTCGATTGTCAATTTAGTTACGTTTCACATTGAATTTTACAACCATATAGTTGTATGATACAATTAAATGGTTGTATCATACAATTACTTTCGCTTTGTTTTTTACAGAAATAATCGTCATCTAACTAAAAAATAGTCTATACCGTAACCACTATTCTGAGCCAAGGTTATAAAGAGGTCCTGTACACTCTGGCATTGAAAAATTTTGGGCAACCGTTTCATTGCGTAATGACAGAAATGGAATTATTTACGAATTAAGTGATTGTAATCATTGGAATCGAATCGATTCTCAGAAAAATAGATTTATAAAGGAGAGAAATAAATGTCATCAACTACTCAAAACGCTTCAACTTTTATAAGCAAGACAAAACCATCGATTCCTGAAGAAGGAGGTCTTCTTCAGCAGCCAAAGGCAGTATGGGCAGTCTTTTTCGCTTGCATTATTGCTTTTATGGGGCTTGGCCTCGTGGATCCAATTTTGCATGCCATTGCTGAGCAATTAGATGCAACACATACACAAGTAACCCTGCTTTTTACCAGCTATAATGCTGTCATGGCGGTTGCGATGTTAATAACCGGCATGATTTCTTCTAGAATTGGAATTAAATGGACTTTGCTTGCTGGTATTGTCATTATTGCGATATTTTCAGCACTTGGGGGATTTTCAAGCGACATCTGGTCACTTGTTGGGCTTCGTGGTGGATGGGGTCTTGGAAACGCACTGTTCGTTGCTACGGCTTTGGCAGCTATCGTATCTCTTTCAACTAGTGGAACCGCTCAAGCGATTATTTTGTATGAGGCAGCAATAGGACTAGGAATTTCCGTTGGACCATTGCTTGGCGGCTGGTTGGGAGCCATGTCATGGAGAGGTCCGTTTCTAGGTGTTGCGACATTAATGGTTATTGCCTTTATTGGACTTTACATTCTTATGCCTAAATCTTCCGTTGGAAAATCGGTAAAATCGAAAACATCTCTAATGGATCCGTTCAGGGCATTAAAACACCGTTCTCTTTTGGTTTTTGGGATTGCAGCTGCTTTATATAACTTTGGATTTTTTACTTTATTGGCTTACGCTCCCTTCGTTATGGGATTAGATGAGCATGGTTTAGGATTTGTGTTCCTTGGTTGGGGGATTTTACTAGCCGTGACCTCTGTTTTCATGGCACCAAAGCTCGGGGAATGGTTTGGAACAATAAAATCGATGAGTCTTATGTTGATCTTATTTGCTGTACTCTTAGGCGCAATGGGGATTTGGACCTCGACACAATGGGTGGTTATTGCTTCGGTCATTCTCGCTGGTGCATTATTAGGAAATAACAATACGTTAATTACGACTGCCGTTATGAATGCTGCACCTGTCGAACGATCTACAGCATCTGCTGCTTACAGTTTCCTTCGTTTCATTGGTGGAGCAATTGCCCCATTTACGGCAGGTAAACTTGCTGAAATATACAACCCAAGTGTACCTTTCATTGTTGGTGCAGTGTTCGTACTTATTTCAGTAGTCTTTATTTGGGTCAATTATAAGCATGTTCAACATGTTGATCATATAGAATCCGCTCATTAATAGAAGGGGGGATCTGGCGAATGGCAGATCCTCTTGTATCATATATGAACCACTTAAGAGTTAAAACGTGACACCTTAGCTGATTGGTATTTAAGATTAGAATACCTGTTCCACCTCGTGCTAAATTGAGAGGAATACCTGCCTTAACTAAAACATGGAAGAACAGATAGGATGGTAACATCTAAGCACTTTTCAAAAATAGCAACGAATTGCTTAACACCGAAAATTGAATGATTTGACGATCCCTAAAACGACTTGATAATATAAAAGAACAACATCAGGTTTTAGTGACAGTTTAATTAGCAAATCGCTATGATTCATGAAAATTAGAAAGACCTAGAATAGGTGGCTATAAATGGAAGCAAATCAATCAAATCAACTGATCTCAAGCTGGTTATCATTTACACACATCCAAGCAAAAATTACGGATCAATTAGAAACGATCCTTCAAGAAAAGCATCAATTATCGGTAAAGGAATTTTATGTGCTATTATTTTTATCAGAGGTTCCTGAGAAAAAATTAAAGCTGCAGCAGCTGCAAACAATGGTTGGCTTAAGTCAAAGTGCCATGTCGCGCCTTGTCAGCAGATTTGAAGCAAAGGGCTGTGGTGCCTTAAAACGCCATCATTGTGTAGACGACCGCAGAGCAATTTATACCTCCTTGACAAAAGAAGGGGAGGAAAAGCTAAAAAAAGCGCTCGTTACATTTCAAGAAACACTTGAACAGGCGTTTGCTGATGAAGACATTCAGGCAGAACTAAAGGGCATTATTATGCGTCATATTCAACAATAAGGGATATCTTTATATCCCATTTTTGTTAAGTAATGCATTTCATTTGACGATGTGATTTCCCATATGCTAATTTGTATGCATGCACATACATTTACAACCTGAAGTTTCTTTTTCCTAGGCTGACAGAATTGTGAATGAAAACCTTCAAAATGTGCTCATTACAATGCAATGAAAAAAGGAGTTTTATTCATGGAACATTTATTTAGCCCTTATACGCTTAAAGGTTTAGAATTAAAAAATCGCGTCGTGATGCCGCCAATGTGTCAGTACTCTGTCACCAATAAAGATGGGATTGCCACAGATTGGCATTACGTCCATTATGTAAGTCGCGCCATTGGAGGTGCAGGTTTAATAATTATCGAAATGACGGATGTTGAACCTGATGGCCGTATTTCCGATTATGATTTAGGCTTATGGTCAGATGAGCAAATCCCGGCTTTAAAACGAATTGTCGATGCTTGTCATGAGCATGGAGCGAAAGTGGGGATCCAAATTGCGCACGCCGGCCGAAAAGCAGAAGATGCTGAAGTCCCAGTGGCACCATCGGCAATTCCTTTTGATAAAAACTCAAAAACACCGAGAGAGCTTTCCACAGATGAAGTAAAAGAAATGGTCGAAAAATTCCGTTTAGCTATCCGTCGCGCCGTAAAAGCAGGGGTGGATGTGATCGAGCTCCATGGTGCACATGGCTACTTGATTCACCAATTCCATTCAGCTTATACAAATAAACGAACAGATGAGTACGGAAAAGAGCGAACAAAATTTGGCGTGGAAATCATCGAAGCAGCAAAAAGTGAAATGCCTGGTGACATGCCGTTAATTATGCGTATTTCTGCAAGAGAATATGTAGAAGGCGGATATGGCATTGAAGAAAGCATTGAGTTTTCTAAAGTGTATCAAAAAGCAGGCGTCGATATGTTTCATGTCAGTGCTGGCGGAGAAGGGCAGATTGCGGCTGCCGGTAAACCAGGTACACATGTTGCCTACCAAGTGCCACTAGCAAGAGCCATTAAGCAAGAACTAAACATCCCAGTCATTGCCGTTGGACGACTTGATGAACCAGCGCTCGCGAACTCAGTCATTGGAAATGAAGAGGCTGATTTAGTTGCAGTCGGAAGAGGGATGTTACGAAATCCGTACTGGACATTGGAAGCTGCAACCGTCCTGCTTAAAGAAACAGAATTGCCAAAGCAATATCTTCCAGGATTCCCAAGAAGATAATTTTGACTAAACAATAAGAACGAGTGTCTTTTTTGACACTGGTTCTTGATTAAAAAGATAAACTATACATTAGTTATGGTTTATCTTTTAACCGGTTAAACCTATAATAGATGAAGAGTTATGTAGTTTACTAGAAAATGTCTGTATGGACAGAAAGGCGAGAAAAAACGGTGACAAATTTAACAGGAGCGAAACGAATACAACTTGCGTTACTTTTAGGATCACTTGGACTTTTAGGTCCATTTACGATCGACACGTATTTGCCATCATTTCCTACCATTGTAGAAGATTATCATACGAATGCTTCACTGGTTCAAATTAGTTTAACGTCATGTCTTTTAGGACTTGGGTTAGGACAATTATTTATTGGACCAATGAGTGATGTTCAAGGGCGGCGTAAGCCATTGCTCATTTTCCTTACCTTATATTTATTAGCATCATTAACATGTGCTATTGCACCTAATATTTATTTCTTTATCGCTTCTCGTTTTGTGCAAGGTTTTGCGGCAGCCGGAGGACTTGTCATTTCTCGAGCGATTGTTCGAGATGTTTATAGCGGCAGGGAGCTTACAAAGTTTTTTTCTTTATTAATGTTAGTCGGAAATCTTGGGCCGATTGTGGCACCAATCGCTGGAGCTGGAATCCTTGCTTTTGGAGATTGGACCTGGGTGTTTATCGTTTTAAGCTGCATTGGTCTTGTGCTATTATTGACCGTTGTATGGAAGCTTGAAGAAACATTGCCACAGGAGAACCGGATACCAAGCAACCTTCCACAAGTTGTCAAGAATTTTGGAACCCTGTTAAAGGATCGTCAATTTGCAGGCTACACACTGACACAAGCGTTTATTGTAGCGGGTATTTTTGCTTACGTATCAGGTATTTCGTTTGTGTATCAAAATATTTACGGTGTTTCGCCACAAGGATTTAGTTTATTATTTGGCGTAAATGGGATTGCGTTAATTATCGGCAGCCAAGCAGTTGGCCGTCTTTCTGATGTTATCTCCGAAAAAAACTTTTTAAAAATTGGTTTGATAATGGCTAATACATCTGCAGCCTTATTGCTTGTTGCCATTTTTCTAAAAGCACCACTGTTCTTGTTTGCGATTCCGGTCTTCTTTTTCGTAGGTTCGATTTCGATAATTTCGACAACATCGTTTTCATTAGCAATGGAAACACAAGGACATATTGCCGGAAGCGCCTCTGCACTTCTTGGGGTATTGCCATTTTTCTTTGGCTCCTTAACCGCTCCACTTGTCGGCTTAGCAGGAGAATATTCAGCAGTGCCAATGGGCATTATTATCTTTTTATCAAGCCTATTTGCTTTCTTATCTTATTACGGATTAGTCCGCAAACCTTCTATACGAGTACATGCGACAAGATAAAGAAAGTAATTTACTAACCATATTAATAACAATTTAACCTTACTAGTATGAAACCAACTAATAAAATATATATTAGTATGGTTAGATTGTTTATCATATTAATAAAAGGAGACATGCAAAATGAATTATGTAACCTTGAACAATGGATTAAAAATGCCGCAGCTTGGATTTGGAGTATGGCAGGTTCCTGATGAGGGGGCTACCGCTGCAGTTAAAAAGGCAATTGAGGTTGGCTACACATCAATCGACACAGCGATGATCTATCAAAACGAAGCTGGTGTAGGAAAAGCAATTAAAGAATCCTCTGTTCCACGCGAGCAATTATTCATTACAACAAAGGTGTGGAATAGTGACCAAGGCTATGACAATACATTGCGTGCTTTCGATGAAAGCTTGGAGAGATTAGGTCTGGATTATGTGGATCTTTATTTAATTCACTGGCCAACACCACAATTTGATGAGTATGTTGATACATATAAAGCATTAGAAAAGCTTTACCATGATGGCCGTGTGAAAGCAATCGGCGTTTGCAACTTTGAAATTGAGCATTTAGAGCGTCTCTTAAAGGAATGTGAAGTCGTTCCTGTCTTAAACCAAGTTGAGTGCCATCCATACCTTGCACAATCGGAATTAAAAGAATTCTGCGCAAAACATAATATCTTTGTTGAAGCGTGGAGTCCTCTTGATCAAGGCGGAGAAGTGCTGCAGGACGAAGTGATTAAAAAGATTGCTGCATCACACAGCAAAACACCGGCACAGGTTGTATTACGCTGGCATTTACAAAACAATACAATTGTTATTCCGAAATCTGTCACACCATCAAGAATTGAAGAAAACTTCAATGTTTTTGATTTCGAACTAACGGCAGATGAAATGGCGGAAATTAACCAAATCAACCGTGACCGCCGTAAAGGTCCGCATCCAAATGATATGAATGTTCGTTAAAACCTCGCCCAGCCTCGCTGTCACAGCAGGCTGGTTTTTTTATACGTTAAGAAAAGAAATTTGCAGCGCAGGAGAAAATTCGACGTAGTGGCAAATTTTAAGAATTAAGTATAAGTGCAACTAGGCAGTCGCACTGCGCCTAAAGGCTTGGCGCCAGCCAAGTTTTCTTTAACGTATTAAGGACATTAAAAGACTATTGTTTTCAAAAATTGGATATGGTATAGTAACACCGTAACTTATTAAACTCCTTTAAAAAGTTTATTTTTTAGGTGGTGAAGCTAGTGAATAAGCTATTGGCTACTCCAAAATCCATGAAGAAGGTGATCCTTCGTGGTATTCGTACAACTCTTCTAAAAGTTGGGAGTGCAACAAAAGTTGAACTCAGCGATACATTAGGAATTAGTTTCCCGACGATAAGTAAGTTCCTGGCACAGATGGAGAAGGACGGGGAAATTATGTTAGTCGGTTTAGATGATTCAAGTGGTGGAAGAAGAGCAAAAAGATATACATATAATCCTGAGCATATGTTAGGTCTGGCAATCTTTTTAGAAAGAACAGAGACGAATTATACCATTTTTAATTGTGCGGGAGAAGTAAAAGAACAAGGAAAAGCGCCGAGTGTATTAATAGATGATGGTTTACATTTATTAACTGCGTGTATTGAAAACATAATATCTAGCTACCCAAAAATCAGTTCGATCGCAATTGGGGTTCCTGGCTCGGTTGAAAATGGCAGGATATTTTATATACCAGGATACGAGCAATTTCAAAATTTTGATGTAAAAGGATACTATGAGGACCATTTTTCTATACCTGTCGTTGTAGAAAATGATATGAATGCTGCTGTTCTTGGATATTACAATAATAAAGGAATAAAAGACAAACAATCCCTTATCTATTTGTATTCAGGTCAAAATGGTCCAGGTGCAGGAATCATGATAAATGGAGATGTTGTACGAGGAAGTACTTTTTTCTCAGGAGAGGTTTCATTCGTCCCGCAGTATAATGACCAAAATTTTCGGCAAGCATTAGAAAACGGAAGTGGTTCAAGAAAAGGAACGCTCCGTGAGGATAATGAGATTGATGCAATTAGCAGATTAGTTGCCGCGTTTACAGCGATCATTAACCCTCATACCATTATTTTTTGTCATGATGAAGTAGAAAAAGCAATATTAGACAAAATTAAGATATGCAGTTCAAAATATATTCCTTCAGAACATCTCCCAGCGCTTGCAATGAGTGACTGGAAACAAGACTATTTAATTGGACTGCAAAGTCTGTGCCTTGACCTCATGCTCGATGGAATAAACAATTAATCTGTTTGAAATACTAGTAACTTATTAAATAAAAAATTTAATAAGTTTTTATTTCTATACTTTTTAAACAACTTTAATAAGTTCAATTACAAAGGAGGGATCTCAAGATGGAAGCTGCTTTATTAAAATGGATTTCAAAGTTTTGAACTAGACTACAAACGAATGAAAGGTGAGGTTTCATATGACAACATTTCTATTAATCATCATTTATTTGGCTTTTATCAGCTTAGGATTACCTGATTCATTGCTGGGGGCAGCGTGGCCGGTGATGCAATCGGACTATGGGGCTCCACTCGAGACTGCTGGATTCCTTTTTATGACAATTGCAGGTGGGACAATTATCTCTAGTTTAGCCAGCGGAAAGATTCTTAAACGGTTCGGCACTGGCAACGTCACATTTGTCAGCGTCCTAATGACTGCTGCTGCATTGCTGGGATTTCACTTTGCTCCTTCAATCATTTGGTTAATTATTTGTGCCATCCCACTCGGATTAGGGGCAGGAGCTGTTGATGCAGGATTAAACGATTATGTTGCTACACATTATAAGGCACATCATATGAGTTGGTTACATTGTTTTTGGGGAGTGGGAGCTACTTTAGGTCCTATCATAATGGCTCAGTTTATTTCAGAGGGAAATTCTTGGAGAAATGGGTATTTTGTTATTTCTGGCATTCAGTTTGCGTTAGTTGTAATCCTTCTCTTCACTTTGCCTTTATGGAACAGAGTGACCAAAAACAGCAATCTTACTCTAACTGAAGAAACAGAAGATTCAAAAGGTGTAATAAATGCTGAAGATGCTGAAGATGTAAAACCTTTACAAATTAAAGGAGTTAAACTTGCTCTTGCATCCTTCTTGTTTTATTGCGGGGTTGAAGCAACAATGGGCCTTTGGGGAAGCAGCTTCTTGGTAAATGTCAAAGGATTAAGTGCGGCAACTGCAGCTGGGTGGGTTTCCTTTTATTACGCAGGCATAACAATTGGTCGATTTATAACAGGCTTTATTACCTTTAAAATGACGAACCGTACTCTTATTCAGCTCGGACAAATAATAGCATTAATTGGTGCCGTTATTCTAATTTTACCATTGCCGTCCATTTTCTCACTTATAGGTTTTATTATTGTTGGACTAGGATTAGCGCCGATATTTCCGTGTATGTTGCATGAAACGCCAACACGTTTTGGGAAAAAACATTCTCAGACAATCATGGGCTATCAAATGGCAATTGCTTATACTGGCACTACATTCATGCCGCCTCTTCTTGGTTTCATTGCAACTCATTCAACAATAGGAATCTTCCCATTTTGTATTGTTGTTTTTGTAGCAGCAATGCTCCTAAGTTCTCAAAAATTAAATAGTTTACTGACAAAAAAGGCTGTATTCAAAAGGAAAGATTCAATCTCAGCAGTACTTTAATCAAATACGGGGTTAAATTTATCAGGCTTCGTTTTTAGTTTTATCATAAAAAACAAAACTCTTTAAATTTACTAATCATCTATTGATATTATTTTAATTGCTTATGACGAAAAAGAAGCGGCCATGTAAATTTTGTCTTATTCACCAATAATATGTTGAAATATCTTACATAACACTTTATTATATAATCTATCGAATTTAATAAATCTAACAAAGCAATAAATTAAGATGCCAAGTTGGCTTAATAGGGAATCTGGTGAAATTCCGGAACTGTCCCCGCAACTGTAAGTGTTGACGAAATAAGTTATACCACTGTATAACCATCTTAAATTGGTGGTTATATGGGAAGGGCTTAAAGTAGATTGAAACACAAGTCAGGAGACCTGTCTTAGTTTATAAATTTCAGTTTCTTCGGGAGGTGAGAAGGTGAAATGATTGCAACCAAATAGATTTTTTTGGTATGCCTTCATTTTACTTTTCTCCGCTCAGTTGAACCTGAGCGTTTTTTTTTTGAATAATTAAAGTGGACATATTATTCATAGCAATCAAATACATTTAAGATGAACAATTAAATATTTTAAAAGATTAGGTGTACTTCAACCTTTTGTTGAACATAAGAGGGAAGTCGGTGAAATTCCGACACGGTACCCGCCACTGTAATGGTGAGCTTTATTACAAAATAGTCACTGATTTATATTGGGAAGACGTAATAAAGCAATGAACCTTAGTCAGGAGACCTGCCTTTTCTTTTTAACTGATACCTACGGGGATATAGGTGGATGTGTATTAGAAAATGCTATATTCATAGCATTATTTTTTAGTGCACCTCTATCTATATAGGGGTGCACTTTTATTTAGTTTTTAAGTTTTGGAAAGTTTTCTGTTCATTTTCTTTTGTAAGGTGTTCACTTATCTTGGTAAGTCTCTTTGGTGGATTTGAGGTCTAACTTTTTTTGAGCTGATTCACAAACTTTTTACTTCTTTAAACAGTTAATAAAGTCTAAATATTTAATAGATTGGAAGTGTTCAGATGACAACTTGGAATTTAACCGAAACAATGCATCACGTATTAATATGCAACGGAAGCAGCTGTATGAGAAAAGGTGGCGAGGAAGTTACACAGGCAATTAGAGAAGAGATTACAGCCTTAGATTTGGACAATAGAATTCATACAACTCGAACGAGATGTAACGGGAGATGTAAAGATGCTTGTGTAGTTGTAGTCTATCCAGAAGGAGTATGGTACAAAGCTGGTACTCCTGAATTAGCAAAAGAAATTGTCCAAGGGCATCTGGTTGATGGAAAAGTCATAGAAGATAGTGTGATTTACACATATGAACATGAGCATTTTGTAGCACCTGAACATTCAAAGTCGATCGTCGGTATAGATAAACCACAAAAAAGCAAAGTGTAAGGAGGAAATGCATTGTTAGGAAAGTTACTTGTTATCGGTTTTGGCCCAGGAAGCTTTGAGCATATGACGAAAAGGGCTCAAGATGCCATACAAGAGAGCGATTGTATTATTGGTTACAAAACCTACGTAGAATTGATTAAAGATTTATTAATAGATCAAGAGATTATTAGTACAGGGATGTCTGAAGAAGTGAGCCGTGCCCAAGCAGCCGTTCATCTAGCAGAAGAAGGAAAAACGGTAGCAGTTATTTCGAGCGGAGATGCTGGGGTATATGGAATGGCTGGACTTGTATACGAGGTGCTGATTGAAAAAGGCTGGAAAGAAGCAACAGGTGTTAGTGTTGAAGTCATTCCAGGTGTTTCAGCTATTAACTCCTGCGCTTCCTTGTTAGGGGCACCGATTATGCATGATGCTTGTACGATAAGCTTAAGTGATCATTTAACCCCATGGGATTTAATCGAAAAAAGGATAGATGCAGCGGCACAAGCTGATTTTGTTATCACCCTTTACAATCCTAAGAGCGGAAGGCGTACAAGACAAATTCAAGAAGCACAACGAATTCTCTTAAACTACAGATCACCCGCGACTCCGGTTGGTCTTGTAAAAAGTGCATACCGTGATCGACAACATATTGTCATCACAGATCTTAAACATATGCTAGATCACGACATCGGCATGCTTACAACTGTTGTTATCGGTAATTCAACAACTTTTTTATATGACAATAAAATGATCACGCCTCGTGGTTATCAACGAAAATATACATTGAATTCAACTGAGCAACGATTAAAGCCTCATGAACGACTTAGACACGAAAACGAGCCTTGGGCGCTCCATAAAGGGAAAAATGATATGGTACAGCAGCCCAAAAAATGGAAAGAAAAAAACCCTGAGAGAAGCTCATTACAAATCGCTCTAGAGGCACTTCAAAAAGTGGAGAAGAATTTCGACAAATCCACGAACAATAAGCAAATTCAACAAAAACAAGTGGTAGTTAATAACCCTATTACATCCATTTTTGAATTAGCTGTAAGCCCTGGAATTGCCAATAAAAAGTTTACTCCAAAGCAAATGATGATACTTGCAGAGGTTGTTGGAGACGAAGGCTCAATGGAGTATACACCACACCATCAAATCATACTTAGAATTCCAACAAGTAATCCTGACTTAATCACAAAGAAACTAGATGATGTTGGGTTTCTATTAGAACCTATCGGTGATGTGTTTCAACTAAAAGCATGTGATTTTTGTGAGGGTGAAAAAAAGGATTCGATTCCATATGCTGAAGAGCTTCATGAAAAACTAAGCGGTCTTGATTTGCCAAAAGAATTAAAGGTAGGATTTAACGGCTGTGGTATGGCATGTTTTGGAGCTGTTAATGAAGACATTGGCATTATCTTTCGAAAAGGGAAATTTGATTTATTTTTAGGTGCGAAAACAGTTGGGAGAACCGCTCATCCAGGTCTGCCTGTTGCAGAAGGAATTGAACCTGAGAAAATTGTCGAAGTAATCGAAAAAATTGTCTATGAATACAAAGAAAAAGGCCATCCAAATGAGCGATTTTTTAAATACTTTAAGCGAGTAGGGAATGTACAAGGCTATACATATAAAGACATGGCACCAAAGATAGAAATAGAACCAGCTCCATGTGGAGATTAAAAGGATAGGGGAGAATCTTATGAAAGCCATTTTACTAGTTGGTCATGGAAGTCGAGATCCAGAAGGAAACGAGCAGGTAAGACAAACAATTGAAGAACTAAAGCCACAGCTTGATTCAGAGCTTTTAGTGGAAACCTGTTTTCTAGAGTTTGAAAGACCAGCCATTGACCAAGGTATTCAAACATGTGTAGAAAAAGGAGCAACAAGTGTTTTTGTTATCCCTCTCATGCTTCTTGCAGCAGGTCATTCAAAAATTCATATTCCAGCAGCTATTGATGAGGCAAAGGAAAAATATCCTCATGTTTCATTTACCTATGGAAGACCGTTTGGCATTCATGAAGAAACAATAGAAATTTGCAAAAGCCGCTTAGAAGATGTTGGCGAACAAATAAATGAAGAGGATCCTAATACTTCTGTCATCTTATTAGGTCGAGGTGGAAGTGATCCTGATGCGAACAGTGATTTGTATAAAATCACTCGACTATTATGGGAAAAACTCAACTACAAATTCGTAGAACCTGCTTTTATGGGGGTAACAGATCCATTAGTTAAAGAAGGCGTTGAACGCTGTGTCAAATTAGGTGCAAAGAAAATTGTCATCTTACCTTATTTTCTTTTTACGGGAATCTTAATCAAACGTCTTGAAAACATGATTCTAGAGTTTGAGCAAGAGCATCCAGATGTTGAGTTTAAACTTGCAGGCTATTTTGGCTTTCATTCTCGGCTGAAGACCATCATAAAAGATCGTATAGAAGAGGCATTACAAGGTGAAGTAAAAATGAACTGTGACACATGTGTTTATCGAATTGGAGCAATGGAACATATTGATCATCACCACCATCATCACGATCACGACCATGATCATGTACATCATCACCACCATCATCATGAACATGAGGTTCAAAAAGGATGATTCTCTTTTTAGCTGGTACAAGTGATGCTAGAGCTTTAGCGCTAACAATAAAAGATTCAGGTTATGAGGTCCTCACAACAGTTGTAACAGAAAATGCCGGAAAAGAAATGAAAAAGACAGGATTAAATGTTTTGGTCGGAAGACTAACGAATGAGGATTTTGTGAAAATCATCCAAGAACAAGGCTTTAAAGCAGTGGTTGATGCAAGTCACCCTTTCGCTGAAGAAGCAAGCAAAAATGCTCTTTTAAGTGCGAAAGAAGCAGGAGTTCCTTATATCCGATATGAACGTGAGTCAAAGTTATATGAACATAAGGGAATTACAACGGTTGACACTTATGAAGATGCGGCAGAAGCAGCTGCTGAAAGAAGAGGAGTTATTATGCTCACAACAGGCAGCAAGACATTAGAAATATTCACGAGTCGATTGTTAAACCAACCAGATACCAGAGTGATTGCTCGAATGCTTCCAAGAAAGGACAATATGGAAAAATGCGAAAAGCTCGGTTTTCCTCAAAAAAATATTGTCGCCATTCAGGGTCCCTTCTCTAAGGAATTTAACTCTGCCTTATACAAGCAGTACGGAGTGACAACGATGATCACAAAAGAAAGCGGGAAGGCAGGCTCTGTTGATGAGAAATTGGAAGCTGCGCTTGAGCTTGGCATTGAAACGATCATGATTAAAAGACCGAAGATTCAATACGGAAATGTATATTCAGATTTTCAAAGTGTACTTGCTCATATTAATGGGTTATTTAAAACAAAAACTGTTGAAGGATGATTGGAACGGATATGCCCCTTATGTGGATGAGGTGGAACAGGTGAGACCTCCTCTGGCATATCACCAAGGATGTTCACCGCCCGCTTACGGAAAGCGAGCTTCCTAGAGTGGATATCAATATTTCGAAATAATGCTTAAATAGAAACCAAAAAAGCTTATAGAAATGAAATGGAGGAATAGAAAATGGACTTTAAAACAGAATTTAAACCACTAACTGTCCAACCTCAAGAAATTGAGGGTATCAGCTTTAACATGATTGATTCAGAGTTTGGTGAACATAGTTATACACCAGAACAGTATAAAGTTGTTCAACGTGTTGTTCACGCTTCTGCTGATTTTGAATTAGGTCATAGTATGTTGTTCCATGACAAAGCTGTTCAAGCGGGAATCGAAGCTATCCGTAAAGGCGAACAGGTATATGCTGATGTTCAAATGATTTTAGGCGGCGTAAGCAAAGGAAGAATTGAAAAGCATGGGGGAGGTGTCCATGTTTTTATTTCAGATCCCGACGTTATGGAAGAAGCAAAACGCTTAAATACGACACGAGCCATTATTTCTGTCAGAAAAGCAATTAAACAATTTGATGGTGGTATCTATGCCATTGGTAATGCACCAACGGCTCTACTTGAATTGATTCGGTTAATTAAGGAAGGGGAGGCAAAGCCAAGTTTAGTGATTGGTTTACCGGTTGGATTTGTATCAGCACCAGAATCAAAGGAAGAATTAGCAAAATTAGATGTCCCATTCATTACGAATGTAGGCAGAAAAGGCGGTAGTACGGTAACGGTTGCTGCATTAAATGCAATCTCTTTATTAGCTGATAAGGATTAACCAATGGACGGAAAAGAAAAAAAGAAGGACAAAAAGGAAATGCGTACCGGCTATACAACTGGTGCATGTGCTACAGCAACAACAAAGGCAGCTCTAATGGCACTTATTACGGGTGAACCCCAAACGGAAAGTACGATCTTTCTACCAGTTGGAAAATTTGCAACATTTGAAATGGAGAGCTGTGTGATTGACAGTGAATATGCTGAAGCGGAAACAATTAAGGATGCTGGTGATGATCCAGATGCTACCCATGGAGCTCTGATTAAATCAACTGTTTCGTGGAGTAATAAGCCCGGTATAACACTTGATGGGGGAATTGGGGTAGGACGTGTAACAAAGGAAGGGCTTCCGGTTCCCGTTGGGGAAGCAGCGATTAATCCAGTGCCACGAAAAATGATTCTTGAAACGGCCGAAGAAGTTCTTACATCACACAATATATCCAGAGGTATTACCATCATCATTTCCGTCCCTGATGGGGAAAAATTGGCAGAAAAAACATTAAATAAACGTCTCGGGATTATTGGCGGTATTTCCATTTTAGGAACAAGAGGAACCGTCATTCCATTTTCAACTTCGGCTTACATGGCAAGTATTGTTCAAGCAATTAGTGTAGCAAGAGCAAGTCAATGTGAGCATGTCGTAATTACAACTGGTGGACGAAGTGAGAAATACGCTATCCAGCAATATCCGGAGCTTCCCGAAGAAGCTTTTATCGAAATGGGCGACTTTGTTGGTTTTACACTAAAACAATGCAAAAAGCAAGGGATTAAAAAAGTCTCTCTCGTTGGTATGATGGGGAAATTTTCAAAGGTCGCGCAAGGGGTCATGATGGTTCATTCCAAAAGTGCTCCTGTCGATTTCAATTTTCTTGCAAGAGTAGCAGTTGAAGCAGGAGTAACCGATGATGAACTTCTTGAAACGATTAAACAAGCTAATACCGCATCCCAAGTTGGCGATTTAATGGTAGAGAACGGGTTCAACAACTTTTTCACCCTTCTATGTACCTATTGTTGCTTATCAGGGTTAAAGGAAGTAAATGGTGGTATATCGATTGAAACAAGCTTGTACACAATGAAGGGTACATTGCTTGGAAAGGCAGGGAAGCATGAAGGAAACAATTAAGGTGATTGGAATAGGAGATGATGGTAAGAAGAGTCTTCTTCCAGTCTATGAAAAGTGGATTTATGAGAGTGAAATACTAGTAGGTGGAGAGAGACAAATATCTTTCTTTCAAGATTATTGTGGTGAGAAGGTAGTCATAAAAGGCGGACTTTCCTCACTCGTTACGTTTCTAGAAAAAGAGGAGGAACGAAACATTGTTGTCCTCGCATCAGGAGACCCATTATTTTATGGAATTGGCAGCTATCTTGCTAAAAGACTAAATGTAGAGATTTATCCCTACTTAAGTTCCTTGCAGCAAGCTTTTGCAAAAATGAATGAAAGCTGGCAAGACGTATACATCGTTAGTGTACACGGAAGAAACATGAAAGGACTTGCTCAACGTATTAATGGCAGAGAAAAAGTAGCTCTTCTTACGGATACTGAAAACAGTCCTTCGGTTATTGCCCGTTATTTACGGTCATTTTTCATGAATGAATATAAAGCATTTGTTGCAGAAAATCTAGGTGGTGACAATGAACGATATGCTTTCTACGAATTAGAGGAAATGGAACATTTAGAGTTTTCACCTTTAAACATTGTTATTTTAAAAAAGATAACAGATAGCAAAACATGGTCATTCGGAATCGATGATGAAGAATTTCATCAAAGAAAGCCTGAAAAAGGACTGCTAACGAAAAAAGAGATCCGAACTCTTAGTCTAAGTGAAATGAAGTTAAATCAAAAAAGTATTGTTTGGGATATAGGTACCTGTACCGGTTCAGTAGCTATTGAGGCTTGCTTAATCGCCAATGAGGGGCAAGTCTATGCAATTGAAAAAAATGATCATGATTTAGAAAATTGTCGTCTAAACATGCAGAAATTTAGAACAGATTTTACCGTCGTTCAAGGGAAAGCTCCTGATAAATTAGATGAATTTCCAGATCCCGATGCTATCTTTATCGGTGGAACAGCAGGAGGGGTGCAGGAAATTTTATCCGTTTGTTGTTCTCGTTTAAGAAAAAACGGAAGAATCGTTTTAAATGCCATCACGATCGAGAATTTATCACAAGCTGTTGAGGCCTTTAAACGAAACGGTTTTGAAGTAAGCATTACCCTCGCACAAGTGTCGAGAAGTAAGCCAATTTTAAACCTTACTCGATTTGATGCTTTGAATCCAATTTATATTATCGCTGCTCACCGTAAGGAGGGAGAATAAAAGAATGGTAGGAACATTATACGGATTAGGTGTAGGACCAGGAGATCCTGAGCTTTTAACAGTAAAAGCTTTTCGTAAATTAAAAGAAGCTCCTGTCATAGCCTATCCAAAAAAGAGAAAGGGCAGTAAAAGCTACGCCCAACGAATTATTGATGTTTACATAACACCAGGCGAAAAAGAAATGTTAGGGCTCGTCTTTCCAATGACAAAGGACCCCGTCATCCTTGAACGAGAGTGGTCCAACACGGTCGAGCTTGTTTGGGAGAAGCTGAAAACTGGAAAGGATGTAGCGTTTGTAACAGAAGGTGATCCACTTCTTTACAGTACCTTTATCCATATGATGAATCTTGTAAAAGAGCGCTACCCAGAAGTGAACATTCAAACAGTTCCTGGGATTTCATCTATAAATGGAGCAGCATCAAGACTTGGTATTGCTTTGGCTGAAGGTGATGATCACGTTGCCATCATTCCTGCACGAAATGATTATGAAACAATGAAAAAAGCAATTGTAGAAAATGACTGTGTCATCTTTATCAAAGTGGCTAAAGTCATGGATCTTATGCTACGTATTCTTCGTGAGTTAAATTTAGTAGAAAAAGCATCTGTTGTGACAAAAGTAACGTCTGATGAAGAAATCATCTGGGATATCAGTGAATTAGACCGGGCAGAACTCGAATATTTGACATTAATGGTGGTGAGAAAATAGTGAAGATTACAATCATAGGAGCTGGCCCTGGAGATCCAGATTTAATTACCGTAAAAGGCCTAAAGCTTCTTCGGGAGGCGGACGTCGTATTATATGCTGATTCATTAGTTAGCACGGAGCTTATTGAACGAGCAAAACCAGATGCAGAAGTCATAAAAACAGCTGGCATGCATTTAGAGGAAATGGTCGAAGTAATGGTTGATCGAGTACAAGCAGGTAAAAAGGTCATTCGCGTTCATACTGGAGACCCGGCTGTATACGGGGCCATTATGGAACAGATCGCCATCTTAAACAAAAAAGACATTTCAGTAGAAATTATTCCTGGTGTTAGCTCTGTTTTTGCATCCGCAGCTGCCTTAGGGGCAGAACTAACAATTCCGGACCTGACGCAAACCGTTATTCTCACTCGTGCCGAGGGAAGAACACCTGTTCCAGAAGCAGAGAAATTAAAAGATCTTGCTAAACATAACTGTACGATCGCTTTATTTTTAAGTGCCACACTGACAAAAAAAATAGTAAAAGAGTTTCTGGATGCGGGCTGGAGTAAGGATACTCCTGTTGGTGTTGTGTACAAAGCATCATGGCCTGATCAAAAAATTGTAAGATCAACACTTGAACATCTTGATGAAGATATGCGCAAGAACGGTATTCGTAAACAAGCCATGATCTTAGCTGGGTGGGCACTTGACAAGGATATTCATCAAAAGGAGTTTAAATCAAAGCTTTACGATAAGACTTTCACTCATGGCTATCGAAAAGGAGTGAAAGAATGACACTTGTTTTAGAAGAAGGAAAAAACGTCGAACTAAAACAAACTGGTACATATGCCATTGTCGCGATCACAAAGCATGGTGTAGTGCTAGCTCGAAATCTTCATGCAAATTTCCATCAAACCGACTTGTTTTACATGAGCAAGTTTGAAAAGGGCGATGAGGTTGAACAAAACATTACCCTTTTTGAAGGAAATGTCCGTATGCTGCTTCCAACTCTATTTAAAAAGTATAAAGGCATCATTATGATTATTTCGTTAGGTGCCGTCGTACGCATGATCGCACCAATTTTAAAAGATAAAAAAACAGATCCAGCTGTTGTTGTCATTGATGATAAAGGACAGCATGTGATAAGTGTTTTATCTGGCCACTTAGGTGGAGCGAATGAACTTACAAGGGAAGTAGCTGAATTACTTCACGCAACTCCGGTTATTACAACTGCATCAGATGTACAAAAAACAATCCCTGTTGATTTATTTGGCAGCCGATTTGGTTGGGTGTGGGAAAGTGCAGAAAAGTTAACACCAGTTAGTGCTTCTGTTGTAAATGAAGAGCACGTCGCCATTATCCAAGAATCGGGTGAAAAGAACTGGTGGATGCATGATAAAGCATTACCTGGGAATCTAAAAATCTATCAAACAATTGAAGATGCAATTGATGCAAAGCCTAAAGCAGCACTAGTTGTCACACATCGACATTTAACAGATGAGGAGAAAGTGATCCTCCAAAACGGTGTGCTTTACCGACCAAAAGTCATTGTACTAGGGATTGGTTGTAATAGAGGAACATCTAGTGAAGAAATTGAGCAAGTCATTCATACCACATTAGAGGAATTACAATTTTCCGTTAAAAGTGTTAAAGCGATTTGTTCCATCGATTTAAAAAAAGACGAAGCGGGAATTATTGAGGTTGCTCAAAAACATCAATGGGAGTTCAGCTGCTACACTGTTGAAGAGTTGAATTCTATACAAATTGAGCTTCCGTCTGAAACGGTCTATAAATTTACAGGTGCTTATGGAGTAAGTGAGCCTGCTGCCCGCTTATACAGTGGAGCACATACTCTTGCCCTCACAAAGAAAAAGTCAGGAAATGTAACGATATCTGTTGCCGTTATTCCTTATTAAAGAGGTGAATGTTAGGTGACTAATCGAAGAATCGTCATTGCCGGCACCGGCAGTGGTGTTGGAAAAACAACCTTAACCATTGGATTAATGTCAGCATTAAGAAAAAAAGGGTTAACGGTTCAAGGTTTTAAATGTGGACCGGATTATATTGATCCTTCTTATCATACAGCAGTGACAAGCCGTGTATCTAGGAATCTTGATAGCTGGATGCTTACAAAAGAGAATGTACTCGAAATCTTTACACGAGGGAGCGAAGGAGCCGATATCTCTATTATTGAAGGTGTAATGGGGTTTTATGATGGAAAAGATCCAAGAACAAATACAGGGAGTACAGCTGAAATTAGCATGATGATCGAAAGCCCTGTTTTACTTGTCGTGAACTGTGTAAGTATGGCTCGAAGCGCAGCAGCGATTGTAAAAGGATTTCAGGTGCTTTCAAAAGGACCCAACATCGTTGGGGTTATTGCTAATAAAGTAGGAAGCGAAGGTCACTTTAATCTTGTTAAAACAGCAATTGAGCAAGAATGTGATGTACCTGTTATTGGTTATTTAAAGCGGGAAATGGATATTGAAATACCTGAAAGACATTTAGGACTTATTCCTTCTATAGAAAGAGGAGAATTAGATCCATTTTTTGATCATTTAGGTGAACTAATTTTAGAAACAGTAGATATCGATCAACTACTGAAACTATCACAAGCTGATCCAATTGTTACAAAGGTAAGCACTTCTTTATTTCAAAGGAAAAAGGAATCATCCATCAAAATTGCTGTAGCAAAAGATGCCGCCTTTAACTTCTATTACCCTGAAAATCTAGAAATGTTAGAGGCTTACGGGGCGGAGATTGTATATTTTTCACCCCTCGAGAATGATCCATTACCAGATAACATCGATGGCCTTTATATCGGTGGAGGATTTCCAGAAGAATTTGCCAAAGAGCTCTCCGATAATAATGACGCAAAGCTATCAATTAAACAAGCCATTGAGAAGGGCTTACCGACCCTTGCTGAATGTGGCGGATTTATGTATTTAACAGACTCTATTGAAACAACAGACCACACTCGCCATGAGATGGTAGGAATCATTTCAGGCGAAGTAAAGATGCACACGAAGAGAGTCGCGTTGGGCTATCGAGAAATTAAGGGCCGGAAGGGTAATTTTCTCATAAATGAGCAGCAAAAAGCAAAAGGACATGAATTTCATTATTCTACCTTTTCACCAAAAGAAGAAGTTCATCATGCTTACGAAACAAAAGGAATGAGAGGAATAAAGCTTGAAGGCTGCTTAAAGCACAATGTTGTGGCAGGGTATACTCACATTCATTTCGCCTCATGTCCGGAATTAGTGGAAAAGTGGATCGCGTACTGTAAGGAAATCAAAGAACATTGATGCTGATTGAAATGCCGACATTTCAATCAGCAGGGGATTCGAATAAGAAATAACGAGAAGAGAGGGATGTTTTTGACTAAAGGCAACGTTTATTTGGTAGGTGCTGGACCAGGGGACCCTAAATTAATTACCGTCTATGGCTTAGAATGTATCCAAAAAGCGGACGTCATTTTATACGATCGATTGGTCAATAAAGAATTATTAAACCATGCAAAATCGGAGACAGAGCTTATTTTTTGTGGAAAGCTTCCCGGAAAACACGAATTAATTCAAGAGCAAATCAATGCCCTTATGGTCGAAAAGGCACTTGAAGGCAAAATCATTACTCGTTTAAAAGGTGGAGATCCTTGTGTATTCGGTCGAGTTGGGGAAGAAGCGGAAGTCCTAGCTGAGCATGAGATAACATTTGAAATTGTTCCTGGGATTACATCAGGTATTGCCGCACCTGCATATGCGGGTATCACCGTCACACACCGAGATTACGCTTCATCATTTGCCATTGTAACAGGACATGGTCGTGCTGATAAACAACAAGATCACATCAATTGGTCTGCTCTTGCCCAAGGCATAGATACGATTGCCTTTTATATGGGTGTAGGAAATTTAGATTACATATGTAAAAAACTCATTGAGAATGGCAAAAGAGCAGAAACCCCAGTTGCCCTTATCAATTGGGGAACAACTGAAAAGCAAAAAACACTAATTGGGACATTAACGACAATTGAACAGCTAGTGAAACAAACTGGCCTTAAACACCCATCCATGATTATCGTAGGTGAAGTGGTGAACCTGCGTCAAAAGATACAATGGTTTGAAGAGATAAAATTAGATCATAAAAAGGAGGAAAAGCATGTCAATCATCAGTGAACTAGAAAGCCGTCGAGCGATACGTGACTACCGCGATCAAGAAGTAGAAGATGAAAAAATTAAACGCCTACTTGAGGTCGCAACTTGGGCGCCAAATGATCGAATGAGAGAGCCTTGGAGCTTCTATATCATAAAGGGAGAAGCTAAAAAACGATATGAAGCTCTAGCAAAAGCCTATTTAGAAGAACGATTTCTAACAAAACCAGATTTAGTGAACAGTTCAATAAAAGTTTTAACAAGTACACCTGTTCATATTGTTGTGACCTCTGATATTGTCCCTGGAGATGAAGAGGCAACAAGGGATAATGATTATGCTGTTTGCTGTGCCATTCATTCTATGTGGCTAGCAGCAAAGGAGTTAGAGCTGGGGTTTGTTTGGCGAACTAGAGGTGTAGGGCTTGTTCATGATGAACGTTTACATCAATTTATTGGCTCCCCAGAAAACAAGAAAGTCATTGGAAATATTTTTATCGGTTATCCTGATAAAGAATCACTTCAAAACATGAAACCTTCAAAGCGAACGTCGTTTGAAGAAAAAACAACGTGGTTATAAACCATTTTCTAAGACAATGGCAAAGCATTTGAATGGAATCAAAGAAACTCAATCGAACTCCTTTTTATCTAAGGCAAACGCTTGATTTAGGGGTGTTAAATTTCATGTTTTCTAATAAAGAAAGAGAAGCCATTTATAAGGTTATCGAGACGAGAAGAGATATTCGTAGTTTTAAAACAGATCCTGTTCCTATGGAGGCTGTTGATCGAATCCTGGCAGCAGCGCACCATGCTCCTTCGGTTGGGTTTATGCAACCATGGAACTTTATTTTAATTGAAGCAAATGAAGTAAAAGAGAAATTAGCTTGGGCTGCTGATAAAGAAAGAAGAGCACTATCTATTCATTACGAAAATGATGAGCGTGCATCCAAGTTTTTATCCCTAAAGATAGAAGGATTAAAAGAAGCACCCATTACTATTTGTGTAACATGTGATCCTACTAGAGGTGGTTCACATGTATTAGGACGAAATTCCATTCCAGAAACCGACATAATGTCAACAGCCTGCGCCATTCAAAATATGTGGTTAGCTTCTTGTGTGGAAGGGTTAGCAATGGGATGGGTCAGCTTTTATAAAAAATCTGATGTACGTGATATTTTAAGTATTCCACCACATATTGATCCTGTTGCTTTGATTTCAATAGGATACACAGATGTATATCCTAAAGCACCTCTTTTGGAAACAGCAAACTGGGAAAAAAGAAGGTCTCTTCAAAATTTAATTTTTAAAGACATGTGGGAAAATAAATAGTCAAAAGAAGCAATTTAAGGGACAGTCCCCACTACAAATAATTTCCATATTTCTGAGTGGGGACAGGCATTTAGAAGACATCCTCTATAAAAACATAGCTAGATGATAGATTTGATCATGGACATTTTTTTTAACTTTTGGAGGAATGAAAATGAAAAGAAAAGGGAAATGGGCTTTACTCATTACCGTGTTAGGTTTAACAGGTTTCTTTTGGACAAATTCTTATGAAAAGGCCTACGCGATGCATATAATGGAAGGGTTTTTACCCTTCGGCTGGGCTGTATTTTGGTGGGTGATCACTCTGCCTTTTATTATTTTTGGATTAAGAAGCATACAAAAAAAACTGAAGGAGTATCCTGAAATGAAAACAATGCTCGGCCTTTCTGGAGCGTTTGCGTTTGTTTTATCCGCGTTAAAAATTCCTTCTGTGACAGGCAGTTGTTCACATCCAACTGGTGTGGGGTTAGGAACGATTTTATTCGGACCAACAGCGATGAGTGTACTTGGTACAATCGTTTTACTATTTCAATCTTTGTTATTAGCACATGGCGGTTTAACGACATTAGGAGCAAATGCTTTTTCAATGGCCGTTGTAGGCCCGTTTATTGCTTATGCTATCTTTAAAGTAGGTCGTAAATTAAATATGTCGTTTGCTGTTTCTGTTTTTCTAGCAGCAATGTTAGGAGATCTCGGTACATATATCATGACATCTATTCAGTTATCTCTTGCTTTTCCAGCCGAAGTAGGTGGTTTCTTAGCTTCCTTTGCCAAATTTGTAAGTATTTTCGGACTAACACAAATACCTTTGGCCATTAGTGAAGGCTTATTGACCGTTATCGTAATGAACTTACTTTTAAAATACAATCAATCTGAACTACATCTTATAAATAATGTGAAGGAGGCTAGCTAATCATGAAAAATATCGTCTTGTTTTTAATTGTTATTTTATTGGCGATCATTCCTCTTTTCCTCCAAGGTGATGCAGAATTTGGTGGGGCAGATGGTAAAGCAGAAGAAATGATCGGCGAGTTGGCCCCTTCATATGAACCTTGGTTCAAGTCTATTTGGGAACCGCCAAGCGGTGAAATAGAAAGTTTAATATTCTCTTTACAAGCCGCTATTGGTGCTGCTTTTATTGGTTATGTTATTGGATTTGGCCGAGCTAGAAAAAAATACTCATCTAAGGAATAAGCCTGAACCATGCTGAAAATCGATGATTACGCCTATTCTAATAGATTGAAACATGTTCACCCAGCTGAAAAGGTTGGATTCGTTATGACCTTCTTAATGTTTACCATCATTACCAAAAATGTAGTTATAGCGATGATTACATTTTCCGTGATGAGTTTAAGCATCGTTTTTGCAGCCAAAATTCCATTCTCACAATATTTGAAGCTGTTACTATTGCCATCTATTTTTCTCTTTACAAGCATTGCTGCCATTTTAGTTTCAATTGCACCAGTATATCAAGTGAACGTTGACACGATATGGTTTTTTACTATCAAGTCATGGCAAATTTATATAAGTGTAGCAAATATAAATCAAGCCTACCAACTTTTGGTTACGATTATAGGAAGTGTAAGCTGCTTGTACTTTCTTATCTTAACAACACCATTACATCAATTGATATGGGTATTACGTAGACTGAAACTTCCAGTACTTTTTATTGAATTAGTTGGTCTAACATACCGGTTTATCTTTGTGTTGCTAAATAAAATGCACGAAATTCATTTGGCACAATCTAGTAGACTAGGTTACCAAAATCACCGATTGTGGATCTCATCGATCGCGCACCTAATTGTAAGTCTTTTTCTCAAATCGATCCAATCTGCCAAAGAATTGCAGATTGCCATTGATAGTCGTGGTGGGGATATGAAATTGTATGAGGTTGAACTTAGCTTGTCTTACAATCGATATCGCTGTGCTGGTATCCTAGTCTCAATCATAGGTCTCTTCATCCTTACCTTAAACACATAAATCTATAATGGAAAGGAGGCCGACGTGTGACGTCTACATTTTTCACTTTTAAAAATGTTTCATATCAATATCCAGATGGAACAATAGCATTAAACGATATTACTTTTTCAATTGAACGAGGAAAGAAAATTGCCTTAATTGGAAACAACGGTGCGGGAAAGTCCACTTTATTTTTACTACTTAATGGGATTTTGAAACCTTCTAGTGGAAGCATTACATTTAAAGGAAAAAAATTGTCTTACACTCGTAAAGAAATAAAGATGCTTCGTCAACAAGTTGGCATTGTATTTCAAAATCCCGACTCACAGCTTTTCTCTTCAAGTGTGTATGAAGATATTAAATTTGGTCCTAAAAATTTAGGATTGTCAACTGAACAAATAAGCCAAATCGTTCAAGAAGTAATGGAACTAACAGAGACAGAGTCCTTAAAAGACAAGCCACCACATTTTCTTAGTATTGGTCAAAAAAAGAGGGTATCCATTGCAGGAATTATGGCCATGAATCCTGATTTAATGGTATTAGATGAGCCAACAGCTGGGCTAGATCCGTATTACTCGCATAAGATAATGGAATTACTAGCTACATACCATCATGAAAACCGGACCGTTATTCTCTCAACTCATAATGTTGACCTTGCCTATGAATGGGCTGACGAAGTGATCATCTTACATAACGGGGAAATTATTTCAAGAGGAGCTCCGTTTGACGTTTTTCAAGAGAAAGCAGCTATTAAGAAATACCATTTAGAGCAACCATGGGTAATAGAAGTCTACAATAAATTAATGGGAGTTTCAGGTATTTTAGAGTCAAAGTTACCGACATCAAAAAGAGAATTATTTGAATTAATGGATGATATATTTCTAAATAAGTAAAGTGATCAAAGGGTAGGATATTTGAACGAAGTAGAAAAAACATTGGGTTCCCATCCCAATGTTTTTTAATGTGGTTTATCTAATGCTAACTTTATTCCAAAGCCAATTAAGACGAGACCTGTTGCTTTTTCCATGATCCTTTGTACTTTTGGAGACATTAGCCATTTACGTAAATAGTTTATGAAAAAGACGTAAAGAAAAAACCAAGTAATCGATAGAATCGTATAAATAATCCCCATTAAAATAAGCTGTCCTGTTGCATTTTCTCCTGCTTTTACAAATTGGGGTAAAAAGGTTAAGAAGAACATAGCCACCTTAGGATTAAGTATATTTGAAAAGAGACCTTGTTTAAACGCTGACTTTTTCATTTCTGAATGATTTAGATGTTCAACAGCAGATGCTTTCTTTTTATTCCTAGAGATTAATGAAGACAAGCCCAGGTAAATCAAGTAAATGGCTCCTGCATATTTCACGATTTCAAATGCAACTGCAGACTGCATCAATATAGCTGAAAGCCCAAAAGCAGCTGCAAAGGTATGCACTAGAGAGCCAGTTGTTATACCCAAACCCATTTTATATCCATCTTTTCTTCCGTCTGAAATGGTCCTCTTTGTAATCAGTGCTGTGTCGATACCTGGACTCATGACAACAAATAATGAAAGGATTAAAAATGTAAAGAAATCATTCATTTTCTCCACTCCCTTAATGACTTGCAAAATGCAGTCTGATAAAATATGATTTAACAAATATTAAATGTAGTTTAACACATGTTACACCATTTGTGTTTATTTTAAATTAATAAAATTAAATTGTATTTAATTTAATCTTTACGAGGAGTATGGTGATGGAAAATATCAATATTGGCAAAAAAGTTGAGAAATACAGAAAAGCAAAAGGGTTAAGCAGTAGAGAATTAGCGAAAATAGCCGAAATAACCCCTTCCATGCTAAGTCAAATTGAACGAGGGTTGGCAAATCCTTCAATTCAAACTCTAAAGGTTTTAGCTAATGCGCTTGATGTTCCAACCTTTAGTTTTTTACTCGAAGAAACGAATACAGAAGATTTAGTTGTTAGGTCAAATGAACGTAAAAAAATGGTTGTTGAAAACCTTTCGTATGAGTTATTATCACCCGATTTTACCGGCACATTGGCAACAGCGATTATGAATGTTCCTCCTGATACGTCTTCGTCAGAGAAACTTTTGGAACACAAAGGAGAAGAAGTTGCTTTTGTATTAAAGGGGAAAATTAAAGTGTACTTAAATGATGAAGAATACATATTAGAAGCTGGTGATAGTGTTAAAATACCAGCTTATATGAAACATAAATGGGAAAATCTTTTTAAGGAAGAGGCTGTCATCCTTTTTTCGGTGACTCCACCTGCTTTTTAGTATCAGAATGGTACTTTTTTAACTTAAGTGTAACTGAGAAGCCTTTTTTGCAACACTTTTACATTTTTACTTAAGAACGATTAATTAGTAAGAAAACATCAAAATCATTAAGATCTGCGAAACTGATGAAAAAAACTTAAATAGGTAAATGTTAAAGTTATTCATAAAACTGATTCTTTATATGTAAAATTAAGTAAATAGCTTTCCGTCATACATTGAGGGGGATTCTAAATTGGAAACCAGAACAATTGTAGATGTACCAGGAATCGAAGTGGGACATGCCCAGAACGAAGCTGCACTAACTGGCTGTACGGTTGTACTTGCTAAAGATGGTGCTGTGGGTGGGGTTGATGTGCGTGGTTCAGCCCCGGGGACCCGTGAAACAGATCTTCTTCATCCTGTAAACTTAGTTGATCGTGTACATGCAATTTGCTTAACTGGAGGAAGTGCATTTGGTCTTGCAGCTGCTGATGGCGTGATGAATTATTTAGAAGAGAAGCGAATCGGGCTAAATACAGGATTCGGAATTGTTCCCATTGTACCCGCTGCTGCGCTGTATGATTTGTCGCTTGGAGATTCTTCCGTGCGCCCGGATGCAAAAATGGGATTCGATGCGGTAAGTAAAGCTAACAAGCATAAAGTAGAGGAAGGAAATGTGGGTGCAGGCTGCGGAGCGTCTGTCGGTAAACTATGTGGGTTTGACTGTGCGATGAAAAGCGGACTTGGAACAGCTTCGCGGATACTACAGAATGGGTTGATCATTGGAGCGATTGTAGCAGTGAACGCGGTAGGCGAAGTACGCGATCCGCTTACGAATGAAGTGCTGGCAGGTGTACGAGATGAGAACGGTGCCATCCGGAAAATCGAGCATTTCCTAATAAAGCAAGTATTTTCTCCAATTCCTACTGGTACGAATACGACCATCGCAGTAGTTGCAAGCAACGCGATCTTGACGAAGTCCCAGGTGAATAAAGTCGCTCAAATGAGCCACAATGGGTTAGCACGCACGATTTATCCGGTTCACACTATGAACGACGGGGATACGATATTTTCCTTGGCTACGGGAGAAGTCAAAGTCCCAGTTGATGTGGTTGGTACACTCAGTGCCGATGTTTTGACTGAAGCAGTCGTCCGTGCGATACGGGCTGCCAGAGGTGCGGGTGGATTGCCAGCCTATAGTGATATAAAACAACAGGGGTAACGCAAAGTTAACCGTAAGCTAAAAATTATATGTGATCAAGTAACTTATGACGCCAAACCCCTGATAAAAGGTTGGCGTTTTTACGTGTTTCATAGAGTTGACTGCGATGATAACAAGTTCATAGAAAAAACACTATAGACATCGATATTCATTGCTGGTTTACTATTTTGAACAATTTATATAGATAGAAGACCCCTTTAAGTTGTTCTTGGTTACGTTTATTTATATGTTTTTGAAGATCATGTATTACTTTTCTTACTTCTTCAAGATCATGTTGGTTTAATTCTTTAATCTCCTGTTTTAATTGAATAACCTCATTTGAATAAACTGCATTCTGAGTTATTTTCATTAATAAGACTTTTATAAGCTGGAATAAGTCGAATAGTCGATAGTTATTCAGTTCTCCTCTTTTGGACGTAATATATCCTTCCTTCTCCCAATATCGAAGAGTTGATGCAGGGATATTTGTCTGGAGTGACAATTCACCAGTCGTCATAGTGGGTTCATTAGTCAAGTTTTCCAGGTATTTATTCACTCGTTCAATAATCATTTTGTCTTCATAATTAACTACTTGCGCTTTATTTATGATCCAAAGAGCAGCGTCTAGTTCTTTTCGTTGCAACTTTTTGAGAACAGCTGAAGTTATGTCCATGCCAAACCCAGGAGACATAGCCACAATACACTCAAAATAAGCTACATGTTCCTCTGTATATATTCTATAACCAGTAGATGACCGTTCAGGTTTCGGCACAATTCCTCTTTCTTCATAACTTCTTAAAGAGCTTGTACTAATCTTTAATTTTTCAGCAATATCTATAGGTCTTATTTTTTCCAATGAGCACACTCCTATATTTGAAAACTGTATTATTAAGTAAAGTTTATCAAATCAAACATTGTAAATTCAGCTCTTATTTTTTAAAACATTAGAATTGGCTTTAATGTTGTAAGCTTGATTTGTAAGATAAAAAATATGGAGGGATTCATATGACAATAGTAAATATTCAACCGCAGATGACCATCTATGAGTTAGGAGATGTACTTTTTACTTATATAAAAGACCACTGAGAGGAAGTATTAAACAGGAATATCAAAGAGCTTGAACAGCTATTTCCGAAATTTGAAGATGCAACATACGGCATGTATTTAGATAAACTTCTTCCGCCAATTTGGAATCTATTATCATTCAGTTAACTGATGCAAGGCTCAAAGAGTATTTTCGAAAAGCAGTTTCTGCTAGTCCTATTTTCATTATTCAGTTTTATAGGAGAAGATAACGACCTTTAAACTTATACTAAAAATTTCCCTTTTTGTTCTTTTACCATTTCCATATAATTATCCCTATTAAGTAATTGAAAAATAAAGAAGGAGTTTTGATAAGATTGTTTTATTTCGGATGTATCTTTTATTAATCTCTCCAAGCTCATGCCTTTTTGAAAATAAAGTTGGCCTGCCATGGAAATATCTTCATTTAAGACAGACATTTTTATCCCTAAATTTGCGAATGTAAGGGACTTTTCATAATCATTAAGCAAGAAATACAATTTTGATAAGTTATAGTAAATTTTTATATGAAACCGAAAATGCTGGGATAAAAAGTCTTTATAAGAAAGGAGTATGTGATATTGTTCAAGGCTTTCCTGATATAATTGGTTTTCTGCAAAAATAATGGCAATGCTGTTTTGAATCTTAAAATCAAGGAAATCTTGACCATATAGAGGATGGCTGCGATCTAATAGTGCTTTAAGTTTATTTATAGAAGAATGAAAATCCATTTTCTTCAAATAATAACTTGATACAATATAAACCCAGTTAATTATTTGGTCAAATTTATAGCCCATTTGTCTGTTTTTTTGTGATAATTCACTTGAACAAATTTGAAAAGCCTCTTCATAATTCTTTTTCTTCAATAATTCCTCTAAATATTTTTCCGTTTCTTGAATATATTCTTGGGCATCATTCAATAAAATTTTATAAAAATAGTCTAATGTCACCTTTAATCGTATAGATAATATATAAACCTGAATTATTCATACCTTCTCTCAGGTCATGCATTTAATCAAAAATTAATTACATTTCTAAGTTTTTAAAAGA
>NZ_CANNCR010000024.1 GCF_947503125.1 uncultured Metabacillus sp.
GTACTTAAATCTTACTTGAAGTCGCTGGGGATTTTTTATGTTTCTTATTGGTAATTACATTATTTCATACACCAGAAAGTATAAAATTTTGTACTTAGTTTTAGGCTCCAGGCGCCATCGGTTCTAGGGACTAGTCAAATCGAAATTGAAGGTAAAGAACACCTTCTATTCCGATTCGCCTTATGCTTGTCGCCGAATGCTTAGCGCCTTGCGCTTTTCTTATTGTTTTCAACTGGATAGATTGTGTGAGCTGTAGTATAGATTTTAATTCTTTTTATTAGATCATAGTTTCTTTACTGCTTAACCGACTTTTTCATTAGCTGGTGAGATAATGTTCTCTGAAATCTTCCCAGTTACTATACTAAGGGAGACAAAACCGTTTAACTGACAGGACATTCGCGTGAATTCGACTCGTTTTAAAGCTCTCTCGATAGGGCTTTTAAAATCGCAGTATCATTTGAGGCAACCAATTACTTGATTCAACCCAATAGACCTATCCAGCTAGGTAACAATTTGTGGTTGATAGCTACTGTTTTTCTTTTTTTAACACTTCGATTGCTACAGGATAAGCTGGATTTTTATCTACAGGAATAACAAGAGAAGTGGATAAGTGTGAAAAAGCCAAGGCTTTTTTTAAAAATCCATTCCCCTTGTTAGCAGCTCAATGCGTTTACTATACTTCTGAATTAACTTCTTATTATGTTCATCAGCCCCTGTGATATTTCCGCTTAAAAAGATCGGCGGCTCCATACCTGCATCAGCAATTTTTTTAATAGCCTCTGCTAATATCCCGTTTAGCATTGCGGCTCCAATAACTGTTGAGGTTGGGATGAACGGAACTTTAACTCTATCATAAGAAAGAATCGCATCTCCCTTTACGGAAAAATTATTAAGAGGAAGATCAACAACATCAGCGAGAAATTTTCCGCTTTTATGCCTTGATGTTTGGCCGCTTCGATAATCAAACGAACAAATGCCAACTACAAATGCTCCTTTTTCTCTAGCGTATAATGCAACATCAATCGGAACGGGATTGATACCAGAAGTTGAAAGGACAATGACTACATCATTTGGCTGGATATCCTGGCGGTCGAGAAAATGAGCGGCATAGTCATTTAGTCGTTCCAGCTGTGAAGATTTAACCGCCCCTTCATGAAGCATGAGTGGTTCAATGAGAATTGGCTTAATAGGGGCTAGTCCTCCAGCGCGAAAAAAGACCTCTTCAGTCAGAATATGCGAGTGTCCGCAGCCGAATAATTGGATAATTCCTCCTTGCTGGATACTTTCTGCTATTTTTGCAGCAACGATTTTCATTGATTCCGACTCTTTTTCTAAAACGAGCTGGAGTTTATCTTGAATTTTTGTAAAGTATGTTGATAGCATAGCTACACCTCATATAAAAAAGAGTTTGTAAGTTAACTGTACCTTATCTGGCAAAGGAAAGAAAGAAAGAAAGAGTAGAATGATGGAAGTGCTTGCCCATTTTATGTTCTAATAAAAGGAGTCTAAAACTACACTAGAATAAGAGCTTGTTTTTAGGGGGGATGTCTGTTGAGAAAATGGTTAACACGATCGATCGTGTTATATTTTCTATATGCTTTTATTGTTTATTGGTATTTATTTATATTTTCACAATCTGGTGTCCCTGCCCCGTATGAGGGAACATCAGCAGACCCTGCCACTTTTATGTCAGGAAGAGAACTGATTTTATCAGAGGAATATTCAACGATAAGAAATTTCCTTTATTTTGTTACAATGCCTTTTGAATGGTTTTTATTATTTGTATTTCTTATCACGGGCTTTTCTAAGAAAATGCAGGAATGGTCTAATGCGACTTCGCGATATTTTAGCCTGCAATCAGCTGTCTATTTTTTTTGGCTTTCACTTTTTGTAACAATCATTTCTTTCCCGGTTGAGTGGATTGGGTATCAGGTTTCGAAAACATACAATATAACCACACAATCGTTTTCCTCATGGATGAAGGATCAGCTCATTGATTTTTGGGTGAATTATGCATTAATGACTGTGGTTGTTATTGTTCTGTACGGACTGATTAAACGATTTGAGAAAAAATGGTGGTTGTACGCATGGCTGCTTTCGATACCGTTTTCCCTGTTTCTAATGTTTGTACAGCCGGTCGTGATTGATCCTTTATACAATGATTTTTACCCGTTGAAAAACAAGGAGCTTGAAGAGGAAATTTTGCATTTAGCTGCTAAAGCGGATATTCCGGGTGAACATGTTTATGAAGTGAATATGTCGGAAAAAACAAATGCCCTTAATGCTTATGTAAATGGAATTGGCTCGAACTCTAGAATTGTTTTATGGGATACAACCTTAAATCGGTTGAGTGAAAACGAAATTTTATTTATCATGGCACATGAAATGGGACATTATGTGATGAACCATATTTATATTGGAATTGCAGGTTATTTGATTTTAAGCTTATTCGGATTATTTTTGATCCATTTGATGATGAAGGGGATCGTAAAGAAATGTGGAAATCTCCTCCACATAAAATCAATAAAAGAACTTACAGCGTTTCCGTTATTTTTAATTCTTTTAGGTGTTCTTACTTTTGCTTCAAGCCCAATAGTTAACACCGTTTCCAGATACCAGGAAAAATCTGCGGATATGTATGCCATTGAGATGACACAGAACCATGAAGCAGCTGTAAGTTCGTTTCAGGAATTAGCAAAGGCTGGTTTAAGTCAGGTGAATCCTCCGGCTTTAGTCAAGATTTTCCGCTATACCCACCCTACGATGATTGAGAGGATTCTTTATTTAGAAGAGCACGGAGAAAAGCAATCAGGCAATTAAGAACAAGGATCTGGTGATCAAAAGCCAGGTCTTTTTTGTTTGTCAAAATATTGATGGTAACTGGCGATAACTAAGCAATTAGAGCTCGGCAAAAAATTTTTCGAAAATTCTTTAAAGAAAAATGTTCCATTTTTCCTTCATCTGTTATATATTAGTTTTAGTAATAACAAACTGTATTATAACAATAATGAGTGAGGTGTTCTTTCAATCATGGCAACACAAATGACTGGTTGTAAAATTATTGGAGAAATGACAAATGAATTTCACCAGGTGTTAACACAAGAAGCGTTGCAATTTATTGAAAAGCTTGAAAGGAATTTTGGCACCCGAAGAAAGGAATTATTACAGCGTAGAATCGAACGGCAGCGGGAAATTGATCAGGGGAAATTACCGTGTTTTTTGCCCGAAACAGAGCATATTCGAAATGGAGATTGGACAGTAGCACCGATTCAGGAAGACCTTCAAGATCGTCGGGTTGAAATTACCGGACCGGTTGATCGGAAAATGGTCATCAATGCGTTAAACTCTGGTGCAAAAGTGTTCATGGCTGATTTTGAGGATGCGACATCTCCAAGCTGGGAAAATGTTATGAGCGGGCAGGTTAATTTAAGAGATGCAGTTCGCAGAACGATTTCCTTTGAAAATGAAAACGGTAAAATCTATCAGCTAAACGAAGAGATCGCTACATTAAAGGTAAGGCCACGAGGCTGGCATCTTGAGGAAAAGCATATTGAGCTCGATGGAAAAAGAGTTTCTGCAAGCTTAGTTGATTTTGGATTATTCTTTTTTCATAATGCCAAGGAGCTGATAAACCGAGGCAGCGGACCTTACTTTTATTTACCTAAAATGGAAAGTCACCTTGAGGCAAGGCTTTGGAATGATGTGTTTTGCTTCGCTCAGGATGAATTAAGTATTCCACGAGGCACGATTAAAGCGACGGTTTTAATTGAAACGATTATGGCTGCTTTTGAAATGGATGAAATTCTTTATGAATTAAAAGAACATTCAGCAGGGTTAAACTGTGGACGCTGGGATTATATTTTCAGCTATTTAAAGAAACTTAAAAACTGTGAACCTGTTATCCTGCCAGATCGTGCACAGGTAACAATGACTGTCGGGTTTATGAGATCCTACTCACTGCTTGCGATTCAAACATGTCACAAGCGTAACGCTCATGCAATGGGAGGAATGGCTGCTCAAATACCGATTAAACATAATCAGGAGGCAAATGAACAGGCATTTGAAAAGGTTCGCGCTGATAAAGAGCGTGAAGCAACAGATGGGCATGACGGGACATGGGTGGCACATCCAGCACTTGTACAGGTGGCAATGGAAGTTTTTGATAAGCATATGAAAACACCAAACCAGATTCAACGCAAACGGGAAGATGTTATGGTAACAGCTGAGGATTTACTTGAGGTACCAGATGGTGCGATTACAGAAGCTGGAGTAAGGACAAATATCGATGTTGGCATCCGTTATCTTGCCTCATGGCTAAGCGGAAGGGGGGCTGCACCTATTCATCATTTAATGGAGGATGCCGCAACCGCAGAAATTTCACGGGCTCAACTGTGGCAATGGATCAGACATCCACGGGGAATCCTTGATGATGGCAGGAAGCTGACTTTTGAACTTTATGAGCAATTAAGAGATGAAGAGATTAGGAAGATTCAAGAAGAACTCGGTGAAGCAGGGTTTCAAAAGGGGAAATTTAACGAAGCAATTGCCGTGTTTGATGAGCTTGTGAAGCGTGATGAATTTATTGATTTTTTAACGATACCAAGTTATGAAAAACTTTAAAATTTATCGACGGATAAGGAGAAGTCAGTTAAAATATCCGACTATCCATATAAAAAAACTAAAATAAATGGGGGAATGAAAAGTGAACGGTCAAAGAATAAAAGCATTACAAGAAAGCTGGGAATTCGATAAGCGTTGGGAAGGGATTACCCGCCCATACAGTGCAGAAGAGGTAATTCGCTTAAGGGGCTCTATTGAGATTGAACATACCCTTGCTAGACGCGGAGCTGAAAAGCTTTGGAACTATCTGCAAACTGAGGATTATATCCATGCATTAGGTGCGCTAACTGGAAACCAGGCGGTACAACAGGTAAAAGCCGGGCTAAAGGCCATCTACTTAAGCGGATGGCAGGTTGCAGCAGATGCAAACCTTTCCGGTAACATGTATCCAGATCAAAGCTTATACCCGGCAAACAGTGTGCCGCATGTTGTAAAGCGCATCAATCAAGCGCTTCAGCGTGCCGATCAAATTCAGCATCTTGAAGGAGAGGGAAATATCGATTGGTTTGCTCCGATTGTTGCCGATGCAGAAGCTGGTTTTGGCGGTCAGTTAAATGTATTCGAATTAATGAAATCAATGATTGAAGCAGGTGCAGCGGGTGTTCATTTTGAAGACCAATTATCCTCTGAGAAAAAATGCGGACACTTAGGCGGAAAGGTATTGCTGCCAACACAAACAGCTGTAAAAAATCTAATCTCTGCACGATTGGCAGCAGACGTTATGGGCACACCGACCATCATCATTGCTCGTACAGATGCGGATGCCGCAGATTTAATTACAAGTGACATTGATCCGATTGATCAAGAATTTATTACAGGGGAACGGACGGTAGAAGGTTTTTATCGAACTCGTGCCGGCATTGACCAAGCGATTAGCAGAGGACTTGCCTATGCACCATATGCTGATTTAATTTGGTGTGAAACCTCTGAACCTAATCTGGAACAAGCAAAAAGATTTGCTGAAGCGATACATGAAAAATTCCCTGGAAAATTATTAGCCTATAATTGCTCACCATCATTTAACTGGAAGAAAAAGCTTGATGATCAAACAATCGCAAACTTCCAGAAAGAAATTGCGAAAATGGGCTATAAATTCCAATTCGTAACACTTGCAGGCTTCCACGCCCTTAACCATAGCATGTTCGAGCTTGCCAGAGGATACCGGGACCGCGGCATGGCAGCTTACTCAGAACTGCAGCAACGTGAATTTGCCAGCGAAGTATATGGGTATACAGCAACAAGACATCAGCGTGAAGTTGGGACTGGGTACTTTGATGAAGTGGCTCAAACGATCTCTGGCGGAACATCATCGACAACCGCGTTGAAGGGGTCAACGGAAGCGGAGCAGTTTACGGAGGCTTGAAATTGAGGTGGTAGGACAGTTCCAAATAATACCACAGATGAGTGTTTTTCTTCCAAATTACAGGCTCAATTGAAGATGAACAGCTTACAGAGGCATGTATTGGAAAGCACTAATTTAATGGGGAATACCCCACTGCTTTTCGTGGGGGTGACTAGAACAAAGGGGATAAAAAATAATGGGGACAGTTCCTCAAAACATTAGAGGAACTGTCCCAAAAAATATATCTCTACCATTTTCTACTAATATTTGCTCCGGTATTTATGTTCCTATCCTTTTCATTTATCGTAGGATCACGATCTTCGTAGTTATTGTAATCATTTTCGCGAATAACACTTCCTTCAACAGGGGTTGTATCTACCTCTGGAGGAATGGATTGTTCGTTTCTTTTATCAGAGTCTTCTTTTTGGTCAACAATGACTAAGATTTTGCCTTCTTTAACTGATGCGTTGTAGTGCTTTGCATCTTCTTCTGGAATGCCTAATCCAATGAGTGCCCCAGATAATCCGCCGACTCCTGCTCCGACAGCCGCACCCGTTAACGTAGCAGCAATTGGTCCCGCTGCTAAAATCGGTCCAATACCAGGAATGACAAGGGCTCCTACGCCTGCCAACAAACCAGTTAACCCGCCAAGTGTACCTCCTGCTACTGCCCCTGTTGCTGCTCCTTCGCCCGCTGTTGTACCTGTTTCATCTGTAATCGTGTCGACATCATCCTGATTTTTGCTTATTACAGAGATCTCTTCTGCTTTATAGCCTTGTCTTTTTAGATCCTCCACAGCTGAGATCGCTTCTTTTTCTGTATCATAAATTCTAGCAAAACGTTGATTATGCTTGTCCATGCTTACTCCTCCTTTTAGTTTTTTTATGTTCTATAATGCATCTACCCAAAAACGGCCGCAAAATAAACCAGTTATTTTAATAGAAAAAGGGTTCACGATTAAATCATTGTATAGATGCTTAGTGACATAAGAAAAGCGCAAGCGCCTTGATCAGCCCCGACAAGCATAAGACGCTCATGAATAGAAGGCGTTCTTTGCCTTCAATTCATGAGTGGCTAGACCCTAGAGGGGCTAGGCGCTGGAGCTAGACACTAAAACTAAGTACAAAATTTTCTTTCTTACCTTTAAAAAAATAAGACTGCCATATGGCAGCCCTTATCCTAACTTACGTAATACCTTGTATTCTTTTGATAGCTTCATGAATAATGGTTCGTTCTTCGTGTCAAGTGCATCATTTATACGTTCTTCTAGCAAAAATCTTTTCCTGTTAAACAACGCTTCGTCTAAAACCATTTGAATATACATGTCTAACACAGGATGCTCGGATGGAACGTTTTTCATTGAATTGCGGGACTTCATGATCTCAGTGTAGGAAGACTTTTTATTTTTCATGAAAGATACCCCCTGATGCCTTTTTTATATTGTATGGAATTAGGTAGTGAAAATCAACCAAATAGTTAAAATTTTTAAAAAATTTAATCAGAATATTTTAACCGTGTATGAAATACATTTAGTTGGATAAGCTATTCTAAAAGGGTGTGAAAACATGGATAAAGAAAAAGAACGTGAGCTTTCGCCAACTGCATTAAATCCTTTGGTAGGGATTGAGAGCTTGAACGATAAAAATGAAAATGAAGAATTGGATGAAAAGATACTGGAGGAATGACTTCTTTAAGAAAATGTTAAGGAAGTCATTTTTTTGTTGAGATTTTGTAAAATTTATAGAAATTTATTTTTGGACATGCTAGATTGGAATTGTGAAAAATTACCTAATAAAAAAGTAGGAGGAGAAAGGTTGTGAATGAATTGAAAAATGTTTTAGAGGATTACATTATTAACCGATTTACAATGGCGATCATTCCTGATTCAAACAGAATGTACTCAGAAGTCATTGAATATGAAGAGGAGGTGGTCGTACATAAACGTCCGATGGAAATCATTGATCAAAGCTGCAGATATTTTGGAAGCAGTTATTCGGGGAGAAAAGAAGGGACAAAGGGCCTGATGAGAATTACCCATAAATCACCGATCGTTATTGATCCAGCAAATTCGATTTACTTTTTCCCTACGACTTCTTCAACGAAATCGCATTGCGTATGGATTTCTCATGGTTATGTAAAGGAATATTCAAAAGCAAAGCATGATAATACACAGATAACCTTTACGAATGGAAAAACAATCACTCTACCACTTTCAGTTGGATCATTTGAAAATCAACTCTTTCGCACAGCACAACTTCGAACAATCATCACATCACGAATTGAACTAGAACAGCAAAAGATAAACAAGCTTCTCAAGCCAAGTGAAAAAGATGTAAATGCTATTTATGAACAAATTATAAGAGAATTTCAACGAAAACTATATTGATGATTTAATTTAATAAAATGCATGGAGGCTGATTCTAAATAGAAATATCCAGCTTCTCTAACCCAACAAGTGGATCCCTCAAAAAAGGATGAAGTCCTGTTCAGTTGGTGATTGCTGGAGAAGTTGGACATTTTAGGACAGTCTCTTTTTTGTCGTTTAGGGGCCGTTATGCGTTTGCTGATTTCCTTTTTGAAGTATTTTTCTATATTCCAGAACTTATTATCTTTCCGTTTAGAGTTTTGTGGTATGTGATTCGATTTATTTTCCGAGCTTTTGACTGGATTTAGGAAAATTAGGGACACCTGCTGCTACAGAGAGGTGTCTTTCAGCGTTCAAATAAAAAAGAATGGAATTTTTCCAAAGTAAACCATTTATTTTTGCGGTTTAAATAAATACTCCTCCATAAGCTCGCATACCTTGTTCCGTATTCTTGGATTAAAATAATTATGTTTTTCTTCATAGCCGTTGTAAAGAAAGGAATAAAGCGTGAACGCTTCGTCTCGTTCGACCTGGTGTACTTTTATATTCCGTTTGCGCAGCTCTTGCTTAACAATTGCTAAATCCTTTTGTACCAGCTTAAGGGATTCTTCTACAAGCACTAAGTATGGTTTATGAAGTTTAAACGGACTTTTTTCGATAACGGTTAAATCACGGTTGAAGATCGAAACAGCCATTGGCAAATAAATAGATAATTCGATCATATCTCGGATGTCCTTCGGTATTCTTGTCACAGAAATGCCCCCTTAAATTACAGAACATTTGTTCGTGTTTATTATAAGTCATTAAAATGTTTTTAGCAAGTTGTTCCTAGCTTTCAAGTTTTGACAAAAATGTGTAAAATAGATACCAAAGGACTTTTGAGGAGAATAGAATGAACCCGGAGACATTGCAGGATTTTTTTTCGTTAAAACAATTAATGGAGGCATTTGAAACGTATCGCTCGTTCGGTCCGTTTTATGGAATATTGTTACCATTGCTCGAAGCATTTTTTCCATTTCTGCCCCTTGTAGCATTCATTGTGGCAAATGTGAATTCGTTTGGGCTTTGGCTGGGATTTTTTTTATCTTGGATTGGAGCTTGTTCAGGTGCTATTATAGTATTTATTATCATGAGAAAACTTGGCGAATGGAAAGTCTTTCAGAGGTTACGAGAGAAAAAAGCGATTAAAAAGCTGTTGACATGGATTGAACGGAGGGGCTTTGGCCCGTTGTTTCTCATTTTATGTTTTCCGTTTACGCCGTCTGCTGCAATTAATGTAGTTGCCGGGCTTTCTAGAGTAAGCTTTTGGCAATTCACATTAGCCGTATTAGCTGGAAAGTTTGTCATGATTTTTGTGGTAAGTTTTATTGGTCAAGATTTACATGCACTCATCACACAGCCAGAAAGATCCATTATGGTAGCGGTTGTTATCTTTTCATTATGGTTTATTGGAAAGAGAGTCGAGAGACGTTTAAATATGTCAATGACTGTAAAAAAAAGTGGCCGCAAAATGTTGTAGGGGGGTACCATGAAAAAACGGGGAATAGCTTTCACAACAGTTGGTATATGTTTAATGGCTATCTTCTTAAAAAACCTTATCTTTGTCGAATACAAAGTTGAGGGTGTTTCGATGCAACCGACGTACGAGGAAGGAATGCTCCTTTCCATTAATAAATTGGCCTTATATTTTGATTCGCTTGATCGATTTGATATTGTTGTTTTTCATCTGCCTGATCGTGAGCAAATTTATGTAAAACGAGTAATCGGCTTACCAGGTGATGAAATTTACTATAAAGATGATCAACTTTATGTCAATGGCAAGGCAGTTGATGAACCGTTTTTACCTTCTATTAAGGAAAATCAAGTAACAAAGCAGATTGGCAATTTTACCTTAGAAGAAATTATCGATAAAACAAAAATTCCAAAAGGGTATATTTTTGTTATTGGAGATAATCGTCTTCAAAGCCGTGACAGCCGTCATTTTGGCTTGGTTAAAATAGACGATGTGATTGGGACAGTTGGAGAACCGGAATAAATACTAACACATTGGCAAGCATCTCGTCAGTTGATGATGGTGCAGTCTGATGGGTTAGTATTTTTTGTAACACCAAAATTTATATATTTTCTTAACATAGCTTGCGTTTCTGAATCTAGCTCCAGGCGCCATCGGCTCTAGGGTCTAGTCAAACAGGAATTGAAGGTAAAGAACACCTTCTATTCCTGTTCGCCTTATGCTTGTCGCCGAATGCTTAGCGCCTTGCGCTTTTTTTATTTTAATAAAAATATGTGGCATTGCGTTCGCCGGCTTATAAACGATTTTTGCTGCGGATAAACCAATTTAATATAGAGGGCTTACTCTATAATTTGTATACCTAACGGAAAAATGGTTGATTGTTCTCGTGTGAAATCGATCGCTATAATGGTTATGAATTTTAAAAAAGGGGGGGGAGTTAGCAAACAGATACGCAAGAAAGAAAGCGCTGTCACAAGCAGCCCGGTTATTACATACATCTCCTATCAAATCAGATAGGGGAAATGGGGGCACGAAGTGTATGTCATTTGCTTTGTATGAAATGAGATGGTAAGGCTGCGCTTTTTTAGTATGCAAATAGACGAAACATCTATCTTCTTAATAATCAAATTTTTCATGAAACAAAATTCTTCCCTCATCAATCTAATAAAATTGCAACGCAGCCTCAGAATACCACTCAGTCAGCATGAAAATATGTAATGGGAGGTATAAGATGAAGAGGTTTTTAGCCGTGTTTTTATCTGTTATATTGTGTTTTTCCCTATTTCAAATGGTCGCTCCTTCAGTAAAAGCTGATACTGCGTTACTGCCTGCATTTCCTGGAGCAGAAGGCTTCGGGTATGCTGCAGCTGGGGGAAGGGGTGGAGAGGTTTATCATGTGACAAGCTATGAGCTAAAAGGTCCGGGGACTTTCCATGATGCGCTGACAACAGCTGGAGAAACACCTCGTACCATTGTATTTGATATTTCTGGAGAAATAACCATCCCCCAGATTGTGCTTAGAAATAAATCAAATATTACCATCGCTGGTCAAACAGCATCAGGAGACGGAGTGACCATTCGAGGGAACAATATTCGTTTCATTGATTGCAGTGACATTGTTATCAGGTATGTTCGCTTCCGATTGGGTGATCTGAGCTTTAATGATGATACGATGTATTTTGAAGATTGTCAGAATGTTATCATCGACCATTCGACTTTTTCATGGGGAACAGATGAGGTATTATCGATCAAAAGTAAAGACTATGAAAATCCAAAATCAAAAAATATTACGGTACAATGGTCGATTATTTCTGAAGGTCTACTAACTCATTCAATGGGCGGGTTGATTGAGATGAATACAATCAGCATGCATCATAATCTCTATGCCCACAATAATGACAGAAATCCTAAAACAAAAGGACAGATCGACTTTGTTAACAATATCGTCTATAACTGGGGAGGATTCCCGTATGTAGCCGGTGGTGAATCGGGGACAAAAGGGTATGGAAATGTTGTAGGAAATTATTTTATTGCAGGGAAAAACTCTGCTGATCCTGAGCATGCCATTGTACGAGGCAATGAGAATTATAGTGTGTATATTGAAAACAACCGGATTGATAGTAATAAAAACGGTGTTCTTGATGGAACTGATACAGGAACAGATATTATCGAGGTTTTGAAAGGCCTAGTGTTGTGGTTCCGGATCGATTTGAATACCCTCCAGTACACACACAAGATCCTGAAACAGCATATAACCTTGTTCTGGACCATGTCGGTGCCTCTTTAGTGAGGGATGCAGTCGACAAACGTGTGATTAATAGCGTGAAAAATCAAACCGGAGTCATTATTGGCAATGAAAATGATGTTGGAGGGTTCCCTTTACTGGAAAAAGGAAAAGCCCCTGTTGACACTGACCAAGATGGAATGCCTGATGAATGGGAACAGGATAATGGATTTAATCCTGCTGACCCGGAGGACAGAAACGGAGATCACAATGGAAATGGTTATACAAATCTAGAAGAATATTTGAATGAATTAGCGGCACCTGGTTTCCCGGAAAATTATCCTACAACACCGCCTGAATGGTCAGGAATACCGTTTGAGCCGCCGGTCGAACCAGAGCCGGAACCAACTCCGGAACCGGTTGAAAGTATGAACGGAGATATCATTAGGAATGTAACAATCAACGATAATAGCAGCAACGGAACTGTGAATGCGCCAAATTGGTCTGTTCAAAAGAATCTTCAAATTGGCGACCTGGTTGCTGGAGATAGAACGGCTTATAAATTCCAGTCAATACCAGATGAATTGCAGGGCATGGAATGGATCAGATCTGCAGTAGGCTCGAGAAGTGCTACAAGTGAGGATTTAGTTTCCTTCTATTTGACTGCTGATGCTGATGTTTATGTGGCGCATGATTCAAGAATTACTGATAAGCCGGAATGGTTAATAAACTCCTATGAGGAGACAGGAACTAGTATTCAAGATGATCAACCGGTTGAGTACACTCTATACAAAAAGCATTATTCTTCCGGCTCCTTTGTCGTAATGGGAGCGAATAATAATACGTCAAAAATGAATTATTTTGTTATCATCAAACCAACAAATACGGATGAAGATCCACTGTTAGTCAGTCCTTCTGGATTGAAAGGTGAACTAAACGAGGATGCTGCGATTACAGTTAATTGGACATCGGTAAGTGCGGCAGATGCTTATCTCATTTACCGATCAACATCAAAGGATCCTGTATTTAGAGCGGTGGCAAGCTCTAAAATCCCAGAGTATGTAGATGCTGCAGTAGAGCAAGGTGTCACCTATCAGTATAAGGTGTCTGCACTTAATGCCGGTGGTGAATCACCTTTATCTGATAGTGTGGAAGTGCTTACCTTTGATTCTACACAACCAGCTCCTCCTGTACCTACAGGATTAAATGTACCTGTAACAAAGAGTCTATCAATTAAGCTGGATTGGACTCCAGTGGAGAATGCGATTAGTTATTCTGTTTTCAGAGCCACTGAACAAAATGGCAGCTATAAGAAGATAGGCAGTACAGCAACTGCAGAATATATTGATGATACCGTACTTCCTTCAACAACGTATTACTATAAGGTTTCGACGATAGCCATTGGCGGTGAATCAGAAAAAACTGACAGTGTCACAACAACGACTAAGCCTCCTGTAACATTACCAGAGGTCCCATCAGGACTAGCTTCAGGTGAAGTGACCACAGCTGCATTCGAAATAAAATGGACTTCGGTGGATGGAGCAGAAAGCTACAATATATACAGAAAAGCGAATGGAGACAGTGCTTTTTCTAAGGTCGATAGTACAACTTCAGCCACTTATCTAGACGATAGTATTAGTGTAAGTAAAACAGGCTATACCTATAAAATTACTGCAGTAAATGAAATGGGGGAGACTAAAGCATCAGATGAACTTACAATTACAATGCCTATCCCTAACACACCATCTGATCTGACTATCGGTCTAGTAGGCGAATCATTTGTCGGACTCATTTGGACATCCAATGGTGGAGAAAACCAAGTAAATATTTACAGAGAAGCAAATGGGGAAGTAGAATATATCGGATATGCCAAAGTCAATACGTACTACGACCGAACGGCTAAACCTGGTGTAGAGTACAACTATTACATTAAAGCCCAAAATGCAAGCGGGGAATCTGAAAGATCCAACACCGTTAAGGTTACACCAGGGTTTATAACAGTTTTAGAAAATTATATGGATCAATTTGAGAAAACAGGAGATTTAACAGGTCCACTTGTATCCCAATTAACAAATACTCTAAATCAAGCCGAGAATCATTTGGAAATGGGTTCAAAAGAAAAAGCCGTTACATTTATGAACAAATATGTTGAACAGCTTAATCAAAAGACCATGCAGCATCATGTATCGCCTGAGGCAAAAATGACCCTTTCTAATTATGCACAGTTATTCATTAAAAAGCTTGAAAACGGAAATTAAATTTCACGGAAAATAAGGGAGTCTACAGTTTAGATAAGGCTGTTTGCAAGATATAAATGGGTTCCATGTAAAGATGCAAGCAGATTTTAATTGATTGTTGATTTACAGAATTATTTAACAGGAAATAATTTTTGCCGGATAATTACAGAATGTCCTTCATCAAAATTTTGATGAAGGACATTTCGTTAAGAAAAGCAATAGTCGATGTCCTTCATCTCGGTCAAGAAGGACAATAGATTAGGTAACGAGTAAAAAGATGTCCTTCATCTCGGTTATGAAGGACAATGGATAAGGGAACTAACAAATAAACGTCTTTCATCCCAGTTATGAAAGGCGTTTTTTTCCTTATACCCGATACCCGATATCCGGTATAACCCAAGTAAGCTGATTTTTTTCCTTAATCAGGGATATCGCTCTTGTTTTGTTACCTACCATTCTCACATATCGCCTAAATTGAACAAACAGATCTTACATAAAACAAACCATTTGTATAAAAGCTTATACCCACAAAGGAAAACGCTTATAAATAATATCTTTTACGATCTTGGTATATCTACGCCACTTGTCCTATTATCTACAATTTGTGCATTTCGTGGAAAAATGGATGATTGTCTAAGCGCGATCAAGATCGTTATAATCAATTTGCAAATATTCAAAAATAAAAGGGAGGTAGAGAGATGGATCATACACCGGTCAAACAACATCATGAAAACCTGACAGTTCATGCAAATGTACTTATTAAAAAGAAAAGTCTCATCAGGTTGTATTTAGAAAATATTAAAAAAAACTGGATGCTATATATCATGATCATTCCAGGAATTTTATTTTACATCATCTTTAAATTCATCCCATTACTTGGAAGTGTAATTGCCTTTCAAGATTATCAAATTTTTAAAGGGATTCTAGGCAGTCCATGGGTTGGGTTGGAGAATTTCAAATTTATCTTCTCCTATCAAGATTTTTATCAGGTTCTTAGGAACACCCTCCTGATTGCTTTTTATCAGCTTATTTTTGGTTTCCCGGCACCGATTATTTTAGCGTTGTTATTTAATGAAATACGATTAATGGCTTTTAAAAGAACTGTACAAAGTTTGTTTTATCTCCCTCATTTTTTATCATGGGTAGTTGTTGGCGGTATCGTCTTTGAATTGTTGGCTGCAGAAGGAATTGTTAATGCCGTTCGCGAGTTGTTTGGTGCAGCACCCATTTTGTTTATGCAGGAAGAGGATTATTTTCGTTCAATTGTCGTTATCTCGGGGATATGGAAAGGGGTTGGATGGGGAACCATTATCTATTTAGCTGCCATAACAGGGATTAACCCAAATTTATATGAAGCAGCTGTCATGGATGGCGCAAATCGATGGAAACAAATTAGATATATTACACTACCATTATTGTACCCTACTATTTTAACGTTATTTTTATTGAATATTGGAAATTTCTTAGAGCTTGGGTTTGATCAAATCTTTAACCTATTAACGCCAATGACCTATTCCGTTGGTGATATCATTGAAACATATGTTTATCGAGCAGGGGTGCTTCAAGGGCAATTCAGTGTTACAACAGCAATTGGTTTGTTTCAATCAGTTGTGGGCTTTATCTTACTTTGGATATTTAATAGGCTCGCAAGAAAATCAGGACAGGGGTTATGGTAATGAAGAAATCATTGGGAGAAAAATGCTTTAGTGTATTTAACTACACGTTTCTTTGTGTTATTGCTGCAACGATGATTCTGCCTTTGCTTCAATTGTTAGCTGTATCGTTCAGTTCTCCGATTGCTGCTGAATCCAAAAAGGTATTCCTCCTTCCAGTGGAATTTACTTTGGGCACGTGGAAACATATTCTGCAAAATGAAGTGCTTTGGAGATCGTTTGGGGTGACAATTTATATTACGGTTGTCGGAACATTTTTGAGTCTGCTAATTACCGTTTTGACTGCATTTCCATTGTCGAGAAAAGATTTCCTCTTAAAAAAGCCGATGATGGTTGCGATCGTCATCACAATGATTTTTAACGCTCCAATGATTCCTTACTTTTTAACAGTTAGGGAGCTGGGGTTGATGGATTCATTATGGGCGCTCATTATTCCGGGATTATTAAGTACCTTTAATATGATCATCGTTAGGACCTTCTTTATGGGAATACCGAGTGATCTTGATGATGCAGCAAAAATAGATGGATGTAATGATTTTCGCTTGTTATTTCAAATTTATTTGCCTTTATCAAAGCCCGTACTTGCAACAATCGGCTTGTTTTATGCGGTTGGTTATTGGAATACGTTCCAATCGGCTGTACTATTTTTACGTGATCAAACCCTATGGCCATTACAGTTGAGACTTCGAGGATATTTTGAATCACCAGAAGCTCTAGCTGATGTTAATTTAGTTAAGGGTGATTTTGATTTCAACACGATTACATTGAAAGCGGCTACAATCATCTTTGCTACCATACCAATTGTATTGGTGTATCCATATTTACAAAAATATTTTGTGAAGGGTGCTGTCCTCGGTTCTCTCAAGGAATAAATAGATTAAACCGAATAACGGTTTGATTTTATAAATGATGAAATGAAACAAAGGGGGATGTTGAATGGTTAAGAGTAACAGAAAGTCTTTATTAGTTGTCCTAACCGCCTTGATGCTTATTATTGGCACTCTTGCTGGTTGTGCCAATAATAAGGAGGTTGAAAGTACGTCCAGTACTTCTGAAGACAATGGATCAAAAGAAGTAACAAAAGTAAAAGTGTTTAAAAGTCATTTGGGGAAAGGGACTCTACCTGGACCCGACGATCCGCATGTGAAAAAAGTACAAGAAGCTACAGGTGTTCAATATGAATTAATGTCAACTGCGGCAGGATCTGACCCGGTTGAAGCGTTAAATTTGATGTTTGCATCAGAAGATTATCCAGATATTTTCCGCCCGATTGGTGGATTTGAACAAACCTTGATCAGCCAAGGTGCAGCACTACCTTTGGATGACCTGCTTCCGAAGTATGCACCACATGTATGGAATAGAATACCTAAAGAAGCATGGGATGTTGTACGTTCTGCTACGCCTGATGGGAAAATTTATTATGTACCAAAAGTCAATCTTGTTACAGAACGAGCAGCCTTAATTCGTCAGGATTGGGTTGAAGCTGTAGGAATGGAGATGCCAAAAACAGTAGAGGAGTATAAAGAGCTTTTAAGAGCATTCCGAGATAAGGACCCGAATGGAAATGGTAAACAAGATGAAATTCCGACAACAGGAAGGGAATTCGGAGAATGGATGGATCACTTATTTGCGATCTATGGTGTCGCCATGTGGGAAGGTGTGCCTGAATGGGATATTTATGAGGGCGAAATTCAATATGCTGGTGTGACCAAAAATATGAAAGCAGCTATTTCATTCATTCGCGATTTATATGAAGAAAAACTACTAGATAATGAAACATTTTTAAATAAAGGAGAGGTTTGGACAGCGAAGATCAATAACAATTTAGTAGGAAGCTGGTACCATCTACCCTCTAAATTAAGTGAGCGTCATAATGCCATGCTTGCAGGGGCACCAGATGCATATGTTGCCGGAATGCCGCTTCCAAAAGCAGAAGGATTTGACGGATATATCACTCAAAAAAGCATGGGAGAACCAGAATGGATGATTCCAGCAGCATCTGAGGAGAAGGCTGCAGCTGCTTTAAAACTATTAGACTTCTTCTATGATCCTGCAAATGACGAATTTACCACTTTTGGAATCGAAGGTGCACAGCATAAGGTGGAGAATGGGAAAAAGATATTGCTTCCGCAAAATGATGAAACACCGATTGCATTAGGTATGAAGAATTTAATTACAAAAGAGGACATGGATATTCGGATTGAACAAACAATGGAAGACTATCAACAACAGATGGTGAAGGATATCTTTGAGGTGAGTACTGCGGATGCCCGAAGAATTGCTGGAGATGGTTTGCCGTCTACTGTTTACGAAGGCTTTCCGGATATTCAATCACTTAAATTATTTCAAGAATATTTAACGAAGATCGTAATTGGAGAATGGCCGATCGAGAAGTTCGATGAATTTGTGGACAAATGGTATAAAGCAGGTGGAGAGCAAGTTACTGAAAGAGTACAAGAATGGTATGAAAAAGTAAACAAATAATAACGGATTTATCAGTTTTACAGAAAGTGTTGCTCAAAAAATAATTTTTGGGCAACGCTCTTGTAAAAGACACACGGAATTAGAATTGTTTTATTGCTTGGGTCGAAACGATGAAAATACTAAGAAATTAAGAATAGGCTTTTGAATCGTTATGATTGTAAAAAATCTCCTTCACGTAAATGAATATGTAGTATAATGCCAAAAAAGGAGGTTGAAAAGAATGCTCCAATCTTTCCAAAAATGGCTTAAATATTCATTTCATAAAACCGAGACAAGGCTTATTTTATTTTTAACGATTGCTGTTTTTTTTATCATTCTTATCGTGAGTTTCACATCCTATCAAACATCTAAATCTGTGCTGCAGCAGGAGTTAAATGAACCGCAGCAGCAAATGCTGCAAGTGAGTATGGATATTATTGATAATCACATTCGTGAAAGCGATAACATCGCGATCAAGGTTGCCTTAAACACTAATGTTTACAAGTTCTTAAATAGCGATATTCAGAATTCATATTATGTTGTTACTGAAATTTACCAGTTATTATCTACTCTTATCAATAGTTCATCCACCATCAACAGTATTTACATATATGATATGAAACATGGAAGTTTTGTTTCAATGCCATATGGATACAGCTCACGTAAATCTACCTTTAGTGATTCAACCTGGTTAGGGGTGGCTGACGAATTTGGCGATAAAAAAGTGATTGTGAAAAAAAGAAATGTTCAGGTTGGAGAAAAATACAATCGTTCCGAAATAACGTTGTTTAGGAAAATCATGATACAAGGTGAATTCAAAGGAATCGTTGCCATAAATCTTGGCTATCAAGACCTTTTTGAACCATTTAACTCACCAAATATGGCAAAATTAAGCAGTGCACGTTATATTATCGATCAAAACAATGAAATGATATATTCTTCTTCAACTTCTTCTAGTGAAAAAATAGATTCTAAAGCCATTGTGAGTGCCGTATCTGAATTAAATGAGGAACATCTGGGCGATATTACTTATCAAGGCAGACAACTGCTCGTAAGCCAGAATATTTCACCGCTCACGGGCTGGAAATATGTTTCTCTTGTCCCTCAAGATAGTTTACTAGCCAAATCGAAAAAAGTCGGTCATGTCGTTCTTTCCGTTTCAATCCTCGCATTATTATTAGGTGGAGTTGCCATTTTTTATATCAACAAATATCGCCTTTAGACCGATCCGCCGTATGAAAAAGTTGTTCAATATTGGAAACCGGGACATGGACCACCATGATTTACTGCACTTAGAAGCTCTTGCAGGGGAATTACTAAGTGATCATGCGCAATTATCGCAAATGATACGAAAGGCAAAAACAGAAGCATCAGCCAAGTTTTTTAGTGATATATATCATAAAAATATTACAAATATAAAAGAGATTCGTGAAAAATGCAACGGGTATTTCCAAGACTCAACCAATCAGCTATTAAAAGTTGCGATCATTTCAATTGATCATTTTTATGAATGGTCTTATCGATTTCCAGCTTCAGATCATTCCCTTTTAAAATTTGCTTTAGCAAATATCATGACAGAAATAGTAGAGTCATATTCACATAGTGAATGTATCGATCTGGGAAAAGATAAACTAATCATTGTTCTTCGTCCAGGTGAAGATGAAATACTTTTAGAAAAAAAATTAAAGGAAGCCCTTCAAATTGTTAAGGAATTACTAGATTTCAGTATTTCAATCGGAATCAGCAGTCAAAAAACTGATTTTGGAAAGTTGGTAGAGGCTATTTTTGAGGCAGATACAGCGCTTGGAAACAGGTTATATTCAGGCTATGGGAGGATATTAAAGTTTGAAGAATTCGTGGAACAGAATTCTCGAAAAATAACGATAAATGATCATGTTTTGGATCAGTTGTCAGAAGCGATTGAAACAGGGGACAGCTTGCGGTCCAGAAACTTGATTGACCATATCATTGGAGAAATCAGGAGAAGTTGTATGAGTCAAAAGAAAGCGTTGTCAATAATCGCAAGGACTGGTGACTGCTTTCTTCGACTTAGCCGTGATGAGGATAAAGTGAAAAATAAGTAAAGGGATTTCTTTAATCAACTCCACACGATGCACATCGATGATATTGCAGTTTTTCTTCATTCCCAAGCAAGTGCATTGATAGAAGAGGTTCAGACAATCGGAATAAGTAAGGAATCCCTCTTAATAGAAAAGATGATTGATTATATGGAGAAGCATATAGCTGAGCCAATCGGAATCACAGAAATTGTTGATTCCATTGGCATTAGTGTAAGTTTGGCAAGCGCCATATTTAAGAAAGAAAAGAATGAAACGATTTACGGTTATTTTACAAATATGAGAATGAAACGGGCTGCAGATTTATTGGTCAATACGGATGAAAAAATATCAGATATTGCAATAAAGGTTGGATATCAGCATGAAAATAGCTTTATTCGGGCCTTTCGAAAATGCAATAATATCACGCCAGGTAAATATCGGGAAGTATTAAAATCCAGGAAAGAAGTGATGTAATATTCTTCGTTCGATGGAAGTATTCAATAAATTTGAGGAGGATTCATAATTGTTAGATAAAAGGCAAATTGTCCAACGTCACAATCCGATTATTCAAAAGATCGAATCACTTTCACCATTATCAATTGGAAACAGAGAGTTTGGATTTAGCTGTGACTTTACAGGATTACAGACTTTTCCAGAGGTGTATGAAACCCCATTAGGAACGCAATCAAATTGGGGATGGCATTATACTGGCCGACCAAATCTATATTCAGAAGAAGATATCGTGTATCAACGTTATGATACATATGGCCGTCAGGTGAAGTACCCGATGAAACCTGAAGGGAAAGAGGAAGCTTACCATTGGTTACGGCAAAATCCTCACAGATTGCAGCTTGGAAGAGTTTCCTTTCGATTTTTATCAAAAAATAATCAGCCTGTAAAATCCGATGGGATGACAGAAATCAAGCAAACACTTGACTTATGGACAGGAATCGTTGCGAGTGAATTTTTGGTAGAGGGAGTTCCTGTGCAGGTAAAGACAGCATGTCATCCAGAGCATGATGTTATCGCTGTACAAGTATCTTCTCCATTGTTAAAAGAGAAGCGTATTCAAGTGTTTTCACTTTTCCCAGCCCCAGATGTTACACATAATAGTTGGTCAAAAGCGATACACCCGGACTGGGGACATGATGAAAGGCATGTAACAAATTATCAAACGATTTCTGATGAAGCCGTTTTATTTACAAGAAGGATGGATCAGGATCAATATTACGCAAGATGGGATTGGAATCAAGGTTCATTAGTGCAAACCGGGGTTCATGAATATACGTTAATGGGGGATGGATGCTCAGATACGTTAGAGTTTACCTTTTCTTATGCACAAAAGGAACCTTTGTTTGTTAAACCTGAAGAGGTTTTTGAATCAAGCCGTTTTTATTGGGAAGCATTTTGGCAAAAAGGTGCGGCAGTGGATTTTTCTGAATGCACAGATCCGCGTGCAATGGAGCTTGAACGAAGAGTTGTTCTTTCACAATATTTAACCGCTATTCACAGCGGCGGGTCATTGCCGCCGCAAGAAACAGGTTATATGTATAATAGCTGGTTTGGAAAATTCCATTTGGAGATGCATTGGTGGCATGGGGCACATTTTCCAATATGGGGAAGAAGGGAATATTTAGAGAAAAGTCTTGAATGGTATCTGCACATTTTGCCTCAAGCAAGGGAACTAGCTGAATCACAAGGCTATGCCGGTGCTAGATGGCCAAAAATGGTCGGGATTGACGGCAAACAGAGTCCTTCCCCAGTAGCGCCGGGTTTGATTTGGAAACAACCACATCCAATGGCGTTAGCAGAAATGTGTTATCAAGTTCATCCAACTAAAGAATTTCTTGAACATTTTCAATCAATCGTGTTTGAAGCTGCAGACTTCATGGTGTCATATGCACATTGGGATGAAAAAAAGAAAGCCTATGTTCTTGGACCTCCACTAATACCTGCTCAGGAATGTCACTATATTTATGAAAGCATGAACCCTCCTTATGAGCTGGAATACTGGAAATATGGGCTGGAAATCGCCATAAATTGGGCGAAACGATTAAACGTACCTGAAAATCCGCTGTGGTCTAAGGTAGCAAATTCTTTGGCGAAGCCTCGTGATGAAGATGGTGTTTATCTGGCACATGAGAATTGTTTGAATACTTTTACTGAGAAAAATCATGATTATCCTTCAATGCTTGGTGCACTGGGAATTTTACCAGGTACATTAGTAGATAAAGAGATTATGAGAAATACATTGTATAAAGTAAAAGCTGTATGGGACTGGGAATCTGCATGGGGCTGGGATTTTCCTATGTGTGCAATGACTGCTGCCAGATTAGGTGAAAGAGAACTAGCCGTAGATTTTCTTTTAATGGAGGCAACGAAAAATACGTATCTAGCAAACGGCCATAATTATCAAAGGCCAGGTTTGACAGCATACTTGCCTGGTAATGGAGGGCTTTTGACAGCCGTTGCCATGATGATTTGCGGCTGGAAGAATGGTAACGATCGCAGTTGTCCCGGTTTCCCGCAGGATGGTCGCTGGAAAGTGAAATGGGAAGGGCTGCATAGCGTACTATAAAAAACAAAATAGGTAGTTTTAGCAAAGGTTACTCTGGAAAGGAGTGCAAGTGAAATATGCAAGCAAACCAATGGTCAATAAAAATAGCGGAAACGATCCTTTCGCATTGTGATAATGGATACCATCCGAAAATCGCTAATAAATGGGGATATGTAGTGGGAATGACATTAAAGGCATTTGATTGGCTTTCAGAATGGAGCGGCATCGAAAACTATCATCACTTCGTTAAGAATCATATGGATCTATTCATCAATGAAAATGGAACGATTAAAGACTATTCAATCGAAGAATATAATTTAGATCATATTAATAAAGGAAAAAATTTGTTCTCGCTCTGGAATCGAACTGGAAAGGAAAAGTATGAAAAAGCCATTCAGCAGTTAGTCACACAGCTTGAAGGACAGCCGCGAACAAGTGAAGGCGGGTTCTGGCATAAAAAAATCTATCCGTTTCAAATGTGGCTTGATGGTGTTTATATGTCATCACCATTTTTAGCGGAGTATGCTAAAACGTTTCATGTTTCAGAAGGATTTGATGAGGTTGCTAGGCAAATCTTGTTGATCGAAGCGAAAACGCGCAATCCAATGACAGGACTTCTGCATCATGCATGGGATGAAAGCAGGGAACAGCGCTGGTGTGATAAAGAAACAGGAAGGTCATTCCACGCCTGGGGAAGAGCAATGGGATGGTATTCCATGGCTATTGTCGATTCACTCGAACACTTTCCAGTGAATCACCCAAAACGAGGGCAAATCATGGGGATTTTTGAAAGAATGGCCCATGCCATTAAACATGTTCAAGATCAAGAAAGCGGCCTCTGGTATCAGCTGCTTGATCAAAACGGCAGAAAGAAAAATTATTTAGAATCATCTGGCTCCTGTATGATGACATATGCTTTGGCAAAGGGAATCCGTCTAGGTTATTTGTCTGGTATTGATCCGGATATCGTGTTCCGTTCATACAATGGTATTCTTAAACATTTTGTCACGGAAGATGAAAAAGGAGTACACCTTCATCAAATATGCAAGGGTGCGGGTCTTGGAGGTGCTAAGTATCGTGATGGCTCTTATGACTACTATATGAGTGAGCAAATCGTAAGTGATGATCTAATGGGAGTAGCTCCATTTTTATTGGCAAGTTTGGAGATGGAGAAATTAGTAAAAGCAAAAAATGAAGAGTCCTTGAAAGTATCGCAATGATTGATTAATAGAATTTGGAAAGAAGGCTGTCTCAGGAAGGGTCTGTCCCTTCGTTATTGTGACAGCCTATTTTTTTCACAGAATTTGATTGGAGGTTTAACATATTGGTAGATAAGAATGATAGCAGGAATCGCCTATCGCTGAAATATCCTGCCGGATGGTGGAGAAATATGTGGAGAGAAGGGCTGCCCTCAGGGAACGGAAAGGTAGGTGCTTCTGTTTCAGGTGGAGTAAGCCTGGAAAAGATTTTAATTAATCACGAAGGTTTATGGCATATGGGAAGAAAGGATACACTTCCCGATGTTAGCTATACACTCAGCGAAACAAGGGATCTCATGAAAAAGGAAAAATATCATGAAGCAAGCTGGCATTTAACAAATACATTAAAAGAGAAAGGATACAGCACCCGCTTAGCATCATTTTTACCCCTTGTTGAACTAACCATTAGGATGAAGCAAACTGAAGGGTTTAAACATTATCGCAGAGAAGTCAATATGGAAACAGGAGAGGTATCAGTAAGATGGGAAGAGGGGAATGAGCGATATGAACGGAATTTGTTTGTTTCACGAGCAGACGATGCGGTTGTCTATGAAATAACATCAACGGGGAAATCACTGACAGCTGAGTTTGAGCTTGGTATCCGTAAGACAGACCATAAAAACATGGAACAGCGGCTCAAAGAATTAGAAAGTGCGGTCCAGCTCAAAGTAGAAAATCAATTTATCTTTTTTTCTGCCAAAAATGATGATCATTCAGATTATGGAGCAGTCATCCGCTTGATTCCTATGGGTGGAAGGACCAGTGTTGATAAAAATCGTCTCCGTTGTGAAGAGGCAAATTACATTCAAATGATATTGAAAGTATTTATTAAAGGAGATCATCGCGAAGAGTGGGCACGTCTTAAAGCAGAGTTATTAGAGATAAACGGTGATTATCAAGACTTGCTGCGTGCACATATTCCTTTACACGCACAGCTATTCCATACAGCTTCCATACAATTAAGTGATGCTGAAGGCAAACAATCGATTGAAGAACTTCTTCTAGATGCTTATGAAGGAGAAGCCCCTCTTCTATTGCTAGAAAAGTTGTGGAATTATGGACGATATCTTTTTATCTCTGGTACAAGAGCTGAGGGACAACCATTTGGGATGTATGGCCTTTGGGGGGGCGATTACAATCTAATGTGGTGCCATCGGATGGCAAATGAGAACATTCAAATGATGTATTGGCATGCATCAGTAGGAGGACTATCTGAATTAGTGCCAGCATTATTCAACTATTACGAGGAAATGATGGATGAATTTCGAGAAAATGCTAGAACATTATATGGTTGCCGCGGCATTTATATACCAGCAGGGACAACTCCTGGTATTGGTGTACCAAATCAAATCGTCCCTGTTATTATGAATTGGACTGGAGCAGCTGGATGGCTGGCACAGCATTATTATGATTATTATCTCTACACAGGGGACGAAAAACTTTTGATCGAAAAAGTACTTCCTTTTTTAAAAGAAGTTGCGCTCTTTTATGAAGATTTTCTCGTCTTGGATGAGAATGGTCTTTATCAATTTTTTCCTTCTGTTTCACCTGAGAATACCCCAGAAAATTTTATGCCCAAGGACGGAAAACAACTTGCTCATCCGATGCCAACCACCATAAATGCAACAATGGATTTTGCCATTATGAAAGAAGTGCTAAATCACTTAATTGAGGGAGCAAAAGAGACCTCATTGTATTTAGATGAAATTGAAAAGTGGGAGGGAATGCTTGAACGTATTCCGCCTTATGAAGTGAATAAAGATGGTGCCGTGCGGGAATGGTTACACCCTGCCTTTGATGATCGCTACAACCATCGTCATCTTTCACACATCTATCCTGTGTTCCCAGGTAGAGATATCAACCAAGAACAAGATCAGAACCTGTTTGAAGCATTTAGAATGGCTGTTTCAAAGAGAAGATTAGGTGCACAAACTGGGTGGTCATTAGCACATATGTCGAGTATATGGGCGAGAATGAATGACGGAGACAAAGCGTTGGAATGCTTGGATATACTCTCACGTTCATGCCTTTTAAATAACCTTTTCACCGTTCACAATGATTGGAGAAATATGGGGGTAAGTATGGAAATTGAGACAGCACCAATCCAATTAGATGCTAGTATGGGCATTGTAAATGCAATTCAAGAAATGCTTCTGTATGTTTCTCCAAAACTAATTAAACTGCTTCCAGCTCTTCCAACTAAGTGGGAAAAGGGGGAAGTAAAGAATTTTCGTTTTATGACTGGGCGGGTTAGCCTTTCATGGAATGTAGTTACGCAATCATTATGTGGAGAAATGACTGCTGAGCGTGATTCAGAATTTACGTTGAAGCTACCTTCTTTTGCAAAAAACTCTGTACTAACTGGTGAAGGGATCACAATAAAAGAATCATCATTAGGAAAAATGTATGTTTACATCACGATGGAGAAAGGGACGACTCTTTATGTTAAAAATATGATTGATTAAATAATGAGATTTACCCGGGGATAATATCTTTTAACAAAAACAAAAGTAAGTCAATGGGAGTCCGTATAAAAAGAACCACAACCATCTCCATTTTCATTAATCGGTAAAATAAATGAACATTAAACTTGTCATTCAGAAAATTACGCTTAAAATGAAGTATGGAAAGGTGTGGGCTGATGGAAGATAAACGTTTTAAAATTGCACATCGAGAAGCAATGATAGGTATCATTCTTGTGTTAATCAACTTTGCCATTTGGTATGGGTTTGCATATGGTCTCGGAGATCAGGATCCGGTGACATATGCGTACATTCTCGGTTTTCCGGCATGGTTCTTTTATAGCTGTATTGCTGGTACGATTTTTATGATTGTGTCAATTGCCATCGTCATGAAATTCTTCTTTACCGAAGTTTCACTTGAGGAGGAAGAGGAAGAATGAATTGGCAAGTAATTATTCCCCTTGCATTATTCCTTGTCATTATTTTCTTTATTGGCTTTTGGGCAAATGCTCGTGTTCGAAAATCAGACTCGTTCCTATCGGATTATTTCCTTGGTGGTCGGGAAATGGGCGGTTTCCTGCTTGCCATGACAATGATGGCGACATATGGAAGTGCGTCAAGTTTTATTGGCGGGCCAGGTGTGGCTTATAATACAGGTTTAGGCTGGGTGCTGCTTGCAATGGCTCAATTGCCAGCGGGTTATTTTGTCTTGATGATTTTAGGGAAAAAGTTTGCGATTATTGCACGTAAATATGAAGCAATTACGTTGATTGACTTCCTAAAGGCTCGCTATCAATCAAATTCAATCGTGCTGATATCTGCGGTTGCTATTTTTGTCTTTTTATTCGCCTCGATGACAGCACAATGGGTTGGTGGTGCACGTTTAATCGAGTCATTAACAGGGTTATCATATCAAGGTGCATTGTTAATCTTTGCAGTTGCGGTGCTTGTATATGTCATTATTGGCGGCTTTGCGGCTGTCGCCTTAACAGATGCATTGCAGGGGTTAGTAATGATAATAGGTACAGTCATTCTACTTGCAGCGGTTATTATGGAAGGAGGCGGGGTTTCAGCTATCATGGCGAAACTTGTTCAAGAAAATCCAAATCTTGTTTCGCCGTACGGAGCAGATTCAAGTCTTTCGCCACTTTATGTATCAACATTCTGGATTTTAATTGGAATCGGTGTAATTGGCTTGCCGCAAATCGCAGTTCGTGCGATGAGCTATAAAGATTCGAAAGGAATGCATCGTGCAATCATCATTGGGACAATTGGTATTGGAACAATTATGTTTGGGATGCACCTAATCGGTGTTTTCGGACGTGCCGTGATTCCAGGGATTGAAATTGGGGATAAAGTGATGCCAACATTAACACTTGATATTTTACCGCCTGTTCTTGCCGGAATTGTATTGGCAGCACCAATGGCAGCCATTATGTCAACGGTAAATGCATTATTAATTTTAATAAGCTCGACACTTGTAAAAGATGTGTATTTAAACTTTATTAAACCAAGTGCAAAAGATGCTGAAATTAAAAGGATAAGCTTTATTGTGACAACAGTTGTTGGAATTGCTGTTGTATTATTTGCATTGAAACCTCCGGAACTATTAATTTGGTTAAACTTATTTGCGTTTGGCGGCCTTGAATCGGCATTTTTATGGAATATAGTACTAGGTCTTTATTGGAAAGATGCAAATAAATACGGAGCAATTGCCTCGATGATTGTCGGACTTGTTTCATATATTTATATTTATCATTTCCATGGCAATTTATTTGGTATGAATAGTGTAACGATTCCTGTCGTTGCATCACTTGTTGTATTTGTGCTTGTGAGTATGTGTACAAACCATTTAGTTAAACAAAGAAATATTATGTAGATGAGCACCGAAAAAGGCCTAGTTTCTCAAAATTTAATGCTGAGAAATTGGGCTTTTCTTATATTTCTTGGTGTAAATCCTTATTTCCCTAAAACTGCCCCTGGTAGATCATAATTGTATAATTAACCATTTATTACAGAAATCCGAAATATATCCAAAAATCTATATTATAATGAAAATAAGAGTTTTTTATATCCTAAAGTTAATCATGACAGGGGGATGGAATATGCGCGAGGTGGTCATAACGGCTGCGGCAAGGACAGCTATTGGTTCATTTGGCGGCGCTTTCAAAGAGTTGTTGCCAACTCAATTAATTGTACCGGTACTGGATGAGGCTGTAAAAAGAAGCAAGCTTGAAAAGCATGACGTGGACGAAGTCATACTCGGTCATTGTATTCAGCGAACAGATGAGCCGAACACAGCTCGGACAGCAGCACTTTTGGCAAATTTCCCTGAGACAACAACAGGGTACACCATCCAACGACAGTGTGCCTCAGGGCTTCAGGCGATCATTTCTGCTGCCATGCAAATTCAAACAGGTCAATCCAGTATCGTGATTGCTGGCGGAGTGGAAGCAATGAGTTCAAGTCCATATTTATTAAAGCAGCATCGCTGGGGCTCACGGCTGCAGCACGGACAGGTGACAGACAGTGTATGGGAGATATTAAAGGATCCGATCCATCATATCATGATGGGGGAAACAGCTGAAAATATTGCAGAGGAATTTCACATTTCCCGAGAAGAGCAGGATGAACTTGCATTATCAAGTCATCAACGAGCTTTATCTGCGATAGAGGCAGGTACATTTACGAAGGAAATTGTCCCGATCTCAGTTAAAACGAGAAAGGGAGAAGTCATCGTAACGAAGGATGAAGGTCCTAGACAGATAACAACTGAAAAGCTTGCAGCATTACCGGCTATTTTTAAAGACAATGGAACCGTTACAGCAGGAAATGCTTCCTCATTAAATGACGGGGCTGCAGCACTTGTGTTAATGACTAGAGAGGATGCGGAAAAAAGAGGAATCCCTATTTTAGCTAAAATTTCCCACTATTCAATTGCAGGAGTCGATCCAAAGTTAATGGGAATCGGACCTGTTCCAGCCATTCAAAAGGGGATCGCTTCGTTAAATTGGACGATAGACGATTTAGACGTCATTGAAATTAATGAGGCGTTTGCCGCTCAATATCTAGCTGTAGAAAAACAGCTCCATTTAAATCGAGCAAAGGTGAATGTCAACGGGAGCGGTATTAGTTTAGGGCACCCAATTGGCTGTACCGGCTCACGAATAGTCGTAAGTCTCTTGCATGAGATGGAACGGAGAGACGCCAAAAAAGGTCTTGCGTCCTTATGTGTAGGCGGAGGTATTGGTGTAGCGTTGTTTGTAGAAAGAGAGAATCATAATTAGTTAGAGAACCTAAGGGTCACCCCCTCTAATACAATATATTGTTGTTTGCCTGCGGGGTGTGGCCCTCTTTTGATACGATATATTGCATATTACTTTCAATGCATATCCTGATAGCATTTTCAAAAAAATGGTTGAAAAGTTACTAGACTTCCACTATAATTGACTAAAAACTACCATGCTAGTATAGCTAGGATATTAAAATACCTAGATGGACAGAAAAAGGGGTGGTCGCCATTTCAACTATGAACACACGGATTAATGGCTCAACAAGAGATTATGTGTACCAAACAATAAAAACTCGCATTATTAATTTAGAATTAAAGCCTGGAACAAAAATTTCCGAAAAGGAAATTGCTGAAAAATTAGAGGTAAGCAGAACACCAGTTAGGGAGGCCTTTCTAAAATTATCTCAAGAGGAGCTATTAGGAATCTATCCTCAAAGTGGTACGATTGTTTCAAAAATTGATTTGGACCATGTAGAGGAAGCAAGGTTTACAAGAGAAAACATTGAAAAAGCTATAGTTAGATTAGCTTGTGAAGTATTTGATGAAAACAAGCTATTTCGTTTAGAAACAAATGTTGCGATGCAAGAGCTTTGCTTAGGAAAAGGAACGTATCATCAATTATTTGAGCTTGATGAAGAATTTCACAAGATCTTATTTGAAGAATGCAACAAATTAAGAACATGGAAAATGATTCGCAACATGAACAGCCACTTTGACCGATTAAGGGTTTTAAGGCTTGCTGCAAATACAGATTGGAATGTTGTTGTCTCGCAACATAAAGAAATCTACCAAGCGATTATGGAAAAAGACCCGAATAAGGCAGAAAGATTAATGGTACAGCACTTGAAATTGGTGAATTTTGAAAAGGATGAGATTAAGGACCGCTATCCAGATTATTTCTAATTGATATAAGATTTGGGACAGAGCTGCAAAAGCTCTCTGTCATTTATTGATAGCGCTAACATTTAGGTGGGTGGATCTTTAACCATGAATGAGAATTTCTTTAAAAAGCGGTCACCTACATAAAAAAGTGATATAGAAAAACCCGCCGATATATTTCGGAAGCCGCCGATAAAATCAAAAACCCGCCGATATATTTCGGAAGCCGCCGATAAAATCAGAAATTCGCCGATATATTTCAGAAAGCGCCGATAAAATCAGAAATTCGCCGATATATTTCGGAAGCGCCGATAAAATCAGAAATTCGCCGATATATTTTGAAAAGCGCCGATAAGCTATTATGTAATGGATTCTATAAAAATATTAAAAGTGCTGAACAGAAAGGAAGGATAAGATGTTACCAAAATATGAAGGATTACAAGGAAAAGTAGCTGTTGTGACAGGAGGCGGAGGAGTTTTATGCAGCTGTATGGCAAAGGAGCTTGCTCGACAAGGTGTAAAGGTAGCGATTTTAAATCGCACTTTTGAAAAGGCTGTCACGGTTGCTGAAGAGATCAAACAGAATGGCGGAGAAGCATTAGCCGTTGAATGCAATGTATTGGACCTTGAAAGTGTGAAAAAAGCCGAGGAAATGGTATATCACACATATGGAGCATGCGATATTTTGATCAATGGTGCTGGAGGCAACCATCCGAAAGGTGTTACCACAAAAGAAATTTTTAATTTATCTGATTTACAAAACAAGGAGATTACAACCTTTTTTGATCTAACAACGGAAGGCTTTCAATTTGTTTTTAACTTGAATATTGTCGGGACATTAATTCCAACGCAAATTTTCTCAAGAAGAATGGTGGGAAAAAAGGGAACGATCATTAATATATCCTCGATGAGTGCACCTAGTCCAATGACTAAAGTTCCTGCCTATAGTGCAGCAAAGGCTGGAATCGAGAATTTTACAAAATGGCTGTCGGTTCATATGGCTGAAGCAGGTATTAGGGTAAATGCCATTGCACCTGGATTTTTCCTTACACAACAAAATGAAAAATTACTGAAAAATGAAGATGGTACAAATACAGAAAGAACGGAAAAAATACTCGCCCATACGCCAATGAGAAGACTCGGTAATCCAGAAGATTTATTAGGTACATTGCTTTGGTTGGCAGATGATGAAACAAGTGGATTTGTAACAGGGATCAGTGTTCCTGTTGATGGCGGATTTATGGCTTATTCCGGGGTTTAAATTAGGGGACTGAGCCTTTAAGTGCTTAGTAGAAAAAAGGAGAGGATACTGTCTATGATTCATGTTGCGATTATTGGTGCTGGAGCGATTGCCCCTGCCCATATTAACGGTTACTTGGAGTTATCAGAAGCGTGTAAAATTGTTGCTTTATGTGATATTTATCCTGAAAAGGCAGAGAAGCTTGCAAAAAAACATGGTCTGAATGTGGATATTTATGATGATTATCAACAGCTGGCTGAACGTCATGACATAGATTTAGTATCGATATGCACACCTCCATATACACATGCTGATACGGCCATTGCTTTATTGAATGCGGGAAAGAATGTACTTGTTGAAAAACCAATGGCCTCCTCTTTAGAAGAGTGTGATGCAATGAATGCTGCAGCAAAGAAAAATGGAAAGATTTTATCCGTTGTGGCACAGAATCGTTTTCGATCGCCAATGATGAAATTAAAGCATGTTCTTGATTCCAAATTAATGGGGGACATTGTCCATACACAAGTCGATTCCTATTGGTGGCGAGGCTTTTGCTACTATGATTTGTGGTGGAGAGGAACATGGGAAAAGGAAGGCGGCGGACCTACTTTAAATCATGCTGTTCACCATATTGATATCCTGCAGTGGATGAACGGGATGCCTTCAGAGATTACTGCTGTTATGAGTAATGCTGCACATCAAAATGCTGAAGTTGAAGACATTTCAGTTGCCATCGGGAAATATGACAATGGCGGTTTGGTTCAAATCACGAGTTCTGTTATTCATCATGGCGAAGAGCAGCAACTGATTTTCCAGGGGAAAAATGCACGAGTTTCCGTTCCATGGAAAGTAAAAGCATCAAAATCAAGACAAAACGGTTTCCCGGAGGATGACCTTGAATTAGAAGAAAAAATCCAAAAGCTTTATAATGAGCAGGCGGATTTACTATATGAAGGTCATGCTGGACAAATACACGATGTTCTGCAAGCTATGCAAGGTAAGAAGAGTGTGTTAGTGGATGGTATTCAAGGAAGGCAAACACTTGAATTAATCACAGCTATTTATCAATCTGCAAGTTTAAGAGAAACAGTGGAGCTTCCGCTAACTTCTGCTAGTCCCTTTTATACGAGGGAAGGGGTTTTAAAGTATGTGACTCATTTTTATGAAAAGAAAACGTCCATTGAAAACTTTGCAGATGAAGCCATTACAACAGGCGGGAATTATGAGTGACTCTTTTTGGAAGCCTTCGCAAAGCAGACAAATCCAACCAAGTTTAGTTTTTCCAAACTTGGTTGGATTTTTTTTCGTTAGAAATGATTTGAGTTGATACAAAACTTGGTATAATTGATAAATGGAATTTCCCTTAAAAGTAAAGTAAAATAATAGAGGATACAATATAAAAACAAACTATATTACCACACTATCTTTAGTTGTGGTATTTCTTTTTTAAATAACAAGGTTAGGAGAATAAGAGTGAGCATTCAATTTATTCTTGGTCGCTCAGGGAGCGGGAAAACTGAAGAGATCTTAAATCAAATTAGAGACAAGCTATTCGAAGAACCGATCGGCCGGCCGATTATTTATCTAGTTCCTGACCAGATGACGTTTGGGGCGGAGTATGAATTAATCAAGACACCGAGTTTAGGCGGAATGATTCGTGCACAAACGTTCAGCTTTAGCAGACTGGCATGGAGAGTTCTCCAGGAGACAGGAGGAATGACTCGCCATCACCTTTCAAGCACCGGGATTCAGATGATGCTAAGAAAGCTGGTCGAGCAATATAAGCAGGAATTTAAGGTGTTTACGAAGGCTAGTAATAAAAATGGATTTATTCAGCAGCTTGAGGCGATGTTAACTGAATTTAAACGTTACCTCCTATCACCGCAGGAGCTGGAGGAGTATCTAGCAGGTGCGACTACAGAAGTAGATAAAACCTCTTTAACAGACAAGATCCATGATATGGCCTTGCTATATAAACAGTTAGAAATTCAGCTTAGTAATAAATATATAGATTCTGAGGATTATCTCAATTTATTAGCGGGAAAGGTTCAGGATTCTGACTTTTTACAGTCAGCCGATATTTATATAGATGGCTTCCATAGCTTTACTCCTCAAGAATATGAGGTTGTTGGAGCATTAATGGAGCATGCAGCAAATGTGAAGATCGCCCTTACGGCTGATAAAGCATATGAAGAGCACTTGCCGCATGAGCTGCACCTCTTTCAAATGACAGGAAAAACCTACAATAAAGTTCTCCAGCTTGCCCTTGAAAAAGGAAAAGAGGTTGAGCCACCGCTTATTTTAAATGAGCAGCACCGGTATGGCAACCCAACCTTAAGACATTTAGAAAAATATTATGATACGAGACCAACAACTGTCTACGAGCAAAAGCCTGATTTAACCATTTTTCAAGCGGCAAATCGCCGGTCTGAGGTTGAAGGTATTGCTAGACAAATTCATACACTTGTGCGGAAGGAAAACTATCGTTATCGTGATCTCGCTCTGCTTATTCGCAATCAAAATGATTATCGCGATGTGATAGAACAAGTTTTTCGTGATTACGAGATTCCATTTTTTATCGATCAAAAGCGTTCGATGCTGAACCATCCTTTGGTAGAGCTGATTCGTTCGACGCTTGAAATCATCAATGGTCATTGGCGTTATGAGGCAGTGTTTCGTGCTGTAAAGACAGAGCTGCTTTATCCGCTTGATCGTCATAAGCAGGAAATGCGTGAGGAAATGGATTTGCTTGAAAACTATTGCTTATCATATGGGATCCAAGGTTCAAAATGGACGAATGATGAACGCTGGCGCTACCGCCGCTATTATTCACTTGATGATGACTTTGTCGTAACAGATGAAGAAAAGCAAATGGAGGAAAAGCTTAATCAGCTGCGCGACATTGTTGTTACACCAATTAAAGCTTTACAAAATCGGCTAAAGCGCAGCAAGTCAGGACGAGCTTTGGCTGAAAGCTTATATCTGTATCTGGAGGAATTACACATTCCTGAAAAAATGGAAGGACTGCGTCTGGCAGCAGAAGAAAAGGGAATGCTCCTGGAAGCGAGAGAGCATGATCAAGTTTGGCAGGCGGTTATGAATCTATTAGATGAATTTGTAGAGATTCTGTCAGAGGAACAGGTTTCATTAAAACTGTTTGCTGAGATTCTTGAAACAGGTATGGAGTCAATGAAATTTTCATTGGTCCCGCCTGCTATTGATCAAGTTTTAATTGCCGATCTTGAAAAATCCCGTTTCTTTCATGTGAAATGCTCATTTATCGTGGGGGTAAATGATGGGGTGATCCCGGCAAGGCCGAAAGAAGAGGGGATTTTAACAGAGGATGATCGTGAGGCTCTCCATTATCAAGGAATTAATCTTGCTCCTACGGCAAGACAGCAGCTTCTTGATGAAAACTTCCTGATTTATATGGCATTATCAAGTCCGGCTGAAAGGCTTTATTTATCGTATCCAATGGCTGATGAAGAAGGGAAAGCCCTGCTTCCTTCTGTCATTATAAAGCGAGTGGAAGAAATGTTTCCAATGGTTGAAAAGCTAAGACTTCTTAATGAGCCTGAACAGCTGTCTTTAAATGAACAGCTATCCTTTATGGTGAATAAGCATGTGACGTTATCGTATGTCACCTCACAGCTGCAATCCTGGAAGCGCGGCTATCCAATCCATCCAATTTGGTGGGATGCTTATAACTACTTTATTACATCGGAAGATCGCCAGCTAACTAAAAGAGTATTAAGCAGCTTAACGTATCAAAACAAACCAGAACAGCTTGAAACATCGATCAGCCGTGAGCTTTACGGTGAGCATATTCAAGGAAGTGTCTCCCGAATGGAGAAATTTAATAGCTGTCCATTTTCTCACTTCGCTACACATGGACTAAAGCTGAAAGAACGGCAATTTTTCAAGCTTGAAGCACCTGATATTGGACAAATGTTCCACTCGTCCCTTAAGCTCATATCTGATCGCTTGCAGCAATTGAATCTTGATTGGAGAGAGCTGACAAAGGAGCAATGTGAACGGCTGTCAAATGATGCCGTTGATCGCCTCGCCCCGCGATTGCAAAGAGAGATTCTGCTTAGCTCAAATCGTTTCCACTATATTAAACGAAAGCTGCAAAAAATCCTTACTCGCGCTGCAGTGATCCTGAGTGAACATGCCAAGGCGAGCGGGTTTGCACCTGTCGGTTTAGAGCTCGGCTTTGGCAAGGGGGGAGAGCTGCCTCCGCTTCGCTTTACGCTGCCGAATGGCTGCACGATGGAGGTAGCTGGCCGAATCGACCGAGTGGATAAAGCAACAGGCTCAGGACGTGTTTTGCTGCGAATTATCGATTATAAATCAAGCGAAAAAAATGTCCAGCTTTCTGAGGTCTATTATGGGTTGGCCCTGCAAATGCTTACCTATTTGGACGTCATCATCTCGAACGCCAGTATGTGGCTTGGAGTGGAGGCAACCCCTGCAGGTGTGTTGTATTTCCATGTCCATGACCCAATGATTCAAGCTAAGACGTTGATGACAGAGGAAAAGCTGGATGAAGAAATCTTTAAGAAGTTTAAAATGAAGGGGCTATTACTTGGCGATGAGGAAGCAGTAAGGCTTATGGACAACACGCTAAGTGAAGGCAGCACATCAAATATCATCGCAGCTGGCTTGAAAAAAGAAGGCGGCTTCCGCTCGACCTCCTCCATTGCGAGTGAAGAGGAGTTCGCTTTATTAAGAAAGCATGTCCGGTCGACGTTTAAAAAAGTTGGCACAAATATTACCGATGGAATCATTGATATCAGTCCATTTAAGTTAAAAGATAAAATTCCGTGTACCTTTTGCGAATATAAATCAGTCTGCCAGTTTGATGAATCATTAGAAGAAAATTCGTATCGAATCTTAAAAAGTGAAAAGAACGATGAGGTGTTAAAAAGAATGAGAGAGGAGGGTGCTGGCGATGAGTGAAATCATAGCAAAGCCTGAAAACAGTCAATGGACAGATGATCAGTGGAAGGCAATTGTCTCAAGCGGACAGGATATTTTAGTAGCTGCAGCGGCTGGATCTGGAAAAACGGCGGTGCTGGTTGAAAGAATCATAAGAAAAATCGTATCAAGGGAAAATCCTGTTGATGTTGATTCTTTGCTTGTTGTTACCTTTACAAATGCATCGGCCGCTGAAATGAGAAGCAGGATTGGCGAAGCGCTGGAAAAAGCATTAAAAGAAAATCCATCCTCTCTTCATTTGCGAAGACAGCTAACATTGCTAAATAAAGCATCGATCTCGACCTTGCACTCGTTTTGTCTGCAGGTTGTTAGAAAGTATTATTATTTAATCAATATTGACCCGAGCTTTAGAATTGCCGATCAAACAGAAGAACAATTACTTATTGATGAAGTGCTGGATGATATGTTCGAGGAAGAGTATAGCAGAGAGGATAATGAGGCGTTTTTTGATCTCGTTGATCGCTATACCTCTGATCGCAATGATATTGAGCTGCAAACATTGATTCGCGAGCTTTACTTTTTTTCAAGATCACATCCAACACCAAGTATTTGGTTAGATCAACTTGCAAAAATGTATGATTTGAAAGAAACAGAAGAAATTGAATCATTGCCTTTTGTCCGCTATTTGCTTCAGGACATCGCCATGCAGCTGGCTGGTGCAAAGGCTCAGCTTGAACAGGCGATGGAGCTGACAAAGCTGCCGGCTGGACCGGCACCACGCGCAGAAAATCTAGAAGATGATTTAAAGCAAATTTCAGAGCTTTTACGTGTAAAGGATTCGTGGGAGCAGCTTGGCGAGCAAATAAAAACATTTAAATTATCACGAGCAAAAACGGTAAGAGGTGATCAATATGATAAAACCCTAACCGATCAAGTCACAGCCTTGCGAAATGCAGTAAAAAAACAAATTGAACAGCTCCGTGATGAGATGTTTTCGCGTCCCCTTCAGAACTATGTGCTCGATTTTACCCATCTAAAACCAGTTGTCTCGAAGCTAGTGTCGCTTGTAAAGGAATTTGCAGTACGATATGAAGGGATAAAAAAGGAAAAAGGGATTGTTGATTTTGCCGATTTAGAGCATTATTGCTTAGACATTCTGCAAACCGAGGATAACGAGCCAAGTGAAGCTGCTTTGTATTATAAGAATCAATTTTCTGAGGTATTGGTCGATGAATACCAGGATACAAACCTCGTTCAAGAAACAATCCTTAAGCTTGTCACAAAGGACGATGAAGCGACAGGGAATCTGTTTATGGTCGGTGACGTAAAGCAATCGATTTATCGCTTCCGTCTGGCAGAGCCGTTTCTTTTCTTAAGCAAATATAAACGATTTACTCAATCAGCTGATCAAACAGGGCTGCGAATTGATTTATCGAAAAACTTCAGAAGCCGGGCAGAAGTGTTGGATGGGACGAACTTTTTATTTAAGCAAATCATGGGTGAGCAGGTTGGAGAAATTGATTATGACCATGATGCAGAGCTTAAGCTTGGAGCGTCCTATCCCCAAAATGAAGAAATGAATGCAGAGCTTTTATTAGTAGAGCGCAGCGATGGCGAGGAAGCTGATCAGGAGGAAGAACCTGCCGTTTTTGATGAAGAGGAATTAGAAACGGTTCAGCTTGAAGCGAGATTGATGGCTAAGAAAATCAAATCGCTTATTGATCAGCAGTTCCCGATTTATGACCGCAGCATAAACGGCACTCGTCCTATCACTTATCGGGATGTGGTGATTTTGTTGCGCTCCATGCCGTGGGCGCCGCAAATTATGGAGGAGTTTAAGCAGGCGGGAATACCTGTCTATGCGAATCTATCAAACGGATATTTTGAAGCAACAGAAGTAGCGATTATGCTTTCACTCTTAAAAATCATTGATAATCCGTACCAGGATATACCTTTAGCATCAGTGCTCCGTTCTCCTGTCGTCGGATTGGATGCAAATGAACTCGCATTGATTCGTACATTTGACAAAAAAGGGACGTATTATGATGCGGTGAAAGCATTTTTAGCAGAGGGTTCTTTGGCCAATCAAGCACTTTTCAGCAAACTGGACCCATTTATAAGGCTTATGCAAGGCTGGCGCGTGCAAGCTAGACAAGGTTCAGTATCAGACTTAATTTGGCAGCTTTATCGTGATACAAAGTTTTTTGACTTTGTCGGCGGAATGCCAGGCGGGAAACAACGGCAAGCAAATTTACGTGCCCTTTATGACCGCGCACGCCAATATGAAGCAACCTCTTTTAGAGGCTTATTTAGATTTTTGCGTTTTATTGAGCGGATGCAGGAGCGCGGTGATGACCTTGGGGCCGCACGTGCCCTTGGAGAGCAGGAGGATGTCGTCAGGTTAATGACGATTCATAGCAGTAAAGGTTTGGAATTCCCGGTTGTTTTTGTTGCAGGGCTTTCAAAGCAGTTCAATATGATGGATCTAAATAGAAAGTACTTGCTTGATAAGGAGCTTGGCTTTGGCACAAAACTGATCAATCCAACATTACGGATCAGCTATCCAACGCTGCCTTATATTGCGTTAAAGAAAAAAATGCGAATGGAGCTTCTCGCAGAAGAAATGCGTGTATTATATGTTGCCTTAACAAGGGCAAAAGAAAAGCTATATTTATTAGGAACGTTAAAAAATCCTGAAAAAACGATTGCTGACTGGAAAAAGCATGTATCACATTCTGAATGGCTGTTGCCGGATTTTGAACGCTCCAAAGCGAAAAACTATTTAGATTGGGTTGGACCAGCATTAGTGCGCCATCAGAATTGTTCGGTTTTAAGTGATGGGCAGATCTGTTTAAATGAAGAAATTGCCCAGCATCCGTCTAAATGGACGATTGACATTGTAAAAAGTGAGGAGCTGCTTGAAACCTTTATAGCTGAAGAGGAACTAAATCATGAACGCTTATCAGCGATTAGCAATGGTGAACCTGTAGCGTTTGAGAGTGAACAGGTAGAACAGGTGAATGAACAATTAACATGGGTGTATCCTTTTAAAACAGCAGCAAGCAGCCGTTCAAAGCAATCGGTGTCAGAACTGAAAAGACAGCGAGAGGTTCAAGATGAATATAGTGATCAGCAGTTGATAAAAAGGAAGCAAATCCAATCGTTTTTATATAATCGCCCACGGTTTATGCAAAGCAAATCGGTTTCTGCAGCTGAACGAGGAACTGCGATGCATACGGTTATGCAGCATATAAAATTGACAGAGCCGGTTTCGCTGGATGTTTTAACAGCAAAATTGCAAGAATTGGTTGAAAAGGAAATTCTCTCTGCAGAATTAGCTGAGGTCATCAATCGTGAGCAGATTGTAGAGTTTTTCTCATCCTCGATCGGAACAAGGCTGCTTCAGGCCAAACAAGTGTATCGGGAAGTACCATTCAGCTACGCGCTTGAAGCAGAACAGCTTTATGACAATTTGAAGGATGAGCCTGTATTGGTTCAAGGTGTGATTGATTGTTTGTTTGAAGATGAAGAAGGCTTTGTTTTACTAGATTATAAGACTGATACAATTAAAGGTCGCTTTCCAAGAGGAATAGAAGAGGCAGAAGCGGTGTTAAGAGAAAGATATCGCGTTCAAATTGAACTATATACTAAAGCAATTGAAGAGATTACCCATAAACCTTTAAAGGAAAAATATTTATATTTCTTTGATGGTGGATATTTAATCGACATGTAAAATTGAGAAAGAGATATTGAAGACTAGCGCCGCCTTATCAGCCTTTAGGGCTTCAGGCAGCGCTTAGCTCATGTTCATTTGAAAGGGTGTAGAACGAATGCGAATATTGCATACGGCAGACTGGCATCTGGGGAGAGCGCTCGAAGGTCGAAGCCGTTTGGCAGAGCAAGCGCAATTTATTGACGAGCTTGTTCGAATTGTCAAGGAAGAGAAAGTCGATGCGATCTTAATGGCTGGTGATGCCTTTGATACAGTGAATCCGCCGGCAGCAGCAGAGCAGCTGTTTTATGATGGACTTTCCCGGCTGTCGGATGATGGGAAACGGCCGATTATTGTCATTGCCGGAAACCATGATAATCCTGACCGTCTTTCTGCAGCATCTCCTTTAGCTGGGAACCATTCAATTCATTTAATAGGTTATCCTAAGCATGAGGTTCTTTTAGTAGATGTTCCAAAAGCACAGCAGCAGATGATGGTTGCCGCTTTGGCCTATCCATCAGAAGCAAGACTTGAGCAAGTGCTGTCAGAAGCTCATGATGAAATTCTCTTAAGAAATAAATATGATGAAAGAATTCGAGATTTCTTTGCATGGATGAGCAAGCAATTCCGAGACAATACGGTAAATCTGGCTATGAGCCATATTCATGTTGCAGGGGGAAGCTCATCTGATTCTGAACGTCCGATTGAGGTTGGCGGTGCGTATACAGTAGCAGCAACCAGTATGCCTGAAGCAGCTCAATATGTGGCGCTTGGTCACTTGCACCGCCCGCAAAACATCAAGCGGGCCAGCACATTAACAAGGTATTCCGGGTCACCGCTTGCCTACAGCTTCTCAGAAATCGGTTATGCAAAATCTGTAACCATTGTAGACGCTGAGCCAAATCAGCCTGTTGTGATGAAGGAAATCCCTCTTTCCTCTGGAAAGCCGCTTGTGAGATGGAAAGCAACTGAAGGGATCAGCCAGGTGCACAGCTGGTTAGATGAAGGCCGCGATGCATCTGCATGGATTGATTTAGAAATCCATTTGACAAGTACATTGTCAATTGAAGAAATCCATAATCTGCGTAAATGGCATCCAGGATTTATTCATATTCGCCCGGTATTTCAACAGGAGCGTGAGGTGGCTGCAGCACGCCAAGCTAATTTGCCAATCGATCAATTATTTACACAGTTTTATGAAAAACAAACCGGCGGGGCAAAGCCGGAGGATGAGCTGGTGAAGCTTTTCTTAGAGCTTGTACAGCAGGATGATGAGCTTGAGGGTGGTGATGAGGAATGAAGCCGATACAGTTAGCAGTTGCTGGTTTGCATAGCTTCAGAGAAAAACAGACTGTTGATTTTAGGTCATTATGTGATAGCGGAATCTTTGGAATCTTCGGGCCGACTGGAAGCGGAAAGTCCTCGATCTTGGATGCGATGACACTTGCTCTTTATGGAAAAGTCGAACGTGCCATGAATAATACCCATGGGATTTTAAATCATGCTGAAGATCAGCTTACAGTGTCCTTTACCTTTGAGCTGGAGAATGCTTCTGGAAAAAAACAATATACTGTTGAGCGTGTGTTTAAACGTACGGATGAGATCAGGGTAAAAACCTCGATTTGCCGCTTGATCGAAGTCGGTGATGAGACAATCGTTCTTGCCGATAAAGCGGTGGATGTAAATGAAAAGGTCTATGGATTACTTGGTTTAACGATTGACGATTTCACTCGCGCAGTCGTGCTTCCACAAGGCAAGTTTGCAGAATTTCTGTCCTTAAAGGGGGCAGAAAGAAGACAAATGCTTCAGCGCTTATTTCACCTTGAACAATATGGTGATCAGTTATTGAAAAAATTAAAGTACCGCTTATCCTCAACCAAAATTAAGCGCAATGAGCTCGAAGCAGAGAAAACAGGCTTAGGAGACGCGTCAATAGAAGCCATAAAAGAGGCTGAAAACCGTCTTAAGGAAGCAGAAATCCTGCTGGAAAAAAGAAATAAAGAGCTAGAGAGTGTCACAAAAGACTTTGAAGAAAAGCAAATAATATGGCTGCTGCAGCAAGAAAAGGCCGGTATCGAAAAGGAAAAAGTAAAAATAGAAGCTGAAGAGGCTGTCATAAAAGATTTGCAGGAGCAGCTGAAAAGGGCTGAGGAGGCAGAGGCTTTGCGGCCTTATGCCGAGAGCGTTCAAGCACTTAAGCAAGAAAAACAGGAAGCAGAGATTCATCTTGCAGCAACGAAAAATGAATATCACAAGGTGAAGAAGCAGTATGAGGAAATAAGCCGTTCTTATGACGAAATTCGCAAGAACAAGGCAGAACAAGAACCGGTATTAGTGGCTAAACGTGAAAAGCTTCTTCAATTGCAAAAGGTCGAAAATGAACTCATACAAGATCAAAAGCTGCGATCAGAATTAGCAAATAAAAAGCTAGAGCTTGAGGGGCAACGCGAAAAAAGCCGAGCTCTCCTTACAAAGGCGGAGCAGTTGGTTGAAAAAGCTGTCGCAAAGCAAAAAGAACTAATCGAACAACAAAAGTCAAACACTGTTACTTCAAAAGCACGCGAGGAAATCCGCGGTGCATTGGACGTGAAGCGGAAGATTATGCAATGCCAACAAATGGTAGCTGAGACACAAGAGCTTGTTGACAAAAAAACAGCCGCAATTAATGTAGAAAAACAAAAGATCTTACAAGTTAAAGAGAGGCTGTCAACACATAAAAAACAGCTGAAAGAGCAATTTATCTCTTTAAATCAGCTTTATTATCTCGTATCTGAACGGGGAAGGGAGCATGAAAGATACATTGATTTCATAAAAAATCAGTTGGATCTTATCCTTGCTAAAGAAGAGGAGAAAAAGAGCCATAAGCTTGCTCTTGAGCTAGTTAAGCAGCTCTATGACGGGGAGCCATGTCCTGTTTGCGGTTCATCCCATCACCCAAATCCTGTTCATGACGAAGAAGAGGAGACACGAGAAGGAGAAAAACAATCGGAATGGATAAAAAGTCAGCTTGAGCAGCTTCAAAGCTTAAGCCAAGAAAGCCATTCAATCAAAATTAAGCTTGAAGGTATCTCACAACAAGTAACATCAGATTTTTCTTTTCTTTATGATCTGAAACAACTAAACAATATACAGGTAAATCCACTCATCATAAATGAAAAAGAGCTTTCCCTTGAGTCGAGCTATAAGCTTTTTCATGATGAATATAAAGCAATCAATCAGGATTATCTTCAAGTAAAAGCGGCAATTGACCACGTGATGAAAAAGATTCGTGAGCTGCAGCAGGAGGAGGTAAGACACAACGATTTTATCTATTCTGCTGAACAAGATGCAAATGAGTGGAAAGAAAAACTGAATGAGTATAAGCGAAATTTTGATCATGAGCAAGCTGCCTATACAAATCATTTCACAGCCATTCCGTTTGACCAGGTGGAGCAGCTTCAACAAGAAATCACTGGAAAAGATGAAGCCTATGAGCAATTAAATACTCGAATCGAAAAAAGTGTTGCATTCATTCAAGAACAGGAAGAAATCGTTAAACAACAGCTAAGACTGAATCAGCAGTTAACGGAACAGGAAATTGAATTACATTCACAACTAAAGCATCGTGACCAGTTAATTTCTGAAAAGCAGGAAAAGCTTAACGAAGCAGGGACAGAGGAAAGCATAACCCTTCAATTAAAGGAGACAGATGAACAAATTAAGCAATTAATTGCAAAGGAGAATGAATTGTATCAATCATCACAGCACCATTTAAATTTGTTTAACCAACTGCAAAGTAAGCTGGCGGCAAATGAAAAATCGCTTGAGCAAACGATAAACAAGCTGGCAGGTGCTGAAAAAAAATGGGAGGCTGTCTGTGAAGGTACAAGCTTTAAGACGATTGAGGAAACACTCGCATCTCTTCTAAAAATAGAGAAAAGACAGCAAATGAAGGAAAAAATTGAGCGTTATTCTGATAAGGTTAAGCAGCTTCATACAGACCTGCAGCGGATTGAGGAGAAGCTTGCCGGAAAACAGCTGTCATTAGAAGAATGGGAACAAATTCAGCAAATAAAAGCTGAGGTGAAGGAACAGGTTGATGAAGCTGTTGCCAGCAAAGGAGCGGAGACGAAAGCCCTTCAAGTGCTGTTAGATAAGCATGATCGCTTCATGGAGATTGAAAACGAGCAAAAAGAATTGGATGATCTCCTGCAAAAGCTGGAAAAACTCCAATCTGTCTTCAAGGGCAATAGTTTTGTTGAATATGTTGCAGAGGAACAGCTTGAACAAGTCAGTCGTGATGCCTCTGAACGGCTTCGTCTGTTAACCCGCGGCAGATATGCCATCGAGGTTGACTCACAAGGAGGATTTATCATGAGGGATGATGCGAACGGAGGGGTAAGAAGGCCTGTATCGACGCTATCAGGTGGAGAAACCTTTTTAACTTCACTTGCCTTAGCATTATCCTTATCATCACAAATTCAGCTAAGAGGAGAATACCCGCTTCAATTTTTCTTCCTTGATGAAGGATTCGGGACATTGGATGGAGAGCTGCTCGATACAGTCGTAACAGCTCTAGAAAAGCTCCAGTCCCAAAATTTATCGGTAGGCGTTATCAGCCATGTTTCAGAGCTTAGGGCAAGATTGCCAAGAAAGCTAATTGTTGAACCGGCAGAGCCTTCCGGAAAAGGATCTTCTGTTTATATTGAGTCATTGTAGTTTATCTCCATCATGCATAACGAAAACCTCTTGAGATCCAAGAGGTTTTTCGTTATGGATGTTACCGGCTCAGCTGCCCCAATTTATGCTTCATGATTTTTGGTAAATAGTAAGTTTAGAAAGGTTGCTCAATAGCTGCTAGTAAAGCTTTCTTAAAGTTAAATAATAAAAAATGATTCAAATCTTTTGGTAGATTAATATTTACAAATGTAAACGTTTTCATATATAATAATACTGGGTTGGATGGCGCGAGTGGCCGTCATAGTATTTGGCGTAGGCGGGGCTGATACAAAGGATAATCTGTTATTGCGTTATTACGAGATGATATGTTTTGAGAGTTCATTTTTTAGTTTATTTGTTTATATGATTTCTAAACGTAAGGGTGGTTTTTATATGAATGATACGACTGAAAAAATCGTACATACCAATTTGAGATTTTGTCCTCAATGTAATAAAGAAAGACCATATGTCATTATTTATGTAACGGGTTCGATTCGGTGTGCTAATTGCGACTATTATCATTTAAAGCAAAGTGAATAAAAAAAGCGCAAGGGCCTTGAACAGCCTCGGGTAAATAAGACGATTTGGAATAGAAGGCGTTCTTTGCCTTCAATTTCAAATTGGCTAGACCCTAGCCTAGAGGCAGTCAAAAACGCGACGTCCTGTCGCACTGACTGCACTTGCACGTCCTGTGCTTCGGGGCGAGGTGCTGGAGCTAGACACAAAAACGAAGTACAAAAAGTTATACTTTAAACTTTAAAAAAGGGGAGCGGACACAGAATCGTCCAATCCCCTTTTTCCTTAATTATTTGCAATCATATTCTGATCTGTTACATCAGGGTCTACCATATTTGTTATACTAATTCCGTTATTGATGATATGGAAATCTCCTGTGCTTCCTCCACCAGAGCCAGACGCTGATTTTGATTGGCTTTTAGGAGAGAGGTAGAAGGAATCCCCAAAATTTATGACTCCGCCATCTACACTATTAATCTTAATGGGTCCTACAATCGCTGGCATATGAAAAACATCCTTTTTGTTTTAGATGGTAATTGATACGTTTCACTAACCATCAGCAAGGATGGCCGATTAACTTCGCCGCGTCCTATAAAGAAACCGGCACTCGTAGCTCCTGTACTTCGAGAAATCCCCCTCTGATGGAAGTCTCACTTTAGTCTATGCATCGGTTTGCGGAGTGTTCATTAGCGGAGATGAGAATCGTCTAGTTTTTCGATTGCCGGATATGCTTCGTACGTGACTCACATACAATATCTTTCGTTGACCCAATCTGCAAAATAGCTGAACTTGAAATGGAAGTTACCGATATAGAATCTACGTTTATTTTAGGATTTTTATTAAAAAAATTTGTTGTCAACTGTTCATAAAAAACAGGCTGAGGAATCTCTTCTTCAAAAATGGGAAACTGCGAAAACTTTCCTTCTTCATCATAATAAATCTCTTGTTCCCGTTGAATAGCCAATACTTTTATCAATGGTGTAATTTGCATGGAATCGCCGATATTAAAAACCGAGCTAATTCCAACTGTATTAACATAGGCTCTATTTACATTTGAGAATCGACTAATCATTCTGGAGCCAGCGGCACAAACGGGCCAATGATAAGTGATTCAGGCGGTGTGTCAAATACGGAAGAAAGGGAAATGGTATTTGTATCCCCAATTAAAAAAACAGATGAACTTGATACACCGATTATACGAATGGAACCTACCTGTAAATCGTGATTTACCACAGTAAAATTCATTTGTGTCCCACACCTTTTATTTAAGAATCTTTAGGTAAATGCTGTAAAAAGTGCATAATTGAGTTCTCAACATCCTTTTTGACCTGCAAAAGGATTTCTTGTTTTTTATCTAAAAGAGAATCCTGCTCTGTTAATGGCTGGCCATTTATATAATAGTTGATTCGGCTTTCGATCTGTTTTCGGATGTCCTCAATGATATGCCTGCGGTGCGGTTCATCTAGACGCAGGTCAAATTGCTGCCCCGCTTGTTCAATAAAGCCGACACAATCTGTATTTAAAAATTGATTTATTTCCTCATTGCATTGTCGGAAAAGCTGTTCGCGCAGTTGTTGTTGTACTCCGTTTATGTTCATTCCTTTTTGTTGAACATCAAAATTATCGATTTGATCTGGAGTCGATGGTTTTAATCCAATATTTAATGTGCCATCAAGCTGTTCAACCTTTAATTGATCAAACTTATACTCAATTTTTTCAACGTTGGTAACAGGCTGACTCTTTATTTTTTCAACATCCTTTTTAAGGTCACGAATCATATGATTTAATTGGAGAATTCTTTGATCCTGATGCTGAATATATTGGTGAAGCTGCCAGATGTATTTGAATAGGTCGTTATTATGCAAGATCATCACCCACCTTTTCTTCATCGCACAAATTAAGGATAATTACTATATATGCAATAAGGCAAAGATGGGTGAATGCCCATTTATCACAATCTTTTACTATGATGCTGGTGATGTTAATGGAACTAGTGATGTTTCTGCAGAGGTTTCTGATACAACTCCAGTAGGTGTTTCTGTTTCAATAAGCGGTGCTGGTGAAGTAAAACCGCCTGTATTATAGAGGTTTGAAAGTGGTTTGATGATTCCGGCGCTGCCAATTTGCAAAACGGAGGAATTATTCACAGCATCCACCCGCAAATAATTAATACAAATGGTTTGATTGATATAAAAATTCAACGTCAACACTCCCTATAGATTTCCTGCACTCGGTTGATCGATTACATCATTGTCATACGTATTCGTAACAGAGTTTTGATTATAAATGTTAAGACCATCCCCGGTATTAAAGGAGCCAGCACCAGCAAAGGTTTTTACCTCACTATATGGGGAAATGGTAATCACATCGCCAATATGAACAATACCGCTCGTTCCGACACTATTTACCTTAAAGGCTCCTACAATAGCTGGCATATCGAACATCCTTTTTTATTTATTTAAATAATGGCACAAAAATGCTTCATGTATTTTTTAGGCGCCATATTATACCTTATGATGGGGAAGGGAAATGGTGTGACAAATGCGGAAAAAAACGGTGTATGGGATTTATATTATAGGGTTATTCTTCAATTAAAATTCACGAATATTACCTTGGAGTGAATAATCCAATTTAATCATCTGTATGAACTATTAAAAAATTGAATAATATTAAGTTTTTTAAAGCATTTCTTATTACTTGAATGGTGAATGGGAAATGCTTTTTTATTAGTGTAAAGCAATAAAAACATCATAAAAATTAATAAAAATTTATTGAAAAACGATAAATGATATGCTAAATTCAAATTGACAATAAATAAGTGAGGTGCTTTTTATGAAATTAGTATCAACGCTCTTTTTAAAGATAGCTGTTATTCTTTTGGGATTACCAGTTCTTGTTATGTGTATCTTTTTGGTACCTGAGTTAGGAAATGTTGCGGCAAAATTGCTTCCAGAGTTTGCTTTTATAAAATATCCCGTTTTTATCGTTTTTTATGCATCGGCGATCCCTTTTTACTTTGCTTTGTATCAGGCTTTCAAACTTTTACGCTATATTGATAAAAATGAAGCTTTTTCGCAAATTTCTGTAACTGCTTTAAAGAAAATCAAATACTGTGCAATGACAATCAGTTGTTTGCATGTTCTAGTCTTGCCGCTCTTTTATCTCTTTGCGGAAATAGACGATGCCCCGGGTGTCATTTTTGTTGGTTTGGTTGTTCCTTTTGCTTCAATGGTGATCGCAGTCTTCGCTGCAGTTCTCCAGAGACTTTTACAAGAAGCGATTGATATAAAATCAGAAAATGACTTAACGGTCTGAGGTGATGAACATGGCAATTATTATTAATATTGATGTGATGCTGGCTAAAAGGAAAATGAGCGTTACAGAGCTTTCGGAGAGAGTTGGAATAACGATGGCTAATCTTTCTATATTGAAAAATGGAAAGGCAAAGGCGATTCGACTGTCAACTTTAGAAGCAATTTGTAAGGCTTTAGACTGTCAACCCGGAGATATTTTGGAATACCGAAGTGATGAAGAAGACACCCAGGAATAATAAAGTGGTAATAACCAACAGGGAAAGGAAAATTTTTTAATAAATCGAATTCAAAAGGGGAGTTATTCATGAATTTAACCATCCAAGGTGCTCAGAAAAAAACTTTAAAGTTACACATTATGGGAGCACTAAAGCAACTCGTTCGTTTTGGGTGGGAACAGGCCCTATCATGTTTGTTTCCTGTCGTTATTTTCGCTTCTTTGGCTTTTACACAAATCATCCCGCTTCCCTTTCTGCCACGGTATGACTGGTTGCTCCTCATCTGCCTTCTGATGCAGTGGTGGACGGTGCGTTCCGGGCTTGAAACACGGGATGAACTAAAGGTTATCACATTGTTCCACCTTATTGGTCTTGCTCTTGAACTTTTCAAGGTACATATGGGCTCCTGGTCATATCCAGAGGAAGGATATTTTAAAATTTTTGGTGTACCTTTGTACAGCGGATTCATGTATGCAAGTGTAGCGAGTTATCTTTGCCAGGCGTGGAGGAGGCTTAAAGTTGAACTCGTTAAGTGGCCGCCGTTTTTGGTCGTTGTACCTCTTGCAGCTGCGATTTATTTGAATTTTTTCACACACCATTATTGGTTTGACGTCCGCTTTTGGTTATCCGGTCTTGTCATCATTGTTTTTTGGAAATCATGGGTCATATACGAGGTTAATGGAACTCGTTACCGTATGCCACTCGCACTTTCTTTTGTGCTCATAGGATTTTTTATATGGATAGCAGAAAATATCGCAACGTACTTTGGAGCTTGGGAATACCCAAACCAAACAGAGGCATGGAGTCTTGTTCATCTTGGGAAGGTGAGCTCATGGCTCTTACTAGTAATTGTTAGCTTTCTTATCGTAGCGACGTTAAAGCAGGTTAAGGGGAAAAATTCCACCAGGATAGATACTAGTCAAGTTTTATAACGGTCATGAACCTTCTTTTAATAATGGAATTCGACTTTTTAGGTTGAAGCTCTTCTAGCAAAATAATTCAATTGGAAAAAACGATGTTAATAAATGCTTTTACTTCTACAGATAAAAATTGCCGATATGTATTTATAAGGTACTTGTGAAAATACTAACTTAAACTATAGGAATTAGGATCAATTGTAGAATAGAAAAAAGGATCATACATATTAGCAAGAATAATATGTATGATCCTTATTTCTATTCGTGTAAAATGAAAGTGCAAAATATCTCCAACTGTTACACATCTTCTTTGCTAAATAAGTTATTTCCGTACCATAAAAATAGGTTTTTAAACAATAATCCTTGGGAGGAGTTCGTTGATGATTGATGCACATATACATCTTGATCAATATCACTCTAATTTAGATGAGGCCATTTTAAGATGGCAGGAAAATGGAATCGAAGCTGTTGTAGCAGTTGCGTCAAACCTGCAATCAAGTTATGAGATATTGAAGCTTAAGCAACGCTTTCCTGAATTTGTCTATGCAGCAATCGGACATCATCCGGAAGCTCCCCCTCCAGCAAGCATGGAATTAGCTGAACTCCTAGATCTGATAAAACAGGAACGGAAGCATTTATCTGCAATAGGGGAAATTGGGCTGCCGACTTATCGAAAAAAGGAGCTTTATGAACGATACAAAGAGGAAGAATACATATTTGTATTAGAAGAGTTTTTACAGATGGCGAAGGAGATAAAATTGCCAGTTGTTTTACATGCTGTGCATGAAGAAGCGAAAAATGCATTAACCTGCTTAAAGAGGCAGCAAATTCCACACGCACATTTTCATTGGTTAAAGGCCAGGGAGGATGTAGTAAGTGATATTGTCTCAAGCGGATATTATGTTTCTGTTACACCAGAGGTTTGTTACCGGGAACGAGATCAGAAATTAGCTAGACAAATCCCGATGGATCAGCTTTTAATCGAAACAGATGGACCTTGGAAGTATCATGGTCCTTTTAAAGAGAGAGAAACATCCCCATTATTATTAAAGGAAATCAGTGAGTGCTTATCGAATATTCTTACTATCCCGATTCACAGCTTAAGAGAAAAAGTAACAACAAACACAAAACGATTCTATACGGAGGGGACATATGAAATTCGTAACAGCGTCAATACATAATGAGCAGTTTATTGGAGTAGTATACGGTGATAAAATCATTGATTTAAAAAAAGCGGAAAAGGATATTTTTGAATTAACATCTTTCCCAAAATCCATGGTTGATTGTGTGGCATTAGGTGACAAGTTTGTCCAAAATGTAAAACAAATTGTTGATAAAATCGTAGGTAAAGATGGATCTGAAAGCTATCTTTACCCAATTGAAGATGTAAAACTGCTTTCCCCTATTCCAAGACCAGCTAAAAATGTTTTTTGTGTAGGGAAAAACTACCGAGAACATGCAATCGAAATGGGAAGTGAGGCAGATGTACCAAAACATGTTATGCTGTTTTCAAAAGTACCAACTTCTGTCATTGGCCATGAAGATGAAATAGATCCGCATTTACATCTAACGAAAGAGCTTGATTATGAGGGAGAACTTGCGGTCATTATTGGGAAAAAAGGCAAGCAAATAAATGAAGCAGAAGCAATGGATTATGTGTTTGGTTTTACCATCGTAAATGATATTACGGCAAGAAATGTGCAAGCGCAGCATAAACAATTTTTGCTTGGCAAAAGCCTGGATACCTCTTGTCCGATCGGTCCTTATATCGTTCATAAATCTGCAATTGAAAACCCTTATGATTTAACAATTACTACAAAAGTTAATGATGAAGTAAGACAGAACGGCCATACAAAGAATATGATTTTTACAATTGAGCATATCATTTCAACGATCTCACAAGGAACAACGCTTGAACCAGGTGATATTATTGCAACAGGAACACCTGCCGGGGTAGGGAAGGGATTTAACCCTCCTAAGTTTTTACAGCCTGGCGATCTAGTAGAGATTGAGATTGAAAAGATCGGGGTATTAAGAAATCGAATAATGAATTCATAATGATGAAGGCAGGATTTCATAAAATAGACACAAGCAGACAATTCTTTGAACCAGTTTCATTAATATTTTTAGTGAATCATGCTAAAATAGGGTTGTTTGAACCTATTAAGGAGGAAAAAATATGACACATGCACATATTACGACATGGGTAATCGCCATTATCCTTTTCTTCGTAGCAAACTCACTATTAAAATCAGGAAAAGAAAAAGTAGTTCACATGGTTTTAAGACTGTTTTATATTTTGATCATTGTGACAGGAGTGATCATTGCTTCAGGTATTTACCAATTTAATGGAGAGTATATCGGTAAGATCATCTTAGGTATCGTAACGATCGGAATGATGGAAATGGTATTAGTTAAAGCGAAAAAAGGCCAGCCAAATAAGGTATTTTGGATTATCTTCATTATTTCACTTATTCTAACAATTTTATTAGGTTTGCGTTTGCCATTAGGCTTTTCCCCATTAGGCTAATAAGTGATTAAGGAGGTGTTTCAAAACTTATGCTTGAAACACCTTCTTTTTTATAATATCAGAATTTATATATTTTCTTAACATAGCTTGCGTTTCTGAATCTAGCTCCAGGCGCCATCGGCTCGAGGTCATAAGTCAAACAGGAATTGAAGGTAAAGTACACCTTCTATTCCTGTTTGACTTATGCTTGTCGCCGATAGGCAGGCGCCTTGCGCTTTTTTTATAACTTTCTACTTCAATATTAAACGAAATATGTTATAATAAAAATAAGTTAATAAATTGGTTTGAGATTCAGAGAGACCAAGACTGTGTTATAGCTTAAAAGGGCTATAATAAAGTCGTGGTCTCTCTTTTTTAGTAATAATTGGATATTTTTAACAATAAGGTCATTAATTATAGGAGGAAAAAAACGAAATGTCGATAAAATTCTCGGCTTTAAACAGAGTAGATCAATTAACAGAAATGATTAAGGATCAATATGACTTGTTAGTTATTGGCGGCGGTATTACAGGTGCCGGCATTGCATTAGATGCTTCACTTAGAGGGATGAAGGTAGCGGTAGTGGAAATGCAGGATTTTGCAGCGGGTACTTCGAGCCGATCAACAAAGCTTGTTCACGGAGGTCTCCGTTATTTAAAACAATTTCAAGTCGGTATGGTTGCTGAGGTTGGGAAAGAGAGGGCTATTGTTTATGAAAACGGTCCGCATGTAACAACACCTGAATGGATGTTATTACCGATTCATAAAGGAGGGACTTTTGGAAGATTTAGTACGTCAATTGGTCTTCGTGTCTACGACTTTTTAGCAGGTGTTAAAAAATCTGAACGCCGTTCTATGCTTTCAGCAACTGATACATTGCGTAAAGAGCCGCTTGTGAAAAAAGCAGGATTAAAAGGCGGCGGATATTATGTTGAATACCGGACAGATGATGCACGCTTAACCATCGAAACGATGAAAGCGGCTGTTGAAAATGGCGCACATGTTATCAATTATGCAAAAGCGGAAGAATTTCTATATGAAAATAAACAAATAACAGGTGTTGTTGTAAAAGATATGATGTCGAACAAGCTTTATGAAATAAAAGCAGCAAAGGTAGTAAATGCGGGCGGCCCTTGGGTTGATGAGATTCGGAAACATGATTATGCAAGAAATAATAAACAGCTTCGCTTGACAAAAGGTGTTCATCTAGTCATTGATCAGTCAAAATTCCCGCTTCGTCAAGCCGTTTATTTTGATACACCAGATGGACGGATGGTCTTTGCGATTCCGCGTGATGGTAAAACATATGTAGGTACAACAGATACGTTTTACGACAAGGATACGGCAAATCCGAAGATGCTTGCTGAGGACCGTGATTATATTTTAAAAGCGATTCATTTTATGTTCCCAGATGTCAAGGTAACAGAAAAGGATGTTGAATCAAGCTGGGCTGGTGTTCGACCATTAATTTATGAGGAAGGAAAGGATCCTTCTGAAATCTCCCGTAAGGATGAAATCTGGGAGGCTGAAAGCGGGCTGATCACCATCGCGGGCGGGAAGCTTACTGGCTACCGGAAAATGGCGGAGGCTGTAGTTGATCTTATTGCCAAACGTCTTCAAGAACAGGGAAAAGGATTCAAAGAAAGCCAAACAAAAACATACCCGATTTCAGGAGGAAATGTTGGCGGTTCTAAAGGGTTAGGGCCATTTATTGCAAAAAAAGCAATAGAAGCTCTTCAATCCGGATTTACAAAAGAAGAGGGACATCACTTAGCTGCTATGTATGGATCGAATGTTGATGAGCTTTTCCGTTACGGAAAACAGTATGACACAGTAGAAACGAAGCTATCACGCATCGTTTATGCACAGTTAATGTACGCGATTGAACAAGAAATGGCAACAAAGCCAGTGGATTTCTTTATTCGCCGTACAGGAGCCTTATTCTTTAACATTGATTGGGTTCGCAGCTGGAAGGATGAGGTCATTGCGTTTATGGAAGAAAAGCTTGGTTGGACGAAGGAGCAAACGGCTGAATATACAAGACAATTAGAACGAGAGCTAACGGATGCAGTTACTCCGGTCAATCAATAAATGAGAAAAGAGAGAGTAAAATGGGGGTGTCTCAAAAGGTTGAGACACCCCCATTCTCATGCTGTTAACATTATTTTTCTGCTACAGGCTGGTAAAGTCCAGGTATGCTATTCGCTGAGATAGCCAAACGGTTCCAACCGTTTATGGTGATGATGATCGTAACGAGATCGATATATTGTTTTTCATCAAAATGCTGGCGAACCCGTTGATACAGATCATCTGGTACCCCGTTTGCGGAAATGGTTGTAACGGCTTCCGTTAATTCTATCGCTGCCCTTTCCTCTTCAGAATAGAAGGGTGACTCCCGCCAAGCCGGTAAACAGTATATTCTTTGTTCTGTTTCACCAATTGCCCGGGCATCCTTTGTGTGCATATCCAAGCAGAAAGCACAGCCATTGATTTGAGACGCACGAATTTTCACTAATTCGATGAGTTTACTATCAAATCCTGTTGTTTTCTTGTAGTCCTCCAGTTGTCTCATTAATCTAAAGACTTCTCGATTTGTTTGCATGTAGTTAATACGTTGCTCCATGTAGATAACCTCCATTTAATTAATTTATGTTTCACTATTAAGACTAAATAGAGGTTTGATTTGTGACATTAAAAAAAAGCTCGCATTAGAGCTCTCGGTTTATTCTAATTAAGGAATAGGGATATGCTTTAATTTATCAGGATTTCGGATAATAAAGATTCTCTGGATAGTTTTTTGTTGAGAATCTAATTCAAAGCAGATGACTTTGTCAGGATGTCCCTCTTTTACTTGCAAGATCCCTTTTTGACCATTTACGATCACTGGAAGAACTTCTCCTATGAAACTTCCTTTAGCTGTAATTCCTTTAAGAAAAGCAGATACACGCTGTTTGTTTACAATTGGATTTAATGCAGCAGGCACTTTTCCGCCACCATCGGATATAAGTACAACATCTTCTGTCAGAAGATCAATAAATTCCTCAAAGTTACCGGTAACCGATGCTTTTATAAATGACTCTGCTATAAGGTCAACCTGCCTAAATTTGGTTGGTATCAAGGTTAATTTGAAGGAATAAGTCATGAACCATATCTTCTGCATCGGTAATGGATCCAAGCATCCGGTATGCAATGGAAAAGAGGTATGGTCGATATGTCTTATATAATGTAGCCAACTCCATCTTTGCTTCACCTATTTTCTATGATTATTTTTTAACTTATATGATTCTTAAATTAAGTATATAAAAGGAGAGAATATCTGGCCAAAAAAAGTTACCTAGTAAATAATTAGAACTGAGACTAGAAGAGTTGCAGAGCTATTATGAAAACTTATAAATGGGAGTAAAAGAAGCTGTTTGTGAATAAGAAGACTAGTAAATTCCAAAAATAAAATTATAAGAGAAGACGTGGTTCTGTAGTCGTAGATGTGGCTATTGACCAAGGAGGTATTGTAGATACGGTTGATCATATTACAACACATGACAACCCAAATAGTTGTTAAGATTCTCATTATCACATAGGCAATAAAGGCAAGGGATAGTTGATAGACAAAAGATTTATAGAGGGAAACTATTATGTATAGTCAATAAGCAAACGCCTTAATCCGGGGGAAATCTCACCTATATTGAAAGATCGATATACCCGCAAGATAATGTTGAACTTTTTGAACTAGATTCAAAGAAAGGGATTGAATTGAAGTATAATAAGTGGTAATATACTATTTAATTAAATAGTATGACACATTATTTCGTATTTCGAGTAATTAGTATAACATAATAACTCTTTGAAACAATAAAAAGAGGCAAAGGAATAGGAGGTCAGAAGTGAGTAAGAAGGAAATTGTTTATGTCGTATCTGATTCGGTTGGCGAAACAGCTGAGCTGATGGTAAAAGCAGTTGCATCACAATTTAATAGGGAAGATGTTGAAATTAAGTATATTTCCTATGTAGAGGATATAAACGATATTAGTAATGTCATTACGGCCGCGAAATATCATCATTCCATCATTGCCTATACGATCGTCATACCGTCTTTAAAGCAATTTCTTGACCAGCAGGCAAAAGAGGCAGGAATTATGGCGATTGACCTAATGAACCCGCTTATGGAAGCATTTATTCAAACATTTAATAAAGAACCGATTCGGCAGCCAAGACTAATGAGGAAATTAGATGATAACTATTTCCGCAGAGTTGAAGCGGTTGAGTTCGCAGTAAAATATGATGATGGACAAGATGTAAGAGGGATTAAGCATGCAGATATTGTATTAATTGGAGTTTCTAGAACATCTAAGACACCGCTTTCCATGTATTTGGCCCATAAACGATTTAAGGTGGCAAATGTACCTTTAATACCAGAAATTGCACCTCCTGATGAACTTTTTACTATTCCTAAAACGAAATGTGTTGGATTAATCATATCACCAGATAAATTAAATGAGATTCGCATAGAGCGATTAAAAAATTTAGGGTTAACAACTCAAGCGAATTATGCGAATTTTGATCGGATCCTTAAAGAATTAGAATATGCTGAAAAAATAATGAAACGTATAGGTTGTCCGGTCATTAATGTCTCAAATAAAGCAATAGAAGAGACGGCTGATTTAATACTATCAATGTTAAAAAAGAGAGGGGCAGTATTCCATGGTTAAATTTGTTTATATGTTTGATGAGGGGAATAGCAAACAAAAGCAACTTTTAGGAGGTAAGGGAGCTAACCTAGCAGAAATGACCCGGATTGGGTTACCGGTTCCTTATGGTTTTACAATAACAACAGAGACATGTAATACATATTATGATGCGGAAAAATCAATTTCAAAAGAGATTGAATTTCAGGTTTTAGAAGCCCTTAATATCCTTGAAGAAAAAACAGGAAAAAAACTTGGAGATCCATCCAATCCTCTGCTTGTTTCCGTCCGCTCTGGTGCAGTGCATTCAATGCCAGGCATGATGGATACCATTTTAAATCTTGGCCTGAATGATGAGACTGTTGAGGGGCTGGCAAAATTAACAAACAATCCGCGTTTTGCTTATGACTCTTACCGTAGATTTATTCAAATGTTTAGCGATGTTGTCCTTAAAATAGATAGTTTTTATTTTGAACAATTTTTAGACGAAATCAGGGAAGAAAAGGGATATAGCTCAGATCCAGAAATGTCTGCAGAAGATTGGAAAGAAGTGATCCAGGAATACAAGAGGATTGTAGGTAAGCATTCGATAAGAACTTTTCCTGAGGATCCAAAGGAGCAGTTATTCCTTTCGATTCGCGCTGTTTTTGATTCATGGAATAATCAACGTGCAATTGTTTACCGTCGTCTTCAGAATATTCCCGATCATCTTGGAACAGCGGTGAACATACAGAGCATGGTATTTGGAAATATGGGCAACAATTCTGGTACTGGAGTGGCTTTTACTCGTAACCCATCAACAGGGGAAGCAAAGCTTTACGGTGAATATTTGATAAATGCTCAGGGAGAGGATGTTGTTGCCGGGATTCGTACCCCGCAACCGATTGCTTCTCTCCAGCAAGAAATGCCAGAAGTATATCAGCAGTTAATTCGGACCTGTCACCTTCTTGAAAAGCATTATCAAGACATGCAGGACATTGAGTTTACTGTCGAGCGTGGCGAGCTATTTATTCTGCAAACAAGGACTGGAAAAAGAACAGCTCAAGCAGCCATTAGAATCGCAGTTGAATTAGTAAATGAACAAATCATTAGTAAGGAGGAGGCTATTCTGCGTGTAGATCCAGAACAGCTCAATCAACTCCTCCATCGCCGCATTGATGATTCATATGAACGAAAGCCTTTAGCGAAAGGTCTGCCAGCTTCTCCTGGGGCAGCAACAGGAGAAGTCGTATTCGATGCGGATGAAGCAGAAAGATTAGCGAAGGATGAGAAAAAGAAGGTGATTCTTATTCGCCCAGAAACCACACCTGATGATATTCATGGAATTGTTGCGGCTGGGGCAACAGTCACTAGCCGTGGAGGAATGACAAGCCATGCAGCAGTTGTTGCAAGAGGTATGGGAAAAGCTTGTATATGCGGCTGTGAATCATTAAAAATTGACTTGAAATTAAAGCAGTTTAAAGTAGGAGACACGATCGTAAAACAAGGTGATGTCATTACGATTGATGGTTCAACGGGTGAAATTATGTTAGGGGAAATTCCGATGATTGAACCGCAGCTTTCATCTGAGTTTCAATTGTTGCTTTCTTGGGCAGATGAGGAACGAAAACTTGGCGTTAGAGCAAATGCAGACAACCCTGAAGATGCCAAAAAAGCTCTTGAGTTTGGAGCAGGTGGAATCGGACTATGCCGCACAGAACATATGTTTATGGAGACACATCGAATTCCAATTGTACAAGAGATGATACTTGCAGAAACACATCAGGAGCGAGAAAAAGCACTAGCCAAGTTATTGCCAATGCAGCAAGAAGATTTTGAAGGAATCTTTGAAGCGATGCAGGGGAATCCTGTAACGATTCGTCTATTAGATCCTCCTCTTCACGAGTTTTTGCCAGATAAAGAAGAACTTCTGGTTGAGGTGACAAAACTTCAGATAACAAATTCAAAATCTAAGGAATTACAGGATAAAGAGCAGCTGTTAAGAAAAGTACGCCAATTAGATGAATTTAATCCAATGTTAGGTCACCGCGGCTGCCGATTGGGTATGATTTTTCCAGAGATTTACGTGATGCAAGCAAAAGCCATCTTTTATGCAATTGCGAAGGTAATGGAAAAAGGAATGGTCGTAAAATCAGAAATTATGATTCCATTGGTTGGGCATGTAAATGAGTTAAAAGAAATGCGACAATTAGTGATTAATGCGGGCTTGCTAGTTGAGGAAGAAACAGGACTGAAATTTGATTATCTCATTGGTACAATGATTGAGGTACCGCGAGCGGCTTTAACAGCTGACCAAATTGCCGGAGAGGCGGACTTTTTCTCGTTTGGAACAAATGATTTAACGCAAACTACTTTTGGATACAGCCGAGATGATGCAGAGGGAAAATTCCTTCAAGCTTATATTGAAAACAAAGTGCTCCCGGAAAATCCATTCGCTTCTCTTGATCAAGAAGGAGTAGGAAAACTTGTTGAAACTGGCGTAAAGCTAGGCAGAGGCAGAAAGCCAGGGTTAAAAACAGGTATTTGCGGAGAACATGGAGGAGAAAAGAATTCAATCCAATTCTGCCATGATGTAGGATTGGATTACGTAAGCTGTTCACCATACCGTGTACCTCTTGCACGCCTTGCAGCAGCACAAGCTACTATTAAACATAAACAAAAACAGGACCAACTTCAATTACAAATATAAAAATGAAGAAGGCTGCCTCTATTGGCAGTTTCTTCATTTTTGCGTATAAATATGTATTAAATTCCTGATGGAAAATTGAAAGCCGTTAAAAAGGGAGAAATCTCCCCTAACGAGTTAAATGGTGTACTAAAAGTTCTTTTTGCAGCGTGTCTTTTATCAAGTAAAAAAACAGAATATAAAATTGCAATCTTTAATAGATAACTCAACTTTCGCACAAAGAAAATGAGTGTTACTCGTTGGTTGTATTGAATGTAGGTTATATCAATTATGGTAGTTGACACCTATTAAAAATGAAAAAACACCTCATTCTTTGGTATAGTGAGATTAAT
>NZ_CANNCR010000025.1 GCF_947503125.1 uncultured Metabacillus sp.
GTGGCAAGTTTTTTGCATTTAAAGCCCTTAAATTCAAAGATTATTAACTTTTTTAATATAAAAGTTTTTACAATACGCATACATGGCTGAAGGGGGATATATTACTTAAGGCAGATAAAATGACGATGGCTAACTCGTTAGAATTGCGAGTCCCATTTCTAGATAAAGAGGTTTTTCATCTTGCTTCAAAAATTCCAACAGATATGAAGCTTGCTAATAGAACAACAAAGTATATTCTTCGAAAGGCAGCGGAAGGGATTGTTCCTGAACATATATTAAATAGAAAAAAATTAGGCTTCCCCGTTCCAATTAGAAGCTGGTTAAAAAATGAACTATATGACTGGGCCCTGCTTGTTATTCATGAAAGCGAAACTAATTATTTTATCAATAAGAAGTATGTGCTTCGCCTGCTGTCAGAGCATTGTACCGGAAAGAAGGATAACAGTCGAAAGCTTTGGACGGTGCTGATCTTCATGATCTGGCATCAAGTGTTTATCGAAAAAAAATATAGCTTTAATGATGATGCCTTAAATGGAAATGTTGCAGCTGAATATAAATCGAGAAGACAATAAACTGTGCCTTTGCAATTATCACAATTATAGAAATATTTAAGGAAGCACATATTATTTTAAATACTGCACATACTAAATTTTAAAAAATTTTTTAAGATGTGTATATAATTCAGCAATTGTGTTCAGAATGATTGCTGAGGTGATGATAGAATGAGAGAGGAAGAAACTAAACGTACTTCTCAATCAAAAATTCAACAATTTTTTAGAAAACGTTGGGTATTTCCGGCAATCTACCTAATGAGTGCAGCAGTTATCCTTACAGCGGTTTTATGGTATCAAAGCATCAGCAACAATGTAGCTGAAGACTTACAAAAAGAAAACCAAGGAGAAACAGCGCCAGAAGCAGTAGAAGTAAATACATTAAAAGAGAACGTTGCAATGCCTGCTGTAGATTCTGAAGCTGTCCAAGTTGTTAAAAAGTTCTATGATCCAAATGCTTCAACAGAAGAGCAAGAAGCCGCACTTGTATTCTATAACAATTCCTACAGAATGAACAAAGGAATTGATATTGCAAGAGAAGATCAAAAAGAATTTGATGTTGTTGCATCGCTAAGCGGTACAGTAACAAACGCAACAAAAGACCCAATCCTTGGCCATGTTGTTGAAATTGAGCATGAAAATGATGTCGTAACTGTTTATCAATCATTAGCAGATGTTAGTGTACAAGCTGGTGACAAGGTAGAACAAAACGAAGTAATCGGTAAAGCTGGTAAGAGCCTATACAACGAAGAAGATGGTGTACATGTACACTTCGAAATTCGTCAAAACGGTGTAGCTGTGAACCCAGAATCTTATATGGATAAGCCGGTAACATCCATCGAGGTTACAGAAGAAGAAGCATCTCAAGAGGAAGCTACTGAAGAAGAAGCCACTCAAGAAGACGCTGAAATGAGAGAAGAAGCTCCAAAAGAAGACGCTGAAACAGGTGACCAACCTGCAGAAGAATCTCCAGAAGCAGATAAAGATGCTGAAACAGGAGAAACTGAAGACAGCCAACAATCTAGCGAGCCAGAAACTAAAAATAACACATTAAATTCGTAAGGATAGATCCAATACGAGGTTGAACTCACACAATAATGAGGTCGGCCTCGATTTTTTTTGGGAATTGGAAATTGGAGAGTGGTTCGATTCCTGAGGTTGGTGGTTCAAAAATATTGGTATCTGGTTCATATATATCGCTAGGTGATACAATCATGAAGTAAGAGGTTCAAATCCATTATCCGCTGGTTCAATTCTTAAAGAACGTGATTCAAAAAAATCAGTTAGTAGTTCAAAATAATCATTTATGTGGTTCAATAAAACTCTGAACAAACCTTTCTCCAATTTAGAGCTCAAATCTAACCAGCTAAATTCTCTAAAAAGCATTCATCCTAACTAACCAAAATTTGGAATCCTCCTTATTCATCTCGACAAATTTCTCAGGAAATAATTTAGAAATAAACATTCCCGTTAAAATAATTTCCTGCAAACAATCACCTTAAAATACATTAAATTCAGGCAAAAACTTAATAAATTTATAAAAAAATGAATAAAACCCTTGTCCCTCTTGACTTTTCTTGCATATTCCCTAACCCAAGCTAATAAAATGTTACAAACCTATCAAAGAGAGTGTTTGAGGTGAGGGATCGTGAGTGTATATTTTAATCGCAGTAGCAGGGGCATCATACGATCATCTAAGAGAAAGTCAGCCAAAATGTCTTGGTATGCGAGTCTCATTTCACACTTCTCACATCCATATTAGGGAGGCGAGTGGTGTGCACGATTACATCAAAGAACGCACAATCAAGATTGGGAAGTATATCGTGGAGACAAAGAAAACAGTTCGCGTGATTGCGAAGGAATTTGGCGTTTCCAAAAGTACCGTCCATAAAGATTTAACGGAGAGGCTACCTGAAATTAATCCTGATCTTGCGAATGAGGTAAAGGAGATCCTTGATTACCATAAATCAATTAGGCATCTCCGTGGTGGAGAAGCAACAAAGCTGAAATATAAAAAAGACGAGATTTTAGAAGAGCAGCCAGTAAAATAAAGCGTTTGTATCTGTTTCTTAAGTTTTGGAGGTTTGAGTGTCGTATACTCATTTCTATGCTATTAGCTTCTATTTCATTCTATGTGAATCGACAAATTCCTACATAAACCAGTGAATTTATTTTACAAAATCATACTTTTTTTTTGAATTTATGATACAATATTTAATTAGGTCAGTTATTCTGGGAATGAAGATTTGCAAGGAGGATATAGAGATAATGTTTGCTAGGGATATAGGTATAGATCTTGGTACGGCAAATGTATTGATACATGTTAAAGGAAAAGGCATCGTGCTGAATGAGCCATCGGTTGTTGCATTAGACAAGAACTCAGGAAAGGTTCTTGCTGTTGGTGAAGAAGCCAGACGTATGGTAGGACGTACTCCTGGGAATATCGTTGCGATTCGCCCTTTAAAAGATGGCGTTATTGCAGATTTTGAAGTGACTGAAGCGATGTTAAAGCATTTTATTAATAAACTGAATGTAAAAGGTTTATTGTCTAAACCGCGCATGTTGATTTGCTGTCCGACAAATATTACATCAGTTGAACAAAAGGCGATTAGGGAAGCCGCTGAAAAAAGCGGAGGGAAAAATGTGTTTCTTGAAGAAGAACCAAAAGTAGCAGCGATTGGTGCTGGTATGGATATCTTTCAGCCATATGGGAATATGGTAGTTGATATTGGCGGTGGAACAACTGATGTCGCTGTTTTATCAATGGGCGATATTGTCACCGCCTCTTCAATTAAAATGGCTGGGGACAAGTTTGACCTTGAAATTCTAAATTACATCAAACGTGAGTATAAGATGCTAATTGGCGAACGTACAGCTGAAGACATCAAAATAAATGTTGCAACAGTATTCCCAGGCGGACGTAATGAAGAAATAAGCATACGCGGCCGCGACATGGTTACAGGTTTGCCTAGAACGATTACAGTCAATTCGAAGGAAGTGGAAGATGCCCTTCGTGAGTCTGTTGCTGTTATTGTACAAGCCGCTAAGAGTGTCCTAGAGCGTACTCCTCCAGAGCTTTCAGCTGACATCATCGACCGCGGTGTTATTTTAACTGGCGGTGGAGCATTATTACATGGATTGGATCAGCTTTTAGCAGAAGAGCTTAAAGTACCGGTTCTCGTTGCAGAAGCACCAATGGATTGCGTGGCAATCGGAACAGGTATTATGCTTGATAATATGGATCGCATTTCACGCAAAAAATTAGTTTAATATATTGTTCGATTAAGAGTCTGATTTTCAGACTCTTTTTTTCATAAATGAATCCTTTGTCCTATAGTTTTTTTGTTTTTTCTAAAATATAACAACCATTTCCTGAAAAAATGTAATGAGAAAACAGTTGTACTCCTTTATAATAAATGGTAGGGAATTCTGTCGAAAGAATTCGGATTGTGCGGTAATTTATACAAAGGTGGTGTATGAGATGTTAAGAGGATTATACACAGCAACAGCAGGCATGCTGACACAGCAAAGGCGGACAGAAATGCTTTCAAACAATATGGCGAATGCCAACACACCGGGCTACAAAGCAGATCAATCATCGATTCGCGCCTTTCCGGAAATGCTGTTAAAAAGAATGGAAAATGTTGCAGTCCCTGCCACAGTGGGGTGGTTACATACAGGTGTTTACATACAAGAGCTAAATAGTCATTATCTCCAAGGTGATCTGCGGGAAACGGGCTTAAAGAGTGATGTAGCCCTTGTTGAGCAAAATGTTCCGGTTCATCAAGAAACAAATGTAAAGGGCGCGCTGTTTTTTGCAGTAGAGAATGAATCAGGAGACGAGCGTTATACACGTAATGGACATTTTACTCTTGATGAAAATGGGAGACTGCTTTCAAATGGAAATCAAGTATTATCTGTAACCGGCCAGCCAATTTTCATACAATCTGGTGAGTTTCAAGTGACTGAGGATGGTGATATTTTCGCTGACGGAGAATTTGTTGCACAAATTGATGTCCGCTTTGAAGCAGATGTCCGAAATCTTGTAAAAGAAGGAAACGGCTTATATCGGACGGCAAACAATCAAGCCCTGCCTTCAGCCGCTAATAATGCTGAGATCGAATACAATTTGAAACAAAACTTCCTGGAAGGCTCTACCGTTGATGTTGCAAGAACGTATACAGAGATGATGACTGCATACCGTTCATTTGAAGCAAACCAAAAGGTGCTGCAAGCTTATGACAAAAGTATGGATAAGGCCGTTAATGAAATTGGCCGCTTAAGATAATAGGGGGAACATATCATGTTACGCTCAATGATTACAGCGACGAATACGATGAGCCAGCTGCAAAAACAGCTTGATACAATTGGCCATAACCTGGCAAATATTGATACACAAGGCTTTAAACGGACCGAAACCTCTTTTTCCGAGCTTGTGAGACAGCAAATCGACAACCAGCCAAATGAACAGGATAAAATCGGTCGGTTTGGCGAATTAGGGATTAGGCAAGGAACGGGAGCAAGACTGGGCAGCAGCCTGGCTTTGACGCAAGGAAGCTTGAAGCAAACAGGCAGAGCGCTTGATATTGCTTTTTCAGTTCCAAATCAATTTCTGCAAATCGATGTAGATGGGGAAATTCACTATACAAGGGACGGCGCCTTATATTTATCACCAGCAGTCGATGGGACAAACCGTTTAATGCTTGCCACCGCTGAAGGAAGGCCGGTTCTGGATGAAAATCAAAATCCGATTATGGTTGAGGATACCTTTAAAGAACTTGTCATTTCAGAGGATGGAACAATTACAGCGATCCCGCAAAATGACGGAGATCTCCCGCAGGTCTTCAGTCTCGGCGTTGTCCAAATAGATCGCCCCCAATTGCTTGCCGAAAATGGCAGCAACCGTTACAGGTTAACGGACTTAGGCAATAATCAACAAGGTGATGTTCTCACCTATTTAGAAGGAGCATTGCGTGGGAACGTCTCGTTGAAGCAAGGTTCATTGGAAATGTCCAATGTAGATTTATCAAAGGAACTGACCGATTTAATGATCTCACAGCGGTCCTACCAGATGAATGCAAAATCGATCACAATGGGTGACCAAATGCTTGGATTAATAAATGGTGTAAGATAGGAGTATAGACTATTGGTTGAAAAACAGACGGCAAAAGCAGCTAGTCGAGAAGAAGTGAAAAAAGCCAAAAAGACAAAGGAAAAACAGCAAGAAAAAGTAAAGATCCGTGTCAGATTAATACCGATATGGTTAAGGGTGCTGCTTGTACTCATTTTCATGGTCATCAGCACTATCGTTGGCGTCATTGTAGGATACGGTGTGATCGGAAATGGCGACCCTGCTGACGCACTTGATAAATCAACCTGGCAGCATATCATCGATTTGGTTGAAAAAGAATGACAAGAAGATTATACTTTGCATATAAGGGAAGGTGAATGCCTTCCTTTTGTCGTATACTTATTAATAGGATTTTTTAAAAAACTATTTGTAATTATGAACGCAATTTAAAGTTTGAAATGAGAGGTTGGATGTTGGATTAATAGGAATCGGCGAACCACAGATTCCTTATATTCTAGAAAAAGATGAATTTTATTACTTTCTTTAACCTTAAGACTTTTTCTATAAGTTTTTAAGGTATAAATAGAAGGTATATAAAGGCAATCGGTGAATTGCCGATTGCTTCCAGTCCCCCCTCTCATCTCGACTTCAAGAGTAACTCTCCTTCGAAGTGATTTACTCTATATCGAAATGAAACGACATACAAAAAAATAAAAAATAGTAAGGAGCCATACATATGTTAGATACTCAACAAATAAAAGAAATCATCCCGCATCGCTATCCATTTTTATTAGTTGACCGTGTGTTAGAGGTTGAAGAAGGCAAGCATGCAGTTGGCATAAAAAATGTAACAGCGAATGAAGAGTTTTTTAATGGCCATTTCCCGGACTACCCGGTTATGCCTGGAGTGTTAATTGTTGAAGCACTTGCCCAAGTAGGTGCAGTTGCCATGCTTAAAAAAGAAGAAAACCGCGGCCGCTTAGCATTTTTTGCTGGAATTGATAACTGCCGCTTTAAAAAGCAAGTAAAACCTGGTGATCAATTGCGCCTTGAGGTTGAAATTACACGTGCACGCGGCGCAATTGGAAAAGGAAAAGGAATTGCAACGGTTGATGGAGAAGTCGCATGTGAAGCGGAAATCACGTTTGCACTAGGTGAGAAAAAGGAAGAAGCATAAGAAGCAAAGAGACAAATGGACCATAATCACAGGTCGTTTGTCTCTTTTTTTGCCTATTGTTTGAAAAAGCAATCTCGTTCACCAAGAATCAAATCAAAAAAACAGGGGAACCTAATAAAAGAACATGGCCTCATTCATAATGAAGAAAGGAGCAATACACATGAATAAGAAATGGTTATTAACATTATCTGGCTCACTGCTTGCAGGCATGATTGTAACAGGATGTGCCGATGATGCAGACCCTGCACCACCGGATGAAACACATGACCAGCTTCCTGATGAGAATGGCAATACTCCGTCAGATGAGGGCGGCCAATCTCCAGTTGATGAAAACTTAGATGAAAACATGGACCCTCAAGGTGATGGACAAGAGCAATTAGAACAGGATGCAAGGGAAGATACGAATGGGAATGCCGGTGAAGATACGACAAAAGAAGGCAATCAAGATGCGACTGAAAATGATATAACCGAAGATGATCAAATTAAAGAATAAATGAGAAAAGGGCTGACCGCTTTGGTTGGTCTTTTTTACATTAAGAAAGAAATTGGCAGTGGTCGCTTCTCAGCAAGTTTTCTTTATTTTCAATTTGGTTACCCCGCTAATTTTCTTCTATTTTAACCCCATGAAATTTTAACTTTTTCCATAAATCATTCATAAGTAGGATTCGTAACTGAATATGATGGTGATAAAGGACTTAAAAAGTGTGACAAATAAGCTGTGGAGAAGTTGATTTTTCCGCAAAAAAGAGGTGTAAAAGGTGAAAGATATGAATTATCCTCATGAGCAGCCGGCAACATTCACTAGAATGAAGGCGTATCGACCATTTCATAGCCGCTTTGATCCTTGCCCGCCAATTGGATTAAAGTTTTATTCAACACCGCCTCATTTATATATGGGATTTCAGCCGCCCAACCTTCCGCAGTTTCCGCCTAGGGTTGCCTTGAAAAAGGGTACGCTTTGGCCTGCATTATACGATCCATATGAAAACCCGTATGAAGGAAAAGGGAGGTAGTGAATGTGAAGCAATTACCTGATGAATATTACCACTTGCTTGAGGAAATTCAAGCGATCGACTTTGTCCTTGTCGAACTGACCCTTTATCTTGATACCCATCCAAATGATATGCAGGCTCTTCAGCAATTTAACCAATATGCCTTAAAAAGCAAAGAGTTGAAGCAAGTGTTTGAGTCAAAATTCGGGATGCTGCAAGGCTATGGAAACAGCTTTGCAGATGCAAATTGGAGCTGGGGAACTGCTCCATGGCCATGGCAGGTTTAATATGATAAAGGATCGGTGCTACCCGGTCCTTTCATTACGAAAGGAGACAACAGATCATGTGGGTATATGAAAAGAAGCTTCAATATCCAGTAAAGGTAAGCACATGTAATCCGACTCTTGCGAAATATTTAATTGAACAATACGGCGGTGCAGATGGGGAATTAGCAGCGGCATTGCGTTATTTAAACCAGCGTTATACGATTCCGGGTAAAGTTATAGGCTTATTAAATGATATTGGAACAGAAGAATTTGCTCATCTGGAAATGATTGCAACAATGGTTTATAAATTAACCAAAGATGCTACACCTGAGCAGCTAAAAGCAGCAGGTTTAGGTGAACATTATGTCGATCATGATTCGGCCTTGTTTTATCACAATGCAGCGGGTGTACCATTTACAGCAACTTATATTCAAGCAAAGGGTGACCCAATTGCAGATTTGTATGAAGATATTGCTGCAGAAGAAAAAGCGAGGGCTACATATCAATGGCTTATTAATATTTCAGACGACCCCGATATAAATGATAGTCTTGCCTTTTTAAGAGAACGGGAGATTGTCCATTCACAACGATTTAGAGAGGCAGTCGAAATTTTAAAAGAAGAACGTGATCGTAAGAAGTTCTTTTAAAGGAAATCTCGGAGCGACGGTGCGTTCCGAGATTTTTCTATGGAAACAATAAAAGGATTAACTGTGGACAAGCGCTCACGTATCAGCTCCAAGGCACAGGACGTGTAAATGCAGTAAAGATACGAGGACATCGCTTTTTTGACTGCATCTAGTTCCTATTCGCCTTATGCTTGTCGCCTTGCGCTTTTCTTACAACTTCGTTGATTCTTTCCGCTGATGAACGTTTTCTGAAAATGTTTTAATGAGGGCATCTCCTGATAAGCCCTGCCCCATTAAGGAACGAAGCAGCTGCTCTGGATCATGGATTGGTCTGGATGTTAATAGTCGGCCATCTAATAAAATTGATAAATGATTTTCTAAAGGAGTAATGGTTTTAACCTTTGCCATGATTTGGGCAGGCGCATTTGTCTTTTTCGAAATGGTCACTAGGACTTTCATTTTCTTTTTCGCTTCCGATAGCTTTTCGAAGTAGGTTTGAAACTCTTCTGGAATGAGTGCCTCAATTAACCAGGAGTTCTCTCCATCCTCGAGGTTAATGATTAACCCATCTTCAAGCGGGATCTCTTTGATTGTTTTCTCTTGAACCATATCTTGTTCAATTTTCAAGCCCACAAGCTTAAATGTTTTCATCGCCATCACCCCTGTAAGCAAATTTTTTTATGAAAAAGAAAGTTATTGTACTTAGTTTTATTGTCAAGCTCCGAGACACAGGACGCCTATTTTTAACTGCTAGTGTCTAGTACAAAAAAATTTCTACTCATGCGCTTCCTCTTTTTGTTAAATGAAGTCCTTATTTATTATACCATAGGAATAATTAATGCAAAAAAATGATCGTTACTCAGATAATTTCTTCGTTTTTTCGATGACGGTAATTAACATTTCTTCAATCAGCTTGCGGTTCTTTGGTTTAGCTAGTAAAAGCTGTTGCAGACATGCCAGCATTTTAGGATTCTTAATTAAATAATCAATAACTTGTGGCAGTGAAGGCTCCTCACAATAGTCTCCATATACCTCAAAAAGGTAATCATTTGTTTGTTGCTTCCTTCCAATCAGTTCATCGATGCTAATATTAAATGCATTGCTTAAGGAAAGCAGATAGGATAAGGCGGGCTCTTGGACACCTGTTTCAAGTCGCGTTATAACCGGTCGGGATACATTTATCCTTTCAGCGAGCTGTTCCTGCGACCATCCATTTTGCTCCCGATAATATTTCATATTCATGATAAATGTTTTTAGCTCTCTCATTTAGACCTCCTGCATGTTCTACTACTGAACATCCTGCCAACTGTTCGATAATTAAACGAAAATAGATATTTGGACCTATATTGAGAATAGCGAAAAAATATGAAGAAAGAATGAGATGAGTGTTAAGTTTTTCTTAAAATTCGTCAAATATCACCAAATATCATTATTCGCTTTATACAGTCATCATGAAAAATGACATATAATGACATTGTAAATTATTTGAAATGAGGTTATAAAAAAATGGTTCTATTTAAATTAAAAAGTCTTTATGTCAAACAGAAAAAAAGAGAGTCATTACAGGTTAATGAGACACCAACTGAGGGCGACATCGTATTGAAAATAGCTGATTTTAAAAAAGGCAAACAGAAAGATTACTATTTTCTCGTTCCTACTCAAGCAATCGTTGAAATTCACTATGAAACAATCGATCAAAAAAATTTATTGCGTTTTGTTTTCTATTTAGAACAACGAAATCTATCTATTCAATACTTCACATGGAATGAGGTAGAACAACACTACATAGAAGCACCCCTTAAAAATGAAATAATTCAATCCCATTCCTTCCAAGTCATTCTTCAGAGTATAAGCTATTCAGGCGATCAGCATATTTCATTCATTGTAAATTCAATTCAACGCTTAACAGACTTACCGAACTAACTGAAAAAACAATGAAATTGGCGAAATTTGCGGAAAGAATAAGTGATCATTTTTCAAATTAAAAAAATGTATTAGGTGATAAAAGAGTTTCAGGAGCTGCTAAAAAATCAAAATAAATTTTTACTGATTTTCCCAACAGAGTGAAATCTATTACAATTCATTTGTACATAAAAGGAAAGGAGGGACAAGGTGATCAATCAAATTATTTTAGTAGGTCGTCTAACAAAAGATCCAGAACTTCGCTACACAGCAGATGGATCGCCAGTCGCAAACATCACGTTGGCTGTAAGCCGGCAATTTCGTAATGCAGCAGGTGAAATTGATACAGATTTTGTTAACTGTACACTTTGGAGACGAACAGCAGAAAATACAGCAAACTATTGCCGAAAAGGCTCAATTGTTGGTGTGACAGGAAGAATACAGACACGCAGCTATGAAAATGCTGAACGAACCCGTGTCTACGTCACTGAAGTTGTAGCCGATTCCGTTCGCTTCATGAGCGGCAAACCACGTGAATTAGTAGAGCAAGAAAGCTAGTTCCGCTTTACTCTGTACTAGAAAAAATCAAAAGTACCCCCTTAACTCCTCGAAGATTGAGAGGCTGGTTACTGCTAGATTCCCTCAGCAAGCCAGCCTATTTTTAGGAGAAATAATGGTATAATAGCTAAAAGGAGGTGAAAGAAGGATGGAAGAATTATTAAAAACCTTTATGAGTCAAATGAATCAGCAATTTTTACTTTTAACGAAGGAAATCCACGAAATAAAAGATGGTGTAGCACGTTTAGAAGGAAGAATGGATAAGTTAGAAAGCAAGATGGGACTCCTTGAAGGAAGAATGGACAAGTTAGAAGGCAAGGTTGATTCTTTAGAAGAAAGAATAGAGAAGCTTGAAAAAAGGATAACTGTTTTAGAAGAAAATCAAAATGAATTAAAGCAAACGATCAATCAGCATGCCACAGAATTTAGAAGCCATTTTAAAAAGATTGAGGAAGAGCTTAAACAGCATCGCGAAGCTTTTAATATTTATGCTGCAGATCTAAGCTCAGTAAAAACAAATGTTGAGTATTTAAGTGGGAAAACAGGTGTGCACGATATGAAAATAAACAACATCGAAAAAAGGCTCGAAGTATAATAACCTACTATTCCCACTACCGCTATTTTTTTATATGCTGCTTCAAAATAAAACTTCTCCAGTCATTCCTCAAGAAAATTAGATTCCTACACTTTCAAAAAAATTATTGGTACAATAAGGGAGAGATAAAACAACTATATGAACAATGAGTAGATACATTGGAAAGGTAGATCTTAATGAGATTGTTACGAAATAAGGGACCATTTTATATTCAAGTGAAAAATGAATTGAAAGAGCGGATTATTAAAGGCGTATACCCTAAAAATTCGTTAATCCCACCTGAACCCGAATTAGAAAAGGAGTTTGGCGTTAGTAAAATTACGATACGCAAAGCGGTCGAACAACTGGCGATTGAAGGCTATGTGGAAAAGCATAGCGGTATCGGCACGAAGGTATTGGCGAATCGGGCCGTCTCAAAATTATCGAAAGGGCAGGGGTTTTCAGAATATTTATTATCAACAGGATATACCTTGAAAAAGGGCAATGTAACGATCTCTAAAGTTGATGTATCAGACCATCCCGTTTTGTCTGATCATTTTGAGCAAGAGTGCTATTGTATTGAGCGCATTTATACGTTAAATGATCAGCCATATATTCATTTTACCCACTATATTCCCAATCGTTTTTCACTATCATTAGATCCTGAAATGTTTAAGGATTCCTTGTATGAATTGTTGTATGAAAAAGGCGTTTATTTTAATCGGTTTCAAGATGAATTTGGTGTGGACACACCGAATGAAAAAATCGCCAAATTGTTAAAGATTGACCCGAAGCCGCTATTCCAACGAACCCGCTTTTCTTATGATATCAATGAACAATTAATCGAGTATTCGATCGGCTACTATAATACCGATATTCATAAATATGTCGTTAATCTGAATGTATAGGGTAGAAACATAGTGATTTCTATCCTTCTAGCTGCATGGAATATTTTACATGCAAATTTTCTCATTAAACATTATAACGTTATATTTACTTTATTCTTTTTCTATGTTATCTTTACGTTACATTAAGAAATTATTTTTTATCCCAAAACATTATAACGTTATGATCAATAAAATTGTAAGCGTCTTTAATTGACTATGAAAAAGGTGATATAGATGAAGGATTTTGTATTGCGTCATGTAAAGCGATTAAATGAAGAGGAAATCGATATCGTCATTGAGGACGGAAAAATTGCCCAGGTAATGAAGGCTGGGGATGGTCATGGAGAGCATGTTATCGATTGCTCCGGCCTATATGTATCAAGCGGGTGGATTGATTTACATGTCCATGCCTTTCCGGAATTTGACCCGTACGGTGATGAAATCGACGAAATCGGAGTAAAGCAGGGAGTAACGACTATTGTTGATGCGGGAAGCTGTGGCGCTGATCGTATTGCCGATTTAGCAGCAAGCGGAGAAAAAGCAAAAACGAATGTATATGCCTTTTTGAATATTTCATGTATTGGCTTAGAAAGAGTTGATGAATTATCAAGGTTAGAGTGGATTGATAAAGGGAAGGTTGTACAAGCTGTAAAGGAATATAAGGATATAATTGTTGGCTTAAAGGCACGGATTAGTAAAAGTGTTGTTTGTGAAAATGGTATTGAGCCTTTGAGAATCGCTCGTGCCCTTTCTAGTGAAACAGACTTGCCGATAATGGTTCATATCGGCTCGGGACCGCCAAAAATCGATGATATTATTCCGCTTTTGGAAAAAGGAGATGTCATTACCCATTATCTTAATGGAAAGCAAAACAATCTTTTTGATGAACATGAGAACCCCCGCCAAGTATTAAAAGATGCCATTAAACGCGGTGTTCATTTAGATGTTGGTCATGGTACCGCAAGCTTCTCCTTTAAGGTGGCGGAAGCAGCAAAGCGTCATCATATCGCTTTAAATACTATCAGTACAGATATTTATCGGATGAACCGATTAAAAGGGCCTGTTTACAGTATGGCTAATGTTTTGACGAAATTTCTGTCCTTAGGATATTCGCTTGAAGAGGTTATCGCAGCGGTTACGATCAATGCCGCTAACTGGTTGAAAAAACCGGAGCTTGGCTGGATAAAGGCTGGAGATGTTGCTAATCTGACTCTTTTTGCAGTGGAAAATGAGCCGATTACTTTAATCGATTCAGACGGTGAAAAGCGCGTATCAGATCAACGAATCGAAACTAAAGGAGTGGTTGCAAATGGCGAATTCATTAAATGCTAAATATGGACTTAAACGTGTGATTAATGCAAGTGGAAGAATGAGTATATTAGGTGTTTCAGCTCCAACGGATACGGTAATGGAAGCAATGAAACAAGGAGGTCAAAACTATGTGGAGATTGCAGATTTAGTTGATAAAGCCGGTGATTACGTAGCTAGGATTTTAGGTTCAGAGGCAGCCGTAATCGTAAACTCGGCATCAAGCGGGATTGCCCTTTCTGTTGCCGCAATGGTGACACAAGGAAATCGCCGTAAAAGTGAGCGTCTTCACCAAGAAGAAATTACGAAAAGAGAAATCATCATGCTGAAAGGTCACAACGTACAATACGGAGCACCTGTTGAAACGATGATCTATTTAGGCGGGGGAAAATTAGTTGAGGTAGGCTACGCCAATGAAGGAAAGGCGGAGCATATCGAGGATGCGATATGTGAACATACAGCGGCTATCCTTTACGTCAAATCACACCACGCCGTCCAGAAAAATATGATTTCAGTTGAAGAAGCTTGGGAGGTTGCCAAACGAAATGGTGTTCCACTGATTGTTGATGCGGCAGCAGAAGAAGATCTTCAAAAATATGTGCAATACTCAGACCTGGCAATCTATAGTGGCTCAAAGGCGATTGAAGGACCAACCTCAGGGATTGTGGCCGGTAAACGCAAATACATTGAGTGGCTAAAGGTTCAATTACATGGCATTGGCCGCAGCATGAAGGTCGGAAAAGAATCGGCATTTGGCTTACTTCAAGCGCTTGATGAATACGGCAATAAAGAAGACAAAAGCGAACAAGAGAAAGAAACCTTGCAGACATTAATGACATTGAATGAACTCAATGGCATCAAGGTGACAATTGTCCAGGATGAAGCAGGTCGGGCTATATTCCGGGCGCGTATTCACATTGATCCATACGGGGCACATCTAACCGCAAAAGAAGTGAATACAAGGCTGCGCGAGGGTGACATAGCCATTTACACTCGTGATTATGGTGTGAGACAGGGCTATTTTGATATCGATCCCCGTCCTCTGCAGCATGATGATATTGAGGTAATTGAAGCGAAAATCCGTGAAATTGTAGGGGGTAAATAAGATGGCAAACATAACAAATCGATTTTACAAAGACCGTGTCGCATTAAATGTGCTAGCAAATAGTGTAGAAAATGCAAAAGAGGTATTTGAAGCAGCTGAAGGCTATGTATTAGTCGGTGTTCTTTCAAAGGATTATTCGACAGTGGAAGAAGCAGTTGCCGCAATGAAAGACTACGGTGAGCAAATTGAAGATGCCGTATCGATTGGGTTGGGCGCTGGTGATAACCGTCAGGCAGCTGTAGTAGCTGAGATTGCGAAACACTACCCTGGCAGTCATATCAACCAAGTGTTCCCTTCTGTCGGAGCAACACGCAGCAGCAGGGATGCTTGCCCATACTATAGCGGGTGATACTCCAATGTCAACAGAGCGTGACATCATTCAAGCGATGACTGTATCGCTAGGCGATATACAAAGATAACCATAATTAAAAATAGAGAGACTGCGAGAAAAGGGGAAAAAGCTCCCTTTCTCGCAAAGTGAATGAAAACGTTTACGTACAGGGAGAAGGGGGAAGACCTATGGAATTATATTTGTTAACGATTACCTTGCTGTCAATTGTCATTGTTATTTTAGGTGTCGCATGGTGGAAATGGCATGCGTTCATTAGTTTAACGGTTGCCAGCTTGTTTTTAGCGGTGATGTCCGGATTATCAATGGACAAAATCGTCACTGCTTATGAAACCGGAGTAGGCAGCGTGTTAGGTCATTTAGTCGGAATTTTAGCGTTGGGGACGATTTTAGGAAAGTTGATGTCTGATTCAGGTGCTGGAATGCAAGTAGCGGATTTCTTCATTCGCATCTTTGGTGTAAAAAAATTGCCATGGGCGATGCTGCTTTCAGGCTTTATCATTGGGATCCCAGTATTTTTTGACGTAGGGATTGTCATGCTGCCTCTTGTTATTTCAATCTATCGAACGACAAAGCAAAATATATTACTAATCGCCATACCTGTTCTAGCAGGATTATCCATTGTACATGGCTTGGTACCTCCACACCCTGGAGCTATGACGGCAATCGGCATCTATCAAGCGGATATCGGAAAGGTTCTGATTTATTCACTGATCATTGCGCTGCCAGCTGCAGTTATCGCAGGACCGTTATTTGCAAAGTGGGTGAAAAATCGCGTAATACCAGAAGGTGAGCCAGAGTTAATTCGTGTAAGCAAGATGTCAGAGAAATTGCCAAGTACAGGCATTTCCTTCTTCATCATCTTATTACCGGTAATTTTAATGGTCTTATCCGTTATTGCGCCGTATTTGCCAATACCAAGCGCTGTTCTAAAGTTATTTCTCTTTATTGGAAGTCCTGTCATTGCCCTGTTAATTTCGTGTTTTGCAGCCTTTTACTTCCTTGGGATTCGTCAAGGAATGGATAAAACGTATATTCAGAAGCTTTCAGAAGAATGCTTACTGCCAGTTGGATCGATCATTTTAATCATCGGGGCAGGCGGAGGCTTTAAACAAATCCTTATTGAGAGTGGTGTAGGTACATCGATTGCCCAAATGTCCGAGCATTTCTCCCTCTCACCGATTGTATTGGCGTTTATCGTATCAGGCTTGATCCGCATCGCCACAGGGTCGGCAACAGTCGCCTTAACAACAGCCGCCGGAATCGTTGCGCCAATTATCGAACACATGTCAGGCGTAAACCTGGAATTGCTTGTAATCGCAACAGGCGCTGGATCGCTCATGCTCTCACACGTCAATGATGCGGGATTCTGGATGGTAAAAGAGTACTTGGGCTTAACCGTAAAGGAGACCTTTAAGACTTGGACCGTATTAGAGACGTTGCTTTCGTTTATTGCTTTTGGAACCGTTTTATTGTTTGATTTGTTTATTTAAATGAAATTTTGTTTGGTGAAGCATCGCACTTTCTTTCAAGGACATTTCTTCGTATGGAAAGAGGGGGAGTGTCTTCATCAAGTCGATAAAGGACATTTTACACGTGAGAAAAACGAAAAGTGTCCGTCACAACTTTTCTCTAAAAAGAAACGATTAAAAAGCAGCCTAATGATAACAAATTGGGCTGCTTCCAGTTTTACTTTGAAACCTTCTTTTCAATAAGAGTCACAAGCTTCTCCCACTGTGGGGCTTTTTTATCTTCAGCTTTCTTTCCTTTTTTCTGCTTTGCTGCCATGAGTTGTACCCCTTTAACTCCGAAATTTCCAATTTATAGATTATTTGACAAAATTCAGTGTTCCATCATCTTAAATCGACAACGTAAACAGCTCTTCCAGTTCATCAGATGATAGTTCGGTGATCCAATTTTCACTTTGAATAATTTCATCATTTAACGATTGCTTTTTCTCCAACATTTCATCGATTTTTTCTTCAATGGTACCGGTTGTAATCAGTTTATGGACATGAACAAATCGGTCCTGGCCGATCCGGTATGCACGGTCGGTTGCCTGGTTTTCAACAGCCGGATTCCACCAGCGGTCATAATGGATGACATGATTGGCTGCGGTTAAGTTTAAGCCTGTACCGCCGGCTTTCAACGAAAGGATTAAAAACGGATACTCCTTCTTTTGGAAGGATTCGACCATGCGGTCACGCTCATTCTTCATCACGCTTCCGTTTAGAAAGAGAACCTGTTCCCCGAATTCTTTTTCAAGCAGATCCTTCATCATTTCACCCATGCCAATATATTGTGTGAAGATGAGGCAGCTTTCCTGCTGCTCACGAATCGTTGTCGTTAATTCAATGAGCTTCTCTATTTTATGTGACCGGGTGACGAGCTGCTTTGGCTGCGGCTCTTTTAAATAAAGGGCAGGATGGTTGCAGATTTGCTTCAGCTTGCCGAGCATTTTTAAAATTAATGCCTTCCGCTGCATGCCTGCTAGTGATGTGACCTGTTCAAATGTATCCTTTACAAGCTGCTCATAAAGGGAGGCTTGCTCAACTGATAATGGAACATATTCCTTTTGCTCCTGCTTTTCAGGAAGATTTAAAGCGACATGTTCATCGCGCTTCGTTCTTCTTAATAAAAATGGCTTAATATAACGCTGCAGCTGCTCAATCTGTTCGGTGCTGCGATCCTTTTCAATCGGCAAAACATACCGCTTATGAAAGCTGTGCAGGCTGCCTAAGTATCCGTGATTGAGAAAATCGTAAATCGACCAAAGCTCAGTCAGGCGGTTTTCCATTGGCGTACCGGTTAAGGCGATATGATGACGGCCGCGCAGCTTGCGAATCGCTCGCGACTGCTTCGTATGGGCATTTTTAATGTTTTGCGCTTCATCTAGGCAAATCGTGCTCCATGAAATGGAAGACAGTTCCTCAAAGTCGGAATGTGATAATCCGTATGAAGTAATCACCACATCTGCATCCTTGATCGCTTTCGCAAACTTTTCTTCTTTCGCCCGATTTGGGCCGTAATGCAGCTTAACATTCAGATGTGGGGCAAATTTATCAAATTCCCTTTGCCAGTTTCCAAGCACAGAAGTCGGCGCGATAATCAATGCAGGGTGTTCAGGTTGCTCATGTTTCTTTACATATGAAAAATAGGCGATCATTTGAATCGTCTTTCCAAGCCCCATATCATCGGCTAAGCAGGCACCAAAGGAAACACTTCGTAAAAATAAGAGCCAGTCAACTCCATTTTGCTGATAGGGACGAAGTGTGCCGTGAAATTCGCTTGGAATCTTGTTGGTCGGCAGTTCACTCGTATCTGTCAGCTTTCTAAGCATTCCTCTCATTTGTTGATTCAGCTCGATTTGAATGTTGGCAAATGCCCGGGTATCAAGAACATCATCGTCATCCGAATCAATATCCTTTGCTTGCAGCTCCTGCTGTAAAATATCAGAAAGATGAAGGCCTTCGCGATCAGCTCTTTTTAAGATCGCCTGCACCTGTTTAATGAAGGCAGGGTCAAGTTTAATCCATTGCCCTCTAAAATTAACAAGGCGGCGCTTCTGGGCAACGAGCTCAAGAAACTCCTCTTCACTCATTTCTACTCCGTTTGTGGCAAAACGCCAATTAAAGTCGATCAGAGAATTCATTCCAACAAAGGACTGTCCCCGCGGAGTAGACGATACCTTTGCCTTAAGCATAAGCTGTGATTCCTTAACAACCTGCCACCACGAAGGAAGGAGAATTTCTACCCCCATATTGATCAGTGTTTCACTGGCGTCTGTTAAGAATAACCATGCTTCATCCTCGGTCACAAAGGTTGTTCCTGTTTGAAAGCTCAGCCATGGAACGATTTCCGCGAAACGCTCCTGCTCCCGTTCAATTTTAGCTAAATATGGGCGCCATTTACGCGGCAGCTCGCCTTCCCCTTGAAAGTGAATCATTTCTTCTTCATTGTCTTTACTGCGCAGCAAAATTTCCAGTTGCCAGTCGTCACCATCTATTTCAGGCTCATTTAAGCGGAGGCCGACAGTAAACGGTGTGTCATCGATATTCCAGCCGATTTTTTCGAGAAAATCGGCTTCATCAATAAAATGTCCTTGAAACGTTGTGAGGACTGGATAGGATTGGACGATTTCTGCCCAGGCTTCACGGAGAAGATGATCATGTTCAATTAAATCTGCCAGGGAGGCTGAAAACCATTCCAAGGCAAATCCCTCTAGTTGGTTTTCAGCATCTTTAAAACGGGTAACCCCCTGCTTCCAGCCTTCGAAATCTGGCACATATTGCCCATTGGCAATGAGGTCATAAATCAGGTGGGCGTCGTTTGCCAGCCGCTCTGCATCCTCTGATAGGGTAATCGTTGCAAGCGAATTATAGGTTTCTTTTCCAAGCAGCTCAACCATCATCCATGGCGAAAGCTGCACAGCTGGTATGCCGATATAACTTATGTCCTCAAGCTTTGTTCCGAAAAAAGAGGACTCATGCCATGTGAAAAGGTAGCGGATGAATTCATGCACTTCTAATGGGCTCTCGTCATGTGCCGCTGTGCAATACACATAAAAATGATAATCTTCAATTTGCTCGGCATGAACGACAATATTGACCGTATTAATCATGAATCAGCTTCCCTTTCTTCAGTTCTTCTTTAAAGGCACGAAGGCGTTTATGCTCTTCAGATAAATGAAGAATATAATTTTCCCACACTTCTTCCCTTTTTAACTTTTTGTACTGTGCCTTCATTCGTTTTAAGTAGCGGACAGCCATTTTATAATTTTCTCTGGATTTCATGCTAATTTCCTCTTGAACAGATTTCACATAAAGCGGCAAAAGAATTCCCGGCTCTTTTTTCTCAATTTCCTTTAAAAGATAGGAGTCCATTTCATGAAGCGAAAAGCCTAATAAGGTTTGGAGTTCAATCCATGTTTTATATTCCTCTTTATCCAACAGATAATCATGAAACTCTGCATAACTAAATGGCAGCATGTTGCGGCAGGCTTTTTCAAAAAGCTGATGATCCTTCACGGCATCGCCATATTGTTTGATTAATTGAATCGAATAGCGGATCACCTGCCGTTTTTCTTCAAAAGAGATCTCGCTATTGATGTATTCTGTTGAATGCTCCATCATATAGGAAACCCATCCCGAAAGACGTTTCCAATTTTTCTTTTTTAAAATATCCTCCATCCAATTAAAGGTCAGCGGCAAGGCAGCCGGGGTAAGCTTGCGCAACGTCGCAAAAATGTGCTCATCATGTGACTGGAGAAAATCCATGTGCATTAACGCGATTTCCATTTCTACTGCAGATGGTGATTGATTTTTGTGTTCATGCTCAAGACGCTCTTCTAGCCATTCCCGCTCAATCGAGATGAATTTATCACGCCGTAAAAGCTCAATCCACAGCAATTGATAAAGGTTGACCCGTTCATATTGATAATGCTGGCTTGTATAAAGCAGCTCCCTGAAGCGTTCTATACTATCAACTAACAGCGGATCAAGTGCAAACGGCAGGGCATAGCGTTTCATCTCACGGATCGCAATTTGGACATTATCGATGATTTGATCAATATATGGATAAATAATATGTTGTAACATATAGTCAGTTGGCTTCGTCTCATTAATCAGATGCAATATTTTTAAAAAGACAGTAACAGATGCCTGGACAATAAAAAATTGCTTCATCTCAGGGGATTTAGGTGCCTTTTTCCTAAGATTCGAATAATAATGGTGAAACAGACTTTGGAACAGCTGGTGTTGTGATGGAACCTGCTCTTGCCATTCATCATAGACGCGGTCAAAAAAGGCAATCCAGCTCGCTAAGGATGCATCTTCATAATCCTTTTCAGGCTTTAACAACGAGCTTGCTTTGCGCATATGTTTCAGTACATCATCTACTGGCTTTTCTTCCTTCCATAGGTCAACAAAAGTGCCGACGCGGTCAACACTTGCATATACATAAAGGAAAGCAGCGATCCGATGTCGGCAAATAGTAGTAGAAGGACAAGTGCAGGTGCTCATCATAAAATCGTCTAAATCTAGCTCAACCTGAACACTTGTCACATCCTGTACCTTTGCCGAAACGGTATGACTCGTTGCGCTTACATTATAAATACTGCCTTGTCTATATAAGATGAGTCCTTTTTTTATTAAATTCCGATCCTCCTCATTCTTGGGAGACAGCAATTGTTTAATTTGTTCACCGGCACCAAGCACTAGTTCTTTACTAAGTTCCTGACCTAGCATATGGATATGAACCCCTTTCGAATGAAAACCTAATTCTTCTATTATACCTCAAAACGAAAGGTCTAAAAAGGTTTAGGACGAGAATGAACAGGGGACATAAAAAAGAGAAAGCAATCGAATCGTGTTGTCGAAAGGAACTTTAGTGATGAACATCACGAAAGCATGGAAAAATCAGGCGATTATTATTTGCTTGCATGCTTGCTTGATTGCAAGTATAATAGTCCCATATTGTCTGAAATTGTAAAAAAAGAAAGGGATTTGTAAAATATGAAAGATAGTCAGCTAAAACAAGAAGAGCTGCTGCAAATTCTGTTACGCGCTCATGACAAAGGCGAAAAAACAACGGACATCACAACAACTGAATTACTAGAAGACTTGATCTCACAAATAAAGAAAGTATATGCATCATAAAAAATCCGGGCGCTTTAGGGCGTCCGGATTTTTTGATAAACAAGAAAAACTTCGTCATTCAAGCATAAACCTGGAGGATTAGAACTTACTTTCGTCCTCCGAGCTTAATTTTTTCTCACATTTAGAATTGACTAGACCAGAATTTTGCAACTTTATAAAATAATTTTACAACCTCCTATTCTAATCTCCTGGAAGCAGGAGAATATTAATCCTTTATCTTTGACAAGATAAAGGATAACGAATAAAAGGAGGCTTTGTTATGCCAAATAATGGCCGAATCGTTAATAACTCATACCAAGATAAATCAAAAATATTTAAAAATGGTGTTCAATCAGCGACAAATTATGTGCAAAACGCAATTGAAAATGCTGCTGAATCCACACAAGATGCAACTCAAAATCTTGTAAATAATGTCATGAAGAGAAGACGGGATAAAGAGTGATAATGTGCATTGAGATGTTCAGGTCCGTCAACTAGCCCTTTACAAAAAGGGCTGCTTTTGGCTGTAAGGATATTCCGATTTGGTAAACGCTATTAGTCAAATTTGTTTTCCTTTAAGGTCCGATAATTATCGCTCATCTTAAGTCTGAAAAGGGTGGCAAAGTGAAAAAGGAACAGATTAGTGCGCTTCAACTATTTTATATCCTTATCGGGGCTCAGTTTGGAACGGGGTTTATTTTGGGGTTGGGAGGAAAGGCTGGATAGGATGCATGGATTGTCATTTTGGTTGCTGCTTTAAGTAGTCTTGTTTTAGTAGGAATTTATATCAAGTTGGCAGCCTTGCACCCTGAATTTACGTTGATTCAGGCCCTTCCCTTTATAGTAGGGAAATTTATATCCTATCCACTCATTATTATTTACATCGTTTATTTTATCTATTTAGCTGCGAGAGTGTGCCGGAATTTGGGCGAACTGTTACTATCAACCATCTTAGTAAAAACCCCAATTTTAGTGGTCATTGGAATCTTTGTCATGTTGATCGTCTATTGTCTCCGTGGCGGAATTGAGGCATTGGGACGCATGGGGTTGATGGCAATTGTTTTTCCATTTGTTTTACTATGCATTGGACAAATAAAGGAATTTATGGAGAGAAAACCGCTATAGTGGTGTAGAACCACATTATGGTATATTTTTGAACGATTTACATCAAACTACTAAGAAGAATGTAAATAAAGCTTGGTTTTGTTCATGCTAGGCAATAGATGGGATCAGGTGATTCAATGGAGATTATGAAAGCTGAAGGTGAATGGTTTGCTTGGTTATTAGTGATCATTTCGGTACTTATTGTTTTGCTTATGCCTAAGAAAAACCTAACATGGGTTGGCATTTTTATTACTTTTGCTGTAGCCGGGTATTTGACCTGGTTAGCTGATTCAATTGTTGGAGGGTCTTTTGATTTATTTGATTTGGCCGGGAAAAACACAATCGAGATTGGTGATGCATTTTTATTAAGCTTTGTTCCGCCAAGCTTAGCTACAATATTTGTTAATTTCTACAACTCGAAGTATAGATGGATAATTGCCGTTATTTTTACACTTCTATCTTTTGTTTTGGAGCAGGGTTTAGTTCGAAGGGGCTACATGGAAAATAAAAATTGGGAAACAGTGTATGGAATACCCGTGTATTTTGCAGTTTTCGGATTTTTATTCCCTTGGTTTCTAGGGCTGCTTTCAAAGAAAATGATGAAAAGTGATACTAATTAGAAAAATAGTTCTTTATGAAAGGGCTTTTTCTTTGTTTACCAGAAAACTATAAAATCCTCTGTACTGTGAATAAGCGCTCATGTATCAGCTCCAGTGCCTAGCCACTCATGAATTGAAGCTTCAAAATATGCCTCCTATTCATGAGTGGCTTATTTGCCTTAGGCTGAGTAAAGCGCTTGCTATTTTCTGAAATTTGCGACAGTTCTTTATTTACAAATGAAAAAATCAATAGCTGTCATTTCCTGCATAAATCATCTAAAATATTAGCAAGCGTTTTCATATAAAAGGTGGGGGATCATGGTCTATTTCCGACGATTTCTATACATAGCAACACTTCTCGTATTCTTGCTAACTGTTTTTTTTACATTATATTACGGCAAAGAAACGTTTCATTTCTCTGGCGGGACTGTCCCCAGTTCAACTACTTCCAATTACCACATCGTGCTTATCCCAGAGGAGCTTGACAACGATTATTAGCGTCTTGTTGAACAGGGTGCGCGCGATGCAGCCCAGTTTCATGATGTGTACCTGGAGTATCTCGGCCCAAAGCAAGCCAACAATGACGAGCATGTAAAAACGATTGATATGGCGATTGCCGGTCTTGTTGATGGGATTATCACCCAAGGGTTAGGCGAAGAAGAGTTTGAAAGGCTCATAACAAAAGCAAAGGAAAAGCTGATTCCCGTTGTAACGATTGACACAGATGCCCCAAATAGTGACCGCGCAGTATACGTGGGCACAGATAACTATTACGCAGGATTTCTTGCCGGCAAAGCGATGATGAATGACACAGCGGGCCCGCAGCAAGTTGGGATCATAACCGGCCGTCATGATGCACCACATCAAAAGCTTCGCGTCCAAGGCTTTAAGGATGCAGTCGCAACGGAAAAGCGCATCAAGATTATCGCCATTGAAGAGTCAACGATTACTGAAATCGGCGCAGTCGAGGCTGCCCATAAAATTGTAAAGGAACACCCGCAGGTAACAGCCTTCTATGGCACCAGTGCACTTGATGGCATCGGCATTGCCCAGGTTGTCAAAGACCTGAAAGCAGAGGATAACCTGTACATCATCGCTTTCGACATCCTGCCGGAAACACTCGCCTACATGGAAGAAGGAACAATTGAAGCAACAGTCGTTCAATTCCCATACCAAATGGGCTATGAGGCAGTTGAGAGAATCATTCAGCTCAAAAAAGGGGATAAGTTAAACCCACTTCAGCATACCGATACAAAGGTGATCTATAAAGAGGATCTCCCGATTTCACCTGCAGCAATGGGGGGAGGACAGCTGCCATGACCAAAATACGCAACAAGCTATTACTCTACTTTTTCGCCTTTGTCGTATTATTTAACATCGTATCCTATTCCATCTATTTGAGCAGCTCACAAATGGTTTCCGAGTATCACGATAGCTTTGAGCGCTTTTTATTGTTTAATGAAATCACTCAGCAATCCACGCAAATCTATGAAAAAATCAATGCCTATGTGGTTGAAAAAGACCCTGCTTTTATTGAGGACTATCAAGATATAAAAAAACGCCTTCTTGAAAACAACGAGCGACTGACAGAGGAAGCAATGACAGGGATGAATCAACAAGAACTCTCCAAATATCAAAGAATGGTCGGCAACCTTATTTTTGAAAGTGACGTAACCATCGCGGCCGTTCGCTTTGGTAATGTTGATCAATATACAACACATGCGAAAGAAGTGCGCAGCATCTCATCCTATATCTTAGAATCAACCTTACAGCTCCTAAACCTTGAGCTCGCGGATTATCAAACGTTTTATCAGGAAATGGAAGAGCGCAGGCACGCATTCAAATGGTTCATCATCAATTTGTTCAGCTCAACCCTGCTTTTTGCGCTGTTAGCGGCTGTTTGGTTTTCACGTGGACTAACCAAGCCTCTTCGCAGTCTTTCAAAAGCCGCCAAGGAAATTTCAGCGGGCAATTTTGACGGTCCGCCGATTCAGGTCAATACAAATGATGAAGTAAAGGTATTGAGCGATTCTTTTCAGCATATGCGCGAAAATATTAAACAATTAATTGAAGAAATAAAGGAAAAATCGGAGCTCGACCAGCTGCTGAAGGAGCTTGAGCTTAAGCATTTGCAAAACCAAATCAACCCGCATTTCTTATTCAATACGTTAAACACTGTTTCAAGAATGGCGTACCTGGAGGATGCAGCCGTCACATCACGCCTCATCCAATCTGTCTCAACCCTGTTGCGCTCAAGCCTCGGCGACATCAGCAAAACCGTAACCTTAAGAGAAGAAGCAAATGTCGTGAAGGAATACTTTTACATTCAAAAAACAAGATTTGCAGAACGAATCACATTTCAAACAAGCATTGATGAAAGCTGCCTAAACGTAAAAATCCCTGCCCTGACCCTTCAGCCATTAGTCGAAAACTCCTTTATTCATGGAATAGAGGCTCTTGAAGAGGGCGGGATCATCAGTCTCGCAATCTATCGGGACGAAGCCGATGTCATCATCGAAGTATCGGACAATGGCAAAGGGATGGATGAGGAAAGGAAAAACCAAATCCTTTCAAATACAGTAGCTGATCTTCACGAGGATCATAGCGGGCATTCAACAGGCATTGGTCTGCGCAACGTCATCAAACGGCTCAAACTTGTTTATAAAAGGCCAGACACCTTAACGATTCACTCAGAGAAAAATAAGGGCACAACCATCCGAATCAAACTTCCATATCGAGAGGAGGAAGCAGAATGAAGATCGTGATCGTTGACGATGAAATGATCGAACGGAAAGCGATGAAGAAATTGATTGAAGAAAGCTTTTCACACATGAAAGTTGTTGGAGAAGCAGCAAATGGAAGGTTCGCCATTAAACAAGCAATACAGCATAAGCCCGATGTCATGATTATGGATATTCACATGCCAGGCATTGATGGTCTTGAAGCAATCAGGCAAATCCTTCAGGAGCTTCCCAAAACAAAATTTATCATGGTCTCTGCCTATAATTCATTTGAATATGCGAAGGAAGCGATGAAGCAAGGGGTAAAGGAATACATCCTGAAGCCAAGCAATAAGCAAGAAACTCTGGAAGCGATTATAAGGGTGGAAAAAGAAATTAATGAAGAAAAGCGCGAGCTCTTTGAAACAGAAAAAATGGCCAAGCAGCACCTTATCACCGCGATGATGCAAAACGAATGCACAGAGGAAACCGAGACCATGTACAAAAAACATTACCCAACGGCAAACATGGCTTTTTTCCAGGTGATCACAACAACACAGCCAGAATCTGTCTCTAAATGGCTAAACGAAAGAGCACCCTGCCCCTATATAAAAAAGGACCTGGGAGACAAATTGATCGTGCTTTTCATCACGGAGAAAAAATCGGCCCATCACGTAAAAGCTGATGCGCTCACAATCGCGCGCGCCATATGCCAAACCTTGCCGTCATCAACAACTATTGGCATCGGCAGCCCTTTTGCTCAGCTTGATAAACTGTCGATTTCCTACCAGCAGGCGTTACTGGCGTCTGCCCAGCTAAAAAAAGATGCGCATGTATCTTATGGCTATCCACTCGTTGAGGAAAATGTTGAGGATGGGACATTCATTAAGCTCGAAAAATCCTTGATGAATGAAATTAAAGCGGGACGACTAGAGCAAGCTAACGACTATTTTCTGCTATATTACGATTATGTAAGCAAAGAAACAGAGGAAAAAAACATCATTCCTCTGCTAGGAGAATGGGGCATCCGCTTAAAGCAATCATTGGAGCAGCACGGCGTATTCTTCCGCGATCTCCAAGTGCTTGAAGCGAAAACAAAGGATGATTTTCTCGAGCTGATTCGTCAATTTTGTGAAAAAATCATCCTGCAAAAGGAAGAAAATGATTCGATCATGATGGCGAAAACGTATATTCATACTCATTACAAAGAATCGCTTAGCCTTGAAGATGTGGCGGAATATGTAAAGCTTACACCAACGTATTTTACAAAGGTGTTCAAAGAGCAAACGAAACGAACCTTTATTGACTATGTAACAGACTATCGCATTGAAAAAGCAAAAGAGCTGCTGCTTCATACAAAGCTTAGTCTAAAGGAAATTGCCTTTGAGGTTGGCTATAAAGACCCGAATTACTTCAGTCGTGTCTTTAAAAAATGGACGAATTGCTCACCTAAGCAATATCGCAGTTTTGAAAGTACGACCACAAAATAATGCAGAAATAAATAAAATAGTGAAGAAGATAAACGGAAAGAAAGCAGATATCCCCCTCTATAATAGAGATCGAAAGCGATTTCAAACAGAGGGGGATTTTTAGTTGAAAAAAAGTTTTCTATTATCATTGTTGTTAATTTTCTCATTAATCATTTCAGCTTGCAGCTCAAATTCGAGTACGGAAGAAAAACCAGAGGGAAATAGTGAGGGCGGCGGAGATGCTCAGGCTCCGTTAGATATCTTTAGCTGGTGGACTGGTGCTGGTGAAGAGGATGGCTTAAAAGCTTTATTAGCGATATTTGAAGAAAAATATCCAGATATTCCGGTTGAAAATGCAGCGGTAGCCGGTGGAGCCGGTACAAATGCAAAGGCTGTTTTAGCGAGCCGCATGCAAGGGGACGATCCTCCAGCAACCTTCCAAGTACATGGCGGTGCAGAGCTAAATGAAGGCTGGGTAGCAGCTGGCAAAATGGAACCGCTTAATGATTTTTATGAGGCAGAAGGCTTAAACGATAAATTCCCGCAGGACTTAATTGACATGGTTTCAAAGGACGGAAATATCTACTCCGTTCCCGTCAATATTCACCGCGGAAACGTCCTTTGGTACAACAAAAAAGTATTTGAAGAGAACGGTTTACAAGCACCAACAACTTTTGATGAGTTCTTTGAAGTTGCAGATGCGCTAAAAGAAAAAGGCATCACTCCTTTAGCACTTGGAGACAAAGAGCCATGGACAGCAACACATCTATATGAAACCGTTCTCCTTGGCGTGTTAGGAAATGAAGACTATGGCAAGCTTTGGACAGGGGAACTTTCATTTGATGATCCAAAGGTTGTCAAAGCAGCAGAGATTTTCCAAAAAATGCTGACGTATATTAACGACGACCACAGCTCACGCAACTGGCAGGATGCTTCACAGCTAGTCGCAAACGGTGAAGCAGCCATGAATGTCATGGGTGACTGGGCAAAAGGCTATTTTGTAAATGATTTAAACTTAAAGGTTAACGAAGACTTCGGCTATATCCCAACACCAGGAACAGAAGGCCAATTCATGGTCATTACTGACACATTCGGCTTGCCAAAAGGTGTTGAGAATTCTGAAGGTGTTAAGAAATTTCTAAGCGTACTTGCATCTGTCGAAGGCCAAGACGCATTCAACCCATTAAAAGGCTCAATCCCTGCGCGTGTTGACGCGGATATCGAAAAATATGACCAATACGGAAAAGACACAATGGAGGACTTCAAAACAGGAAAACTCGCGCCAAGCCTTGCACACGGCTCCGCAGCATCCGAAGGCTTCCTAACAAAAGTCAACCAAAGCATCAACATCTTTGTTACTCAACAAAACACGGATCAATTTACGCAAGACATGACAGCTGCAGCTGTGGAATTGAAGTAAAATCTTCGGGACTGTTCTCAACCAGAGGTAGGGAAGGGACAGTCCCTAAAAACAGCATAGGTGCATTCCCGCAAGACACCTCTTAATGCTAGAGGCTCGTGTCAGGGGGAAAGTCCGGCGCCAAAAAAGGAGGAAAAACCATGGAATCAGTCAAACCTTATCCGCAACAGAAGACGGTTTCAGTCCTGCCTAAAAAGAAAAAGCGTTCAAGTGATCATCTCTTGGCCATCGCTTTTATCCTGCCATCATTTTTACTTATCCTGATCTTTGTTTACGGCTTTATTGGATGGACCGGTTATGTGTCATTCAGTAATTGGAACTCGCTCGTACCAGACTTTTCTTTCGCAGGTTTAAAAAATTACCTGTATTTGTTCCAGGATTTCCGCTTTCAAGCCGACCTGCGGAATTCGATCTTTTTTACGATATTGTTTATCGGCCTTGTTATCATAAGCGGCATGGGTCTGGCAATCCTGCTTGACCAAAAAATAAAAGCTGAACCGGTTTTTCGTAATCTGTTCTTCTTCCCGATGGCCTTATCATTCGTTGTTACAGGTGTTGTTTGGCAATGGCTTCTTAACCCTTCAACAGGTGTAAACTTATTTCTCAACAAGCTTGGCTTAAGCCCGAAATGGTATACCGATACATCAATATTAGCAGGTTTTGAATGGGGAAGAATCGAATTCGGGATCCCTGTGGCTCTTATCGCAGTCGTTATCGCAGCGGTTTGGCAAATGACAGGCTTCTCGCTTGCGATGTATTTAGCTGGCCTGCGCGGCATACCTGATGAAGTGAGGGAAGCAGCGCGGATGGACGGGGCAACGGAATTTCAGCTTTATCGAAAAATCATCCTGCCATTATTGCAGCCGATTACGGTCAGTGTCATCATTATCATGGCACATATTTCCCTGAAAATATTTGACCTCATTTATGCAATGACAGGTCCAGGAGCCAATTTTGTCACAGATGTGCCAGGAGTTTACATGTTTGAAACCACCTTCCGCGGCAACTATTACGCAAATGGCGCAGCGATTGCGATCATCATGCTTGTATCAGTGGCGATATTCATCGTGCCATACTTAATCCATAGCAGAAAGGCGGAGAACTAACATGGCCATACAACGCTTAAGCAAACCAATCATCTATCTCATTTTGATCGCCATGAGCCTTTTCTTTCTCTTGCCAGTCTATGTCATGGTGATCACAAGCCTGAAACCATTTGATGAGGTCACGCTAGCAACGATGTGGACGCTGCCGTCATCACTCGACTTTAGCGGTTATGCGGAAGCTTTCAGTAAACTATCACCAAACTTAATTAACTCATTTTACCTCGTCATCCCGGCAACATTGCTGTCCGCCTTGTTAGGGGCAATGAACGGATATGTTTTGTCGAAATGGAAATTTAAAGGTGCGGATGTTCTTTTCACGATTATTTTATTCGGTATGTTCATCCCATACCAAAGCATTCTGATTCCTTTAATTCAATTCCTGCGTGAAATCGGACTCTATAACTCAATCCCAGGACTTATCTTTGTGCACGTTGTGTACGGCCTGCCAATTACAACGTTAATGTTTCGTAATTTTTACGCAAACATACCAGATGAAATGATTGAATCGGCACAAATTGATGGCGCCGGCTTCCTGGGCATTTTTCGTTACATCATGATCCCTTTGTCAATTACAAGCTTTGTCGTCGTAGCGATCTGGCAATTTACAAATATATGGAATGAATTTCTTTTCGCCGTCACCATCACAACGTCAGACCAGCAGCCAATCATGGTCGCCTTGCAAAACCTGTCCGGCTCGCAAATCGTCCAATGGAATGTGCAAATGGCCGGAGCGCTGCTGGCCGCATTGCCGACATTGCTTGTTTATATTTTGCTGGGCAAATATTTTGTGAGAGGACTGCTGGCGGGATCGGTGAAAGGGTAATGATCATTTTTAAGGCTCTTGCAAATGTAAGAGTCTTTTATTGTTTGGGACAAAAAAACATGAGAATACAAGAAAATTGACTTTCATCATAAAAAATCCTTTTAGGGACACTTTTCTTACTTCCCAACTGAGATTTGACCTTTCCCCTAGTAATTTTATAAATTTATTGACTATCAACGAATAAATTAGTAAAATTTAATGGAACATATGTTCTCATTCGATGAAGTATTGAGGTGAGTATTTTTAATGACTACAATAATATCAAGCGTTGGCCTTAAAGGATTAGACGGATATAGGATGGAGGTAGAGGTTAATTTACTTCCTGTTCAGGGAGGAATAAGTATAATTGGATTGCCCGATAAAGCTGTGAAAGAATCCAAAGATCGAGTGTTATCCGCGCTTATTTCAAATCAATTTTTTATACCTCATCAAAAAATCATCATAAATTTATCTCCTTCTGACCAAAAAAAAGAAAGTCCTTTATTTGATCTGCCAATAGCAATAGGAATTCTTAAAGAGATAGGCTACTTTAAAGAAATAGATATTTTAAAAGAAAATGCATTTTTAGGTGTTTTAACATTAAATGGGGAAATTAAACCCGTAGAGGGAATGCTTCCAATTGTTTTAGCATTGAAAAAACAAAGATTTAAAACAGTATTCTTACCATATCATTCATCATTACCATTCGATATCATTGAAGGTATTGAACTTAAATTTGTTCAAAATATTAAAGAAGTAGTACAAGCGTTAAAAGGCCAATTAGAATTGCCAAACAGCAAATATTTCAAATTAAATCAGTCATCCCCCCTTTCTGCCTCACAACATTCACAACTAGATTTCCAGCATATATACGGGCATAAACAAATAAAAAGAACATTAGAAATAGCTGCTGCAGGCGGACATAATGTTTTAATGATTGGGCCGCCTGGATGTGGAAAAAGCATGTTGGCAGAGGCATTTCCAACTATACTCCCACCACCTACAAAAGAACAGAAACTTGAAATAATGAGTATATATCAACTTGCTGGTATACCTAATATCGATCTAACACATCCACCATTTCGTTCACCACACCATACTTCTTCATCAGTTTCTCTAATTGGAGGAGGCTCCAGACCAAGACCAGGAGAAATCTCACTTGCTCATCATGGAGTCTTGTTTTTAGATGAAATGTTGGAATTCTCAAAGAGGTCGTTAGACATGCTTCGCCAACCAATAGAATCGGGAAAAGTATCAATAAGCAGGGTAGCACAATCCATTACATATCCTGCAAATTTTATCTTAGTAGGTGCAATGAATCCTTGTCCATGTGGTTATTCCAGTTCCAAATCACATTATTGTACATGCACAGCAAAAGAGCTTAAAAAATACCAAAATCGCCTCTCAGGACCCATCCTAGATCGAATTGACTTATTTTTATACCTTCAACCAGTAAATTTTGAAAAAGAGGTTGAAGCTACAGAATCTTCATCTGAAATTCGAGAGAGGGTGATCTACGCACGAAATAAACAATACAGGAGATATAAAAAAGAGGTTTGCAATGCAAAGGTTTCCTATGAAAGTCTACAAAGTTCTGCCAAATTAACCAATGAACAGCAAAAATTTCTTCATCAATGGTCCAGTAAAAAAAATTATAGTAACCGGGTTCAAATTAAGCTTATTAGGTTAGCAAGAACAATTGCAGATTTATATGGTAGGGAGCAAATTTCAAATGCAGACTTATGGGAAGCATTTTCGTTTAGACGGATAAGTGAAAGTTATGTTCCAAAACAAAACATAAAGTAGGAAATAGAAAATCTATACAAATTTCTTCATACAAATTTTTATTAGCAAAAAAAAGTTAAAAAATGTAGAATGGTGTTGAAGGAGGTGAGCACGCACGGTGGAAGAAAGATTCAACCGCATTGAAGAAATGTTAACTACTCTAATAAAAATGGTAGGCAATATTCGTGAAGAACAAGCTTCAATGAAAGAAGAACAATCGTCAATAAAACAGGAGTTGACGTCTATGAAAGAAGAACAAACATCAATGAAACAGGAATTGACTTCAATAAGAGAAGTACAAACGTCAATGAAAGAAGATCAATCTTCAATATGGGAAGAACTTCGTCTCATGCGTACGGAGAGTGAACAACGTCATAAAGAAATGATGAATCGCTTTACATTGCTTGAGGCTGACCATGAGCATACATGGGAAAAGACTGTCCGGAATGAAAGAGAGATTGGCATAATAAAGAAGCACATTGAGATTTAACCTCCAAATAAAATCCGCTAAAAAAACACTTCTCTTTTATTGCCTCAAAAAGCATGAACAATCAAAATTATTTTCAACTATAAGAAGCAGTTCTTCTTATTGTATAGGAATTGTTTCTTTTTCTGTTAGAATACAAAGTAGGAGATTCCTAAAAAGAATAGAAAAGAAGAAATAAGGCTAGAATGTTAATAGTGTAGTAGAAAACGATCGATCGGCAGAAAGTGGTGTGAAAAGTGAGCATAAAAAGAAATGACCCATGCATTTGTGGCAGCGGGAAGAAATATAAGCAATGTTGTTTGAAAAATAATGTAGTGATGCTAGAAACAATTCGTGATAATGAATTAAATCAACTCCAGTTCGAACTTTTTGCATTTGCAACTAGCCACTTTGAATTTTTATTAACGGAAATGATGGATGACTTTTTGGATGGTTTAGATTTGTTAGAAGAGGAGGAGGACTTAGTTTCTTTATACTTTACTGTTTGGGCAATTTTTTCCGTTCAAATCGAACCAGAGGAGACCATCTTTACACAATTTCTTAACCAGAAAAAGAAAAATCATACGCTGCGATCATCAACATTACAGCAGCTTGAAGCATGGGATCATACTGTTGCTTCCTTCTCTATAGTGAAAAAGATCATCGATGATCTCCATATTGAGGTTGAGGATGTCATTACGAATGAAACGAAACAAGTAAAGCTTTCTGAAAAGCATGAGGACATTGAAGAGGGAGGAATTCTCCTTGGCTTTTTGCTTCCGTATGGAAACTATTATTCATATTTCACGATGTATCTCGATTTTTCAGCAAGCGAAGCGTCAAGTATGGCTGCAGAGGTTTTAGCCGACTTTGATGCTAGTGACTATCCAAGCGCCGAACTGTTTATGGTTCATGAATTCCCAAAATTCCTCCTAGGTATATTCGCTGGGCAAATGGGCGGCCCTGATCTTGATCAATTGAATTGGACAAACCCAAAGTATGAAGAGGTTGCTGAGATATACAAAGAACATAGCCAGGAAGAAGAACTCCCAAAGCAATTTCAAGACCTAGGGGTTATGCTGTGGTTTATCTACTGCCAGCAAACAAACCCATATTTCCGTAAACCGGAGATCTATGCAGCAGCATTGCATTATTTGGTAAACGAAAATATTCCATTCTTTGACTTATACACGCAATCAGAAATTGCCGAGATCTATGAAGTGAGTACAGCTTCATTGTCAAAAGCATATCACCAGCTTAAAAATGGCCTGGAAGATGAATTGGAGCAAATAGCCGATTTCATGACTGATGATATATATGACCTATTAGATGATGAAGATATTTATGATGAAGATGATTACGATGAAGAGGATGATGATTACATTGACCTCGAAGATTTGTTTTTTGAAGAGGAAGAATCTTCTATAAATAAAAAGAAAAAATAATGCAAATCAAAAGTGCCTGGCCACAACCAGGCGCTTTTATGTTATGTTTTAGTTTAACAACAGCGTTAACATCGCTGTTAATAGCGCTGTTGCCAAAGGTAATGAAACATATAAAATCGTTCGATTCCTTTTTTTGATTCGTTCAATTTCCTCGGGTGTTGCCCAATGATAGTTCGACATCAACATATTCCCCTTTTATCCTTGATGGTAGCTGTCTTGCTTTGCGTCATCACCTTTTAGTGATTTTGCCGTTGTTTATAGTATCGGGTTGAAATATGTCGATTTTAGTAGGTCTTTTTTACTATTTTTTTATTTTCATGCCATTGTTGGTGAAAAGGAAAATCCCATAAAAACTAAATAATGCCGCCGTTTTTTTGAATTTTATTGACAAGTTTATCCTTAGAATCATCTAGGTGATTTTTAATGACAGCTTTGATATCAGAGACATTGCCTTCTTTTAAAGCTTCAATAATGGCGATATGCTGATGGATAGCAGATGTAATCATTTCTTTTGAGATAAGGGAGCTTTCAACAGCTAAAAATCTATAATTCATTAAGTTCATATATATGTGCATATTTTTTTTGTTTTTCCCTAACTTAAGAAACTCGAGATGAAAGGCCAAGTTATAATCCTTTCTTAAATAATCTTCGAGCGGGTCAATTTCAATGTCGTAAAGTGATTTTTCAGTGATCTGCTGCATTTTTGAAATTTCCTTCAGTAAGCTATCTTTTGGTAGCTGGGAGACTTTATCAACGACCCAAAATTCTAACATTAATCGTGTATCCATAATGTCTAATACGTCATGAATTTCGATAGCGTTTACAAATGTCCCCACCTTTGAAACAGTGGTAACTAATCCATCCATTTCAAGACGATTAAGTGCATCTCGGATGGGGGTTCTGCTTACTCCTAAATGCTGTGCCAATTCCGGTATTAATAGTTTTTGATTAGGATCAAATTCCCTGCGAATAATCTTATCCTTAAGAATCGTATACGTTTTATCCCAAAGGTTGGAATTGTCGATTTTTGGAAGCTCCATGTAATTCTACTCCTCAATAAATAAAATATAGAATTTTCTGTTATATACATCATATTTTAAACGATAAAAAAATAAACGTCAAATAGGTATATAAAATTCAAATGTTTTCAAAATAATATAACTATTGACAAGATTCAGAAGTCAGTCTAAGATACAGATAAATGATGTATACAACATTTTAATGATGGGTTTAGAAAAGACATGGAGGGAAAATGGTAAACGGTTTCAAGGAATCGAAAAATATATATAAATATTTTCTTTCATTCTTGAGCTTTATCGCCCATCACCTGTAACTGTTATAGTGTTTGAAAACAACTAAATAAGGGGGATTGAAATGATTAAGCCAGAAGGGATTATCCCTGCGATGATAACTCCATTTACAAGTGACCAGGAGGTTAGTGAGCAAGGGATAAGAAAATTAGTAAATGATTTAATAGAAAGTGGTGTTCACGGCCTATTTTGTTTAGGAACAAATGGCGAATTCTTTTCGCTTACTTTTGATGAAAAGGTTGAAATTGCAAGGATCATAGTAGATGAAGCAAAAGGGAGAGTTCCCATCTATGTAGGAGCCGGTTGCATAAGCACAAAAGAAACAATCAGCCTGGCTAAAAAGATGGAGCAATTGAATGTGGATGCCTTGTCAGTGATTACGCCTTATTTCCTAGCATTCTCTCAGGAAGAGTTATACGAACATTTTAAACAAATTGCAAATTCAACCCGGCTCCCTATTATTTTATATAATATTCCGGATCGAACCGGCAATAGTTTGCAAGCGCATACAGTGGTGAGATTATCTGAAATAGATAATATTGTTGGAATGAAAGATAGCAGCGGTAAAATTGATAATATTTTACAATACCTAGATGCGGTTAACCCGAATTTTTCAGTTTTAGCTGGAACGGACTCTCTCATCTTGCCTACTCTTATGGCTGGAGGAAAAGGAGCCATTGCAGCAACAGCAAATGTGCTTCCACAAACGGTGGTTTCTATCTATGAAAACTGGAAAATCGGAAAATATGAAGAAGCTCAGATCGCACAGGATCAACTTAGGGATCTAAGGTTAGCCATAAAGTTAGGAACATTGCCAGCAGCGTTAAAAGAAGCACTCAATTATACAGGTTTTCCGGCAGGTCCTTCCAGGTTGCCTGTAGAGCCTTTATCCTCCCTGGAGAAAAGTAAATTAGAACATACAATGAAAAAATACAATGAAAAAAATTTGATCAATTCAGTATAAACTTGGACTTTGATAACTCAAAGGATGATAGCTAATTTTTAAGGGGGCTTTGTATATGAAAAAATTATTTAGCTTCATGTTTGTTTTGTTAATAACGATTGTATGCTTAACAGCATGTGGTTCATCAGGTCAAGATAAAGAGACGGCTTCTGGCCAAGGAGGGAATTCTGATTCGAAAGGATACCCTACAAAGCCAATTGAATTGATTGTTCCTTGGGATGCAGGCGGCAGTACGGACCTAATTGCAAGAACATTAGCGAAGGAAGTAGAGAAGGAATTGGGACAGCCAGTTATGGTAGTGAACAAACCAGGAGCCGGCGGTACTCTCGCAGCTACTGAGGTTGCGAAGGCACCAGCAGATGGATACAAAATCATGATTTCATCCAACAGTCCATTTACTTCTCAACCGAATATTAAACCAACAAAATATTCAATTGAAGATTTCAGAGTTATACATGGCACTACATATGAAAATATGGCGATTTTAACTCATGCAGATTCAAAGTGGGAAACTCTAGAAGATTTAATGAAGGAAAAAGATAGCGGAACCTCAATTAAGTATGCAACCTCTGGGGCGGGTGGATTCTCCCATCTTGCAAGCGCGACATTTTTTGATGAATCTGGATTAACGGGCCAATATGTTCCTTTTAAGTCCGGAGCAGAAACGATCACAGCATTGTTAGGCAAACAAGTTGATATTATTACCGTTCATCCAGGAGAGGCAATGGAACATGTAAAGGCAGGTAAACTTAAATTCCTTGGTGTCTTCAGTGAAGAGAAGGCGACTGAAATACCTGATGTACCAACCTTTAAGGAAAAAGGGATGGATTTAGTATGGGGAGTCTATAAGTTCATTGTCGTACCGAAAGATGTACCGGAAGATGTTTACAAGAAGTTAAATGAAGCATTTGCCAAAGCTTACTCTTCTGATAGCTACAAAGAATTTCTAAAAAAATCGAATATAAGCGGTTATGATGAAAGCCCGGAAAAAATCGAAGAAAAAATTAGAGAAGAAGTGAAAGAGACGAAAGTGTGGATTGACAAAATAAAATTTGCACAATAGGAACCGTTTGGGTACAAACATGACATGCTGTTTGTACCCATCAATTAATGAAGGAAGTAGAATTAGATTGATAACGAGAAATCAATCTTTGTTTGAATAAATAACTTTGGACTATTGCAGCAGATTTACTAACCGTAGAAAACTCATTAAATAGAGAAAAGGGAATGATATTAATGAAGAACGCAGGGGTTTGGGTAGGTAGTTTTATTTTATTGTTTGCCCTGACTATTTTTTTCACAGCGTTAACTTATGATTATTATGGATCAGTTGGGCCGGGGCCCGGTTTGTTCCCTTTATGGTTAAGTGGGGCTCTGATTGTGCTGTCACTTTTGTATATAGCGGATTCTATGTTTAAAAATAAAATTAGCTTCAGTGATATTCTGCCAAGAGGAAAGGGATTAAGAAATACTGTATTGTTTATCCTGGCATTCATTTTGTTTATGATCATGGTTCCTTTTACTGGATTTTGTATAGCTGGAATTATCATGCTGTTTATTGTATTTCTTCCTAGTTATAAATGGTATATCGGACTCGGAATTTCTACCATTGTCACGTTATTTTTTTTCTTTGTGTTCTATAATTTGCTTAACATACCGTTACCGGTAAATTCTTTGGGATGGTAGGGGATTTATAATGGAGTCAATCAATCTATTATTATCTGGTTTTGAAACTGCTTTATCCTGGTCAAATCTATTATATTGTTTTATTGGCGTAACGATTGGAATGCTGGTTGGAGTGCTGCCAGGATTGGGACCAACCACTGCAACGGCGGTTCTTCTCCCTATTACCTTTGGGATGGGGCCTATATCGGCGATTATCATGCTTTCTGGAATCTATTATGGTGCGATGTATGGAGGAACGATTACGTCAGTGCTTATTAATACACCAGGGGAGTCTGCGTCTGTTATCACTTGTCTGGATGGACATCCTCTCGCAAAACAGGGAAGGGCGGGTGCTGCATTAGGGGTTGCAGGCATTGGGTCCTTTATTGGCGGTACCGTTGCCATTTTAGGCTTAACCTTTTTAGGACCGCCTATTGCTGAGTTTGCTTTAAAGTTCGGTCCTCCTGAATTTTTTGCATTGATGGTAATGGGGATGATCATGGTCATTGGATTAATGGGTCAGTCTCTCATTCGAGGACTAATTGCAGCCTTCATCGGACTTACACTTGCAATGGTCGGCATGGATCCGATTACCGGACTTGACCGCTTTACATTTGGGCAGGCGAAATTAATGGAAGGCCTCGATTTTGTCATGATCGCCATGGGGTTGTTCGGTATGTCAGAAATCCTTATAGGGATAGAAAATCAAGCGAAAATGCAAAAGCCTCCAAAAGTAAAGGGGGTTCTACCTAGAAAGGAAGAGTGGTCACCTGCCTTAAAGTCAATTGGCAGAGGTACAGGATTGGGCTTTTTTACGGGGTTGATTCCGGGTACTAACTCGGTGATACCTGCCATTATGTCTTACTCTTTGGAAAAGAAGCTGGCAAAAGATCCATCGAGATTTGGGAAAGGTGCAATCGAAGGAGTAGCAGGACCGGAAACGGCAAACAATTCGTATTGCGGAGGCGCTCTGATCCCTCTATTCACACTTGGACTGCCTAGTTCACCGACAATCGCTGTATTACTTGGTGCTTTTATTATGAATGGCCTTACTCCCGGACCCACACTGTTCCAGTCCAATCCGGACATTGTTTGGGCTATTATCGCAAGTATGTTTATCGGGAATTTTTTACTACTATTGATGAATCTTCCTATGGCAGGAATATGGGCTAAAATTGCCATGGTGCCTGCAAAGTTGCTTTATCCTATTATTCTGATCATCTCTCTTCTTGGTTCCTATAGTGTTAACAACAGTCTATGGGACGTTGGAGCAATGCTGGTGTTTGGTGTAATCGGTTACTTTTTTAAAAAGGTTGATATCCCAATTGCCCCGATCGTTTTAACCTTTGTTTTAGGTGGGTTGATGGAAAACTCTTTGCTTCAATCGCTTTCAATGTTTGAAGGAAATTTCCTTGGATTTTTTAGCAGGCCAATCGCAGGCTCTGTACTTGTATTTTCTCTTGTTGTTTTTGTTTTCAGCCTCGTATCAGGGTTTAGAAAAAAGAAGGACCTGATTGCTGGCGACTTTGAAATGTAATAAATGAGGAGGCAAGGTTATTATGAAAGTCATTTCTACCTCACCGTCATTTGGTATGTATTCGAATGAACCGATCGAATACTTGAATCATCATGGAATCGAATTAGTACGTATTTCTGATCAGGCGCCTCAATCAGAATGGTTCTCTGCTGTAGAGGATGCTGATGCTTTAATAATTGGATATACAGAAATAAATCAACATCTTTTAGATCATGCTCCAAATTTAAAAATCGTTTGTAAGCACGGAGTAGGAGTCGACAATATTGACTTGGAAGCAACAAAGCAAAAAAGTGTTTGGGCAACCAATGTTCCAGATGGAAATAAAATGGCGGTTGCAGACTACGCGTTTGGCTTATTCTTCTCCTTGGCACGAAATATTCCCCAGGCAAATGCATTAACAAAGGGAGGCGAGTGGCCAAGGATAATTGGAACAGAGGTTTTTGGAAAAACATTAGGGGTTGTAGGTCTAGGGAGAATAGGGAAAGAGGTCGTACGCAGGGCGAAGGGATTTGACATGAGGATTATTGCTTTTGATCCTTATCCTGACTTAGCATTTGCAGAAGAACATGGTGTTGAATTTACGGAACTTTCTGATCTCCTGAGACGAAGTGATTTTGTTACCCTTCATATGCCATTGAATGAACAAACAAAAAATTTAATTGGATCAGATGAGCTAAATATGATGAAAGATACAGCCTATTTAATTAATGTCTCTCGAGGAGGCATGGTTGATGAACATGCCCTATATACCGGGTTAGTAGAAAAAAAGATTGCAGGAGCAGCAGTAGATGTATTTTTAAAGGAGCCTGTTACAGATCACCCGTTATTTTCCTTACCAAATTTCATTGCCACCTCACATATTGCAGGTTACACATATGAAGCAATTAATAAGGTTGGTATGACTTGTGTGGAAAATATCGTCAATGTACTCGTAAAGGGTGAAAAACCTGTTCATGTGGTAAATCAGCTTTAGTACATATAGTGAAATTCGTCGTTGCAGAAAGGAGTGGAAGTTTATGAATAATCTTTATCAATTTTTTACTGCAAAACATATTATCTCTGGAGCTGGTTCGCTTGACCAACTTTCAGAACATCTGCATCTTGTCAATAAGAAAATAGCATCTGCATTTATTGTGGCCCAACCAGCTCTACAAAGATTAGGTTTTATTGAAAAAGTAGAAAATCAACTAGCAGAAAAAGGGATCAACACTTTTACAATAAATAAGATTATGCCGGAACCAACTATTCAAAATATAGAGGATGTTTATCGGGAAATCGCTGAAAAAGAGTTTGATCTATTGATTGGAATTGGTGGTGGCAGTGTTCTGGATGCCACAAAGCTGTTATCTGTATTAAAAACAAACGATGTTTCCATTCGAGATCTATTAAGCGGGAATCAAATTGAAAGAAAAGGTATCCCAACAATCTTAATTCCTTCTACTTCAGGGACAGGATCAGAGGTCACTCCAAATTCGATCGTAACAATACCTGAGGAAGAGTTAAAAGTAGGAATTGTAAGTAAATACCTTCTTCCAGAACTGGTTATCCTTGATCCAGTTTTAACCTTAAGTCTCCCGAAGTCGATTACGGCAGCTACTGGTATGGATGCTTTTACTCATTCACTTGAATCCTTTATATCGAATAAAGCAAATCCAATTAGTGATATGTTTGCATTGGAATCCATTAGACTTATATCTTCAAGTCTACTAGAAGCCTATCATAATGGATCTTCTATTGAAGCGAGAGAAAAAATGTTAATCGGATCTATGTATGGGGGAATGGCATTAACAAGCGCAGGAACAGCAGCTGTACACGCTTTGGCGTATCCTCTTGGTGGAAAGTTTAATATTCCTCATGGTGAGGCAAACTCGATGCTGCTGCCGCATGTGATGGAATTTAATATGGATGTGATTACGGAAAGACTGGTTCAAGTAAGTAAAGCCATGGGTATTGATCATTCTGAGGAATCCAAAGAGAAGATTGCTGAGAAAGTGATCGAACAAATCGAGGAATGGACAAAGGAATTGAATATATCTCAAAATTTAAATGAATTCGGAGTTCATGAATCAGACATCCCTCATTTAGCTGAGTCGGCATCCAAAGTAACTCGGTTATTAAATAACAATCCGAAACAGTTGACGATTGAACAAATGAAGATCATCTATCGAAAATTATTGCCATAAATAGCAGGACCTGATGAAGATGGTTAAGAATTAGTAAAATAGCATTCATTTGATGAAAGTAATGGAATAAAACCTGGCAGCTGGGGGTGTAAAGATATGTCGAAGAAAATTGGAATTATTGCGGATGATTTAACTGGCTCAAATGATTCGGGTGTACAATTTGCAAAAAAAGGGTTTACCTCCACTGTTGTGATGGATATTGAAAAGAAGAATGCTGTATCTGATGCAGAAGTGCTCGTAATAGATACCGACAGCCGTGCGAAATCTTCGGAACGAGCCTATGAAGCAGTTGTAAAGGCTGCTTCTCTTCTTTTTGAACAGGGGTATTCCCATGTCTATAAAAAAGTCGATTCGACGTTAAGGGGAAATATTGCTTTAGAACTCGATGCTCTTGCAAGCGTGTACCGTCCGGATGTCGTGGTTATTGCTCCCGCATTTCCAAAGCTCAACAGGACTACAGTTAACGGGTATCACTATGTAAATGGTGTTTTGATCAATGAGACAGAGTTTGGCAGGGATCCTAAAACTCCTGTTACTGAATGTTTTATTCAAAAACTTTTGGGGGCTGCTATCAAAGAGGATGTTGCACTTGTTGATGTCTTTATATTGCGCCGCTCTTTGGAAGAAGTAATCACCTTCATCAAAAAAACATTTGCAGACGGAAAGAAATGGTATGTATGTGATGCTGAGTCTGAAGCAGATTTGGAAATGATCACAAAAGCCTTCGCAAGTATCAACAAACGCATGATTTGGGCTGGATCAGGAGGCTTGGTGGAGTACCTGCCAAACGCATTAAAATTAAAGCCTCTTTCAGAACAGCAATATGGGGAAATAAAGATTGAAAAAACATTAGTTGTATCAGGCAGTTTATCACAGGTAACAAAAAAGCAGATTAAGAGTTTAAGAGATTTAAACGAAGTCTGCTTTATCGAAATCAATCCAGTAGATTTAGTGAATCATACTCTTCATGTTGATGCTTCGCTTTTTCAGGCGGGTGCAAATGCACAGGCTAAACAATTGGTTGTTTATGTTGACAGCTCTAAGGAAAACCGTGATGCAGCCAAAGAAGCCGGAAAAAAACTTGCCATGAATGGAAACCAGGTGAGTGAAGCTATAGCGACTGGTCTTGGCAAAGCCGCTTCTGCCATCCTTGATGAAAGGCATGATATTAATAGTTTGATTTTAACAGGCGGCGATACGGCTAAAGCTGTTTGTTCCGAACTAGGTGTGAGCCAGATGTCACTGTACGGCGAGGTTGAGCCGGGTCTGCCATTCGGTCGTATTACAAGTAGGGAAAGAACCTACTGGGCAGTTACAAAAGCGGGCGGATTCGGGAATGAGGACTCACTTGTAAAGGCAGTTAACTATATGACAGGAAAGGTGGAACAATATGAATCAAAATAAGCCAGTAATCGGGATAACAATGGGAGATGCTGCAGGCATTGGGCCGGAGATTATTTTAAAAAGTCTTGCGAATGAGGAAATGTATCACATCAGCAATCCACTCGTCATTGGCGACAGCAAGATCCTTGAGCGGGCAAAAAGCTTTGTAAACAGTGAATTGGTGATTCAGTCCGTTTCAGCCGATGATTTGGAGAATGTTCCTTTTCAGTTTGGAACTGTCCACTGTTTGGATTTAAATTTGCTGCCAGGTGATCTCCCTGTTGGTGAAGTTTCACCAGACGCTGGGCATGCAGCGTTCGAATACGTAAGGACAGCAATCGCGCTTGCTAAAGAACAGAAGATTGCTGCTATTTGTACAGCGCCATTAAACAAAGAAGCGTTGCAAAAGGGAGGACACAAGTATCCAGGCCATACTGAAATTCTTGCAGACCTGACCGGTACCCAGGATTTCTCGATGATGCTTTCAGCGCCAAACCTCAAGGTCATCCATGTTACGACACATGTCGGGATTATCGATGCTGTGAAGATGATTAATCCAGAACGAGTATATCATGTGATCAGGCTTGCTCATGACACGCTCGAAAAGGCAGGCATTTCTTCACCGAAGATTGCAGTATGCGGCATCAACCCGCACGCCGGTGAAAATGGCCTGTTTGGTTACGGGGAAGAAGAAGAGAAGGTGATTCCAGGAGTTGAAAAAGCCCAGGCAGAGGGAATTAATGTAGTTGGCCCGCTGCCGGCTGATACTCTGTTCTTCCGCACAGTCCGCGGAGATTTTGACATTGTCGTTGCCATGTATCATGACCAAGGTCACGGACCAGTAAAAGTTTTAGGGCTCGATGCTGGGGTTAACATCACAGTTGGACTGCCAATTATTAGAACAAGCGTAGACCACGGAACCGCGTTCGATATCGCAGGAACTGGAATCGCAGATGAAAAGAGCCTGAATGAAGCAATTAGGCAGGCGGTTGAACTTTCACCAAAGGGATAAATTCAAGTGGAGCTGTTCCCAAAGGAAATGGCCATATCTAAACTGAAAGCCGAACCTCATGATAACAAAGTAGATGGTATTAATTCGATGAATTATGGAACGATGAGCAATGAGGAGTGTTGCTAGAAGGTTAATCGTACAATTACGGTCTTATTTAAAAAAGGCTGTCGAATAATTGAGACTGTTGAAAAAGTAATGCTTTTTGAAAGTATCGAATATTTCCAAATATACAGACGATAAAAGAAGCTAACAACCTACTATAGATAGTTTGTTAGCTTCTTTTTCTCTTTAAAAACGGACTTCTTCAGTGCCCCTCGTATAGTTGGCAAAGAATGAATGAATAAATTTAAAATAAATTATTTGAAAATTTAAACATATATGGTAAAATGAATTTAAGTTCAAAATAACAAACTAAGTTTAATATAGTAAACCAATGGAGATGAAGTGATTTTTAATGAAAGAAAAGTATTGGGTTCCAGCTTTGGAGAAAGCGAATAACATTTTAGCAGAAATTGGTGAATATCCAAATCAATTGCGTCTTATTGACTTATCAAAAAAATTAGGGATTAATAAAAGCTCATTATTTTCCTTGTTGAATACCTTAGAAACCTTACGGTGGATTGTTAAGGAAGAAGGGGATACATATTCATTAGGTCCCGCATTGGGTGCGTTAAGTGCAGCATATTTCAAGCAGTTTAATTTATTGCAATCATTTTATAAGGAAGCGGGCCTGTCCGTTTCAAAAATTAATGAACATATCCAGTTAGGAACATTAATGGAAGGAGATGTTGTTTATTTAGGGAAAATGGAAGGAGATTCGCGAGTCAGGCTCATAACAGATCCTGGGATGCGATTCCCTGCACATGCCTCTGCTATAGGGAAAATTCAATTAACTCAATACACGAAAACGGAACTTGAGAGAATTTTCCATAGCAGTAAATTGGAAAAAAAGACACCGTTTACAATATCAAGCATTGATGAACTTTATAAAAACGTTAAACAAGCGAAAGAAAATGGATATGCGATTGAGAATCAAGAGGCTTCTATAGGGTTTCATTGTGTAGCTGCACCTATTTATAATTTTGAAAATAAAATTATTGCTGGAGTTAGTTTTACGATGATGACAGATAGTTGGGAACAGAAAAAAGATCAGGCAAAGGATGAAATTATCAAGCTTGCGAATCGATTATCTCAGTTTGCCGGCTCTACAGGTCTCTCCAAAGGAAGAATTGAATAGAAAATATAAAAAAGGAGCGGAACTCTTATGCAAACGGCATTTAAAGGAAATATCTATAAAAACTTTATCAATAATAAGTGGGTTGAATCAGAAACACAGGAAACCATCAAAAGCATCAACCCGGCTAATAAAGATCAAATAGTAGGTTATGTTCAATATTCAACAAAAGAAGATCTGGAAAAAGCAGTACAAGCTGCACATAAGTCGAAGAGATCCTGGAGGAAACTTGGCCAAGCAGCACGAGGACAGTTGTTATTTAAAGTAGCAAATATTCTTGAAGAAAACCTGGATGATATTGCTGAAACAATGACAAGGGAAATGGGAAAAACTCTTCCAGAAGCAAAAGGAGAAACTGCTCGCGGTGTTGCAATTCTTCGCTATTATGCAGGAGAAGGAATGAGGAAAGATGGGGATGTAATTCCGTCATCTGATAAGGATGCGCTTATGTTTACAAAGCGAACACCACTTGGAGTAGTAGGTGTTATTACCCCTTGGAACTTTCCAGTAGCCATTCCAATCTGGAAAATTGCACCGGCCCTTGTGTATGGGAATACAGTCGTTCTAAAACCTGCAACTGAAGCGGCAGTAACTGCTGCAAAAGTAGTTGAATGTTTCGCTAAAGCTGGACTTCCAGAAGGTGTAGTCAATTTTATTACTGGCTCGGGTTCAGTCATTGGCCAGGCTCTGATTGCTCATCCTCTTTTGAATGCGATTACATTTACAGGATCCGAAACTGTTGGAGAAGGTGTTGCAAAATCAGCTGCAGCCCGCGGTATTAAATTTCAGCTAGAAATGGGAGGCAAGAATCCAGTCATCGTTACAAAAGATGCTGATTTAGATGTAGCAGTTGAAGCTGTTATCAGCGGTGGCTTCCGTTCTACCGGCCAAAAGTGTACAGCAACGAGTCGTGTGATTGTTGAATCTGAGATTTACGATGCCTTTAAGGAAAAGTTAGTTCAAGAAACAAAAAAGATTACTGTCGGGGATGGCTTAGAGGATGGAATCTGGATGGGACCTTGTGCCAGCGAGAGTCAGTTTAATACGGTAAAGAAATACATTGAAGTAGGAAAAAATGAGGGAGCTTCTCTTGTTTATGGAGGAGAGCCATTAACTAGCGGACAATTTGAAAAAGGATTTTTTGTTTCGCCAGCAATATTTGAAAATGTGAAAACAGATATGATTATTGCTCAGGAAGAAATATTTGGCCCAGTCATTTCACTTCTAAAAGCAGTTGACTTAGAAGAAGCGATAGAAATGGCAAATCATACAAAATATGGTTTAAGTGCATCCATCTTCACATCTAATATAAGCTCTTTGCTTGAATTTATTGATGGAATTGATGCAGGTCTCATTCGAGTCAATGCGGAAAGCGCAGGAGTAGAACTTCAAGCGCCATTTGGAGGAATGAAAGCATCCAGCACTGGTTCACGTGAACAAGGGGAAGCTGCAAAGGAATTTTTCACTGCCGTTAAAACTGTATTTATTAAAGGGTGATGTAAGCGGATTCAAGCGGACTTAAGTATACTCAAAAGGCTCTACATTCAACATTGCCTCTTCAGGGGAATTTTATTGAAAGGAGCAAAGAAGAATGAGGTTTAGAGGAATAATCCCGCCAGTTGTTACGTTATTTGATAAAAATGGAAATCTTGACTTGGATTTAAACAAAAGGTACTTGGACGAACTAATTAACCAGAACGTTCATGGAATTTTGCTAATGGGAAGTTCAGGGGAGTTTTCCTCTTTAACATTAGATGAGAGAAAACTATATGTTAGAGAAATGATTAGAAGTATTAATAAGCGGGTTCCTGTTTTAGTGGGAATTGGGCACACAGCCTTAAAAGATGTACTTGATTTAAGTGCATGCGCTGAGGAACATGGAGCAGACGGTGTGCTTGCAGTTAATCCATATTATTGGCCGCTCTCAGAAGAGCAGTTATATCGCTTTTTTGGGGAAATTGCAGAGAATACAACATTACCTGTCCTTTTATACAATATCCCGGCTTTTAGCGGACAGTCGCTCTCAGTAGAATTGGTTAAAAAATTAGTGATGGATTACCAAAATATATGTGGGATCAAAGAAACAGTAAATGACTTTGGACATATTCGCCAAATGATCAAGGAAGTTATAAAAGTGCGGAGTGACTTTATGGTTTTTTCAGCTTTTGATGAACATTTATTGCCGGCTCAAATGATTGGGGCGGCAGGAAGCATTAATGGCACTGCTGGTTTCGCACCTGAAATTTCTGTTAGTTTATATGAAGAATATCAAAATGGTAATCTTGTAAAGGCAGAAGAGCAGCATAAAAAACTATCTATATTAATGGATATCTATACGTTTTGTCCATCATTCTTTTTAGCAATAAAAGAAGCTGTACATCAAAGGTGGTTTAGTGTCAAGCCAGGGAACCGTTCACCATTTGATGTATATCCATCTGAGCTTCCAGAGAAAGTGGATTCACTTTTAAATAATATCAAAATGAAAGAAGGTTAAAGATATGAATGAATCTAGGGATTTACTAAAAAGACTGGGTTACCCGTCCACAGATTTAATAGAACTTCCTGCTTCTACTAAAACTTTTCCAGACGGTGCACAGTACCGGATTGAATTGCCAAGTGTGGAAGGACCGGTTGCTTTAAATGAAACATTAAAAGAAATTGATCGCTATGGCCTGACAATTCACCGAATTTCACAAGGAAGCGGAATCATGCTTCAAACAGATGAGGAAATTCTTGAAATGTGCAGGCTTACTGCGGAAAGGGGAATGGAACTTAGTTTGTTTGTCGGACCACGGGGTACTTGGGATATCAGTGCAGGGCCTATGACAAGTGCTGGGAAGTCCCAAGCTTTGCGCCATGAAGGCGCGGATCAGCTTGTCTATGCAATGGAAGATTTAAAAAGAGGGGCGCGGTTGGGACTTAGAGGTGCATTGGTAGCTGATGAGGGGCTTTTACTGATGACAAAAGAAATGAAAAAAGACGGACAGCTTCCAGAAGACTTTGTTGTCAAAGTGTCCGTGCAAATGGGGGCGGCTAACCCAGTTTCTGTAAAACTAATGGAGGATTTAGGTGCAGGGACTTATAATGTTCCATCCTCACTTACCTTGGCTAAACTAGCCTCTATTCGCCAAGCCATTGATATTCCGATAGATTTATATGTTGAGGTTCCGGACAACTTTGGCGGTTTCCTTCGCTATTATGAAATTCCGGAAATTATTCGTGTGTTAGCACCGGTTTATATTAAATTTGGTCTACGGAATCACCCAGATGTATATCCTTCAGGAAAGCAGTGGGAAGCAACAAATATTTCCCTTGTGCAAGAGCGTGTCCGCCGCGCAGCTATCGGTGTACAAATGATTGAACGTTACTATCCAGAAGCAAAAACATCGGTATTAGGTGCTGAAGGACTTGGAATTCCGAAGAGTATCATGTCAGCTGCAGTAAATGAATAGAAAGGAGAAGATTTATATGAAATTTGTATCTTTTCGAACCCAATCGGAAACACATATTGGGATATTAAAAAAGAATCATATTTTAGACTTAAATGCTTTAGAAAAACGGTCTAAGAAAAACAGTTTCGAAAGCCCTATGATTCCAAATGATTTGAAACAGCTTATTGAGCAAAGCGAGGTCATTCTTCCTTATGTTACAACGCTTCTTAAGGATCATGATAAAGATTTGGAAATGAGCGAAAATGGATTAGTCCCCCTTTCTGAAGTGGAAATTTTAGCTCCAATTGCACAGCCGGAAAAAATAATTTGCGTTGGTTTAAATTATCTGGATCATTGCAAAGAAACGGGATTGGAGCCGCCAGCATCACCGGTAATTTTTTCAAAATATGCAAATGCAATTATTGGTGAAAACCAAGCAATTGAACTTCCAATTAACTCAAATCAAGTTGACTTTGAAGCAGAGTTGGCAATTGTTATTGGGAAGGAAGCGAAATATGTTTCAGAAGAAGAAGCAGAAGATTATATCTTTGGCTATACCATTATGAATGATGTAAGTGCAAGAGATCTTCAATTTACAGATGGTCAATGGTCCCGTGGAAAGTCAGCCGATACGTTTGCCCCAATTGGGCCAGCAATCGTAACGAAAGATGAAGCTGGGGATCCGCATAATCTGGAGATTTCTTTACGCTTGAATCTTGAAATCATGCAGCAGTCCAACACGAAGAATCTAATTTTTAACATTCCATACATTGTATCATTTCTATCTCAGTCAATGACCTTAAAGCCTGGGGATTTAATTGCAACAGGTACTCCGCCGGGAGTAGGAATGGGAAGAAATCCGCAAGTATGGTTAAAAGATGGAGATCAGCTGACCATAACGATTGAAAACATTGGCACTCTATCCAACCATGTTAAAAAACACATTCCTAATTCAGGAGCTACATCAAAAGAGAAATCCACTTCTAACCTCTAAGTAAACTCTCTCATATATGTTGCGGATCATCTGATTTTGATAGTGACAGAAAAGATAATCAGAATGAAAATTTCAACTTAGCTATAAAGTTGATAAAACTTTTCAATTTAGTGACAACATATTTTTCGGTTTTTTGTAAACGGTTTCACATTTTTTCTGGGCACCGTTTTTCGAAACAATAAGAATAATTGAGGAGAGTGGAGAAATGAAAATCAAACAGTCAATTGACAAAGTTCCAGGTGGCTTAATGGTTGTTCCATTATTAGCAGGTGCTCTATTAAATACAATTGATCAACTACATATTCCTTTTATTATGGAACTCCTAAAAGGTTTGGGTGTTGCACCGACACCGGACGGGAACTATGAATTCTTAAAAATAGGCGGCTTTACACAGGCTTTGTTTAAGGATGGAGCCTTAACTTTATGTGCGCTGTTCCTGTTTTGTGCCGGCAGCCAGATGAATCTTCGCGTAGGAGGAAAGGCTTTAAAAAAGGGTGTTCTATTGACAACATCAAAGTATTTGGCTGGTTTTCTCGTTGGAATGGCGTGGGGGGCAATGTCTGATCCAGTGAATGGTTTCCTTGGTTTATCGACAATGGCTATCATAGCTGCAATGACCAATGGCAATGGGGGAATGTATGCAGCATTGACAGGACAATATGGAAATCGTTCGGATGTAGGAGCAACAGCGGTTCTCTCTCTTAATGATGGCCCATTTTTCACTTTGATGGCTTTAGGTCTGATGGGAGCAAATTTCCCGTTAATTGCCTTTATTGCAGTTCTTTTACCAATTTTAATTGGGATGATATTAGGAAATCTTGATCACGAGATACGCAAATTTTTAGCTGCAGGAGAAACATTGGTCATTCCTTTCTTTGCTTTTGCCTTAGGTGCGGGCATGAATCTGGCAAGCTTTTTTAATCCGGAAGTCGTTGGTGCTGGAATTGTCTTGGCTTTAATGACAGTTATCTTTTCAGGGGGAGCAATGGTGCTTACATTCAAACTTTTCCGGGAGAAAAGTTATATTGCCCCATGGGCGGAAGCTTCTACTGCCGGAAATGCGGTGGCTACACCGGCTGCAATCGCGGCGGCAGCATCTGTAGCAGCTGGATCAGGATTAATGACAGCTGCTGAGGCTCAGGTTTATCAAGATTTGGTTGCTGTCGCATCTGCACAAATTTCGATTGCTACGATCAGCACGGCATTGCTTGTCCCAATTGCTGTTATTCTGGCAGATAAGTATCAAAAGAATAAAGGGATTGACGGAAAAAAGGAATCGTTTAAAAGTGAGCAAAAGATGAAGAGTAATTCCGACATTGAAGATGCTGTCATTTGATTTTATTGAATATTCATAACAATTTACTAAGTGAAAGGGGAGTTTGAAGTTGGAATATTCTTTTGAAGGTTATATCAGAGAAGATGGAAATGCAGGAATACGAAATCACATAGGTGTAATTTGTTCGGTTGTTTGTTCAAGTGTTGTTGCCAAAGAAATTTCTGAGAGGGTGCCTGGGACAGTTCCATTTGTACATGGAAACGGATGTGCACAACTTGGGGATGATTTCAAATTAACTAAAAATATGCTCGTAGGAATTTCTTCAAATCCGAATCTTTATTCCGCCCTCCTAGTGGGATTGGGCTGTGAAACGAATCAGATCAGCGGATTGCTTGATAGTATTCCAGATACTAAGCCAGTAAAGGGGATAGGGATTCAGCAAATGGCGGGCGGAGAAAACACCATTAAAAAAGGTGTGGAAATAGTCGAACAATGGGCAAGAGAAGCAGCAACTCAAAAGCGGGAGCGTCTCTCTCTTTCCACATTAACTGTAGGAATTTTAACAGTCGATATAGATGAAAGTTCCTTAAATAAGATGGCACCAGTGATAGGAGGAGTCGTTGACCGATTGGTTGAACATAATGCCAATGTCATGATGGGGATCTCTCAAACATTAGAACCAGCAGGTCAAATACTGTCTGAACGGTCTGAAATCGTTGAGGTGAAAAATAGACTGAGGAAAATGGCGGAAGGTTTGCAGCGGAAACACTGGAAAGATGTAAGAGATGAATCAATTGCTTTTCAGGGCTTTTCAGAGAAAGAAAAAAAACTTGCAGTTTTGGAAGCTGAGATGACAGGCACAACTCCAATAAAGAGTTTGCTTGGTTATAATGAAATCCCTGCAGAGAAAGGCTTTCATCTTATAACTGTTCCGACCAATATAGTTGAGGCCTTGTCAAATATGGCTTCCAGTGGATGTAATGTTGTGATGATTGTCAGCAGAAGAGGTGTGCTGACAGGTTCATCCGCTTTGCCTTGTATGACACTTACACCGCAAAATGAGGATGAGTATTTTGACGAACTCATTGATTATATCGTTACTGCAGAAGAGGTTTCATATCAAGTAGAAGCTATTTTAGCAGAACTTTTGGAAATATGCTCTGGAAAACAAACAAACCTTGAAAAATTAGCATTAGGGGAATTTTCTATTCCTCATGTAGGAACGACATTTTAAAACAAGGATGGAGGTAACATGATGAGACAAAAATTTAATGCGCTTAAGCTAAATGAGAAAGATAATGTGGCCGTGGCGCTTAGAAGTATAGAACCTGGTGAATTCCTTTCTGTCCAAGGGGATATTGGAACAATCAAAGTCATGGAGAAGATTCCTTATGGTCATAAGATTGCCACGGATTTTATCCCTAAAAGCGCCAAAATTATAAAATATGGAGAGTGCATGGGCATTTCGACGGAAGAAATCAATCCTGGGTACCATGTTCACGTCTTTAATGTCCGGGGATTAAAAAATGAAGAAAGGCTGAGTGCTCTTAAGGAGGTACAAATACCATGAAAACATTTGAAGGGTACCGGAGAAAAAATGGAAGTGTTGGCGTAAGAAACCATGTGATTGTTATCAATACTGTTGGTGAATTAGCAGGTCTTACAAAGAAATTAGCCCAGCTTGTCCCAGGTGTTATTCCAGTAGCACACCAAGCAGGAAAAGCCCAGTATCCCGAAGATTTAGAACAGACCATCCGAACGCTGAAAGGGACCGCAGGCCATCCAAATGTGAGCGCTGCACTTTTTCTAGGGATGGGTGAGAATGACCCTGCTGAAGAAATTGTCTCATTCCTGAAAAGTGATGGCCATCATGTTCATGCTATTACATTTCAGAAAAATAAAACAATCACTGATGTTCTTAAGGAAGGAAAACTGTGGCTCGAAAAGGCATTGGAACGGAGCCGTAATGAAAAGAAAGAAACAGCAGATATAACAGAATTAATCATCGGGCTAGAATGCGGCGGATCTGACGCTTGGTCTGGAATCACCGCAAACCCAGCAATTGGTGCTTGTTCTGATGCGGTTGTAAGAGATGGAGGTACTAGTATTCTAGCTGAGACGACTGAAGCAATAGGCGCGGAACATATTTTAGCCAATCGTGCAATAAATCCAAATGTAGGAAAAAAATTTCTCGAAATTGTAAAGGACTATGAGGATAGAATTAAAGATACCGGAGAAGATATAAGATCCGCAAATCCTACACCAGGAAATATGGCAGGAGGCTTAACTACACTCGAAGAAAAATCATTGGGGTGTATTAAAAAAGGAGGCAATTCTACTTTAATGGAAGTGGTTTCTTATGCTGAAAAGCCTACAGAAAAAGGGTTTATCTTTATGGATACACCAGGCTACGATGTTGAATCGGTAGCTGGGCTTGCGGCAGGAGGAGCGCAAATTGTCTTATTCTCCACTGGTAAAGGCTCTCCTACTGGTTCTCCTATCGTACCGGTAATAAAGATCGGAACTAATCCAAGACTCTACGAGATCATGTCTGAACATATCGATGTAAATGCCGGGAAAATAATTGATGGTATGAACACCATTGATGAAATTGGGGAAGAAATCTATCTAAAAGTGATGGAAACAGCGAATGGCGCCTTTACCGCATCTGAAAAACATAATAATCAAGAATTTGCGATTTGGAGATTGGCCGAAACGATTTAATAGTTTCTCTATTCAAGCAAACAAGAATGAAAATAGATAATTTAACGTTTGATTGAAATTGAAAAGGGTTAGTCCTGCTGCAGGTTTATTGTAGGTAGGGGCTGACCCTTTTACATTTTTAGTAAATAATTTTGTTAAAGGTCTTAAAAAGATTATTAAATTGTTGCATTCTTACATTCCATCTGCTAAAATCGTTTCATAGCTAACGATTATGAAAATTCACGAGGTGAGGACTATCCATTCGTTTAACGAAGCAGGGGAATTGCTCCCAGAAGAGATCGACACAATCAATCTCCTGACGAAAACGCCTATTAGCTCATTAAACCTCGATGCCATTGCCGTTGTGACAAATATTTACCGGATTGCACAAGGCTTAAGAAATAAGATGGAACGCGAAGTCCTTGTGGAATACGGGTTGTCCTGGACATCCTTTTCCATCCTATATGATTTGTGGATCGGGAATTCGGTTGAAACGAAAAAATTAGCTGAGTCAGCTGGTGTAACAAAAGCAACCGTAAGCAATATTACGAATACACTGGAGCGCAAGGAATTGTGTTATCGAAAAGTGGATACAAGGGACCGAAGAATCACATTTGTCACGATCACAGACAAAGGCAAGCAGGTAATGGAGGAGCTATATCCGAGATTTCATCAAGGCGAAGTGGAGATTGTCTCACAATTGACGCTTGATGAGCAAAAAGGCATGGCAGCATTGCTTAGAAGAATCATTCGAGAAAATCAGTTTTAATTTAATAGGAAAAAAGCGCTGAGAGGAAAAGAAATAGTCGTTATCTCCCTGTAATCAGAGAGTCGATGGGTGGTGCGAATCGACACAAAGATAACACGAATTACACTCCTTGAGCTTTCTTTGCGAAATTGCCGCAAAGAACGGGTGACCGTTAATCATTGAGCGGAAGAATGATATTCTTCAATAAGGGTGGTACCGAGTGCAAATGTTAACCACGTCCCTTTTTCGTAACGGGTTCAGTTTAAAGGTGCAAACAAGTAAAAATTAAGCAAAAAAGCATTGGAATTCACAAATGAATTTCAATGCTTTTTTTATTATAGTATCAATGTTTATGGAGAATTTTTATTTTTTTCGCACCTGAATCCGCATACAAAATCATATATATGGAAATAATTATTGTAGGGTAAGTGAATTGATTGTGATTTATAATGTGAAATTGTATGTGATTTGAAAATGGAGGTAAAAGTCCTGATGGGAATGAAATTTATAGAGCCAAAAAACAGAAGAGCGGAGAAGGTTGGTTGGAAAATATCTGAACGGACCCGTTCGATTGTGAAATATTATGCGGAATATACAGAGTTTACGGAAGAGGAAATTGTCGATGAGTTTTTGCTCAATATCTTGAATGATAAGAAATTTCTAAAGTGGGTGGAGAGTAAACGCTATAACAAGCGGATTTTAGCACAAATCTTTGATATGGAGGATGATGAAAACATTGGCTAAACTAAAACGATTGGCTACCAAATTAGATGATACAGTTGAAATCTTTGAACCTGTTTCATCTGAAGAATTATTGGACAGGCATCTTGACTATCCAATGCTTAGCCCCAGACATTTTTCGCAAAAATACAATAAATTGTTTGAACCAATAGAATTTGTGTTCAATGGTCAAATCCACAAGATTCAATTCAATTATTGTGTTAATCCTTATTGTTTGTGGTTCGGTCAGCCCCAAAAGAGATTCGAAGAGATAAAGAATAAACCGAGTCGATATAAATTAAGCAGTAAAGGAAAAGGTAAATCAGATGTGATTGTCTGTAATCCAAATCGCCAAACTCATCCCAACAAGAAAACTCATAACTGTACAGTCACTCCTGTTTCCAATTGGTCCGTAGCAGAAGAAATAAAGCGATTAGCTACGATGGACATTGTGAAGGATATTGAACCAGATTATGTTTTTCATAATATAGGGTGTGTGAATGAAGATTTTACGCCTTTCACACATCAAAAGTTCTTTTATCGCAGAGGAACAAGTAGCGGTGGTTCACAGAAATGGCAGTGCAAAGAATGCAAGAAAATAACAAATGTTCTTCCGAACAGAGAACAGAAATTTACCTACCATCAAAAAAAGAATGACATAATGCCAATGTTCGCCAAAATGCTCTTGAATCGTTCCCCTGTAAGCAGAACGTGTGAGGCTTTGGATATTGCACCCCAAACTTACTATCATAAGTTGGAATGGCTGTATCGCAGATGTCTTGAATTCCTCGAACGGTATGAACACAAGCCTTTAAAGACGATGGAATTTGATTCTCTTTGGCTTAATACGGATAAGCTGGTATACAATCTGAATAATGTTCGAAAAAAGGGTCACGGAGGATTGCGGTACGATAATCTTGAAGATAAATTAATGCAAACGCATATTGTCGTAACTGGAGATATTGATACGGGCTATATATTTCGGTCAGATGTTGCTTATGATTGGACCATCACGATAGATGATGTTCACGAAGATACTCTTTATTACAGGGAAGACCATCTTTATGAGTTTTCAAGAAAAAATGCACGGCTACGGTTCTCCTATTCACCGCAACCGCCTACTGAGAAAGATGATGAAACTGACTTTGAATTTGAACTATTGCAGAGTAATTTTCATAGAAGGAAAAAATATATAGACGGACTTCATACAAACTCCAATTACACGGCACTCGCCCATCTTTGGTTGATTAAACAGACTCTCCATTCTCGAAAATGGCGGTTTGTATCAGATGAAGATGATACCATTATGAAGGCTATCTATCGGGCATTTAACGACGAAATCCTTTCAGGTGAGGCTCATCATTTCCTTTGTAAGATTGACCGTGAAAAAGACCTTCCAGAAGCGTATAAGGAATACCTTACGGCTGCATCCAAACTAAAGGCTTGGGGAGAATTAAATGGTTTCGAGGAACTGTCTTTAAAGAAATTGGCATTATTAAAGATAATGTATGAGTTGAAAGGACAACCTCTATACAGGGTCTTATCTGACGGAGCACAGACCTATAAGGTTTGGGCAAAGAATCCAGTAGAACATCCTCTGCCCCCATCGGATAAGGGATATTTTTCAGTGGATTGCACAACAGATATAAGTTCTCTTTCGGATGAATATGTTGCAAATATGTTCTTTAAGGTCAGCGATAGACCTACAAGCAATTTTATGCAGATGATTCGGAGGAGGTTGTCCATCCTTGAAAGACCATTGGTAACGGCAAGAGGTGGTGGAAAAAGTTATATCTATGCAAACTTTAACCCTAAGTATGCTCAAATGTCACTCACCATCTTACGCACTTATTACAACTTCTGTTTAAAAATGAAAACAAAGGGAAAGGAAAAGTTAACACCTGCTCAACAATTAGGGTTAACAGACAAGCAATTTACACTAAATGATATTTTATACTTCAAGTAAATCGTCTATTTTTTATGGACGATTTTTTAGGTTAATTGGATTTTTATGTTAATATTTATTAGGGATATATTTTTAGAAAATACAATTAATTCAATGAGAGGATGAAAGAAATGGCTATGTCAGACTACTATGGAAAATTAAGAGATAAACTTGGTTCAGACTTGATTTTTATGCCGTGTGTAGCAGGAATAGTTCGGAATGAATTTGGAGAAATCTTATTTCAGAACAAAGGGAACGGAGAAAAGTGGAGTCTGCCTGCTGGGGCGATAGAACTTGGGGAAGCACCTGCTGAAGCTGTGGTTCGAGAAGTTTGGGAAGAAACGGGTCTATATGTTACTCCCAAAAAATTATTAGGAGTATTTGGCGGAAAGGACTTTCGTTATCAGTATCCAAATGGTCATAAAGTTGAGTATAATGTGTTCTTATTTGAATGTGAAGTTCAAAGTGGAGAACTAAACCCGATAGACGATGAAACCTTTGAATTACGCTATTTCAACTTAAATGAAATGCCTGAACTTGCATTACCATATCCTAAATCAGTTTTCGAGTTGCCTTCTGAGGAAATATTCTTCCAGTGGAACGATGGATGGTTAGAGAAACTTAAACAGTCCTAATTAGTTAAAAAACACCAATACAAGTCAAAAGGAGCTTAGAATTAAGCTCCTTTTTAGTGTGTATTATTATGTGATTTATGATGTGACATAGGTGAGAAATAAAATGATATTTAAATTGCTAATCATCTTTTTGCACCTCAAAAGTGAACCCGTTACCTTTTTCGGGATGTGGTTTTTTTTTATTCATTTTTAGGAGGGAAAAATAATGAGTCAATTAACTGTTGAACAGAGAAATGAAGTCAAAAGGCAGATGGCGATTTATAGCCAAGGTGTACAAGAAATCATACCAAGTGAAGAGTTAGAAAAGAAAGTAGCACGTCCATTCTTGAAAATCGGCCATTAAAAATAAAGCTGGGGCTGGATCCGTCTGCTCCAGATGTCCATCTAGGTCATACGGTCGTTTTAAACAAGCTTCGACAATTTCAAGAAAATGGCCATATGATTCAACTGATTATCGGCGACTTTACCGGAAAAATCGGTGATCCGACAGGAAAGTCCGTTGCGAGAAAGCAATTAACCGATGAAGAGGTTCAACACAATGCGAAGACTTACTTCGAACAATTTGCCAAAATTATCGACATGTCAAAGGTAGAGCTGCATTACAACTCGAAGTGGCTGTCTAAATTGAATTTTGAGGATGTGATTCAATTAGCGGGAAAAATAACCGTTGCCAGACTTTTAGAAAGAGATGACTTTGAAGAGAGGATTGCTTTTGGAAAACCGATTTCTCTGCACGAATTTTTCTACCCGTTAATGCAAGGCTATGATTCGGTTGAATTGGAATGTGATATTGAGCTCGGCGGGACAGATCAGCATTTCAACATCTTAATGGGCCGCCATTTTCAAGAGAAATTCGGAAAAGAAAAGCAAGTGGCGCTGCTCATGCCGTTATTAGAGGGACTTGACGGTGTAGAGAAGATGTCAAAATCAAAGAAAAATTACATCGGCATCGACGAGAGCCCGCAAGAAATGTACGGAAAAGCGATGTCCATTCCAGATGAACTAATGATGAAATACTTCGAATTGGTAACAGATTGTACACCTGAGCAAATTCAAATGATCAAAGGCGAAGTAAACAGAGGGAAATTGCACCCTAGAGATGTGAAAATGCTATTAAGCAAAACGATCGTCCGTATGTACCATGGCCAAGAAGCGGCTGAAAAAGCTGAACAGCATTTTGTTTCTGTCTTTCAACAACGTACACTTCCCGATGAGATACCGGTAGTTGAATGGCAAGGAACGACTGAGATCTCGATCATCGATTTGCTTATGGCTCTAAACATGTTCACATCCAAAGGCGAAGCACGGAGAATGATTGAAAATCGAGGGGTTAAATTAAATGGTAACAAGGTCGAGGATACACAATTACAGGTTACTGTAACAAATGATTTAATCGTACAGGTTGGGAAGCGGAAATTTGTGAAAATAAAGATATAGAGACGAAAAAGGATCTTCTAGGAGATCCTTTTTCGTTATATTCAATGCTCTTAAAGATATCCGCTAAAACCAAATTAGTCGTTGTCATCATAGTCATAAGAGTAATAGCCGCCACCAGGGCCGCAACGGTAAACCCATCTACATTCGCGAACCCAGCGGCAACGAGGAGGTCGTGGTGGATAGAAACCCGGTCCAAATCCTTGTCCGTACCCTTGACCAAAGTCCGGTCCATAACCTTGTCCGTACCCTTGACCAAATCTTTGTCCATAACCCTGTCCGCCGTAAGGCTGCCCTAATGGCTGTTGTCTATCAAGGTTTTCATATTGGTTTATACCGTGAATATTCATTTCTGGGTAATCGTAGTAATACAAGTAAAACACTCCTTTTACTAATAACTCAACTTTCGCACAAAGAAAATGAGTGTTACTCGTTGGTTGTATTGAATTTAGGTTATATCAATTATGGTAGTTGACACCTATTAAAAATGAAAAAACACCTCATTCTTTGGTATAGTGAGATTAAT
>NZ_CANNCR010000026.1 GCF_947503125.1 uncultured Metabacillus sp.
GTAACCCTGCTAGCCCGAGGCTTGGGAGAAGCAAGAAGGTCGAGGAAGCGCAGAGAGAGAAGACCGGAATGTGCGTTTTTCGGGCACATGAGGATCTGAACGAACAAGCTGACGAAGAGATTCGCCGCTAATCGCAAGCCGAAATCCGAACACGGAAGTTAAGCTCTCGCGCCGATGGTAGTTGGGAGTCTCCCCCTGTGAGAGTAGGACGTTGCCAGGTAAGAGGATAAAAAGATCAGTAGAGATACTGGTCTTTTTTGTTGTTAAAAAATCTCCAGTAATAGTCATATAAACTTATTATCCGCCTTTATGCTCTCTTTTTACAATATTCCTTTAATATTTTTCAATAATTGTGGTTGAAGACAATCATTTGAGTATACATATAGTAAGATCACATAATTAGCTAAATCAAAAGGAGAAAAAATGGGGATGCTCGATTTCTTAGGTCACGATACATATATAATGTTTGCACGTATCTTTATTGCAGCTGTTTTTTGTGGGGTAATTGGGTTGGAGCGTGAATTTAATAATCATCCAGCAGGATTTCGTACCCATTTATTAGTGGGTATAGGCTCTTGTTTAATGATGATTCTTTCACTTTATGGTTTCAAAGATTATATAGATAACAATCAAAATATTCGTTTTGATCCAGCAAGAATTCCCTCCTATGTTATTAGCGGTATAGGTTTCTTAGGTGGCGGTACAATCTTGGTTAAAGGAGCAACTGTAAGAGGATTAACAACGGCTGCTTCCATTTGGATTGTTGCTGGTTTAGGACTTGTGATTGGTGCAGGTATGTATGTTTTAGCATTATTTACTACAATTATTGTTTTAATGTGCTTAATATTTTTGAATCGAATAGAAAAATATATGAATGTCAATAAAGCAAGGAACAAAATGAAAGTAGCCCTCCATTCAGGTAAGAGCAGCATTACAATTGAACAATTAACTGAAAAACTATCATCATATGAGATCTCAACAAATAAAATTATTATGACAAATTGTAGAAGGGATAAGGAGGGAAATGTCGTATTTTATTATCAATTAGAAATTGATATCTCATCGGTTCTTCATACTGATTTAGAAAAGCTATTACTGGACTATCCTGAGATTGAAAAAATCTTTTAAATAGGTTTTACATTCACTTAATTTGGCAATATTTAAAATGAAACAGAAAAGTTGAAAAATTTTTCTGTTCGTTTTATAGTTGAATTAAAGTCAAATATAGTCAAAGTCAGTGAGGGGGAGGTTGAGTGAGGAATATTTCAGACATTATTGAACAGTACTTAAAAAAGGTACTGGATAGTAGTGGGAAAGAAATAGTTGAGATTAAACGAAGTGAAATTGCTGATAGATTTCAATGTGTACCTTCGCAGATTAACTACGTTATCAATACACGATTTACGATTGAAAGAGGCTATATTGTAGAAAGTAAACGTGGCGGAGGCGGTTATATTCGAATCATTAAAGTTCGAACAAATAATCACGCACAGCTGCTCGACCAAATCTTACACTTAATTGATCATCGCCTTTCACAGGCCGCTGCTGAAGACATTATAGGTCGACTTGTTAGTGAAGAGGTAATTTCTGCACGTGAAGCGAAATTAATGTTAAGTGTCATTGACCGTTCAGTGTTATATATTGACCTCCCTCACAGGGATGAGCTTAGGGCAAGAATGGTTAAGGCCATGTTAACTTCGTTGAAATATAAGTGAAAGTAGGGGAGACGGATGATTTGCCAGGAGTGTAATGAAAGACCGGCAACGTTTCACTTTACAAAAGTGATTAATGGTGAAAAAACGGAAGTCCATATATGTGAGCATTGTGCAAAAGAAAATAGTGAATTCTTTATGTTCAATGTTAATCCTGGATTTTCTTTAAATAATTTATTAACTGGTTTGCTAAATATGGAATCTGGAAACATAAAGTCAGAGGAAAAGAATGTATTTGCATCAAATGATGTTCCTCAGTGCAGCCGATGCAAAATGAACTTTCAGCAATTTAAAAAGGTTGGCAGATTAGGCTGTTCAAATTGCTATCATACGTTTAAAAACTATATAACACCTATCCTTCGACGTGTTCATGGCGGGAATACAGCCCACTCTGGTAAAATCCCGAAACGCATCGGTGGAGACATTCATATACGAAAGCAAATAGAGGATTTAAAAAATAAAATTCACCACTTAATTGTCCAGGAAGAGTTTGAGCAAGCTGCTATGGTTAGAGATCAAATTAGAACCCTTGAAAAACAATTAAGCGGCCTTTATGAGGAGGGATCATGATTATGTCACTCCAAAACTTCATGAATAAAGCAATGAGTGCTTGGATGAGCCAAGAGGGGCCGGATTCAGATATTGTGTTAAGCAGCCGTATACGATTAGCTCGTAATATGGAGCAGTATAAGTTTCCGACACTTTCTACAAATGAAGAAGCACAAAGTGTTCTAAATTTCTTCGAGAAAACATATGCAAATAAAACCTTTCAAAAAATCGGTCATTTAGAGCTGTTGAAGATGAATGATATGCAGCCCATCCAAAAAAGAGTCTTAGTGGAAAAGCATTTGATAAGCCCTAACCTAGCAGAAAACTCTATTTACGGAGGATGCTTATTATCTGAAAACGAAGAAGTTAGCATCATGCTAAACGAAGAGGATCATATTCGCATACAATGTTTATTCCCGGGATTTCAGCTTAAAGAAGCATTGGATATGGCCAACATGTTAGATGATTTGATTGAACAAGAAGTTGATTATGCTTTTGATGAAAATAGAGGTTATTTAACAAGCTGCCCGACAAATGTAGGAACTGGTTTAAGAGCATCGGTTATGATGCATCTACCGGCTTTAGTTCTTACTCAGAAAATTAATCGAATTATTCCGGCCATTAATCAGCTTGGGTTGGTTGTAAGAGGAATATATGGTGAGGGCAGTGAAGCTGTAGGCAACATTTTTCAGATTTCCAACCAAATCACATTAGGCAAAACTGAAAAAGACATTGTCGAGGACTTGATAAGTGTTGTTCAGCAATTAATTACACAAGAAAGGTCTACCAGAGAGGATTTATACAACTCCTCACAACATCAGCTGGAAGACAGGGTTTACCGATCATTAGGAACATTGGTATACAGTCGAATTATTGAATCCAATGAGACAGCCAAGTGTTTATCTGATGTTAGATTGGGAATTGATTTAGGAATTATAAAAGACTTATCCCGCACTATTCTCAATGAACTGATGATTTTAACCCAGCCTGGATTTTTGCAACAATACTTTGGCGGGCCATTACGACCAAATGAAAGGGATATTCGCCGAGCTGCATTGATTAGAGAGAGGCTGAATCTAGAAATGGCAAGTAATAAACGGATGGAGGATGATGAATCATGATGTTTGGAAGATTTACAGAACGCGCTCAAAAGGTACTTGCTTTAGCACAAGAGGAAGCAGTTCGTTTAGGTCATAACAATATCGGAACAGAACACATTCTTCTCGGACTTGTAAGCGAAGGGGAAGGAATTGCGGCGAAGGCTCTATTGGCATTAGGACTTGGACCAGATAAGATCCAGAAAGAGGTTGAAGGGTTAATTGGCAGAGGCCAAGATGCTTCTCAAACCATTCACTACACGCCTAGGGCTAAAAAAGTCATTGAGCTATCGATGGATGAGGCGAGAAAGTTAGGCCATTCCTATGTAGGTACAGAGCACATTCTATTAGGCCTTATCCGTGAAGGTGAAGGAGTAGCAGCACGTGTGCTTAATAACGTAGGAGTAAGCTTGAATAAAGCAAGACAACAGGTTCTTCAGTTATTAGGCAGCAATGAAACGTCTTCAAACCACCAAGGCGGAAGTATGGCAAATGCAAATACTCCAACATTGGATAGTCTTGCAAGAGATTTAACAGCCATTGCCAGAGAAGGCAGTTTGGATCCTGTTATTGGAAGAAGCAAGGAAATTCAGCGTGTTATTGAAGTATTAAGCCGCCGCACAAAAAATAATCCTGTTTTAATTGGTGAGCCTGGAGTCGGTAAAACTGCAATTGCTGAAGGCTTAGCACAACAAATCGTTCAAAATGAAGTTCCGGAAATTTTACGTGATAAGCGTGTTATGACACTCGATATGGGTACAGTAGTAGCCGGTACAAAATACCGCGGTGAATTCGAAGATCGTCTTAAAAAAGTGATGGATGAAATTCGTCAGGCTGGAAATATCATTCTATTTATAGATGAGCTGCATACACTAATTGGTGCCGGTGGAGCTGAGGGTGCAATCGATGCATCAAATATCTTAAAGCCATCATTGGCAAGAGGAGAATTACAGTGTATTGGGGCAACAACACTTGATGAATATCGAAAATACATCGAAAAAGATGCTGCCTTAGAACGACGATTCCAACCAATTCAAGTGGATGAGCCGACAGTGGATGAAAGTATTCAAATTCTTAAAGGTTTGCGTGACCGTTATGAAGCACATCATAGAGTTTCTATCACTGATGAAGCGATTGATGCAGCAGTTAAATTATCTGATCGCTACATTTCAGACCGTTTCTTGCCTGATAAAGCCATTGATTTAATTGATGAAGCAGGTTCTAAAGTCAGACTGCGTTCATTTACAACACCGCCGAACTTAAAAGAGCTTGAGCAAAAGCTTGATGAAATCCGAAAAGAAAAAGATGCTTCTGTTCAAAGCCAAGAGTTTGAAAAAGCAGCATCTTTACGCGATACCGAGCAAAAATTGCGTGAACAACTGGAAGAAACTAAAAAAACGTGGAAGGAAAAACAAGGACAGGAAAATACAGAAGTCACTGTTGAAGATATTGCCATGGTTGTATCAAGCTGGACTGGTGTTCCAGTGTCAAGATTAGCGCAAACAGAGACCGATAAATTATTAAATATGGAAAACATTTTACATTCAAGAGTTATCGGACAAGAGGAAGCAGTGGTAGCCGTGGCAAAAGCGGTTCGCCGTGCAAGAGCAGGGTTAAAGGATCCGAAACGTCCAATTGGTTCATTTATTTTCTTAGGGCCAACAGGTGTGGGGAAAACGGAGCTTGCAAGGGCGTTGGCTGAATCAATTTTTGGTGATGAAGATGCGATGATTCGCATTGATATGTCAGAGTACATGGAAAAGCATTCCACTTCACGTTTAGTTGGTTCACCTCCAGGATATGTAGGTTATGAGGAAGGCGGACAATTAACGGAAAAAGTGAGAAGAAAGCCTTATTCTGTCGTTCTGTTAGATGAAATCGAGAAGGCTCACCCTGATGTATTTAATATCTTGCTTCAAGTGCTAGAGGATGGAAGACTAACAGATTCGAAAGGCCGCACGGTTGATTTTAGAAATACAATTTTAATTATGACATCCAATGTTGGGGCAAGTGAACTGAAGCGTAATAAATATGTGGGCTTTAATGTTCAAGATGAAACTCAAAATTACAAAGATATGAAAGACAAGGTAATGAATGAGTTAAAACGCGCATTCCGTCCAGAGTTCATTAATCGTATTGACGAAATTATTGTCTTCCACTCACTAGAGAAGAAGCACTTAAAAGAAATTGTTTCACTTATGTCTGATCAACTAACAAAACGCTTGAAGGAACAAGATCTTTCATTAGAATTAACGGAGTCTGCGAAGGAGAAAATTGCAGAAGAAGGTATTGATCTTGAATATGGTGCAAGACCGTTGCGCCGTGCTATTCAGAAAAATGTAGAAGATCGCCTATCAGAAGAATTATTAAAGGGCACGATTGATAAAGGTCAAAAAATTATCTTAGATGTCGAGAATGGCGAATTTGTTGTCAAAACAGCCGAAAAGGAAGAAGTTATATAATATGGGTTGATTGGAAGCTGAGGCATACCGCGATACGTGTGCCTCACTTTCTTTATTCATCAAGAATTCGACAGAAATCTGCTCTAATTTGCATTTTGTGTAAAAAAATGTAAATAAAAGCTAACGCTTCATACCTAACAAAATGCTCCTCGAAATCCTCTTTCCGTTCTATAATTAGGGATATGACTCATAATTAGCTCGACTACTTGGTAATCTAATAAGAGAGGATCGTTTTATGGCTAAAACAAAGGTAAAGTTTATTTGTCAATCATGTGGGTACGAATCACCTAAATGGATGGGCAAGTGCCCAGGCTGTGGTGAATGGAATACAATGACAGAGGAAGTTTTAAAGTCTGCCTCACCTCGCAAGGCAGTTTTTGCTCATTCCAATCAAACTGTACAAAAACCCTCCCCAATTACAAATATTGAAACAACCCAAGAACCAAGGATTTATACAAATTTAAAAGAATTTAACCGTGTATTAGGAAGCGGTATTGTCAGAGGATCACTTGTATTAATCGGCGGCGACCCCGGGATTGGTAAATCGACACTTTTGCTGCAAGTGTCCTCACAATTAACTGAAAGTGGAAATGATGTCTTATATATTTCTGGCGAAGAATCAGTTAAACAAACAAAACTGAGAGCTGACCGATTAGGAGTAAAATCTAATAAGCTTTTAGTATTATCTGAAACAGATTTAAGTTTTATTTCAAGAGCGATAGAAGAAACGAACCCATCGTTTGTTGTCGTTGATTCGATCCAAACGGTATACCATAGTGAAATAACCTCTGCTCCTGGCAGTGTTTCTCAAGTCAGAGAATCGACAGCAGAGCTGATGAGAATTGCAAAAACAAAAGGAATTGCGATTTTTATTGTTGGTCATGTAACAAAGGAAGGATCGATTGCAGGACCAAGATTATTAGAGCATATGGTGGATACGGTTCTTTATTTTGAGGGGGAAAGACATCATACATACCGCATATTGCGTGCTGTAAAAAACCGTTTTGGTTCAACGAATGAAATGGGAATATTTGAGATGAAAGAATCAGGTTTAGAAGAGGTACAAAATCCTTCAGAAATCTTTTTAGAAGAGCGGTCTAAAGGTGCGGCTGGTTCAACAGTTGTTGCCTCAATGGAAGGTACAAGACCTGTCTTAGTTGAGATTCAAGCATTAATCTCACCTACCAGCTTTGGGAATCCAAGAAGAATGGCTACAGGAATCGACCATAACCGGGTGCCATTATTAATGGCAGTTTTAGAGAAACGTGTTGGTTTGCTCCTGCAAAATCAAGATGCTTATTTAAAGGTTGCAGGAGGTGTGAAGCTTGATGAACCTGCAATAGATTTAGCAGTTGCTGTAAGCATTGCATCCAGCTTTAAGGATATCCCGCCAAAACCAACCGATGTTATTATCGGAGAAGTTGGATTGACAGGGGAAGTACGCAGAGTTTCCAGGATCGAACAAAGAGTCATGGAAGCTGCTAAGCTGGGGTTTAAAAGAGCAATCATCCCAGAGGCAAATATAAGTGGATGGAGCCCTCCTGATGAGATTGAGATTATTGGGGTTAAAAATGTAGCAGAGGCTCTCCATAAAACGTTAGGAGGATAGAGGATGACAGAGGTAGGGAATTTATCAGGTGAAAAAACACTAAATGAAATCTTACAATTTGTTGCACCAGGTACACCAATTAGAGAAGGGATTGAAAATGTTTTACGTGCGAAGACGGGCGGATTAATTGTTGTTGGTCACAATGAGAAGGTCAAGGAAATCATTGATGGTGGATTTTTCATCCAATGTCCATTCTCCTCAGCACACTTGTATGAACTGGCTAAAATGGACGGGGCCATTGTCTTAAGTGATACTGGTAATAAAATTTTGTTTGCAAATGCTCAGCTTGTTCCCGATCCGTCGATTTATTCTTCGGAAACGGGAATGCGTCATCGAACCGCAGAAAGAGTGGCAAAACAAACAGGCAATTTGGTGATCGCAATTTCTCAAAGAAGAAATGTCATTACTCTCTACCATGGTGAACTTAGGTATGCGCTTAGAGAAATTGGTGTGATTTTAACGAAGGCGAATCAGGCAATTCAAACGCTGGAAAAGTATAAACTGGTTCTTGACCAATCAATTGCTACATTAGGGGCATTAGAGCTTGAAGAGCTTGTCACCTTTAAAGAGGTTTTACAGGTGCTGCATCGATTTGAAATGGTTTTGCGGATAAAAGATGAAATTAACGACTATGTAAATGAGCTTGGAGCTGAAGGGCATCTTATCAGGCTGCAGCTTGCAGAGCTCCTTTCGGGATCAGAGGAAGAAGCGGCACTTTTAATAAAAGATTATGCCAATGACAAAGCCGTCGATCCATTTAAAATTATTAAGCAGCTTCAGGATCTTTCCAGCTTTGAGCTTTTGGAGGATTCAGATCTTTTGAAATTGCTTGGGTACACCTCATTTACGAATATAGACAGTCCGGTTATGCCGAGAGGGTATCGATTATTAAATAAAATTCCTAGGCTTCCAGGGATCATTATTGAAAATTTAGTGACAACCTATAAAAACTTGAAACTTATTTTGCGGGCAAACGTAGAACAATTAGATGAGGTAGATGGAATCGGGGAGGTGAGGGCAAAAAAAATTATAGAAGGGTTAAAAAGACTCCAGGATCAGTTGTTAATTGATAGGCACACATATAAGAATATTTAATGAATTTCCAAATTTATGGTTTTAATTTCTTGAATTTAGGGTATATTAAAATTGATTTTTACGTGTCTTTGTATGAGCAAATAAGGACAAAGCAAACGGCCAAACTTCATCAAATTATTCATACTTTTGATACGTTTTTTCCCATATTGTTTGAAAAACAGGCTTGTATCAATCTATTTACATTTTTAATTTTTTATTTCACAAGTTCTAGAAGTAAGATAAAGTAGTTATATCGTAAAAAGGAGGTGAAGGTATGTTAATAAAACGCATAATTCAACTGTTATTCTTGAGTATAGGTGGTATGTTAGGGATCTTCTTCATGCCAGAACTACTCGAGTTATTAAATATGCAGGACATACCTTTTATTAATACGCCTTATACTTTAGCCGTATTAGGTGCAATCGTCTTTTTTGTGGCAACATTTTGGTTAGTAGATTACGTTGTAAATTGGATTAAAGTTTTAGAAGAGGCTGTTGTGAAAGCTCCTGTTACAGATGTTTTATTTGGTAGTTTAGGATTAATCTTTGGTCTTATAGTTGCTTTTCTTATTGTTATTCCTTTAAAAGATATCCAATACCAAGTGTTTAATACAATCATACCAATCTTTCTTACGCTGTTGCTTGGTTATTTAGGATTCCAAGTAGGTTTCAAGAAAAGAGATGAACTAATTAATCTCTTTTCCGTACCGAATCGAATAGGAAAGAAAAAAGGAACAACGGAAGAAGAAGGTGAAACAGAAGATAAAAAGCTAAAGATTCTCGATACAAGTGTCATAATTGATGGAAGAATCGCAGACATATGTCAAACAGGCTTTTTAGAAGGAACGATTGTGATTCCCCAATTTGTTTTGGAGGAGCTTCAGCATATTGCTGACTCATCAGATGTCTTAAAACGCAACAGAGGTCGCAGAGGACTTGATATTCTTAACCGAATTCAAAAAGAGCTTGCGATTAATGTTGAGATTTATGAAGGTGACTTTGAGGATATTCAAGAGGTTGATAGCAAGCTGGTTAAGCTTGCAAAATTAACTTCAGGTGTCGTTGTTACAAACGATTTTAACTTAAATAAAGTTTGTGAACTGCAAAAAGTACATGTTCTCAATATTAATGATTTAGCAAATGCCGTTAAGCCTGTTGTACTGCCGGGGGAAGAAATGAATGTTCAAGTCATCAAGGATGGAAAAGAACATAATCAAGGTATTGCTTATTTAGATGACGGTACAATGATTGTTGTTGAAGATGGTCGGAACTACATTGGAAAACATATTGATGTTCTTGTTACAAGTGTTCTTCAAACGTCTGCCGGTAGAATGATTTTTGCAAAGCCCAAATTGTTAGAAAAGGCATTGTAAATGATAATAAGTAGAACATATTTAACCTTTTTCTACTTAGTTTTTTTGCCTAGCTCCGAAGCATTGGACGTGCAAGTGCAGTCAAGAGATGAGGACGCCCTAGTTTTTGACTGCCTCTAGGGTCTAGTCAAATAGGAATTAAAGGTAAAGAACACCTTCTATTCCTATTCGCCTTATGCTTGTCGCCGAATGCTAAGCGCCTTGCGCTTTTATTATAAAGCCCGTGAAACATTAATTGATTAATGTTCCATGGGCTGTTTTACATATATAGATTAATCTTTTATGATGGTGGTATATTGTTTTTTTGAAGGAGTAAACATAATGAACTATCAAGTCGTTATACCAGCTGCTGGACAAGGCAAACGGATGAATGCTGGTAAAAATAAGCAGTTTATTAAGCTTAATCATGCCCCCATTATCATTCATACGTTAAGAGTATTTGACAGTCATCCATTATGCTCAGGAATTATCCTGGTTATAAATGAACAGGAGAGAGATGATTTTCTTCGTTTACTTAAACACTATCATATTAAAAAAGTGAAATCGCTTGTATCAGGTGGAAGTGAAAGGCAATACAGTGTATATAATGGTTTACAGGCTGTTGATGAAGGCGAGCTTGTCCTTGTACATGATGGAGCGCGACCTTTTATATCGCATGAAAAGATAGAAGATTTAGTACATAAAGCAAAGGAAACGGGAGCCGCTACTTTAGGAGTGCCGGTAAAGGATACAATCAAGCGGGTGCAGAACGGAGTGGTTGTTGAAACGGTGGAGCGATCAACCTTAGTGTCAATCCAAACCCCGCAGGCCTTTATTTTGCCGATTATTCTTGATGCTCATCACCAAGCGAACAAGGAAAATTATCTTGGGACAGATGATGCCAGCCTTATTGAACGAGCAGGCCGGCCGGTTTCTATCGTATTGGGCGATTATACAAATATAAAATTAACAACCCCAGAGGACTTGATCATCGCGAATGCAATTTTGAGCGGGCAAAAACATATCTGATCCAATAAAAGGAACAATGAAGAGAGGGAAAAGAATTGATTAGAATTGGACAAGGCTTTGATGTCCATCAATTAGTTGAAGGACGTCCATTAATAATTGGCGGCATTGAAATACCTTATGAAAAAGGGTTATTAGGACACTCTGATGCAGATGTTTTACTGCATACAGTGGCCGATGCTTGCTTAGGTGCCATTGCAGAAGGAGATATTGGCAAACACTTTCCAGATACTGACCCTGAGTTTAAGGATGCAGATTCTGCTAAGCTCCTTATACATGTATGGAAGCTTGTGAAGGGCAAAGGGTATGAACTAGGAAACATAGATTGCACAATCATTGCGCAAAAGCCAAAAATGGCACCTCATATTGAAAAGATGAGAGAGAAAATTGCAGAATTGCTTGAGGCAGACCTTACACAAGTAAATGTCAAAGCTACGACAACAGAAAAGCTTGGCTTTACAGGTAGACAAGAGGGGATTGCGGCACAGGCAACTGTATTAATTAAGAAACGATAAGAACTTATTATTTTTTTGTATCTTGACCATATTGGTGATAAAATTAGGTCTGACTAAATGAAATAGAACTGTATTTATATATAAAGCTGTGGAGGTTAAAGTATGACAAACGAAGTAAGGGTGCGATATGCCCCAAGCCCAACCGGTCATTTACATATAGGAAATGCTAGAACAGCATTATTTAACTATTTATTTGCAAAAAATCAAGGCGGAAAGTTTATTGTCCGTATTGAAGATACTGACAAAAAGCGAAACATTGAAGGCGGAGAGGAAAGCCAATTAAAGTATTTAAAGTGGCTTGGGATTGACTGGGACGAAAGCGTAGATGTCGGCGGAGAATATGGTCCTTACCGCCAATCAGAACGTAATGACATTTATAAGAAATATTATGAAGAGCTATTGGAAAGAGGGCTTGCTTATAAATGCTATTGTACGGAAGAAGAGTTAGAAAAAGAACGTGAGGAACAAATTGCCCGCGGTGAGACGCCTCATTATTCTGGAAAACATGCGAATTTAACAGCTGAGGAGCAAAAAGTCTATGAAGATCAAGGCTTAAAGCCAAGCATTCGGTTCAGGGTTCCGGCAAATCGAGAGTTTCGCTTCACTGATATGGTGAAAGGTGATATTTCATTTGAATCAGAGGGTATGGGTGATTTTGTTATTGTCAAAAAGGATGGGACACCAACCTATAATTTTGCAGTAGCTGTTGATGATCACTTAATGAAAATTTCCCATGTTTTACGCGGCGAGGACCATATTTCGAATACACCAAAGCAAATCATGATTTATGAAGCATTTGGATGGGATATCCCGACGTTTGGTCATATGACGTTAATTGTCAATGAGCAGCGTAAAAAATTAAGTAAACGTGATGAATCGATCATTCAATTTATTGAGCAATATGAGGAGCTTGGTTATCTCTCAGATGCATTGTTTAACTTTATTGCCTTGCTTGGCTGGTCACCTGTTGGAGAAGAGGAGATCTATAGCAAAGAGCAGTTAATTGAAATATTTGATGCTGCACGTCTATCAAAATCCCCTGCTGTTTTTGATACACAAAAACTGGCATGGATGAATAATCAATATATAAAACAATTAGAGGTCGATCAGCTTGTCCCGCTTGCACTTCCGCATTTAGTTAAGGCAGGAAAAGTATCTGAAGCGATGAGCGGGGAAGAAAAAGAGCGAATTTATGGGCTGATTGCTCTTTATCAAGAGCAAATGAGCTATGGTGCGGAAATTGTTACTTTAACTGAATTATTCTTTAAGGATGATATTACCTATAATGACGAAGCAAAGGCTGTTCTTGAAGGTGAGCAGGTGCCAGAGGTATTAAAAGCATTTGTAAGTGAGCTGGAAGGATTAGAAGACTTTTCAGCAGAAAATGTAAAAACTGCCATTAAAGGGGTACAAAAGGCAACTGGCCAAAAAGGGAAAAACCTATTTATGCCGATTCGTGTTGCAATTACCGGCCAAACCCATGGTCCTGATTTACCGAAGTCAATTGCTGTTTTAGGGAAAAACACGGTCCTTTCCCGATTAGAAAATATTATTAGTTAACTTTTTTAAAAAAATGTAATATAGTATGGTTAAACCAATAGTTAGAAAGCGTTGATAAGGAGAGTAAAGCATTGCTTCCTTTTCAGAGAAAACCTCCATCGGCTGAAAGGGGTTTATGTGAAGTAATTCTTGAAATGCACCTTTGAGTCTTTTACTAAACGTCTAGTATTGGATTAGTAAGTAAAAGCGTGTCGCTCTACGTTATAGAGCTAAAGTTGAGGTTATGAGGCGAACGATTATTTCGAGATGCTCATACCTAAACAGAGTGGAACCGCGTGCAAAGCGTCTCTGTATTATGGCAGAGGCGCTTTTTTGTATGGACCAAAAAGATAAAGGGAATGGCTAGCAAGAAAAAAGAAATAGAGTTTTTGGGCAGACAGCAAAGGGAGTAGGGAGACTGGTAAGATCCTTTCTTTACTAAATAATAAAGGTTTATCGAAAGTGATGAATGGAGGGATATCCGTGTTTAAAATGATGAAAGAAGATGTGGAGGTCGTATTTGAACAAGATCCAGCTGCGAGGAACTATCTTGAGGTTATCTTGACGTATTCAGGTTTACATGCGATTTGGGGCCATCGGATCGCACATGCTTTATACAAAAAGAAGCTTTTCTTTCTTGCAAGGGCTGTTTCGCAAATTAGCAGATTTTTTACAGGAGTGGAAATCCACCCAGCTGCAAAAATCGGCCGCAGGTTCTTTATAGATCACGGAATGGGAGTTGTTATTGGGGAGACATGTGAAATCGGCGATAATGTTACCGTGTTCCAAGGGGTAACACTTGGGGGAACTGGTAAAGAAAAAGGGAAAAGACATCCAACAATAAAAGATAATGCATTGATTGCGACAGGAGCAAAAGTGTTAGGATCGATTACTGTTGGTGCATACTCTAAAATAGGAGCAGGCTCTGTTGTGCTAAAGGATGTTCCAGATCATTCAACAGTTGTTGGAATTCCTGGTAAAGTGGTTATTCAAAATGGCCAGCGGGTTGGGAAGGATTTAGACCACTGTAATTTGCCTGACCCGGTTGCAGATCGATTTAAAGAGCTTGAGGCTGAGCTTTCAAGCTTGAGATATGAAGTACAACAGTTAAAGAAAGGAACGAGTGAACATGACAATAAAGTTGTACAATACGCTAACGAGGCAAAAAGAAACGTTTGAACCTCTTGAAGCAGGAAAAGTAAAAATGTATGTTTGCGGTCCAACCGTATATAACTATATTCATATCGGGAATGCAAGACCGGCAATCGTTTACGATACAGTTAGAAAATATCTTGAATATAGCGGTTATGAAGTAAACTTTGTATCTAACTTTACAGATGTTGATGATAAATTAATTAAAGCGGCAAATGAACTCGGTGAGGATGTTCCAACCATTGCTGAACGTTTTATCGATGCTTATTATGAAGATGTTTCTGCACTAGGATGCAAGCGAGCGACCATTCACCCGCGTGTGACAGAAAACATTGACATTATCATTGATTTCATTCAAGCATTAATTGATAAAGGCTATGCCTATGAAGCAGGCGGAGATGTTTATTATAAGACGAGAGAGTTTGCAGAGTACGGAAAGCTTTCCCATCAATCAATCGACGAGCTGCGATTAGGCAACAGAATTGAGGTAGGAGAGAAAAAACATGATGCTCTCGATTTTGTTCTATGGAAAGCAGCTAAAGAAGGAGAAATTTTTTGGGAAAGCCCTTGGGGACATGGGCGCCCGGGCTGGCATATTGAATGCTCTGCCATGGCGAAGAAATACCTTGGCGATACAATCGACATTCATGCAGGTGGACAGGATTTAACCTTCCCACATCATGAGAATGAGATCGCTCAATCAGAGGCATTAAATGACAAGCCATTTGCAAGATATTGGATGCATAATGGTTATATTAATATCAATAACGAAAAGATGTCTAAATCATTAGGAAATTTTGTTCTCGTACACGATATCATTAAAGAAATTGACCCACAGGTTGTCCGTTTCTTTATGCTATCTGTTCATTACCGGAACCCAATTAACTTTTCACAGGAATTGCTGGAAAGCACGGCGAATGCGTTTGAACGGTTAACGACATCTTATACGAATCTGCAGCACCGTAAAAACAGCAGCACGAATTTAACTGATAATAACGATGAATGGCTAAGCAAAATTTATGATTATCGTCAGCAATTCAAGAAAGAAATGGATGATGACTTCAACACTGCAAATGCCATTTCTGTCCTTTTTGACTTATCGAAGCAAGCAAATTATTACTTACAAGAGCAAAATACATCTGAAGAAGTGATCCAGGCGTTTCTTGATGAGTTTGATCAACTAGGCGAAGTGTTAGGGGTCAAGTTTGCTTCTACTGAACTCTTAGATGAAGAGATCGAAGAAATGATAAATCAGCGGATTCAAGCAAGAAAAGACCGTAATTTTGCATTAGCAGATGAAATCAGAGATAAATTAAAAGATTTAAATATTATTTTAGAGGATACCCCGCAAGGAACTAGATGGAAGCGTGGTTGATTATACAACCTTTAAAGAGGGAATAAAGGTAAGGAAGATCAATATTGAAGGGGGCACCAAAGAGTTCTATAGCCTCCTTTTCATATAGAGAAGAGGAACATCATGTTGTTAGATTTTGAAACGGTTAAAGATGCAAAGCAGTTGAATAGCTTAGCATTGGCTTATATTGGTGATGCTGTGTATGAAATGTATGTGAGGCATCATCTATTAGCTGAAGGGACGATTCGGCCAAATCAACTTCATAATCAGGCGAAAAGTTATGTGTCTGCAAAGGCCCAGGCTAGAATTTTGCACTATTTCATGTCTATGGAATGCTTTTCAGAAGAGGAAGAGTCGGTTATTAGGCGCGGCAGAAATGCGAAATCAGGAACGATCCCGAAAAATACCGATGTCCAAACATACCGGTATAGTACAGCATTTGAAGCGTTGATCGGCTATCTTTATCTAGAAAAAAGAAAAGACCGTTTAGACGAACTCATACAGGAGGCGTTCCGGTTTATTAAATCTGAGGAAGGGAGGAAAAGCTAATGGATCAGGATTATATTATTGGTCGGAATCCCGTTATTGAAGTATTAAAGTCTTCGCGGGAGATTAATAAAATATGGGTTGCGGAAAATTCGTTAAAGGGACAAGCTCAACAAATAACAAAGCTTGCAAAAGAAAAGGGTATTACCATCAATTTTGTTCCGAAAAAGAAAATTGACCAAATGGTAGAAGGAAACCATCAGGGAGTTGTTGCTCAGGTAGCTGCCTATGAATATGTTCATCTTGATGACATTCTTCAACTTGCTGAAAAAAGGGGAGAAATGCCTTTCCTTTTGATACTCGATGAAATTGAAGATCCCCATAATTTAGGATCGATTATGAGAACAGCTGATGCAGTAGGAGCCCATGGCATTATTATCCCGAAAAGAAGAGCGGTAGGCTTAACGGCTACAGTTGCTAAAGCGTCAACAGGTGCAATTGAACATATCCCTGTTACACGTGTGACAAACTTGGCCAGAACAATTGAAGAGTTAAAAGAACGAGGAGTCTGGGTTGTAGGAACAGATGCAAAAGGTGCAGATGATTACCGAAATTTAGACGGAAACATGCCGTTAGCTCTCATAATAGGGAGTGAAGGCAAGGGAATTGGACGACTAATAAAGGAAAAGTGTGACTTTTTAATTAAAATGCCAATGGTGGGACATGTTACATCTCTTAATGCATCTGTTGCGGCTAGTCTTTTGATGTATGAGGTTTACCGAAAGAGATACCCTTTAGGGGAGTAGTGTAGAATGGATATCCTATTAGTTGATGGATATAACATTATCGGTGCATGGCCTGAGCTTCAAAAGCTTAAGATGACCAATTTATCTGAAGCAAGGGATCGATTAATCGAAAAGATGGCCGAATATCAGGCCTATACGGGTTATCGAGTCATTATTGTATTTGACGCCCATCTTGTAAAAGGAATTGAGAAAACATTAAAAAATTATCGTGTTGAGGTTATTTTTACACGGGAAAATGAAACAGCAGATGAACGAATTGAAAAGTTGGCAAAGTCCTTAAATAACATTAAAACACAGGTACATGTGGCTACATCAGATTTTACAGAACAATGGGCGATATTTGGACAAGGTGCACTTCGCAAATCAGCAAGAGAGTTGTTGAATGAAATGAATTCAATCGAGGGCAGAATTAAACAAAGGGTAAAAAAGATTGAGGAAAAGCAACCATCCTCTAAGATTTTATTCCCTGATGATGTGATGGAAAAGCTTGAAAAGTGGCGCAGGGGAAAATTATAGTTGGTTGACGCTTACAAAATTGATACTGTATAATATTGTTATCTTGTGTGCGGTCGGGGGGATCGGGCTTGAATTCACCATTCAACAAGGGTAAGGTCAACAAGGAAGAGTTTGGATTATTGGAAGATGAACAAGTGGTTGAACTTGTGCATAGCGGAGAAAGTGAAGCACTTGACTACTTAATTACGAAATATCGGAATTTTGTTCGTGCAAAGGCTAGATCTTATTTCTTAATTGGTGCTGATCGGGAGGATATCATTCAAGAAGGAATGATAGGTTTATATAAGGCGATCCGTGACTTTAAAGAGGACAAGCTTACTTCATTTAAAGCATTTGCTGAATTATGTATTACCAGGCAAATTATTACCGCAATCAAAACAGCAACCCGTCAAAAACATATTCCATTGAATTCTTATGTATCATTGGACAAGCCGATATATGATGAAGAATCAGATCGAACGTTGATGGATGTTATTTCAGGTGCGAAGGTTATGGACCCTGAGGAACTTATCATTAATCAAGAGGAATTTGATGATATTGAAGTGAAAATGGGAGAATTATTAAGCGATTTAGAGCGCAAAGTGCTTGTGTTATATTTAGACGGACGTTCATATCATGAAATTTCAGCTGAATTAAATAGACATGTTAAGTCGATCGATAATGCATTACAGAGAGTAAAGAGAAAACTAGAAAGATACTTAGAACTGAGAGAAATTAGTTTGTAAAGGACACTAGCGTCAGCTCGAATTTCATCGTTTATTGACGTGAAAACCTCACTATGATAAAGTTTTAAGGAATCATTGTGTAACGGCAGGTGAGGAAATGCGAAAAAAAATAACGTTGGAGTGTACATCTTGTGGAAGTCGGAATTATACGACAATGAAAAATATAACAGCTATGAATGACCGGTTAGAAGTTAAAAAGTTTTGTAAAGTCTGTAATTCGCATACGAACCACCGTGAAACAAAATAGTCTTCATTTTTTTACTTTCTATTTTTCTTGCGAAGTTTCCCTATTATCCTGGAGGTAGCATTCATGCAGCGTTTAGTTAATTTCTTTCGAGATGTATCTCGTGAAATGAAGAAGGTTAGTTGGCCAAAAGGTAAAGAACTGACAAAGTATACAATTACCGTTGTTACGACTGTTGTGTTTTTTAGTGTTTTCTTTGCGGTCATCGATTTAGGTATTTCTTCATTAATTCGTTTGATTTTTGAATAACAGATGGTAAATCGTGCTATAATAGAGAATATTAATCTTTGTCTGCAAAACCCGTTAAACGGGTTTTTTCATTGTTTAAAAAAGTATTATATTTAGGCAGAAAAATATAGAGATTCATTCAAATAAAACCTATTGTGGGGAGGGAAGGACAACTTGTCCTGAAGCTATGGAAAAGAATTGGTATGTTGTACACACATATTCAGGTTATGAAAATAAAGTAAAAGCAAATCTAGAAAAACGCGTTGAATCTATGGGCATGGAGGATAAAATCTTCCGTGTGGTTGTACCTGAAGAGGAAGAAACGGATTTTAAGGATGGCAAAAAGAAGGTTGTAAAGAAAAAAGTGTTTCCAGGATATGTTCTAGTTGAGATTGTCATGACTGACGATTCCTGGTATGTCGTACGGAATACCCCAGGAGTAACAGGGTTTGTCGGATCTGCTGGACATGGTTCTAAACCAACGCCTTTATTACCTGATGAAGTTAATTTTATTTTAAAACGAATGGGAATGGATGAGCGCAAGGTTGAAATTGACTTTGAATTGAATGAAACAGTAAAGGTAACAGAGGGACCGTTTGCAAACTTTACTGGAACAATCGAAGAAATTGACCAGGATAAAAACAAGCTCAAAGTTCTTGTTAATATGTTCGGCCGTGAAACCCCTGTAGAATTGGATTTTGCTCAAGTAAGCAAATTATAATTGTAAAAAAACTTGAAATCACTTATGAAAAGTGGTAATATTTCATAGGTCAGTATGTCTCGGAGATCTGAGGCAGAATTATGTTTTTACACTGATCAGAAATTCCATTATTTCTGACTCGATAAGGGTAATAAGCTCAGGTCATATACTTGATTTATCTTGTTCGCCCTAATTTTAACCATTCGTACAACGGATGGTTTAGATGAGTGGGAGGGTTTAACCCATTTACCACATCACGGACTTAAGGAGGTGTGTCTCGTGGCTAAAAAAGTAATTAAAATTGTAAAATTGCAAATTCCTGCAGCGAAAGCTAATCCAGCACCACCAGTTGGTCCTGCATTAGGTCAAGCTGGTGTTAATATCATGGGATTCTGTAAAGAGTTTAACGCTCGTACAGCTGATCAAGCTGGTTTAATTATTCCAGTAGAAATCACGGTATTCGAGGACCGTTCATTTACATTTATTACGAAAACTCCTCCTGCTGCTGTTCTTCTTAAAAAAGCGGCTGGTATTGAGTCTGGTTCTGGTGAACCAAACCGTAATAAAGTAGCGACTGTTAAGCGTGACAAGGTACGTGAAATCGCTGAAACAAAAATGCCTGATTTAAACGCAGCAAGCGTTGAATCAGCGATGCGTATGGTTGAAGGTACTGCACGCAGCATGGGTATCGTTATCGAAGACTAATCTTATTAGTCAAGGATGTTTTTGGGGGTTGCGAGTTTGCTTAAAAACAAGTTCGCAACCTTTATTCGTGGGAGGTTATTCCGCTAAAACCACTAAGGAGGAAATAAAAATGGCTAAAAAAGGTAAAAAGCTAGTAGAAGCTGCAAAGCTTGTAGATCGTACTAAGTTTTATCCGGTTCAAGAAGCAATTGAACTAGTGAAAAAAACGAGCATCGTTAAATTTGATGCAACTGTAGAGGTTGCTTTCCGTTTAGGAGTTGACCCTAAGAAAGCTGACCAACAAATCCGTGGAGCAGTAGTACTTCCAAACGGTACTGGTAAAACTCAACGTGTATTAGTATTTGCTAAAGGTGAAAAAGCGAAAGAAGCTGAAGCTGCAGGTGCTGATTATGTTGGAGATTCAGATTACATCAACAAAATCCAACAAGGTTGGTTTGAATTTGACGTAATCGTTGCGACTCCAGACATGATGGGTGAAGTTGGTAAATTAGGTCGTGTCTTAGGACCTAAAGGTTTAATGCCAAACCCTAAAACTGGAACAGTTACATTTGATGTAACAAAAGCGATTAACGAAATCAAAGCTGGTAAGGTTGAATACCGTCTTGATAAAGCTGGTATCATCCATGTTCCAATCGGAAAAGTTTCTTTCGAAGATTCTAAACTAGTTGAAAACTTCACAACTGTTTACGAAACGTTATTAAAAGCGAAACCAGCTGCAGCAAAAGGTACTTACATGAAGAGCGTAAATGCGACTTCTACAATGGGACCTGGCGTAAAAGTTGATTCTTCTAGTTTTGCTGTAAAATAATAACTATTGACTTCGTAAATTAGTTTATATATAATTATCAATGTTGTTTAAATAAATATCGCTATACCGTAGACAGTAGGTGCTTTTTGAAAGCTTAATCTTCCTACCGAGGTGTATTTACGAATAAAGCATTTGTTTGCTTCTTGTTGTATATACAAACCTCCATGTCTATCGTGGAGGTTTTTTTACGACCATCACCGAACGGTACTAGTGTCACACAAAGAACTACAGGAGGTGTAACAATGAGCGCAATTATCGAACAAAAGAAACAAATCGTAGAAGAAATTGCTACAAAATTCCGTGAAAGCAAATCTACTATCGTTGTAGATTATCGTGGATTAACTGTAAGTGAAGTGACTGAACTACGTAAGCAATTACGTGAAGCGGGCATTGACTTTAAAGTTTACAAAAACACGATGACTCGCCGTGCAGTAGAACAAGCTGAGCTAACTGGCCTTAACGATGCGTTAACTGGTCCAAATGCGATTGCTTTCAGTAATGATGATGTTGTAGCTCCAGCAAAAATTTTAAATGACTTTGCTAAGAAGCATGAAGCGCTTGAAATCAAAGCTGGTGTAATTGAAGGGAACATCGCTTCTGTTGAAGAGGTTAAAGCTCTTGCTGAACTTCCATCACGCGAAGGTTTACTTTCTATGTTGCTTAGCGTTCTTCAAGCTCCAATCCGCAACTTTGCACTTGCTGCAAAAGCTGTTGCTGACCAAAAAGAAGAACAAGGTGCGTAATTCGAGTTACCTAGTATTTATAAATTAATTAAACTTTAAAAGGAAAAACAAGGAGGAAATTAGAATGACTCAAGAACAAATCATTGAAGCAGTTAAAAATATGACTGTTTTAGAATTAAACGACTTAGTTAAAGCAATCGAAGAAGAGTTTGGTGTAACTGCTGCAGCTCCTGTAGCTGTTGCTGGTGCTGCTGGTGGCGAAGCTGCTGCTGAGCAAACTGAATTTGACGTAGTACTTGCAAGTGCTGGCGGACAAAAAATCAAAGTTATCAAAGTTGTACGTGAAGCTACTGGCCTTGGCTTAAAAGAAGCTAAAGAATTAGTAGATAACGCTCCAAAAGCGCTTAAAGAAGGCGTTTCTAAAGAAGAAGCTGAAGAATTAAAAGCTAAACTTGAAGAAGTTGGCGCTTCTGTAGAAGTTAAGTAATTATACTTGAACGTAAAAAAAGCTCGCTAGTGATGGCGGGCTTTTTATATACGTAAAGATAGTGTATAAATTATAATGAACCTCGGTTTTAGCTAAGAAGGAAAAAACGTTGACTTTTTATGCTGTATGTATAAAAGCATTGTAAAATACAAACCCTAATCTTCTGAAAGAGGGGAAGCTTATATGAGTGAACATTATTATTCACAAAAGCCTAACGTGGAAAGCGATCGAAAAAAATGGGAATACACGTTAAAAGGACATCTCTTTACGTTTGAAAGTGACCGCGGGGTGTTTTCTAAAAATGAAGTAGATTTTGGTTCGCGCTTACTGATTGAAACCTTTGCTTGTCCTGATTTAGAGGGTGATGTTTTGGATGTAGGCTGCGGTTATGGGCCTGTCGGACTTTCGATTGCAAAACATTATGATCGACATGTAGATATGATTGATGTAAATGAACGAGCGATCGAACTAGCTATTGATAATGCTGCGCGAAATTCTATAACAAACGTGAATATATTCCAAAGTGATCTGTTTGAAAAAATAGATAAAGATCGCAAATATATTGCTATTTTAACGAATCCTCCAATAAGAGCAGGGAAAAAAGTTGTTCATTCTATTTTTGAAGAAAGCTCCCGGCACCTGGTAGATGGCGGTGAGTTATGGATTGTCATTCAAAAAAAGCAAGGAGCGCCTTCAGCGATTGATAAACTGAATGAGTTGTTTTCTGAGGTGGAAGTTGTTGAAAAGAAAAAAGGCTATTATATCATTAAAGCGAAAAAATGTTGACTCAAATTTTCTGTTGTGTTAACATTATAAAATGCCAATATATAATTTCCATAACTGTCTAATTTTTAGTAAATAAATGTATAAAAGTTAGATTTTTGGGGATACTTATAAAATCAATAGTACGATTCAAATTGTGGTTTTTCTAAGAAGAAACCCTTTTTATTTTTTGTTTTTTCCTTGCGTTTTGTACTTAAAAATTTCCTTTGTTTTTTCAGATTTTATAGGTTGTATATTAAGATATTGATTTTTAAGAGAATGATCTTATGTGAGTTCTCTTATTCGTCTGTCTAAAAAATTTAAGGTATACATAACAGTACAACGCAAGATCTATTACGCTAGATTTGAGGGGTGAATGAGTTGACAGGTCAACTAGTTCAGTATGGACGACACCGCCAACGCAGAAGTTATGCACGCATTAGTGAAGTGTTAGAATTACCAAATCTTATTGAAATTCAAACCTCTTCCTATCAGTGGTTTCTTGATGAGGGCTTGAGAGAAATGTTCCAAGATATTTCTCCTATTGAGGATTTCACTGGTAACCTCTCGCTAGAATTTATTGATTATAGCTTAGGAGACCCTAAGTACTCCGTTGAGGAATCAAAGGAGCGCGATGTTACCTATTCTGCGCCATTACGAGTGAAGGTGCGGTTGATTAACAAGGAAACTGGTGAAGTAAAGGATCAGGATGTCTTTATGGGAGATTTCCCTCTCATGACAGAGACAGGTACATTTGTCATTAACGGAGCAGAGCGCGTTATCGTGTCTCAGTTAGTCCGTTCACCAAGTGTATATTACAGCGGTAAAGTCGATAAAAATGGTAAAAAAGGCTTTACAGCAACAGTTATCCCAAACCGTGGAGCTTGGTTAGAGTACGAAACAGATGCGAAAGATGTTGTTTATGTACGTATTGATCGTACGCGTAAATTACCAGTAACGGTTTTATTACGTGCTCTTGGGTTTGGCTCTGATCAAGAAATCATCGACTTATTGGGTGAAAATGAGTACCTGCGTAATACTCTTGATAAAGATAATACGGAAAGTACTGAAAAAGCCTTGCTCGAAATCTATGAGCGTCTTCGCCCGGGTGAACCGCCAACAGTTGAAAATGCAAAGAGTTTATTAGACTCTAGATTTTTTGATCCTAAACGCTATGATTTGGCAAGTGTTGGTCGTTACAAGATTAATAAGAAGCTTCATATTAAGAATCGTCTTTTCAACCAACGACTAGCAGAAACATTAGTAGATCCTGAAACAGGCGAGATCATTGCTGAAAAAGGTGTAATGATTGATAGAAGAACATTAGACCGCATTCTTCCGAATCTTGAAAGTGGTGTTGGTTTTAAAACAGAACGCCCTTCTGGCGGAGTCATTGAAGAGGAAGTAACACTTCAATCGATAAAAATCTATGCACCAAATGATCCTGAAGGCGAAAAGGTTATTAATGTAATAGGAAATGCTTATGTAGAAGAAGCTGTAAAAAATATTACAGTTGCTGATATTTTATCTTCAATCAGCTATTTCTTTAATCTGTTACATGGTGTAGGAGACACAGACGATATCGATCATCTAGGAAACCGTAGATTGCGTTCTGTTGGTGAGTTATTACAGAACCAATTTAGAATTGGTTTATCAAGAATGGAACGTGTTGTTCGCGAGAGAATGTCTATTCAGGATACGAATACGATCACTCCGCAACAATTAATCAATATTCGTCCTGTTATCGCTTCTATTAAAGAGTTCTTTGGAAGTTCACAATTATCTCAGTTCATGGATCAAACGAATCCGCTTGCTGAGTTAACTCATAAACGCCGTTTATCAGCACTTGGACCTGGTGGTTTAACTCGTGAACGTGCAGGCTTTGAGGTACGTGACGTTCACTATTCACACTATGGCCGTATGTGTCCGATTGAAACTCCAGAGGGTCCGAACATCGGTTTGATTAACTCATTATCTTCTTATGCGAAGGTAAATAGATTCGGCTTTATTGAAACACCATATCGCCGGGTTGATCCAGAAACTGGTAAGGTTACATCGCGTATTGATTATCTGACTGCTGACGAGGAAGATAATTACGTTGTCGCTCAAGCGAATGCAAGACTTGCTGATGATGGTTCATTTATCGATGCGGACATCGTTGCTCGTTTCCGTGGTGAAAACACGGTTGTAAACAGAGACCGTATTGATTATATGGATGTATCTCCTAAGCAGGTTGTATCTGCTGCAACAGCGTGTATACCTTTCTTGGAAAACGATGACTCTAACCGTGCCTTAATGGGTGCGAACATGCAGCGTCAAGCAGTACCATTAATGAATCCAGAAGCTCCAATCGTAGGTACAGGAATGGAGTATGTGTCTGGTAAAGACTCAGGTGCCGCAGTTATCTGTAAATATCCTGGTATCGTTGAGCGTGTAGAAGCGAAGAATGTTTGGGTTCGCCGCTACGAGGAAGTTAATGGTCAAAAGGTAAAAGGTAATTTAGATAAATACAGCTTATTAAAATTCATCCGTTCAAACCAAGGAACTTGCTACAACCAACGCCCGATTGTACGCGAAGGTGATGAAGTTGTTAAAGGCGAAATTTTAGCGGATGGTCCATCAATGGAAAAAGGTGAACTTGCGTTAGGTAGAAACGTAATGGTTGCCTTCATGACATGGGATGGTTACAACTATGAAGATGCGATTATCATGAGTGAAAGACTTGTAAAAGATGATGTTTATACGTCTATTCATATTGAAGAATATGAGTCTGAATCTCGTGATACGAAACTTGGACCTGAAGAAATTACACGCGACATCCCGAACGTCGGTGAAGATGCGTTAAGAAACTTAGATGAACGCGGTATTATCCGAATTGGTGCGGAAGTAAAAGACGGAGACCTTCTTGTAGGTAAAGTAACGCCTAAAGGGGTAACAGAACTAACTGCAGAAGAACGTCTCTTACACGCAATCTTTGGAGAAAAAGCGCGTGAAGTTCGTGATACATCATTACGTGTACCACATGGTGGAGAAGGAATTATCCTTGATGTAAAAGTATTTAATCGTGAAGATGGCGATGAATTACCACCAGGTGTTAACCAATTAGTGCGTGTTTATATCGTTCAGAAACGTAAAATCTCTGAAGGAGATAAAATGGCTGGACGACATGGTAACAAGGGTGTTATCTCACGTATTCTTCCAGAGGAAGATATGCCATACTTACCTGATGGCACACCAGTGGACATCATGTTAAACCCGCTTGGTGTACCTTCACGTATGAATATCGGTCAGGTATTGGAGCTTCACTTAGGAATGGCTGCAAGAAAACTAGGAATCCATGTTGCTTCACCTGTATTTGACGGTGCGAGGGAAGAAGATGTATGGAATACACTAGAAGAAGCAGGTATGGCTCGTGACGCTAAAACCGTCTTATACGATGGCCGTACAGGTGAACCATTCGATAACCGTGTATCAGTTGGGATCATGTACATGATCAAGCTTGCTCACATGGTTGATGATAAGCTGCATGCACGTTCTACTGGTCCATACTCACTTGTTACACAACAGCCGCTTGGCGGTAAAGCGCAATTTGGCGGTCAGCGTTTTGGAGAGATGGAGGTTTGGGCACTTGAAGCATACGGTGCTGCCTATACGCTTCAAGAAATCCTGACTGTTAAATCAGATGATGTTGTCGGCCGTGTGAAAACATACGAAGCGATCGTTAAAGGTGAAAATGTTCCAGAACCAGGTGTTCCAGAATCATTTAAAGTTTTAATTAAAGAGCTTCAAAGTTTAGGTATGGATGTCAAAATGCTTTCAAGTGATGAGCAAGAGATCGAAATGAGAGACCTTGATGATGAAGATGATACACAACAAGCAGAAGGTCTTTCCATTAATGATCAAATAGATACAGAAGTTGAAGCTGTTGAGTTAGAAAAAGACACAGTGGCAAAAGAGTAGTAAGGAAAACACAAGTGACAGTGCTAAAGCCTCAGACTAGACGAGTGTGGTTAAGATCGTTAAAATACTGAACTCGACTGTACGCACTTTGCGGTCTGGGGCTGAAAGGCGCATTTACTCAGATAAACATATTCTTTCTTGTTTTTAAAAAAGGGTAGAACCTGAAGACGAAAAGGGAGGTAGGCCCCTTGTTAGATGTAAATAATTTTGAATATATGAGCATCGGTTTAGCTTCACCAGACAAAATCCGCTCATGGTCTTTTGGTGAGGTTAAGAAGCCTGAAACAATTAACTATCGTACATTAAAACCTGAAAAAGACGGCCTGTTCTGTGAACGTATTTTTGGTCCGACCAAGGACTGGGAATGTCATTGTGGTAAATACAAAAGAGTGCGTTATAAAGGTGTCGTTTGTGATCGTTGTGGCGTAGAAGTCACTCGCGCAAAAGTACGTCGTGAGAGAATGGGGCATATCGAATTAGCTGCACCTGTCTCACACATTTGGTATTTCAAAGGAATCCCTAGCCGTATGGGCTTAGTTTTAGATATGTCTCCTCGTGCGTTAGAAGAGGTGATCTATTTTGCTTCTTATGTAACAACAGATACAGGAGATACCCCATTAGAAAAGAAACAGCTTTTATCTGAAAAGGAATATCGTGCATATCGCGAAAAATACGGAAATACGTTCCAAGCATCCATGGGTGCTGAAGCGATTAAAAAGCTCTTATCAGATATTGATTTAGATAAAGAGGTTGACGCTTTAAAAGAAGAATTAAAAACAGCTCAAGGACAACGCAGAACACGTGCTATTAAACGTTTAGAAGTTCTTGAAGCATTCCGTAACTCTGGAAATGATCCATCATGGATGATTCTTGACGTACTGCCTGTTATACCGCCTGAGCTTCGTCCAATGGTACAGCTTGACGGTGGACGTTTTGCAACATCTGACCTAAACGACTTGTATAGACGTGTAATTAACCGTAACAACCGTCTAAAACGTTTATTAGATTTAGGTGCACCTAGCATCATTGTTCAAAACGAAAAACGTATGCTTCAAGAAGCTGTTGATGCGTTGATCGATAATGGACGCCGCGGACGACCAGTAACTGGACCGGGTAACCGCCCATTAAAATCCCTTTCCCATATGTTAAAAGGGAAGCAAGGACGTTTCCGTCAAAACCTATTAGGTAAACGTGTTGACTACTCAGGCCGTTCTGTTATCGTAGTAGGTCCAAACCTGAAAATGTATCAATGCGGTCTACCAAAGGAAATGGCCTTAGAATTATTTAAGCCTTTTGTTATGAAAGAGCTTGTTGAAAAAGGGTTAGCTCATAACATTAAAAGTGCAAAGCGTAAAATCGAACGCGTTCAGCCTGAAGTATGGGATGTTCTAGAATCGGTTATTAAAGAACACCCAGTATTGCTTAACCGTGCCCCAACTCTTCATAGACTAGGAATTCAAGCTTTTGAACCTACTCTAGTGGAAGGTCGCGCCATCCGTTTGCACCCGCTAGTATGTACAGCGTATAATGCAGACTTTGACGGTGACCAAATGGCGGTACACGTACCGTTATCAGCGGAAGCACAAGCGGAAGCACGTATTTTAATGCTTGCAGCTCAAAATATCCTTAACCCTAAGGATGGTAAACCAGTTGTTACTCCATCCCAAGACATGGTTTTAGGAAACTATTATTTAACATTGGAACGTGCGGGAGCAATCGGTGAAGGTATGATCTTTAAAGATACAAACGAAGCGCTTCTTGCATATCAAAATGGTTATGTACATCTACATACACGTATAGCTGTAAATGCAAGAGCGTTAAACAATCAAACTTTCACTGAGGAAGAAAACAAAAAGCTCCTTATCACGACTGTTGGTAAGTTGATCTTCAATGAAATTTTGCCGGAATCATTCCCATACATGAATGAACCGACAAAAACAAACATTGAGGAAAGAACACCTGAAAAGTATTTTGTTGATACAAATGTCAATGTGAAAGAGCATATTGCTGCACAAGAAGAAATAGCACCATTCAAAAAAGGTATTCTTGGAAAGATCATTGCGGAGATTTTCAAGAAATTCCATATTACTGAAACATCAAAAATGCTCGATCGCCTTAAAAATCTTGGCTTTAGATACTCAACAAAAGCAGGTATTACTGTAGGTGTATCTGACATTATCGTATTAAAAGAAAAACAAGAGATTATCGGCGAAGCACAAACTAAAGTTGATAATGTTTTAAAACAATTCAGAAGAGGTTTAATTACCGAAGACGAGCGCTATGAGCGCGTTATTTCGATTTGGAGTGCGGCAAAGGATACAATTCAAGGAAAATTAATGGCATCCCTTGATAAACGCAACCCAATCTTTATGATGAGTGACTCTGGTGCCCGTGGTAACGCATCTAACTTTACGCAGCTTGCTGGTATGCGTGGACTAATGGCCAACCCGGCTGGACGTATTATCGAATTACCAATTAAATCAAGTTTCCGTGAAGGTTTAACAGTATTAGAGTACTTCATTTCAACACATGGTGCTCGTAAAGGTCTTGCTGATACGGCCTTAAAAACAGCTGACTCTGGTTATTTAACACGCCGACTTGTTGATGTGGCACAGGATGTTATCATTCGTGATGATGACTGTGGAACAGATCGAGGCATCCGTGCTGAGGCAATCAAAGAAGGTACAGAAGTCATTGAAAAATTAGATGAACGTTTAATCGGCCGCTATTGCCGCAAAGCAGTTAAGCATCCTGAAACAGGCAAAGTGATCGTAGATGAAAATGAATTAATTACTGAAGATATTGCCGTTGAGATTATTGAAGCTGGTATTGAGGCAGTTTGGATTCGTTCCGCGTTTACATGTAACACTAGACATGGTGTATGTAAAAAATGTTATGGACGAAATCTTGCAACTGGAAGCGAAGTTGAAGTGGGTGAAGCAGTCGGAATTATCGCTGCTCAATCAATCGGTGAGCCTGGTACCCAGTTAACAATGCGTACCTTCCATACAGGAGGGGTTGCCGGAGATGATATCACTCAAGGTTTGCCTCGTATTCAAGAGCTATTTGAAGCGAGAAATCCTAAAGGTCAGGCACTTATCTCAGAAATCGATGGTGTTGTAGCTGAAATTAACGAAGTTCGTGATAAACAGCAGGAAATTGTGATTCAAGGTGAAGTTGAAACAAGATCCTATACGGCTCCATATAATGCACGTTTAAAAGTGACTCAAGGTGATAAAATCGAGAGCGGCCAAGTATTAACAGAAGGTTCTATTGATCCGAAAGAATTGTTAAAAGTGAAGGACCTTCAAGCTGTACAACAATACTTATTACGCGAAGTTCAAAAAGTATACCGTATGCAAGGGGTAGAAATTGGTGATAAGCACGTAGAGGTTATGGTTCGTCAAATGCTTCGCAAGGTAAGAGTAATGGATGCTGGCGATACCGATGTTTTACCAGGAACACTGCTTGATATTCATCAATTTACTGATGCAAACAAACAAGTGTTACTTGAGGGTAAACGCCCTGCAACAGGAAGACCGGTATTACTCGGAATTACAAAAGCATCACTTGAAACAGATTCCTTCTTATCTGCAGCATCATTCCAAGAAACAACTCGTGTTCTAACTGATGCAGCAATTAAAGGTAAACGAGATGAATTATTGGGTCTGAAAGAAAATGTTATTATTGGTAAGTTAGTACCTGCTGGTACTGGTATGCCAAGATATCGTCAGGCAGAACCAATTTCAAAGGTTAACCAAACAGAAGAAGTAGTTACAATCGACTAATAATAAGTTCAATCAGGGGGGATTCTCCCCTCTGGTTATTTATTTGTTATCAAGAATTACTTCGTTACAAATATTGGTTAGAGATAGATGTATAAAGTTTTTTGTAATGGATATTGACATCCATCCTTTCCAGTGATAATATATTCAAGGTGCGCGGGTTAAAACCTGTTACTTTGGAGGATATTCGGATATGTCTTATGAAAAAGTATCACAGGCACAAAAAATAATTGTTGGTACGAAGCAATCAGTTAAAGCTCTACAAAATCATGAAGTTAAAGAGATCGTCATTGCTGATGATGCTGATCCTCGAATTATCCAAAAGATTATTCAGGCAGCAGAGCAACAGAAAGTTCCTTTAACAAAAGTGCCATCTATGAAAAAGCTGGGTAAAGCTTGTGGAATAGAGGTTGGAGCTGCTGCTGTAGCTATAATCCAGTAAAAACTGTTTTTGCGATATGATAAGTCATTTTGCAGAAACTTTGTTTTTGCCCAAATATGAACCACCTGGATGTGTGGTATTAAACAGTGAGGGGAGGAAAACGATAATGCCTACTATTAACCAATTAGTTCGTAAAGGCCGTGTGAGCAAGATTGAGAAATCAAAATCACCTGCTTTAAACAAAGGCTACAATAGCTTCAAAAAAGAGCAAACGAATGTATCATCACCACAAAAACGCGGTGTTTGTACTCGTGTAGGTACGATGACGCCGAAGAAACCAAACTCAGCGCTTCGTAAATATGCTCGTGTTCGTTTAACAAACGGAATTGAAGTAACAGCTTATATTCCTGGTATCGGTCACAATCTACAAGAGCACAGTGTTGTTCTAATCCGTGGAGGACGTGTTAAAGACTTACCGGGGGTACGTTACCACATCGTGCGTGGAGCACTTGATACAGCTGGTGTTGATGGCCGTATGCAAGGTCGTTCTAAATACGGTACAAAACGTCCAAAAGCTCCAAAAAAATAATCAAAAAACAATTAAAATAAAATCAACAAATGAAGGGAGGACATAACATGCCACGTAAAGGTCCTGTAGCAAAAAGAGATGTATTACCAGATCCACTTTACAATTCAAAGCTTGTTACACGTTTAGTAAACAGAATTATGATCGACGGAAAAAGAGGTAAAGCACAATCTGTACTTTACAATGCGTTTGATCTAATCAAAGAACGTACTGGCAACGATCCGATGGAAGTGTTTGAACAAGCACTTAAAAACATCATGCCAGTACTTGAAGTTAAAGCTCGCCGTGTTGGTGGTGCTAACTACCAAGTACCTGTAGAAGTACGTCCTGATCGTCGTACTACTTTAGGTCTTCGTTGGTTAGTAAACTACGCACGTCTTCGTGGAGAAAAAACGATGGAAGAGCGTTTAGCTAACGAAATTCTTGACGCTGCTAACAACACTGGTGCAGCTGTTAAGAAACGTGAAGATACTCACAAAATGGCTGAAGCAAATAAAGCATTTGCACACTATCGTTGGTAATCAATACAATTTAATTATACTAAAATTCCCATGAGGAAGGAGAAATTACTAAATGGCAAGAGAGTTCTCCTTAGAAAACACTCGTAATATCGGTATCATGGCACACATTGATGCCGGTAAAACTACGACAACTGAGCGTGTTCTTTATTACACTGGTCGTATTCATAAGATTGGTGAAACTCACGAAGGTGCATCACAGATGGACTGGATGGAGCAAGAGCAAGAGCGCGGTATTACGATTACATCTGCTGCAACAACTGCACAATGGAAAGGTCATCGTGTAAACATCATTGATACACCAGGACACGTAGACTTCACTGTTGAAGTTGAACGTTCTTTACGTGTACTTGATGGTGCTGTTGCAGTTCTTGATGCGCAATCAGGTGTTGAGCCACAAACAGAAACAGTTTGGCGTCAAGCTACAACTTATGGAGTACCACGTGTTGTGTTCGTAAACAAAATGGACAAAATCGGCGCGGACTTCTTATATTCTGTTAAAACTCTTCACGACCGTCTTCAAGCGAATGCTCACCCAATTCAATTACCAATTGGTGCTGAGGATCAATTTGAAGGAATTATTGACTTAGTAGAAATGAATGCAACATTCTACGGTAATGACTTAGGAACTGATATCCAAGTGAAAGAAATTCCTGAGGAATACCAAGATCAAGCAAATGAATACCGTGAAAGTTTAGTAGAAGCAGTAGCTGAACTTGATGAAGAATTAATGGAAAAGTACCTTGGCGGTGAAGAAATCACAAACGAAGAGCTAAGAGCAGCTATTCGTAAAGGTACAGTAAACGTTGAATTCTATCCAGTTATTTGTGGATCTGCCTTCAAAAACAAAGGTGTTCAAAAAATGCTAGATGCTGTTATTGATTATCTTCCATCTCCATTGGATGTACCTGCAATCAAAGGTACTGTTCCTGATACAGATGAAGAAGTAACTCGCGAATCTAGCGATGAGGGCCCATTCGCTGCTTTAGCATTTAAAGTAATGACTGATCCTTACGTTGGTAAATTAACATTCTTCCGTGTTTACTCTGGTACATTGAGTTCTGGATCATACGTTCAAAACTCAACAAAAGGTAAACGTGAGCGTGTTGGTCGTATCCTGCAAATGCACGCAAACAGCCGTGAAGAAATTTCACAAGTTTATGCTGGAGATATCGCAGCTGCTGTAGGTTTGAAAGATACGACAACTGGTGATACTCTATGTGATGACAAAAACCTTGTAATCCTTGAGTCTATGGAATTCCCAGAGCCAGTTATCCAGCTTTCAGTTGAACCAAAATCAAAAGCAGACCAAGATAAAATGACAACTGCTTTACAAAAGCTTCAAGAAGAAGATCCTACATTCAGAGCTCATACTGATCCAGAAACTGGTCAAACAATTATTGCAGGTATGGGTGAGCTTCACTTAGATATTCTTGTAGATCGTATGAAACGTGAATTCAAAGTTGAAGCAAATGTTGGTGCTCCTCAAGTTGCTTACCGTGAAACATTCCGTTCAGGTGCAAAAGTTGAAGGTAAATTTGCACGTCAATCAGGTGGTCGCGGACAATTCGGACACGTTTGGATCGAGTTCGAACCAAATGAAGAAGGTAAAGGCTTTGAGTTTGAAAATAAAATCGTTGGTGGGGTAGTACCTCGTGAATATGTACCTGCAGTTCAAGCTGGTCTTGAAGATGCAATGCAAAACGGTGTACTAGCTGGATATCCATTAGTTGATGTAAAAGCTGCATTAGTAGATGGTTCTTACCACGATGTTGACTCAAGTGAAATGGCATTTAAAGTAGCTGCTTCATTAGCTCTTAAAAATGCGGTATCAAAATGTAATCCAGTTATTCTAGAACCTGTCATGAAAGTTGAAGTTGTTGTTCCAGAAGAATACATGGGTGATATCATGGGCCAAGTAACAGCTCGTCGTGGACGTGTTGAAGGTATGGAAGCTCGTGGTAATGCACAAGTTGTTCGTGCAATGATTCCACTTTCTGAAATGTTCGGTTATGCTACTGCATTACGTTCAAGTACTCAAGGTCGCGGTGTGTTTACAATGCACTTTGACCATTATGAAGAAGTGCCAAAATCAGTATCTGAAGAAATTATCAAAAAAAATAAAGGTGAGTAATTGATTTTTACCCCTTTAATGAAGTATAACTACTTATGTGAGAACAGAGAGTGATGTTATCACTTTCTGTTACATATATCCTAAAATAATAAAACTCTAAGGAGGATTTTTAGAATGGCTAAAGAAAAATTCGACCGTTCCAAAACGCATGCTAATATCGGTACAATTGGTCACGTTGACCATGGTAAAACTACATTAACAGCTGCTATCACTACTGTTCTTGCTAAACGCAGTGGTAAAGGTGCGGCTATGGCTTACGATCAAATCGACGCTGCTCCAGAAGAGCGCGAGCGTGGAATCACAATCTCAACTGCACACGTTGAGTATGAAACTGAAACTCGTCACTATGCACACGTTGACTGCCCAGGACACGCTGACTATGTTAAAAACATGATCACTGGTGCTGCTCAAATGGATGGCGGTATCCTAGTTGTATCTGCAGCTGACGGCCCAATGCCTCAAACTCGTGAGCACATCCTTTTATCTCGTCAAGTAGGTGTTCCATACCTAGTTGTATTCTTAAACAAATGTGACATGGTTGATGACGAAGAGTTATTAGAACTAGTTGAAATGGAAGTTCGTGACCTTCTTTCTGAATATGAATTCCCTGGTGATGATGTACCAGTAATCAAAGGTTCTGCTCTTAAAGCTCTTGAAGGAGATGCTGAGTGGGAAGAAAAAATCGTTGAACTTATGAATGCTGTTGATGAGTACATCCCAACTCCAGAACGTGACACTGACAAACCATTCATGATGCCTGTTGAGGACGTATTCTCAATCACTGGTCGTGGAACAGTTGCTACTGGTCGTGTTGAGCGTGGACAAGTTAAAGTTGGTGACGTAATCGACATCATCGGTTTAACTGAAGAGCCAAAATCAACTACTGTAACAGGTGTTGAAATGTTCCGTAAGCTTCTTGATTATGCTGAAGCTGGAGATAATATCGGTGCACTTCTTCGTGGGGTTTCTCGTGATGAAGTACAACGTGGACAAGTACTTGCTAAACCAGGTACAATCACTCCACACACTAAATTTAAAGCAGAAGTTTACGTTTTATCAAAAGAAGAGGGTGGACGTCACACTCCATTCTTCTCTAACTACCGTCCTCAGTTCTACTTCCGTACAACTGACGTAACTGGTATCTGTCAACTTCCTGAAGGCGTAGAAATGGTTATGCCTGGGGATAACGTTGAAATGTCTGTTGAACTTATCGCTCCAATCGCGATTGAAGAAGGAACTAAGTTCTCAATCCGTGAAGGTGGACGTACTGTAGGCGCAGGCGTTGTTGCTTCTATCCAAGAATAATCTTTCTATATAATAGAAGATATAAAAAAGGCGAGCATTCATTGCTCGTCTTTTTCTATACAATAAAGTATTTAAAAGTTTAAGTATAACTTTTTGTACTTAGTTTTAGTGTCTAGCTCCAGCGCCTAGCCCCTCTAGGGTCTAGCCACTCAAGAATAGAAGGCAAAGAACGCCTTCTATTCTTGAGCGTCTTATTTGCCCTAGGCTGTTCAAGGCGCTTGCGCTTTTTTTCTATAAGAGACAAAGATCTTATGATTTTACAAAGAAAATGAGTTTGATATTATTTTTTCAAGAGAAACTACGTGATTAGAAAATTAAACCACTGCGGACAATCTTGATATTCATATTCAATCTATGTATAATAGTGAAAGTGCGCAAGATTACTAGCGATATTTTTAAATATATCTTGCATCTGTCACGATTTTTTTATATAATAGACAATGCTGGTCTTTGACTGCGATGAAGCAGGAGGTTGCCGATACACACGGCCGCTTTGCCATGGCGTGTGTAGGGAAAATTCTTGCGGAGAAAATGTCTATTTTGAAAATAGGCGAAAAGGAGGGAAAATAATGGCAAAACAAAAGATTCGTATTCGTTTAAAAGCTTATGATCATAGAATTCTTGATCAATCTGCTGAGAAAATTGTAGAAACTGCAAAACGTTCTGGTGCAAATGTATCTGGTCCGATTCCATTACCAACTGAAAGATCAGTATACACAATCCTTCGTGCGGTTCATAAGTATAAAGATTCTCGTGAGCAGTTCGAAATGCGTACTCATAAGCGTTTAATTGATATCATCAACCCAACACCACAAACAGTTGATGCATTAATGCGTTTAGATTTACCATCTGGTGTTGACATTGAAATCAAACTTTAATCATTAAAATAAATATTGAATCTAATAGGAGGTGTGACTTATGACCAAAGGAATCTTAGGAAGAAAAATTGGTATGACGCAAGTATTTGCAGAAAACGGTGATTTAATTCCGGTAACTGTAATCGAAGCTACTCCAAACGTTGTTCTTCAAAAGAAAACTGTTGAAACAGACGGTTATACAGCTGTTCAATTAGGATTTGAAGACAAACGTGAGAAGTTATCTAACAAACCAGAAAAAGGTCACGTTGCAAAAGCAAACACTGCACCTAAGCGCTTCGTTAAAGAACTTCGTGAAGCTAGCTTAGAGCAATACGAAGTTGGTCAAGAAGTCAAAGTTGATATTTTTGCTGCTGGTGAAACAGTAGATGTAACAGGAATTTCTAAAGGGAAAGGTTTCCAAGGCTCAATCAAACGCCACGGACAATCTCGCGGACCTATGTCTCACGGTTCTCGTTACCATCGTCGCCCTGGTTCAATGGGACCTGTAGCGCCAAATCGTGTATTCAAAAACAAACTTTTACCTGGTCGTATGGGTGGAGAACGTATTACTGTTCAAAACTTAGAAATTGTTAAAGTAGATGCAGAACGCAATCTATTATTAATTAAAGGTAACGTTCCAGGACCTAAAAAAGCACTTATCACTGTGAAAAGCGCAGTTAAATCTAAATAATTTCTTTAGGAAAGGAGGAATTGGATAATGCCGAAAGTAGCATTATTAAACCAAACTGGATCTAACGTTGGAGAGATCGAACTAAATGATTCTGTATTTGGTATCGAACCTAATCAGCACGTATTATTTGAAGCGGTTATCATGCAAAGAGCTTCCTTACGTCAAGGAACTCACAAAGTAAAAAATCGTTCAGAAGTAGCAGGCGGAGGTCGTAAACCTTGGCGTCAAAAGGGTACAGGACGTGCTCGTCAAGGATCTATCCGTTCGCCACAATGGCGCGGTGGTGGTATCGTATTTGGACCAACTCCACGTTCTTATGCATATAAATTACCTAAAAAAGTTCGCCGTTTAGCAATCAAATCAGCTTTATCATCTAAAGTAGTTGACAACAACATCGTTGTTTTAGAGGACTTAGCGTTAAACGCTCCAAAAACAAAAGAAATGACTGCAGTACTTAAAGGTCTTTCTGTTGATAAAAAAGCGTTGATCGTTACAGCAGACAGCAATGAAAATGTTGCATTATCAGCTCGTAACATCCCTGGTGTAACAGTTGTTACAGCAGACGGAGTAAACGTACTTGATGTACTTAACCATGAAAAGCTAATCATGACGAAAGCTGCGGTGCAAAAAGTAGAGGAGGTGCTTGCATAATGAAAGATCCTCGTGATATTATTAAGCGCCCCGTAATCACTGAACGTTCAACAGATCTAATGACTGAGAAAAAATATACGTTTGAAGTTGATGTTAAGGCTAATAAAACTGAAGTGAAAGATGCAATCGAAGCAATCTTTGACGTAAAAGTTGAAAAAGTAAACATCATGAACTATAAAGGTAAATTCAAACGTGTTGGCCGTTATGGCGGATACACAAACCGTCGTCGTAAAGCGATTATTAAGCTTACTGAAGATAGCAACACAATCGAATTGTTCGAAGTATAATTTTTAATAGAAAAGGAGGGATATCGATATGGCGATTAAAAAGTATAAACCAACCACAAACGGTCGTCGTAACATGACAGTTTCTGATTTTGCTGAAATTACGACAGATCAACCGGAAAAGTCGTTACTTGCACCACTTCATAAGAAGGGTGGACGTAATAACCAAGGTAAATTAACAGTTCGTCACCAAGGGGGCGGACACAAACGCCAATATCGTGTGATCGATTTTAAACGCGACAAAGATGGTATACCAGGACGCGTTGCTACAATCGAGTACGATCCAAATCGTTCTGCAAACATCGCACTTATCAACTATGTTGATGGTGAGAAAAGATATATTCTTGCTCCGAAAAACCTTACTGTAGGATTAGAAATCATGTCTGGTCCTGAAGCAGATATTAAAGTAGGTAATGCTCTGCCATTACAAAACATTCCTGTTGGTACTGTGGTACACAACATCGAATTAAAACCTGGTAAAGGCGGACAATTAGTTCGTTCAGCAGGAACATCTGCTCAAGTATTAGGTAAAGAAGGAAAATATGTATTAGTACGTTTAAACTCTGGTGAAGTTCGTATGATTCTTGCAACTTGCCGTGCAACTGTAGGTCAAGTTGGTAATGAGCAACATGAACTTATCAACATCGGTAAAGCAGGTCGTTCTCGCTGGTTAGGCAAACGCCCAACAGTTCGTGGATCTGTTATGAACCCTAATGACCATCCACACGGTGGTGGTGAAGGTCGCGCTCCTATCGGACGTAAATCACCAATGTCACCATGGGGTAAACCAACTCTTGGTGCTAAAACTCGTAAGAAGAAAAACAAATCAGATAAGTTTATCGTGCGTCGTCGTAAAAAATAACGTGGTTGAACTACGGTTCAATCGAACCGTAGCACGATCGCGAAGGGAGGTACAATCATGGGCCGTAGCTTGAAAAAAGGACCATTCGTGGATGAACATTTAATGAGCAAGGTTGAAAAGTTAAATGAAACTGACAAGAAGCAAGTAATTAAAACTTGGTCACGTCGTTCTACAATTTTCCCGCAATTCATTGGTCACACTATTGCTGTTTATGATGGACGTAAACATGTTCCTGTATATGTAACTGAGGACATGGTAGGTCACAAACTTGGTGAGTTTGCACCTACACGTACGTACAAAGGTCATGCAAGTGATGACAAAAAAACAAGACGTTAATGAGAGGAGGCATTTTACATGCAACAATCTAAAGCTGTCGCAAGAACAGTTCGCATTGCTCCTCGTAAAGCTCGTTTAGTTCTAGATCTTATTCGAGGTAAGCAAGTGGGCGAAGCAGTAGCGATTTTAAATCACACGCCAAAGGCTGCTTCTCCAATCATCGAGAAAGTTTTAAAATCTGCAGTGGCAAACGCTGAACATAACTATGAAATGGACATCAATAGCCTAGTTGTTTCTGAAGCTTATGCAAATGAAGGTCCAACTCTTAAACGTTTCCGTCCACGTGCTATGGGTCGTGCAAGTGCTATTAACAAACGCACAAGCCACATCACAATCATTTTAACAGAAAAGAAGGAGGGATAATCCGTGGGTCAAAAGGTAAATCCAGTCGGTCTTCGTATTGGAGTTATTCGTGATTGGGAGTCAAAATGGTTCGCTGGTAAAGACTACTCAACTCTTTTACATGAAGATATTAAAATTCGTGAATACATTACTAAGCGTCTTAACGATGCATCTGTTTCTAAAATTGAGATCGAGCGTGCTGCTAACCGTGTAAACATCACTATCCACACTGCTAAACCAGGTATGGTTATTGGTAAAGGTGGTACGGAAGTTGAAGCATTGCGTAAAGCACTTAACCAATTAACTGGCAAACGTGTACACATCAACATTTTAGAAATCAAAAAAGCTGATTTAGATGCTAAATTAGTTGCTGAAAATATCGCGCGTCAATTAGAAAACCGTATTTCTTTCCGTCGTGCTCAAAAACAAACAATTCAACGTGCTATGCGCGCTGGTGCTCAAGGTATCAAAACTCAAGTTTCAGGCCGTTTAGGTGGAGCAGATATCGCACGTGCTGAGCATTACAGTGAAGGGACAGTTCCACTACACACACTTCGTGCTGATATCGATTATGGAACAGCTGAAGCTGATACAACTTACGGTAAATTAGGCGTAAAAGTTTGGATCTATCGTGGAGAGGTTCTTCCTACTAAGAAGAAAACTGAGGAAGGAGGAAAATAATATGTTATTGCCAAAACGCGTTAAATACCGCAGAGAACATCGTGGGAAAATGCGTGGTCGTGCGAAAGGCGGTACTGAAGTACATTTCGGTGAATTCGGTATCCAAGCTCTAGAAGCTTCATGGATCACTAACCGTCAAATTGAAGCAGCACGTATCGCGATGACACGTTATATGAAACGTGGCGGTAAAGTTTGGATCAAAATCTTCCCTTCTAAGCCTTATACAGCTAAGCCTCTAGAGGTACGTATGGGATCTGGTAAAGGTGCTCCAGAAGGTTGGGTAGCAGTTGTTAAACCTGGAAAAGTAATGTTCGAAATTTCTGGTGTTTCTGAAGAGGTAGCACGTGAAGCTTTACGTTTAGCTTCTCACAAATTACCGATCAAAACGAAATTCGTAAAACGTGAAGAAATTGGTGGTGAATCTAATGAAAGCTAATGAAATTCGTGACCTTACCACTGCTGAAATAGAACAAAAAGTAAAGTCTCTTAAAGAAGAGTTATTTAACCTTCGCTTTCAATTAGCGACAGGACAATTGGAAAATACTGCTCGCATCCGTGAAGTTCGTAAATCGATCGCTCGCATGAAAACTGTTATTCGTGAAAGAGAGCTCGCTGCTACAAACCGTTAATAAGAGAGGAGGTTTACTGAATGAGTGAACGCAACCAACGCAAAGTATATACTGGCCGTGTTGTTTCTGACAAAATGGATAAGACAATTACTGTTCTTGTTGAAACATATAAAACACACCCGTTATACGGCAAACGAGTTAAATACTCTAAGAAATTCAAAGCACATGATGAAAACAACCAAGCTAAAACTGGTGACATCGTAAGAATAATGGAAACTCGTCCATTATCAGCTACTAAACGTTTCCGCTTAGTTGAAATCGTTGAGGAAGCTATTATCATTTAATATTGTTCGGATAGTTAATTCCGAAGGGAGGTAACATAAGTGATCCAACAAGAATCTCGTTTAAAAGTTGCTGACAACTCTGGTGCTCGTGAAGTACTAACAATCAAAGTATTAGGTGGTTCTGGACGTAAAACTGCTAATATCGGTGATGTTATTGTTTGTACGGTAAAACAAGCAACACCAGGTGGCGTTGTCAAAAAAGGTGATGTTGTAAAAGCTGTAATCGTTCGTACGAAAAGCGGCTCACGTCGTTCAGACGGTTCTTACATCAAGTTTGACGAAAATGCATGTGTTATCATCCGTGATGACAAAAGCCCACGCGGAACACGTATTTTCGGACCTGTTGCACGTGAATTACGTGAAAACAACTTCATGAAAATCGTTTCTTTAGCTCCGGAAGTTCTATAATAAATCTGATTGCCTTACTAAGGAGGTGCAACTAGCATGCATGTTAAAAAAGGTGACAAAGTAATGGTTATCTCTGGTAAGGATAAAGGTAAACAAGGCGTAGTACTTGCTTCTTATCCTAAAAAAGATCGTGTACTTGTTGAAGGTGTAAATGTTGTGAAAAAACACTCTAAACCTTCTCAAGCTAATCCACAAGGTGGAATCATCAATCAAGAAGCACCTATCCATGTATCAAATGTTATGCCGCTTGATCCTAAATCAGGTGAACCAACTCGTGTTGGTTATAAAGTGGTTGACGGTAAAAAGGTACGTGTTGCAAAAAAATCTGGTGAAACTTTAGATAAATAGTAAATAAAGAAGGGAGGTATATTTCATGAACCGCCTTAAAGAAAAATATCAAAAAGAAATTACACCTGCATTAATGAGCAAGTTTTCATATAAATCAGTAATGCAAGCTCCAAAAATTGAAAAAATCGTAATCAACATGGGTGTTGGTGACGCTGTATCAAATTCAAAAGCATTAGATGTTGCTGTTGATGAATTAGCGCAAATCACTGGTCAAAAACCAGTTGTAACGAAAGCAAAAAAATCAATCGCAGGCTTCCGCTTACGTGAAGGTATGCCTATCGGTGCAAAAGTTACACTACGCGGTGAGCGTATGTACCAATTCTTAGATAAGTTAATCTCTGTATCACTACCACGTGTACGTGACTTCCGCGGGGTTTCAAAAAAATCATTTGACGGTCGCGGTAACTACACTTTAGGTGTGAAAGAGCAATTAATCTTCCCTGAGATTGATTATGATAAAGTAAACAAAGTTCGTGGTATGGATATCGTTATCGTAACTACTGCGAATACTGACGAAGAAGCTCGCGAACTATTAACACAGTTCGGTATGCCGTTTCAAAAATAATCGCTAGTAAAGGGAGGCGAAATTGTGGCTAAAAAATCAATGATTGCTAAGCAAAAGCGCACGCAAAAATTTAAAGTACAAGAGTACACACGCTGCGAACGTTGCGGACGTCCACACTCAGTACTACGCAAATTTAAGCTTTGCCGTATTTGTTTCCGTGAACTTGCTTACAAAGGTCAAATTCCAGGCGTGAAAAAAGCTAGCTGGTAATACCGTAAAACGGAAGGAGGTTATTTAGTAATGGTTATGACAGATCCTATTGCAGATATGCTTACTCGCATTCGTAATGCGAACATGGTACGTCACGAAAAGCTTGAGTTCCCTGCATCTAAAATCAAAAAGGAAATCGCAGAAATCCTTAAGCGTGAAGGTTTCGTACGTGATGTAGAATATGTAGAAGATAACAAACAAGGCATTATTCGTATTTTCTTAAAATACGGTTCAAACAATGAGCGTGTAATCACTGGTTTGAAAAGAATCAGCAAACCTGGTTTACGTGTTTATGCTAAAGCTGATGAAGTACCACGTGTACTTAACGGATTAGGTATTGCAATTGTTTCTACTTCTCAAGGTGTTTTAACTGACAAAGAAGCTCGTGCAAAACAAACTGGTGGAGAAGTATTAGCATACGTTTGGTAATAAGCTTAAAATGAATGGAGGTGCAATGAATGTCTCGTATTGGTAAGAAACCACTTGAAATCCCTGCTGGTGTTACAGTTACTGTCGCTGAAGATAACACTGTAACAGTTAAAGGACCAAAAGGTGAGTTAACTCGCACATTCAACCCTGATATTAAAATCACAATTGAAGACAACGTTTTAACTGTAAGTCGTCCATCTGACGCAAAAGAACACCGTGCCCTTCACGGTACAACTCGCAGTCTCCTTGGAAACATGGTAGAAGGCGTATCAAAAGGATTTGAAAGAGGATTGGAGCTAATCGGTGTCGGATACCGTGCTTCTAAATCTGGTAATAAATTAGTTCTTAATGTTGGTTACTCTCACCCTGTTGAGATCACACCTGAACAAGGTATTGAAATTGAGGTTCCATCTCAAACTAAGGTTCTTGTTAAAGGTACTGATAAAGAGCGTGTAGGTGCTATTGCAGCTAACATTCGTGACGTTCGTCCACCAGAGCCTTACAAAGGTAAAGGTATTCGCTACGAAGGCGAACATGTACGTCGTAAAGAAGGTAAAACTGCGAAGTAATATTGCCTAGATGATAAGAAAGGAGTGACCTAAATGATTACTAAGGCTGATAAAAATGCTGTACGTAAAAAAAGACATGCACGTGTTCGTGCTAAGTTATCTGGTACTCAGGCTCGTCCACGTCTAAACGTATATCGTTCAAACCAACACATTTATGCACAAGTAATTGATGATACTAATGCTGTTACTTTAGTGAGTGCATCTACTTTAGATAAAGATTTTGATCTTGATTCAAAAAGCAATGTTGAAGCTGCTCAAAAAGTTGGCGAATTAGTTGCAAAACGTGCTATTGAAAAAGGTGTTAAATCTGTCGTATTCGATCGCGGCGGATACTTATATCATGGTCGTATTAAAGCTCTAGCTGATGCAGCACGCGAAGCTGGACTAGAATTTTAATCGCAAAAGGAGGGACATAAAGAATGCGTCGTATTGATCCAAACAAATTAGAGCTTGAAGAACGCGTAGTTACCGTTAACCGCGTAGCGAAAGTTGTTAAAGGTGGTCGTCGTTTCCGTTTCGCAGCACTTGTAGTTGTTGGTGATAAGAACGGTCACGTAGGTTTCGGTACTGGTAAAGCACAAGAGGTGCCAGATGCGATTCGTAAAGCAATTGAAGATGCAAAGAAAAACCTAATCGAAGTACCTATGGTAGGTACTACAATTCCTCACCAAGTTATCGGTCAATTTGGAGCAGGAAACATCTTACTAAAACCAGCATCTGAAGGTACTGGAGTTATCGCTGGAGGACCTGTTCGTGCGGTATTAGAATTAGCAGGTGTAGCTGATATTCTTTCTAAATCTTTAGGTTCTAACACTCCAATTAACATGATCCGTGCTACAATTTCTGGATTGAAAGAACTTAAGAGTGCTGAAGATGTTGCTAAGTTACGTGGAAAAACGGTAGAAGAACTGTTAGGATAAGGAGGGAACTAAAATGGCGAATAAGTTAGAAATTACCCTCACTCGCAGTGTAATTGGTCGTCCTGAAGACCAACGTATTACTGTAAGAACACTTGGACTTAAAAAGTTACACCAAACTGTAGTTCAAGAAGATAATCCTGCGATTCGCGGTATGATTAATAAAGTTGCACACTTAGTTACAGTTAAAGAACAATAATTGAAATAAAAATCTATAAGGAGGTGTCCCGATGAAACTTCATGAGTTGAAACCAGCAGAAGGTTCACGTAAAACACGTAATCGTGTAGGTCGTGGTATTGGTTCTGGCAACGGTAAAACAGCTGGTAAAGGTCACAAAGGACAAAACGCTCGTTCAGGTGGTGGAGTTCGTCCTGGATTCGAAGGTGGTCAAACTCCTTTGTTCCAACGCTTGCCTAAACGCGGTTTTACAAATATTAACCGTAAGGACTATGCAGTTGTAAACCTTGATAAGCTTAACCGTTTCGAAGAAGGTACTGAGGTTACTCCAGAACTATTGCTTGAAACAGGCGTTGTAAGCAATGTTAAGTCTGGTGTTAAAATTCTTGGTAATGGACAGTTAGAGAAAAAACTTACTGTAAAAGCTAACAAATTCTCTGCTTCTGCTAAAGAAGCTATTGAATCTGCTGGCGGTACAGCTGAGGTGATCTAATGTTTAAAACAATCTCCAATTTTATGCGCGTGGGTGATATTCGAAATAAGATCATATTCACCCTTTTAATGTTAATTGTATTTCGTATTGGTACATTCATTCCTGTGCCGAATGTCAATGCTGATGTGTTACAAGCACAAGATGAACTGAATGTATTCGGAATCTTAAACACATTTGGCGGAGGTGCTTTATATAACTTCTCGATCTTAGCGATGGGGATTATGCCTTATATTACAGCATCGATCATCGTCCAGCTCTTGCAGATGGACGTTGTGCCAAAATTCACTGAATGGTCAAAGCAAGGTGAAGTTGGGCGGCGTAAGCTCGCACAATTTACAAGATACTTTACGATCATATTAGGTTTCATCCAGGCGTTAGGTATGTCCTACGGGTTCAATACCCAGTCAGGCGGATTGTTAATCGAAAATCCTGGCATATGGACGTACTTATTAATTGCGATTGTCTTAACAGCTGGTACAGCATTTTTAATGTGGTTAGGAGAACAGATCACCTCCAAAGGTGTTGGAAACGGAATTTCCATTATTATCTTTGCAGGGATCGCAGCAGGCATTCCCTCAACGATTAACCAAATATATGCACAACAATTCCAAGATGCCGGCGATCAGCTTTTCATCCGAATTGTAACAGTTGCCATTCTGGTATTGGCTATTTTAGCCGTTATCGTTGGGGTTATTTTCATCCAACAAGCACTTCGTAAGATTCCAATTCAGTACGCTAAGCGTTCCGGGAACAACAATATGGGCGGAGGTCAAACAACTCATCTGCCTTTAAAAGTGAACCCTGCTGGCGTTATTCCTGTTATCTTTGCGGTGTCATTTATTATTACTCCACCGACGATAGCAGCCTTTTTTGGTCCGAATGATGTGACGGATTGGATCCAGAAAACATTTGATTACACTCAGCCTATAGGGATGATCATCTATATCGCATTAATTATTGCTTTCACATACTTCTATACATTTGTTCAAGTGAACCCTGAGCAGATGGCAGAAAATTTGAAGAAGCAAGGCGGCTATATACCTGGTATCAGACCAGGTAAGAATACGCAGGAATATGTTACAAAGGTATTATATCGTCTAACTTTTGTCGGTTCTCTTTTCTTAGCAGTTATAGCTGTTCTTCCTGTTTTCTTCATTCAATTTGCTGATCTACCGCAATCTGCACAGATTGGCGGAACAAGCTTGTTAATCGTTGTCGGGGTTGCCCTTGAAACAATGAAACAGCTTGAAAGTCAGCTAGTGAAACGTCATTATAAAGGCTTTATTAAATAGGGAGGATATGGGATATGTTCCCATTCCCTCTAAATAGAGACTGAGGGGGAAATACAAATGAATTTAGTATTGATGGGCCTTCCAGGTGCGGGTAAAGGCACTCAGGCTGAACGTATTGTCGAAAAGTACGACATCCCTCATATCTCAACAGGAGATATGTTCAGAGCTGCTATGAAAGAAGAGACAGAACTAGGGTTGCAAGCAAAGTCTTTTATTGATAAAGGTGAACTTGTGCCTGATGAAGTAACCATAGGTATTGTTCGTGAACGTTTAGGAAAGAATGATTGCCAAAAAGGTTTTCTTTTAGATGGTTTTCCTAGAACTGTTGCTCAAGCTGAAGCGCTTGAAGGAATTCTGGCAGATCTAAACAAACAGATTGATTACGTAATCAACATTGAAGTAAATAAAGATATTCTAATGGAACGCTTAACAGGACGTCGTATTTGCAAAAACTGTGGCGCAACCTATCACTTAGTATTTAATCCGCCTGCTAAACAAGGCGAATGTGATAAATGTGGTGGAGAGCTCTATCAGCGTGCAGACGATAACGAAGAAACGGTAGCTAACCGTTTAGAAGTTAACCTTAAGCAGACTGAACCATTACTGAACTTCTATAGCGATAAAGGCTATTTAAGAAACATTAATGGGGAACAGGATATTGATCAAGTTTTTGATGACGTTAATCAGCTGCTTGGAGGACTAGTGCATGATCATTTGTAAGACTCAGCGAGAGCTTGAGATTATGCGAGAAGCTGGTCGAATTGTTGCTTTAACACATCAAGAATTGCAAAAATATATCAAACCTGGTATCACGACAAAAGAATTGGATGCAATTGCCGAAAAGTTTATTCGAGGTTATGATGCAATTCCATCTTTTAAAGGGTATAATGGTTTCCGCGGGAGCATTTGTGCTTCTGTAAATGAAGAACTCGTTCACGGAATACCTGGTGATCGCGTATTGCGTGAGGGAGATATTATTAGCATTGATATCGGTGCTAAATATAACGGATATCATGGTGATTCTGCTTGGACATATCCGGTTGGTGAAATTTCTGAAGCGACTCAGAAACTTTTAACTGTTACTGAGGAGTCCTTATATAAAGGACTGGAAGAAGCAAAACCAGGAGATCGACTTTCAAACATTTCTCATGCCATTCAAACGTATGTTGAAGGACATGGTTTTTCTGTTGTAAGAGAGTATGTTGGTCACGGTGTCGGGCAAGATTTACATGAAGATCCGCAAATACCTCATTATGGTCCACCTAACAAAGGCCCAAGGCTAAAGCCGGGAATGGTGTTAGCAATTGAACCAATGGTTAATGCGGGTACCCGTTATGTGAAAACATTGGCAGATGAATGGACAGTAGTTACAGTAGATGGTAAAGTGTGTGCCCATTTTGAGCACACGATTGCGATCACTGAAACAGGCTATGAAATTCTAACAAAAGCCTAACCTGAAGGTGACATTGCTTGAACGAACCTAATTCGATTCCAGGCATGTGTCAACTTGCTTAATCTTGAGCAAGTACGATATGCCATATTGATTGGAAATTTCGGATGTCATTTCGTTTTAATGCTGATGGAGAAAGCGAAGTTTGAATCTCCAAGTAAAAGAATGTTCATCATCTAGAATTCTTTACCTGAGTATCTCCAGAAGTTCAGAACAGTATAGTGGAAACAGGTCGTGTGACAAATGGAAGTTTGTCAATGAGCAAGTTACTGATTTTGAGAAGGGAGAACAGTTCGATGGCGAAAGACGATGTAATTGAAGTTGAAGGAACTGTCGTTGAAACATTGCCAAATGCAATGTTCAAGGTAGAACTTGAGAACGGTCATACGGTTTTAGCGCATGTATCTGGAAAAATTCGCATGCATTTCATTCGTATTTTACCTGGAGACAAAGTTACGGTAGAATTATCTCCATATGATTTAACTCGTGGCAGAATTACGTACCGTTTTAAATAATTAGCACTCCGTACTACTAAGGAGGTATTAAAATCATGAAAGTCAGACCATCTGTTAAACCGATTTGTGAAAAATGTAAAGTCATTCGCAGAAAAGGCAAAGTCATGGTTATTTGTGAGAATCCTAAGCATAAGCAAAAACAAGGTTAATTTTTAAGGAGGTGCAAGCTTAATGGCTCGTATTGCAGGTGTTGATATTCCTCGTGACAAACGTGTTGTCATTTCATTAACATATATCTTTGGGATCGGACGCTCAACTGCTCAGAAAGTTCTAGCTGAGGCTGGGGTTTCAGAAGATACTCGTGTACGTGACCTAACTGAAGAAGAGTTAGGAAAAATTCGTGATGTAATCGATAAGCTTAAAGTAGAAGGTGACCTTCGCCGTGAGGTATCTTTAAACATTAAGCGTCTAATCGAGATCGGTTCATTCCGCGGTATTCGTCACCGTCGCGGTTTACCAGTTCGCGGACAAAACACAAAAAATAACGCTCGTACACGTAAAGGTCCACGTCGTACTGTAGCAAACAAGAAAAAATAAGATAAAAGGAGGGTAACCAATAATGGCACGTAAAACGAACACTCGTAAACGTCGTGTGAAAAAGAATATTGAGAGTGGTGTTGCTCACATTCGTTCAACTTTCAACAACACGATTGTTACTATTACAGACACTCATGGTAATGCACTTTCATGGTCAAGTGCTGGTGCGTTAGGTTTCAGAGGTTCTCGTAAATCTACTCCTTTCGCTGCACAAATGGCTGCTGAAACAGCAGCAAAAGCATCTATGGAACATGGTCTAAAAACTCTTGAAGTTACTGTAAAAGGACCTGGTGCAGGACGTGAAGCGGCTATTCGCTCACTTCAAGCTGCAGGGTTAGAAGTAACAGCAATTAGAGACGTTACTCCAGTTCCACATAATGGATGCCGTCCACCAAAACGTCGTCGTGTGTAAATTTTCTGTATAGATTTTGTATCTCTGTCTATAATGGGTTATGATACAGTATATAAGTTCTAGCAGAATCACTTAGTTGTTGTGCACATTCGGGAACTTTTGAATGGGGAATTTCGGTTAGACGTTTTATAAATTTTCCAGTCTAGCCGGGGTTTCGACGTTTTGAAGGAGGGTTTATAGATGATAGAAATTGAAAAACCAAAAATCGAAACGGTTGAAATCAGCGATGATGCCAAATACGGCAAGTTCGTCGTCGAGCCACTTGAGCGTGGATATGGTACAACTTTGGGTAACTCCTTACGTCGTATTCTTTTATCCTCTCTCCCTGGTGCCGCTGTAACATCGATCCAGATAGATGGCGTACTTCATGAGTTTTCAACAATCGAGGGTGTTGTAGAGGATGTTACTTCGATTATCTTAAACATTAAAAAACTTGCTCTTAAAATCTACTCTGATGAGGAAAAGACGCTTGAGATTGATGTTCAAGGCGAAGGCAGTGTAACTGCATCTGATATTACTCATGATAGTGACGTCGAAATTCTAAATCCAGATCTTCATATTGCAACTCTTGCATCAGATGCTAGCTTTAGAATGAGACTAACAGCTAAGCGCGGCCGTGGCTACACGCCAGCTGATTCAAACAAGAGAGAGGATCAGCCTATTGGAGTGATTCCAATTGATTCGATCTACACACCAGTTGCACGTGTCTCCTACCAAGTAGAGAAAACACGCGTTGGCCAAGTTGCCAACTATGATAAACTGACGCTTGACGTTTGGACTGATGGTAGTACAGGACCGAAAGAAGCGATTGCTTTAGGTTCAAAGATCCTTACTGAACACCTTAATATTTTTGTAGGGCTTACTGATGAAGCTCAAAATGCAGAAATTATGGTTGAAAAAGAAGAGGATCAAAAAGAGAAAGTTTTAGAGATGACGATTGAAGAACTAGATTTATCTGTTCGTTCTTACAACTGTTTAAAACGTGCTGGAATCAACACAGTGCAAGAGCTTGCTCATAAAACAGAAGAGGATATGATGAAGGTTCGTAATCTAGGTCGTAAATCTCTAGAAGAAGTTAAGGCTAAGCTAGAAGAACTAGGTTTAGGTCTTCGAAAAGACGACTAGTTAGAAAGTTAACTAGCGTTTTCGTATGTTTCAATAAAACATTTGTTTTTAGATATACAAAAACATACATTATACAACGAAGGAGGGGACATCTGATGTCATACAGAAAATTAGGTCGTACAAGTGCTCAGCGTAAAGCGATGCTACGTGATTTAACTACTGATTTAATCATCTCAGAACGCATTGAAACTACTGAAGCACGTGCTAAAGAATTACGCTCAGTTGTTGAAAAGATGATTACTTTAGGAAAGCGCGGAGATCTTCATGCTCGCCGTCAAGCTGCTTCTTATGTACGTAACGAAGTCGCTGAAGTTGTAACAGTTACAACTGAGGAAGGTAAGGAAAAAGATAAGCCGAAATATGCTTTAGAAAAGCTTTTCAGTGATATCGCTCCACGTTACGAAGATCGCCAAGGCGGTTACACTCGCATCATGAAGCTTGGACCACGTCGCGGTGACGGTGCTCCAATGGTTATCATTGAATTAGTTTAATACATTTACTACAAGGGCGTGACAGTTGTAAAACTGGATCAATGCCCTTTTTTTATAGGATAAGGTAAACAGATTTTTTTGCCATAGTTTATGTTCTTACGCTTTTCTTAAGAGGAGAAACGAGTGATGAGTCAAACAATCATAGATGTTGAAAACATAACGTTTCATTATCATCAGGAAGCTGCTCCTGCATTAGACAATGTTTCCATCCAAGTTAAACAAGGTGAGTGGCTTGCGATTGTAGGTCATAACGGATCTGGCAAATCGACATTAGCAAGAATTTTAAACGGATTGTACATTCCAGAAAAAGGGAAGGTCAAAGTCTGCGGGATCGAATTATCAGAAGATTCGATATGGGATATACGCAAGCATGTCGGTATGGTCTTTCAAAACCCCGATAATCAATTTGTAGGTGCAACGGTGAAGGATGACGTTGCCTTTGGTCTTGAGAATAATGGTATACAGAGAGAAGAGATGATCAAAAGAATTGAATGGGCAACGAAAAAGGTCAAAATGGATACCTTTCACACTCATGAGCCACACCATCTTTCAGGAGGCCAAAAACAGCGTGTAGCCATTGCGGGTGTCATAGCTGTTCAACCAGATATTATCATCTTAGATGAAGCAACATCAATGCTTGATCCAGTAGGGCGAAACGAAGTCATTCAAACCGTTCGTGAGCTGAAAAATCAAGGGCTGTTAACGGTTATTTCAATCACGCATGACCTGGAGGAAGCGTCAAAAGCGGACAGAATTATCGTGATGAATGGCGGGAAGAAGTTCGCTGAGGGAACGCCTGAAGAGGTGTTTAAGCTTGATGATAAACTGGTGGAAATTGGCCTTGACTTACCGTTTCCTTTTCTACTAAGTAAAAAGCTTCGTAAAGCTGGAGTACCCATTCAACATAATCATTTGACTGAGGAAGGCCTGGTGAATGAGCTATGGACATTACAATCAAAAATGTAGAGCATCGTTATCAGGCCCGTACACCATTTGAAAGACTTGCTCTTTATGACATCAATCTTACGGTGAAATCGGGTTCCTATGTCTCTATTATAGGGCATACCGGTTCAGGGAAATCGACTATACTACAGCATTTAAATGGGCTTTTAAAGCCTACTAAGGGCTCTATTCATATCGGTGAGCACAAAATTGAGGCTGGTAAGAAGCAAAAGAATCTGAAGGTTGTCAGAAGCCTAGTTGGCATCGTTTTTCAATTTCCTGAGCATCAGCTTTTTGAAGAGACCGTTGAGAAGGATATTGCGTTTGGTCCGATGAACTTTGGCGCAAGCGAGGAAGAGGCCTTAAGAAAAGCAAGACAAAGCTTAGAGCTTGTCGGCTTGCCAGAATCGATCCTGCAAAAATCCCCCTTTGATTTAAGCGGCGGTCAAATGCGAAGAGTCGCAATTGCGGGAGTCTTGGCTATGGGTCCTGAGGTTCTTGTGTTAGATGAGCCAACTGCAGGTCTTGATCCTAGGGGAAGAAAAGCGATGATGGAGTTATTCTATCGTTTAAATCAAGAACAAAAGCTGACGATTATCCTTGTTACCCATAGTATGGAGGATGCAGCTAAGTATTCTGATGAGATTATTGTGATGAATAAAGGAACAATCGAGATGCATGGTACGCCAAGAGAGATATTTAGTCAGGCTGATAAGCTTTCCTCGTTAGGCTTGGATTTGCCTGAAACAGTTAAATTACAGCAGCTATTAGTAAAAAAAGGGTTATCTTTTGAAGAAATTCCGTTAACGATCGATGAAGCAGTTGATCAGCTAAAAGCTCTAGTAGGTGAGGTGGAGCTTAGAGGATGAATAGTATGATTATAGGGAAATATGTTCCTGGTGAATCTCTTATTCATAGAATGGATCCACGTGCAAAATTACTGATGATTTTTGCCTTTGTTTTTATCGTATTTTTGGCAAATAACTTTATTACCTATCTGATGCTAGGTTTATTTACATTGATCATTGTTGTATTAACAACGCTTCCTGTACACTTTTTGCTAAAAGGGCTTAAGCCTGTTTTATGGATCATTCTCTTTACGTTTCTTCTTCATATTCTGGTCACAAAAGAAGGGGAAGTTCTAGTAGATTTAGGATTTCTCAGAATTTATGAAGTAGGTCTGAAGCAAGGAATCTATCTATCACTGCGTTTTCTTTATTTAATCCTAATGACAACAATCTTAACCTTAACAACTACGCCGATCGAAATTACCGATGGCATGGAAAGTCTATTGGGACCGTTTAAGAAGATAAAGTTGCCTGTCCATGAGCTTGCTTTAATGATGTCGATTTCCTTAAGGTTTATTCCGACGTTAATGGAAGAAACTGATAAAATTTTAAAAGCTCAAATGGCAAGGGGCGTAGACTTCGCCAGCGGCCCTGTAAAGGACCGTTTTAAGGCGGTAGTACCCTTACTAGTCCCCCTCTTTATAAGTGCCTTTAAACGGGCGGAGGAGCTTGCTACGGCGATGGAGGCAAGAGGGTATCGCGGCGGAGAAGGCAGAACCAAGCTAAGGCAGTTAAAGTGGAGGGGACTCGATACGTCCGTTTTATCCCTGCTTGTTGTTTTAGGGCTGCTTTTAATTTTTTTAAGGACATAGGAGCAAATGATGAGGGTAAAATGTATTGTTTCTTATGATGGATCACAATTTAGCGGTTATCAGGTACAACCAAATAAAAGAACAGTTCAAGGTGAAATCGAAGCGGCTTTGAAGAAGCTTCATAAAGGACAGGCTATTAAGGTTCATGCATCAGGAAGGACGGATGCAGGGGTTCATGCTGTTGGACAAGTTCTGCATTTCGACACCCATCTAACCATCTCTGAAGAAAAATGGCCATATGCATTAAATAGTCTGCTGCCGGATGATGTGGTTCTATTGGAAGCCAGCTATGTTCAGGCCGATTTTCACGCAAGGTTTCATGCGATAGCGAAGGAATATCGCTATCGCATTAGCCAGCAAAAAATCGTCGATGTATTTAAGCGTAATTATAGCTATCATTACCCTTATAAGCTTGATCTGAGCGCGATTAGAGAGGCTTGCAAGCATTTATGCGGGACACATGACTTTACGAGCTTCTGTGTAGCGAAAACTGAGGTTGAAGATAAAGTCAGAACCATTTATTCTATTGACCTTCTAGAAGAGGAATCAGAAATTATTTTTTGCTTTAAAGGGAGCGGATTTCTGTACAATATGGTCAGAATTCTGGTCGGAACATTATTGGACGTAGGCAAAGGGGAAACTGCCCCAGATCAAATTCCTGCAATATTAGAAGGAAAAAACAGGAATTTGAGCGGCAAAACCGTACCAGGTCATGGCCTTTATTTATGGAAAGTTTATTATGACAACTAAACCAGGTGTAACATTTTCTTGACATTAGGTATTATAAGTTATATTATATTTGATGGTATGTATTTCACCCCCACGAATAAGCCCCGGAAACTTATCGTGTTATGAAATAGACATTTTATTTAATCAATCAGGAGGGAAAATCATGCGTACAACGTTTATGGCAAACGCTGCAAATATCCAACGCAAATGGTACGTAGTTGATGCTGCAGGCAAGACTTTAGGTCGCCTTTCAAGTGAAGTTGCATCTATCCTACGTGGCAAGCATAAACCAACTTACACTCCACACGTTGACACTGGAGATCACGTAATCATCATCAACGCTGAGAAAATCGAATTAACAGGTAAAAAATTAACAGATAAAATTTATTACCGTCACAGCCAATTCCCTGGCGGTTTAAAATCAAGAACTGCTTTGGAAATGCGTACGAACTATCCTGAGAAAATGCTTGAATTAGCAATCAAAGGAATGCTTCCAAAAGGTTCATTAGGTCGTCAAATGGCTAAAAAATTACATGTATATGCTGGTAGCGAACACCCACACCAAGCACAACAACCTGAAGTTTACGAACTTCGCGGATAATTTAAAAGGAGGTTATTATTTTGGCACAGGTTCAATATTACGGTACTGGCCGTCGTAAAAGCTCTGTAGCGCGTGTACGTCTAGTTCCAGGCGAAGGCCGTATCGTTGTAAATAATCGTGATATTAAAGATTACATCCCATCAGCTGCTTTAATCGAAGATATTAAACAACCATTAAACTTAACTGAAACTGCAGGAAGCTACGATGTACTTGTAAATGTTTCAGGTGGTGGATATGCAGGTCAAGCTGGCGCTATCCGTCACGGTATCTCTCGTGCTTTATTAGAAGCAGATCCAGAATACCGTCCATCACTTAAGCGTGCAGGCTTATTAACTCGTGACGCTCGTATGAAAGAACGTAAAAAATACGGTCTTAAAGGCGCTCGTCGTGCACCTCAGTTCTCAAAACGTTAATTATCAACGTTTCGAAGGCTCTTTTCACTTATGTGGAAAGGGTCTTTTTTATTATTTTATTTCCACTATTATTAATACTATATGGTAAAATATTCTTATAAATAGAAATATAATCCAAAGGGGGATGTGCATTTGAATATTGATGTTACCAAAATTTTTATCAGTTCTTCCTCCCAGCAAACCCTTCAATCCCTAAGAGAAAGAATAAAAACTGCTTTAGAGAATGCTGGTCATGAAACAGTTATGTATGAATATGGAGATATAGGGCTTTATACTGATGATCCAAACCAGGATTGTTTAGATAAGGTAAAAGATAGTGACGTACTTGTTTTATTCATATCAAATAAAGCAGGTAGTCTAAGCCGTAGCAATCCTAATATTACGATTACATATGCAGAATTTATGACTGCGTTAAAGAATGATAAAATTGTTATACCGATAGTGGAAACACAAATACTTAACTTCTATAAAGAACATATTAAGGATGAATTAGATAGAGCTATTAACAAGTTTGAAGAAGAACATGATCACGAACCAAGGTTCACTTTTCCAATTGTTAAAGCCCTATTGGAAGATCATAAAAATAGAGATTCTGTCTTACATAAAAAAATCGAGGGAATGTCTGTTGATGAATTTATTTGGGCATTTGTCCATGATTGTTATAAATTGACAAGATGGACTTATAATTACAACATAGCAGACACTCCTGATCTTTGTAACTTTCTATTAAAAGTATTAAGCCAAGTGTTAAGAAAAAGTACTAAATTTTATCTTCACGAAAAGGAAATTACACAAAACCTTGTGCTTTATGATGAACTTTCCGTGTATCAGGACTCTGTATCTAATTTTATGAAGTGTATTATGAACTCAACACTCAATCTTCCGTTATTTTTTAAAACATTAACGAGTTATTTACCAAGTCAATCTATTTATGACTCTTACAGTGATTTTGCAGAACATCCTGAACCTATTGTGAATATATCTGAATGTAAAGCAATTACATTATATAAACGAAATAATGATGTCTTAACTTTAGTAGATTCATACGGAAGTAATACTCCAACTCAGGAATTTAAAAAAGGCGATGAAGATTCATTTGTTGCTCAAACTTATAATAAAGATATGGAGCATCAAGAACATATTTTTTACTCTGAAGATAAACAAATGATATATATGACAAAAAAAGTGGGAGAATTAGTTTTGTCTTGTCACTTCCAATTATCTGAGGCATGGTCAAGCCGCCGAGTTAACAGCTATGAAAGTGATATCGTTAGTGCTATAATGGATAAAAGGCAACCATTTGATTTTGCAATAGATCTTTTAGGAGGGATGTTAAATGAGTAAGGATAGTGCAGTTTATATTGGTTCCACTCCAAAGCATCTAACTCGTGTAGCTAAAGAAATGAATATGAGGAAAAATTCCGAAAACAATAGACGATTACTTGAATCACTTGGATACAATGATAAATCAAATATACAAGGAAAAAAACTGGTGAAATAGTAACTGTGAAAAAAGTGTGAGATTTTATACTTTTTTACTTCCTTCTATAAATAGAGCAGTCATGCCCTCATGGTTGGGTGCCATTAAAGCCTTGACCACAATTTGACCACCGAAGGTATATCATGAAATTTACTCTACTTTATATAGAGTGGGCAAAAGCCGATAACTCGTGCCTTTAATAAATCATTTCTTATCTAGTTTCTCCATATTTTGTGTGGGCATGAAAGAACGTAAAAAATACTTAAAGGCGCTCGTCGTGCACCAGTTCTCAAAACGTTAATATTTTCATAGCAACGTTTTCAGCCCTTTCTCGGCAATCAGAGGGAGGGTTTTTAATTTGAAAAATATTTGTTTGAATACTGAATATTACGGAATGGTACCTAGAAGAAAGAAAAAAGCATAGGTTTTTATTAACCGGAAACGTCTTATTCTTAAAGGGAAAGCAAAAAACAACATAAAAAGACCGAAGGCATTATTAACGTTTCTTCGGTCTTTATTTAATCTTAGTTTCTGATTTTGAGCAGACATTTCTTTATCAGTTTTACTATTCGAATTTAAAACAGGTGGAACAACTGTGACCGTCAAGTAAAATGATACAATTTCTGCTCATTAATTTGAAACACTTTGTTGCCCAAATATGGTAGAACGATGTTTCATACGATAACTATCTTCATTTAAATGGATGATTTCTACACGATGGAGAATCCGATCTAATATAGCTGTCGTTATTGCTTGATCGCCCAATAATTCACCCCATTCTTTTGGAGCCTTATTGGAAGTTAATATGATTGATGATTGGTTATATAGGTCATTAATTAAGTGAAAAAACATATTTGCTTCTTGTTGATCCATTGCCATAAACTGTTATTGCCATCCCAAAATGACCAAAAGTTGACGGTATTGCCTGTCCAGAATTAGACGATTATAATGTCCATATAT
>NZ_CANNCR010000027.1 GCF_947503125.1 uncultured Metabacillus sp.
CTAAGGGTTGATATACTTATTTCTCTATCAGTCTGCTAGCCCTTAATTTTTTTGTCCAGCTAAGTGTAACCTATCCATTAATAACCAAACTAGAATATAAATCTTCTCGTCCATACTGCTTAATTGCTAATCCAATTTTATTTTCAACTTTGATGGATTCTTCATTTGATTCCTCTCTATTCCTATTATAAATTAAGCTATACAATAGCTCTCGAGATGATTTATCTATACAACTTAATTTTTTAATTAGAATATTTATATCCTTTACAATATCCATTGCATTGGTTGAATTTAATGACTCCCCAAAATAATCTACTATAAACGTTTTTGCATTTTTAAACTTTTTTATCTCTTCTTTCTCTTCTTTAGGTAAATATCCTGTATTATATGCCAATTCGTTGAGGAAATGGCCATCTATATTAGCACCTATATATTCAACTACCTCTTCAATTAATTCTTCTTTACTATTAATAATTACACTTATTAGGTCATATATATCAATAATTTGTAGTCGATACTTTTTTTTAATCACACTATCAAAAGTTTTATATTCCTTTTTTTCACCGATAATAAATACGTATAGTATTTTATTGTATTTCTTGTACAGCTTTAAACTTTCATCTTCAAAAGCTGTTATAGTATCTATAATCTTTTTCCTTTTAGTACTAGAAGTAATTTGCATTGCTATCGAATTTTGTTCGTCACCTAGATCTATACCTTTGTGATCCTTTTTTATCTTTTCAAGTCTTATAAGATTACTCTGTAAAACAATATTAAATAAACCAGCAAAAAATTCTTCACAATCTTTATTAATGTCTGTATAACCCGCTGATTTATTACGACTTTTTACATAGTAGTGTATTAGAGTGAGATTCTTTATTATTTTATCCACTTTTTTATTTCTATTAAACACTTTTAGCATCTCCTACCGACATTTTATACTGCATAGAATATAGTTTTGTTTGCTTTCGAATAGAGAAATTTAAGCTTTACTCAAAAAGATTAAAGTTAATTTAGAGGTTTTATCGCCTTTTCATCTAACATAATAATCTTGCTATTATCTTTATCTAACGATTTGATAGTTTTCCTAGTTTCTTCATCTTTTATAGTGATACCAATAATAACCTGGCACTTCTCTTGAGAATCTATGATATTCTTGAAAAAGTTCTTCATATCATTTGTAATGATACTTTGTTGATCCGGTTCATCAAAGATTAGTAAATTTGAATGATTACCACCAAATTGATTTGATGTTTTCATTAAAGCTAGAGTGAATGCCCATATAGCCCTAATATTATCACTAGCTGAAGAGTCAAAAGTCATATTAAACCCATCACTCGAAGGTAATAAGCTATTCTCATCAATCTGTATAATTGATTTATCTATAATACTTTTATAGCCAAAACTATTCAAATTATTGACAAAGCTATTTCTCAAATCCTTTATAATTTTTCTATCATTAATTGAATATTTGTCATCAGGTAAACTATTCTTATTCTCCATTAACTCTCTCCACTTAATCGATAAATCTTTTATATCTTTTAATAATTTATATATTTCTTGCTCAACTTTAAATAGTTTGTCTAACTCGTTTTCTATCATTATTTTTTCACGTATAACTTTTTCTGAAAGCTCTTCATCATTTGAATAAATGTCATTAACTATCGACTTTATAATTTTTGTCAAACTTAATATTTTATTCTTATAGTAAGCAACTGTTTCTTGTGCCCTTTTTAATTCCTGTTTATTTGTATTTAGTCCATATTCCAACAATAACTTTTGTGACTCTAAGTGTTTTATGTTCTCCTCAATACTCATAAACTCATAATCCACTTTTTGAGGTAAAAGACTATCACTAATTTCCTGATGGCAAACCGGACATTGGTTGTCGCTAGTAAACCAGTCAGCAGAAGATCCCATTTTTTTAAGTTTTAAAATATCCTTATTATTTATAATATCGTTGTTAATTATATCCAAGCTATTTAACAAAGAATTAATACTTCCTTCTTTAAATATTAATTCATCTTGTGTGCTTGCTAGTTCAGATTCATATTTTGATACTAAACTTTGTAACTTAATAAGATCATTTTGCAACTCATCATTTATTTCTCCAATTTTAATATTTCTCTGCATATAGTTATTTAATTTATTTTTTGTGTTATTGATATAATCACCAAGTTTTAATTCTTTACCTTCATCATTAATTTTGTATATACTTACTTTCTTTATTAATTCATCTTCTAGGATTTTCGGTGAAGTGGGCACTCCATAAAGTTTACAATTTATCTCATATAGTTCTCTATTAATTAGTTTAAGTTTGTTTGTCCATAGATTAGTTATATAGTTTTCTGTCTCTTTATACTTAATTCTCAATTTCTCATTCTTTAATGAATCTAACCCTAAAAGAAACTCGATAACTCTTTTCTTTGGTTCTTTAATTTTAAAATATGTTGGTAATGTAGCTAATATATTAGACCATCCTCTTTTTTGTTCAATAAACATAGCTGAAAAAACTACTTGTAGATACAACTTTCTATCATTGTCTTCATACGATGGTACTAGAGGTAGAGACCAACCAAGAAATTCTTCCAAATAATAATGGAACCCTTTTAAATTTGTTGCCGAACCTGGTGAGTGTAAATACATATCATCCGATTTTACAAAAGTCTGTTCAATTTGCTTAATATCACCATAATATACAGTTACTAAATTTGAATCCACATTCGGTTTATTAGCTGATCTATTTATTGTTATGACCTTTCCTAACTCGTTTTCGACTTCTAAGTAAAAATTAGACTCTATTACTGCAATTTCCTTACCGTTATACTCAACTGCCTTTTTGAAAACAGGTTTTAAAGTTTTCTCCTTTCTCCCCCCAATTAGTTCCTCAAGCCCAAGACAGTAATAGATAGCCTCCAAACAAGAGCTTTTACCTTGGGTATTTTCATTACTTGCAATAAAAGTTACTTTTTTATCAAAGATCTCATCAACTCCATAGTTACCATCTACTGTAACAACTACGATTTTCAACCTATTAATTTTTAACATCAAAGTCACTCCACACTGTTTTAAGTTGTTCAATTTTCTCTTCAGTAAGTCTATCTGCAATTATATTAAGCTGTTTCTTCTCTAATAAAAAAATCTCTTTATCTTTTATAATTTCGTTTATAAATATTTTCCCTTTATTTGACAACTTGAAAAGACCATTCTTTTGCCTGTGAATTATTTTTTCAGCAATCGCAAAATCAATCCCCCTATTTACAGAAGGATCAAACCTTATAATGTCTAAGGGGGATTTTCCATCATTCAGGAACGTTATTAATTTTTCAAATTCCTTTCGGGAACTAATCGCAGTTGAAATTATCTGGACTTTTAATAGTGAACTGGCTCGTTTCCCACCACATATATGTAAAATTAAACTAATTTGTGAAATCATATATAAAATCCTATACTTATAGGGAACTGAAATAGCCCTTTTATTTATACGAATAATTTCTACATTCTTGGGTATAATAGAATCCATACTAATTTTATGCCTCCAATTCACCTAAATTCTAGTGGACAATCAGCTAGCCAGGCACTAACCAAGTTATTCTTTAATTCTGAGATTGAAGTAGCTGTAATTACCTCTCCAAAAGCTTCTTTTAACTTAAGTTCGAAATCAACTAGCAACTGCTGAAATAAGGTATTATTTAAAGTCCTACTAATATTTAAATCACACTTCATTTGTGCTTCGACTTGAAGTGTATGAGAAAATTGAATTATATTTTCATACAAAACAGGACTATTTATACGTAAATTATCAAGTGTTTCTATTCCTTTTGTATAAAAGCTAACATATAAATTCACTAGTCTCTTATAAGGCATCTCATCAACAGTTCCATCCTCTTTTATCAATATTGCTTTTAATTTTCTCTGTATGTTTTCTAACTTTTCAGATGGACATAAACTCCAATCAACTTCTCCAGTATGTCTAAAAGCAAAATCTAATTTATAGTCTTTTTTTAAGTTTAACAACATTGATAATTCCTCAAAAAAGTCAGCTTCAACTTTTATTAGTATTTCAAAATTGTCCGAAATATGGGTTAGACCTTTTTCAATTTTACTTTTTATAACATCCTTTTTCTTATTTGTTCGATGAATCAATATCCTTTTATCCCTATATTCCGGTATAACAAAGTGCCATTCTCTAACTTTATTTATCCCTATACTTCTTAATCCGTCACCATTGTTAATTAATTTATTTAGGTCATCCGTCATCTTTTTTCTTTGATGTTTATATAGATCATCATCATTATATTCTTTTTCTGGATAGTAACACTGGTATACTATACCACTACTAGTAAAACCTTCTATACCAAAATCCCCTTTATAATTAGCTGGAACTGTGTGGAATCCCTTGGACTGATATCTTTTTCTATAACACTCACTACATATATCTTCCCATAAGTTTGCATCTATCTTCTTATCTAGCAAATTTAACAATTAAGACACTCCTTAGAAAACTTCCCCAGTTTGTAATGCATTAGAAATGAATAAAATAAAAAAATTAAGGTAAACTAATAATATTATTAGTTTACCTTAATTTTACATCATAGTCATTCTTAACTATTACTTCATTTAGTTCTAAGTAATTATTTTTGGGAATTATTAATTTTAAGGGACATATAATTTGTATATTATGGTTATCATAGATAAGACTAGTTGTTAAGAAACCCGACTGCCAACGATCATCATTTGCCACAAAGAAAAATGGATTCACTGAGAATTTTTCAGTGTTCCTTTTTTCGTTTCAACTACTTTATATATCCTTTATTTTTTTCTTGTTATAAATGAAAAGTGTTACAATCTTACATTTTACAAGTTTATATTATAGATAGATAATTTATTTAATAAGGGGGCAACATCTTCTCTAAGAAATAAATACTTCCGCACCCCATCAACTGATGGGCCAGTAACAGGCATATTTACTATAATTTTAAGCGAAAACAAAGTTCTCAGTGTTTCTTTAACTATCCTGTATTCCTCATCCGTTTTTTTACAAATTTCCCCTCCAAAAATTCTCCATTAATTGTAGTTATTTGATCTAATAGCACAGAACCATCTTTAAATGGATATAAATCACCAGTCATATTAATATGAGTTGCTATAGGGCTATTAATTGATCTTAATGGTGCTACAATTACTGAATTATTATTCGATTGGTCGTTAGATAAAACTAAAAATGGTCTTTTACCCGATACACCTGTATTGTCAGGTATATTTCCCCAATATTGATAGCCTTGTTACTTCCAAACACCTCTTAAGTTTTATATTATTTTAGATACTATCAAACATTAGATCCAATTTTTATCAGTCTCACCATTAAAATTTACTGCGGTTAACTTATGTGCATTCCTTCTCAAAAACATTCAAAAGTAAAGAATCTTATTAATCAGTATGTGTCTACTACGTATTACAGTTTTCGACTAGCGTATGGTTTAAAGCACTGATAAGGATCACCATAACAATCCTTGTTCAACTATTCTGCTCCTATAGTTCAATAATTTCTATATGAATAGGCATTAACCATACTTGGATCAACGTACCCATTAGTAAGTATGGAAGGTCAACATCTTTTCCTCTTATTAATTACAGTAGAACCTGCTGCAATAAATAAAACCCTGTTTGTATTTCATTAATATATTAAAGTTTATTGAGGATGGATATCCTGGTTTCTTGATTAAGGAATGATATTTAATATAAAATAAAAATGAACGTTAGTGCTAGCTAACACTAAACGTTCATAATTTAATTAATCAGTATTTCACAAAACATTTCTGAAATTCTTTCAGCTTTTAGAACACACTAGTTGGAAAACAGAATATCAAACCTGGGTTGATATAAAAGAGGTTAAATGACTAAGGAAATATTAAAGGAACACATTGATATAACATTTAATGTTTTTTAGAAATTGAAAGCAGCTTTAACTCTTTGGAATCTCTCTTCCACGATTATGATTTTTGAATGAAGGCATCCAAAAATATAAGTACAGAATCCATTTTATGCCAATATGCTTATACGATAGTAAGAGAAGAGCGAAGAATTATTACGGATATTTAAAAGATTTTTAGGCACTATAAAGTGGCCAACCGGCCATTATATGGTAATAAGCATAAAAAACAACAACCACCAAATTATGTATTTGGTGGAGACGGTGGGACGTGCTATTCCATGCTTTCGTCATGGCACTGACTATATCTTGAACCTGATCGTCAGGTCCTTCGGCGTCTTATACGAAAAGTAGATTTACCTAAAAGCTTTGGCAGATTTTCGTATCCTAGTACTACCACAAGTCATGGCAGCCTATAAGTCGATACACGGCTGTTGGATTGCTCCACATACCGCTCGGCATTGCCCTATCACAGTTACTGTGACTTAGGTTTCACCGATAAAGCCGAATTTTCACTTATGTGTTGCCACATAAGGCGACTAATAATTAATCGAACCCACGTCCAGAAATATCGCCACTTAAGCATCTACGAGCGTAGTCGATATATTTGCGGTTTCGCTAACTCCTATGCCTATCGACAGGCGTCAGAACAGCTAGTCTGATTGGTCTCTTCCATCATCCCCAGACGGAGGAATTAGGCGTAGTCCACTATGAGTGAGTCCCTTACCCTACCACATGGACGATGGAGGGAGGAACAGCTAAGCAGTTATTAAGCTGCTACAGCTAAGTTATTGTTAGTTTTGCCAGTTATTATTGGCGTGACGTTTTAACGAAGACGATCCCTTCGGCCCGCAACCTAAGCTCGATCTACCCCTGTCGAATCCGTAACGTCCCCATGATAAGCCGTATATGCCATCTTTGGGAATACGGGAAGTTATAAAAGTTAGATAAGCTTAATTGCTTATGAAATTGTGTTGTGATGTCTTACAAAATCTATTATAACAGACTTGGACGAGATTGCAATTGTAAGGTTTTACCTTTAGATCTTTTGTCGTTCTCTAAAGGCGCGTTCAATGTCACGCTTCGCTTCTTTTTTCTTCAGATCCTCACGCTTATCGTATTTCTTTTTACCCTTTCCAAGACCAATTAAAACCTTGGCATAGCCATTTTTCAAATACATTTTCAATGGTACAAGCGCATATCCTTCCTCTTTTGTAGCTCCGATGAGTTTAACTATTTCCCGCTTATGCAAAAGAAGCTTTCTTGTCCGCAACGGATCGTGGTTGTATCGGTTTCCTTGTTCATACGGACTAATATGCATATTGTGCAAAAATACTTCACCGCGTTCAACACGTGCGAAGGAATCCTTTAATTGGACACGGCCATTTCGAACCGATTTGATTTCAGTACCTTGAAGGACAATGCCTGCTTCATATGTTTCCTCAATAGTGTAGTCATGATTCGCTTTTTTGTTTTGAGCGACTGTTTTTCCCATTCCTTTTGGCATTGCGTAAGCCTCCCTTCAATAGCTATTACGTATAGCGATAACTTCTATTTTAGCAAAAATTGGACTTCTTCTCAATAATTATGCGTATTTGAAGGATAAACAAGTGTGGCTAACCTGCTTCATCTTTTAAATTGCAGCTGACTTTCATCATCTTTTAACAAGTTAAATGGTTTATTTTGCAACTTTTGACTATTTTTTTGCAGCTTCCCTTGTTAATCTTGCAACTTTCTTCGATAATTTTGCAACTTTAGCTATTTATTTTGCAACTTAAATAGTTTGAGCGATTTATAAAATGGAAGAAACCGAAACGAGGGACTGTGCTAGTCCCTCGTTGTTAAGGTCATCGTTTTTTCTTCTTTTTCCGCTTTGCCTTCGGTGCATTTTCATAATGTTTTTTCTTCTTTTTCTTCGGTGGACGTGTTGACCATTCCTCGTCACCATTGCGTTTGCCCCGGTCATCCTTCTTGTCTGATTTTTTTCGGCCTTGTCCGGCTAAAATAATTTTCGGTGTTTCCTTGGCCGAACGTCTTCTTGTTCCTTTCATGCCAACAATTTCAAAGTCAATAGAGCGTTCTTCTTTATTGACATTTACGACACGGACGGTGATTTCATCGCCAATCCGGTAAACATTGCCCGTACGCTCACCGATCATCGCATAATGACGTTCATCGTAGCGGTAATAATCGTCTGTCATATAGCTGACGTGTACAAGACCTTCAATTGTATTTGGCAGCTCGACAAACATTCCAAAGTTAGTGACAGAACTAATAATGCCGTCATATTCTTCACCAATTTTATCAAGCATGTATTCAGCCTTTTTCAATTCATCTGTTTCACGCTCTGCTTCAACTGCTCTGCGCTCCATATTAGAAGACTGCTCAGCAATAACAGGCAAGCTCTCTGCCCATTTCGTGCGAGTCTCTTCATCCACCTTGCCTTCTATTAAATAGGTTCGGATTAAACGGTGTACAATCAAATCCGGATAGCGGCGGATTGGTGAAGTGAAATGTGTATAATATTCTGTTGCTAATCCAAAGTGCCCGAGACTTTCCGGATCATATTTTGCTTGCTTCATGGAGCGAAGCATAACTGTGGAAATCACAGTTTCCTCTGGTGTTCCCTGTACCTCTTCTAAAATGCTTTGCAGGGCACGGGGATGAATTTCGTTTGATTTCCCTTTAACTGCATAGCCGAAGTTTGTAATAAATTCTAAGAAGCGCTGCAGCTTTTCAGCATTAGGATCCTCATGGATACGATAAATGAAGGGAACATTCATCCAATGGAAATGCTCAGCCACTGTTTCGTTGGCAAGAAGCATGAACTCCTCAATTAACCGCTCTGCTACAGAGCGCTCGCGGAGCACAACTTCCGTAGGGTTCCCTTCTTTATCGACAAGGACCTTTGCTTCTTTGAAATCAAAATCAATCGCGCCGCGGTTCATCCGCTTTGTTCGCAGGATTTGCGCAAGCTCGCCCATCAGTTCAAACATTGGTACAAGCTCATTATATTTTTCGATCAGCTTTTCATCGCGGTCCTCAAGGATTTTATTTACATCTGAATAGGTCATTCGCTCCGTTGTTTTAATCACACTTTGGAAAATTTCGTGCTTCACGACAGTGCCGGATTCGTCCACTTCCATTTCACAGGACAATGTCAATCTGTCCACCTTCGGATTTAAGGAACAAATTCCATTTGAAAGGCGATGCGGAATCATCGGAATCACACGGTCTACGAGATAGACACTTGTCCCGCGCTCCAATGCTTCGCGATCAATTGGCGACTGCTCTGTTACATAATGGCTGACATCAGCAATATGGACGCCAAGCTTGTAATTTCCGTTCTCTAGTTTTTGCACGGTAACTGCATCATCTAAATCCTTTGCATCCGCCCCATCAATGGTCACGATGGTTTCATTACGGAGATCACGACGATCCTTTAAATCTTCCTCGTTGATCGAATCCGGCACATCATTTGCTTGTCCAAGTGCCTCTGCAGGAAACGGACCAGGCAGTCCATGCTTATGGATTACCGATAAAATATCGACACCTGGATCATTTTTATGACCCAAAATCGTCACAACTTCCCCTTCAGCACTCATGCGGCCTTCAGGATAGGTCGTTAGCTTGACAACAACCTTATGGCCCTCAATAGCCCCGTTTGACGCATTTTTCGGAATAAAAATATCATTTGCGATTTTTTTATCGTCCGGGATCACAAAGCCAAAATTTTTGCTTTCTGTATAAGTCCCGACAACCTCTTTTACACCGCGATCTAAGATACGGATAATTGTCCCTTCCTGCCGTGTTCCGGATGTTTTTGGACTTACGCGAACTAAAACAGTATCCCCGTGCATCGCTGTTTTAAGCTCGGTAGGGGGGATGAACACATCATCTAAGCTTGCATCATCCGGGTCAACAAAAGCAAAGCCCTTTGCATGACCAATCAGCTTCCCTTTTATTAAATTCATTTTTTCCGGTAAGCCGTAGCGATTGCTCCGCGTTCTAACGACCAGCCCCTGATCCTCCATAGCGACCAAAGCTTTTACAAACTCTTTAAATTCTGTAGAATCCTCTATTCCAAACGCTTCTTCAAGCTCTTGGACTGTTAGTGGCTTGTAAGCCTCTTCCTTCATAAAAGCAAGCAGCTTATCGATATGTACTTGAATTTCTTGCTCCATCTAGTATCCTCCTTTTTACCAATCTAGGCTCTCTAAAAATTGGTAGACATCTTCGTGCAGTTGATCACGCTCCTTATCAAGCGTAATAACATGGCCAGACTCCTCATACCATTTTATTTTCTTGTGATCATTTTCTACCTCGTTATAAATAATATTCGCACTATCTGCGTTGATCATGTGATCATGTCTAGCTTGAGCGACAAATGTAGGGGAATAAATCATGTCAACATTGTTGCGGACATCTGAAATAAGATCCTGCAATGCTTTTAACGTATTCATCGGTGTCTTCGCAAACTCTTTCATTTCTTCTTCTATTTTCTCAGGTGATTTTCCCTCAAACTTCTTATAATTTCTAGCATAGTCAAGAATCCCTTGATACATAACCTCTTCACTTTTTATGTACATTGGGGCACACATGGTAACAATACCCTTTACAGGTACAGTGTAACCTAATTTTAGCGAAAACACTCCGCCCAGCGATAATCCCCCAACCGCAATATCTTCAAAACCCATGCTTTTTAAATGCTCATAGCCTTGCTGGACATCCTGCCACCAATCATCAGGACCCGTATGAACAAGCTTCTCAGGAGGAACACCATGTCCTTTATATTGCGGTGCATGACATGTATAGCCTCTTTCACTTAGGAAACGTGCAAGCATTCGAACATCTGCTGTATTTCCTGTAAATCCATGTAATAATAAAACGGCTTTGTCCCCGCCTTCAAATGTAAACGGTTTTGGTAATACTATTTTCATACTTAGTTACTCCTTTTTACGACAAGTTCTTTTCGTTAGTTTAACCTAAATATTCCGCAGTAGTACTGCTCATTATGTTCCATCTATTCTATTTAAACAAACCTTTTGGTTGTTTACCAAGATGTTTGCTTAATACATGATTTAGTCTAATTAATCCTAATAAAAAAAGAGCCTGAATCCAGACCCTTTGCTTCTACCATTACTCAACTATATAGGCTACCAAGATTGTCAAAATAAAAAATAGTACAGATAACACAATGGTTGCTCGGTGCAAAATTAAATCAAGTCCGCGGGCCTTTTGCTTTCCAAAAAGCTGCTCGGCACCACCAGAAATTGCACCTGATAAACCAGCGCTTTTACCGGACTGTAATAAAACAACAGTGATTAACGCGATTGATACTAAAACAAGTAGGATAATTAATGCTGTATGCATGAAATGACACCTCCTGATATGCGCACAAATAGATACCTTAAATGTATCATAAATAGTTAATCTTCACAATAATAAGTAAGAGTTTAGATTGCTGCCTTTAAATCCTACAAAAATTATTTATCAAATAAGTCAAAAAACCTTTAAAAACCGCAATTTTTCACCACATAAATAGAACTTGTTTTTAATTATTTCCTTTATGCTCATCTTTCAATAAAGAAAGTAACATTTCTTTTTTCATAGTATCACTATGATTTAATTCTAAAACCTTTTGAATTCTAGCTTTAATTATTTCATCTTTTTCTGATATGGTGAGCAATCGAATTAAATCCTTCTTTTCTCTCTCTTTAAATGGTTTTGTATTAATTCCAAATATAATATTTAATGCATCGTACCCTAACGTACTAAGCATTTCACTATAAGTGGGAGTCATCACATGTACCTCCTTCCCAAAAACACTAGAACACAGACTACCGATTCAATAACGGACTACTGGTTAGCCCAATTTATTTTTAAGTTAACTTTATCAGAATCCTCCCTTAAAATCAAAGTTTATTTTGAAAAAATTATGTCCGACTGAATAACTTGCCCTATTATATCCATAACAGTATATAGAAAAATCTAATTTTATCTAGAATTTAAATTATTCATCTTGACGTTCATTACTTTTATCCATATACTTTAGATAAAAGTGGACTAACCAGTGGACCAATACAATTAAAAATTTGAGGGGGTGTTCCCATGAGTGATCAAATGTTCTCTGGAGTACAAAATGAAAGACTGTACGAAAAGATAGTCGTCCAAATCAGAAAGCTAATCGATGATGGAAAGTTGCAGCCAGGTGATCGTTTGCCAGGTGAGCGTGTTCTAGCACAAACATTAGGGTGCAGCCGTACTTCATTACGTGAAGCCTGCCGTGTGTTAGAGTCAGAAGGTTTAATCGTTTCGAAGCCTGGCGGCGGAAGATTTATTCAGCAAGTCGATCAAAACATGAAATTAGAGTACAAATTTAATACTGTTGATCTGATTGAAAAGACAGCTGTTATTTATTTTTTGGAGGCAAGAGAAACTCTTGAACCTAAAATTGCCGAATTAGCTAGTCAAAGAGCCACTGCTGAGAATATAAAAAAGATGGAGCAAGTCTTGTTGAAAATGGAAGAAAAATTAAAATATCCAGATGAAATGGTAGAAGCCGATAGCAGTTTTCATCTTGCATTAGCAGAAGCAACTCAAAACTTTGTGTTTGTGTCTATGATGGAAACGAATTTAAATATGAATCGCCAGGTTCGAAAACAAACATTGCATTCAAAAAAGCGTTATTTAGAATCTTTAGCTGAACATAGAGCGATTTTAGAGGCAGTTAAAGCACGGGACGTAAAAGGAGCGATCGAAGCTACTCATATTCATTTGCTGCATCTTCGAAATAGTGTTTTAGGAATTAACTAATAAGAAAAGCGCAAGGCGCTAAGCATTCGGCGACAAGCATAAGGCGAATAGGAATAGAAGGTGTTCTTTACCTTCAATTCCTATTTGACTAGACCTTAGAGTCGATGGCGCCTGGAGCTAGACACAAAAACTAAGTACAAGAAGTTATACTACTTTAAACTAATAAATAGGAGTGAGAATATTGTCTCAACAAAATTATGGACCATTAACAGGTGTTCAAATATTGGATATTTCAACTATGATTGCTGCTCCTTTTGGTGCAACTTTGTTAGCCGATTTAGGTGCAGAAGTTACGAAAGTCGAGTTACCAGGAAAAGGAGACACGCTTCGAACAGTAGGACCTTGGAAAGGTACTGAGCCTTTGAGATGGCCTGGGTTAGCTCGAAATAAAAAGTCTGTTACATTAGATATTCGTTCAGACGAAGGAAAAGAAATCTTCAAAAAGTTGATTAGTAAAGTAGATATTTTAATTGAGAATTTTCGCCCTGGTACATTAGAAAGATGGAATTTAGGCTATGAAGAATTAAAAAAAGTGAATCCTAAACTAATTATGGTACGAGTTTCCGGTTATGGACAGACAGGTCCTTATCGAGAAAAAGCTGGGTTTGGGACTCCAGCAACGGCATTTAGCGGACATACAGCTATTCAGGGATATCCAGATCGGCCGCCTGTCAGTCCTTCGTATTCTTTGTTAGACTATATTACAGGTGTTTATGCTGCTTTCGCTGCTGTAAGCGCTCTCTACAACCGCGAAGCAAACGACGAGCCAGAAGGACAAGTTGTTGAAATGGGTTTATATGAATCTATATTCCGTATGCTGGAGTTTTTAATTGCTGAGTATGATCAAAACGGAAAAGTAAGAGAGCGAAGCCCTGGTTTAGCAGGTCATTCAAGTCCAGCCGGAACATACGAAACAAAGGACGGAAAATTTGTTGTCCTTGTTTGTAGTACAGACTCTACTTTCGACCGTCTGGCGGAAGCCATGGAAAGAACAGATATGTTATCTGATCCTCGTTATTATACAAATTCTGAAAGATTAAAGCATGATCAAGAAGTACAAGAAATTGTATCTGGATGGATCCGTCTTCATACGAAAAATGAACTGCAAGAAAAATTAGACTCATTTGGCGTTCCAGTAAGTCCGATTTTAACGATAGAAGATATTTTTAATGATCCACAATACCAAGCGAGAGAAAATATTGTAGAAGTTGACCATCCTCGTTTAGGTAAAATTAAAGTCCCAGGAGTTGTACCAAAATTTTCACATACACCTGGAGCAATTAGACATCGCGCTCCAGAATTAGGAGAGCATAACGAAGAGATTTTAGGCGGCAAGCTTGGTTTATCTACTGAAGAGCTTGCAGTTTTAAAAGAAAAGGGGGTTATTTAAATGAGTAGATTACTAGAAATGACATTACCTGCTAAAGTGACAATTTGTGAAGTGGCCCCTCGTGATGGCTTTCAAATGGAAAAGGAATGGATTCCAACAGAGGAAAAAATACGAATCATACGTGAACTTGCAAAAACCGGTATTCAATCTATGGAAATTACATCATTCGTTCATCCTCGTGCAATTCCACAATTAAGGGATGCCGAGGAGGTCGTTAAAAGTGTCCAAGATTTAACTTCTATTAAGTTTCGGGCATTAGTACCCAATGTTAGAGGTGCACAGCGTGCGATTGATGCAGGGATAAAAAAGTTAAAGCTAATGCTTTCTGCCACAGACTCTCATAGCCTTTCAAATGCCAACTGTCTTGTAGAGGAAGCGCAAAATGGCTTTGCTCCTATTATTGAATTAGCTGAAAAACATAGAGTGAAGGTTGGCGGTTCTATCTCAGTAGCATTTGGATGCCCGTACGAAGGTAAAGTTCGATTAGAGCGTATTGTTTCAATTGTTGAACGTTACACGACAATGGGAATTGATGAAATATCGTTAGCAGACACTACCGGTATGGCAAACCCTAAGCAAGTATTTGAGATGCTAGGACATTTAAAGTCCAGCTTTCCACAAATGACTTTTTCCATGCATTTGCATAACACTCGAGGAATGGCCCTTGCGAACGCTGTCGCTGCTCTTCAGCAAGGAATCGTCCATTTTGATAGTTCAATTGCAGGTTTAGGTGGTTGTCCATATGCACCTGGTGCGAGTGGCAATATTGCTTCAGAAGACCTTGTTCACAGTCTAGAGGAAATGGGCATTGATACAGGAATTAATCTCGAGGCACTGATCAAAGTAGCAAACGATGTCAAACATTCACTTGGGCATGATGGAGGCAGCTATATGCTTCAGGCTGGTCCATGCTCTCAATTGCATATGAAACCAGAAAGTCAAGAGAAGATTGAACAGTAAATAGTAAGAGGTTAATCCTTAATTGGATTAACCTCTTATTAGTTTCAAAAGTATGAATAGAACAAGTTACGAATAAAATCGAGCTATAGTACGCTTAAATATAATATTTTTCCTTTCCTTCTCCTACTCTACTGATTCTTTTACTAATTCTATGATTTTTCTAAGATTTTCTATTGGAATTTGACCTGGTGCTGAACTTGTTTCTCCGACGGCAAAGGTTACCGCAGAACCATAAATCCAGCCTAGCATTCTGCTAATTGCCCCCATGCCACCCATTGACATCGTAATGATTGGAATATTCAATTCATCTTGGGCATCTTTCGTCACTTCTAATAATGCTAATACATCCTTTTCATCTTTTGGCATAACAGCGAGCTTAGCTACATCTGCACCATAAGACGCTGCCGTCCGTAAGCGATCTAATAACTCAGGCTTTTCCGGTGTATATTCAAAATTATGATAGGAAAGAATGAATGTTTTCTGATGATTGCTTGAAACTTCTTTAAGCCGTTTTATATGTTCAAGCTTATTAGACACCTCAAAATCTATCATCTTTACAAAATCAGTCTGACAAATGTTACTAAGCAGATCTACTATCCCTTCTTCTGTTAAAGGAATTGCTTGTCCCCCTTCTTTATGGGAACGAATTGTAAATAATATCGGAATACCGTTACAATTTTTAAATATCTCTCCGGCAGTACGAATTACTTGATCAAACTGGTCAATTTGATCATAAAAATCAGCACGCCACTCAATTAAATCAGGTTTTTTAGGTACAATACTATTCAGTTCTACGATAAGTTCTTCAGTATTTCTACCCGTTAATGGTGTACAAATAGATGGCCATTTTTCCAATAACTCCCTTTCCATCATTACTCCTCCTCATAATGCTATTTCGTTTCGAACAATTTTTGTTTTTTCGTCATTTAATAATTATCCGATATTAATTTTACACTATTTTTAATATTAAGAATAAAAAACGATTTCAAATTTAAGGGTTGATTTCTATATGCATTATGCTGCCAACGGAAATAGAAATATGATAATACCCGCAGCAACTCACTTTTGAATTCCTTATGAAATTAACTCATTTTGCGATGATGATTCTGAGGTGGCACTTTCAATTGGTTCTAGATCTTTCAGCAGGAACGTATAGCTCAAAATTCCAGCGACTAGAAAAGCTGCTGCTAATAGGAATGCATACATAAAAGAACCTGTGGCCTGAACGATAAATCCTGTGGTAATTGGAGCTATGATTGCCATCGAATTGTTTCCAAAGGTTAGAAGTCCTGTCAACGTTCCCACACTCCCCTTAGGAGCAATAAAAGTAGGAATGCTATAGGCAACCGCAGATGTAACGACAAGACCACCAAGCGCCATCGAAATCCAAAATACAGCCATATTTGCACTATGGGTAAACGCTGCACCAATGATTGACAAACCGAAAATCATTCCCGTAACTAAAAACACTTTGCACACACGTGTTCGATTGTAGCCCTTATTGATGAGACGATCCACGAGCCAGCCGCCAATGACAAGTTCTGTGATTGTACCGACAATCCATGGAATCGCCGAGTACCATCCAGATTTCAAGATCGACATACCCATTTCTGTTGCAAGGTATCCAGGAAGCCATGTCAAGAATAAAAACCATGAATATCCATAGGCTGCAAATCCAATAAATACTGCCCACACTTTTCGTTTTGTTAATAGGTAACGTAAGTTTTTCATTGCACTACCAGTCGATTCTTTTGAACTTTGTGAACCACCTTCGGTAATATATTGATACTCTTCTTTCGTCAAACGTTTATCTTCATGAGGTTCGCGGTACCACACCCAAAACACGATGGCATAGACCAAACTAAGAATGGCAGTTGCTAAAAAACCGCCGCGCCATCCCCATTCAGTCACAATCAAGGCCAGTATAGGAGCACCAATTGCATTTGAAAGTTTAGACTGCGAATCATAGGCAGCTATGGCCCTCCCTCGTTCATTTCGAGGAACCCAGTGACTGACTGCTTTAGCAGCAGATGGGAAAAACGGAGCCTCCCCAATCCCCAACAAGACCCGAGATAATATGATTAATCCCCATCCATTAGCGACTGCAGTTAATAGGCAGGCTACTGTCCATATCACTGTAGCCACTCGCGTTACCCATTTGACTCCTATTTTATCCAGCAATGGCCCGACAGGAAGTTGAAGAAGAGCGTATGACCATGCAAAGGCAGATAAAAAAATCCCCATCTGACCTGCTGTCAAATCAAATTCCTGTTGTAATAACGGCATTGCGATTGACATATTAATTCGATCAAAATAGTTAACGATCACACCAATAGCAATTAATAGTACTATTGTCCAACGATGTTTTTTCATCCTTTTCCCTCACTTAGTTAAATTTTTTTATTCTTTCGTAAATATATCCTCTGGTAAACGTTTTCAAAATAAATTTCCTGTCAAACCAACATCAACATTAACTAAATCTCCCTCAATAAATCAAGTTACTTCAACAATAGACTCTATTAAAATTGGTGTAAAGCGAAAAAGGACAACGTAATCTCATGACACTTTTACGTAACGAGATTACGTTTTCAGGTTCTCATGTATATCTACTTCGTTTGTTAATTTATCTGATCTGTTGTTTAAGCGAGTGGGCCTCGAAATAATCCTTTGCAGATTGCAAGCAACGTCGCGCATGTTCCTCATAACCTAGCTCCTGAGCACGTTTATCGTGCGGCAGCTCAATCGAATATGGGATCTCGGGAATACGATTCACGATACTCGCAATATCAATGCCGCCCTCTCCTACATATAAGCGTGCCTCGCGAAGGATTTTCGTCATCTCTTCTATCGAGGTCGGAATTTCCGCAGGTGCATCGCAAAGATGAAGATAACGGAACCATTCACGCGGCACCGCATCAAGATCCTCCACCTTATCTCCTGAGCGATGGAAATGATGGATATCGATCATCAGACCGGCATTTTGCTGTTTTACTGTGCGAAGTACATTAAGTGCTCCCGCAAGATTTGTAACACTGGCAATTGGGACAAATTCTAATTCAATTGTCAGTCCGAAAGGTTTGGCTAGCTCGCAAAGTTCAGCAAAACGCTCAATATAACAATTGCGGTCGTTCGTCCAAATACTACTAAGAACATGACGTCCGCCAAGTTCCGCAGCTACTTCCATAGCAGGTACATATTTTTTCGGATCGATGTCATTGCTGATCCGTGCTAGTTCGATGTCAAGCAGCTTGACACCCGTTTCTCTAAGGGCGGCTTTCGTTTGCCGCAGCATCTGCTTGTTTTCTGCTAACGCGTAGTTAGGTTCGTCAGGCAGACCCATGTAAATGGGTCTGAGACTGACGAAATCATAGCCGGCTCTCGCTGCTAGGTAAGTCATTTCAGGTGGTGTACAACCAAGCGCGGTAAGGTGGGCTAGCGAAAATTGTTTTGTCATCTTGTATTCCTCCAATCTGGTATCTGACCTTAGGCTTCAACAGCTACGTGGTGAACCTTTTTACCAGGAGAGTAAATATCCATGATATTCCAATGCCCGGCAGTCGGAGTCGGGATATTCTGCATTTGAACATCAATGACAAATGGTTTATTAGCTTCAATTGCTTGCTTCAATGCAGGCTTAAATTGTTCTGCCGATTCAATTTTCACTCCTTCGATCCCATATGCCTTTGCGATTTGTGCATAATCTGGTGAAAAAGTTTCCCCATCCTTTTGGAAGATCGTTCCGAATGTTGTGCCAAAATGAGCTTGTTCTAGCCCTGCAATGGTACCAAATGCACAGTTATTCATTACTACCCAAATGACAGGGATATTCGATTCTGCTGCTGTTGCAAGGACCGCTGGATTTTGTCCAAAGCCGCCATCACCTACTAATGAAACAACTATCTTTTCCGGTTGTGCGAGTTTGGCTCCTAAAGCAGCTGGTGCTCCAAATCCCATTGTCGCAAAGCCGCCTGGTGTAAGAACGGTTCCAGCTTCATAAATCGGGAATTGCTGCCCAACTCCGTTTTTATTCCAGCCTACATCTGTCGTGATATATGCATCTCTAGGAAGCACTTCGCGAACCTCATGTAAAATACGCTGTGGTTTCATTGGGAAAGAATTGTCTGTAATATATTTTTTATTGCTGTTCTTAAATTCTTCTCTATTTGCAACAATTTCTTGTTTTAGCTCATCATTCTGCAGTCCGTTAGGCACCAATTCTTTTGCTGCTCGATTTAACACCGTTAAAGCCTGTTTTAAATCTGCAACAACACCGATTTCAACTGGATAGTTTCTGCCGATTTCACTTGGATCGATATCAATTTGAATTAATTTAGTTGGTGGAAAATTAAAGGTATATTCTGGTTCCCATGAACTTGAATCAGCTTCTGCAAATCGAGTTCCTAAAGCTAGAATATAATCTGCTTCCTTACATTTATCATTAATGAATTTTGTTCCCCAGAATCCTGTCATTCCAAGCGTCAATGGATTATCATCTGATACTGCACCTTTCCCCATAAGCGAATGTGCGACAGGAATACTTAAGTGATCAACCAATTCTCTTAATTCTTCAGCAGCATCAGCTAACATAATTCCACCGCCAACATAGAAGAGAGGGTTTTTAGCATTGACTAATGTTTTAATAATTGTTTTTGCAGTTTCATCATCAATAGAGGGTTTATGCAGAGATTTTGTGTTATGGTTTAATCTTTCAAATAAAGCGGTATCAACTTCTTTAGAGAAAATATCCATTGGTACCGAAACTAAAACCGGTCCAGGGTTTCCGCTTTCAGCTAACTGGAAAGCCTTTTCAATAATTTCCGGAAAAAGGTCTGGACGATCGACACGCCATGCGCGTTTTACAAAAGGACGATAAATTTCATATTGTGAGGCATCCGCATGTAAATTGACTTCTTGGTGTGGATGTTTTCCGTAATAATGACTCGGAACATCTCCGGCAATGACAACCATCGGTATAGAATCTAGGGCTGCGTTTGCCACACCAGTTGCAGCATTTGTTAAACCAGGCCCTAAATGACTTAAGATAACAGAAGTTTCTTTTTTCGCTCTTGCATATCCATCAGCTATATGTGCTGCAATTTGTTCATGTCTGGTGTTAATAAATTTAATTGAGCTTTTTTCTAAGGCTGAAAGTACGGCAATATTTGTATGTCCGCAAAGTCCAAAGATATGTTCTACGCCTCTATTTTCTAGGTATTTGATTAATTGATGTGAAATTAAATCTTTCATAGGTCACAGCCCTCCTTAAAATTTAAGACAATTTTTCCATACTTCCCTGAAACAGCCGCTTCATATGCTCTTTCATATTCTTTAAAAGGAATAATCTCTGAAATAATCGGTTCAACATAAAAATCATCCTTCATTAAATACTCAAGAGTCTGCTCAAAATCATCTGGGAAGTTATAAATGATCGATCCATATACAGTCAATTCATTTCTAACAATTCGTACAGCTGGGAAGTTTGCTTCTGGTGCAAGTCCGATGAGTACAACAGAGCCGCCAGGCCCCGCAATTTGCATCGCCTGTTCCACCGCTTGTTGTACACCAGCTGCTTCAATAACAACATCAAATTCTTCGTCCCCTATTTCTTCTGGATGTGCGGTTCTAATATCGCCAAAGCTTTTTACTTTATTTAATTTCTCTTTGCTTATATCTATAGCTGTTATATTTGCTCCTAAATAAGTGGCTAACGCAATAGCGAGCATACCCTCCGTTCCACAGCCGATCACTGCAACAGATGTCCCTTTTGTAATCACAACCTTTTTGAAGGCATGGACGATTACCGCAAAAGGTTCGATTAACACAGCTCTTTCATCTGGCAATTTATCAGGAATTGGTAATACATACTTAGATAAAATAATAAACTCCTCTGAAAATCCGCCGTCCGTGTTCACGCCTAACGACTTTTTATTCCGGCAAATATTGGTCTTACCTTTTAAACACAGGTCACATTTTCCGCAAAATGAATTAGGCTGCACGACAATTCTCGTACCAATTCCGTATTTAGAATCCTCGCCTGCTTCAATAATTGTTCCTAATAATTCATGACCTGGTCTGATCGGATATGAGGCATGTGGAATCTTCCCTTTGAATACACCAATATCTGATCCGCAAATTCCGCCATATATTAATTTGACTCTCACTTCATCCGCTTTTAAAGAGGGTGAAGACGGAAACTCTTTTAGTTCTAAATCACCTGGATTGTTTATAAATAATCCTTGCACCTTTTTCACCACCAGTTCACTACTTTCTTAACTCTTTTTTCGCTAACGTTTCATTTATCTGTAATCACTTATTTACAGGGAGATGTAATACAATCATCTTAGTTTCAGTCATATCCTCAATCGCATAGCGGGGGCCCTCACGACCAATACCACTGTTTTTGACGCCGCCATATGGCCAGTGATCCAATCTATAATTAGATGTTCCATTTATTACTACCCCGCCAACTTCAAGTGAGTGTGCTACTTTGTATGCTAAGTCCATTTGATTTGTAAAAAGCCCTGCTTGAAGTCCGAATGATGAATCATTTGTTTCTTCAATCGCCTCATCAATCGTTTCATAAGGGATAATGCTGACAATAGGCCCGAAGACTTCTTCACACACGACTTTACTTGTTTTTGGCGGATTGAATAACACGGTAGGTTCTACTGTTGCTCCATATTGTTTTCCTCCACAGATTAATTCCGCTCCCAAACCAACTGCTTCATCGATCCATTCCATCACACGGTTTGCTGCTTTTTTATCAACTAGACAACCTACATCAGAATCCGGCTGCAGGGGATCTCCAACTTTAAGCTTTAACACTTCTTGTTTTAGAAGTTCAGTGAACTTCGGAATGACTGATTGATGAACATAGATTCTTTGTACCGAAATACAGCTTTGCCCGGAATTACTATATCCAGTTCTCGCACACATAGCTGCAGCTCGGTCTAAATCAGCATCCTCATGAACGATCGTTGAAGCGTTTCCACCTAACTCAAGAAGAACTTTTTTCATACCGGCAAGTTCACAAATATTTCTGCTGGCCACTACTCCGCCTGTAAATGAAATAATGTTTACACGGTCATCTTTTACAATTTGCTGACCTGCTTCGACACCGCCTAAGACCATATTTACTGCATTTTCAGGAAACCCTGCTTTAAGCAATAATTTTAAAAGTTCTGTAGCGATTAAAGCAGTTTGTGGAGCTGGCTTTAAAATCACGCTATTACCAGCGGCAAATGCAGGGCCAACTTTATGACAAACTAAGTTTAATGGAGCATTGAACGGCGTAATAGCTGCTACTAAGCCGACTGGTACCCGGAACGTTGAAGCAATCGCCTGTGTTCCCCGCTCAGATGCGTCTCCAGGTAATGTTTCACCTATTAATCTTTTCGCTTCTTCACCAGACAGTTCCAATGTTTCAATTGAACGTGACACCTCATCAAGCGTATTTTTTAAAGGTTTTCCCAATTCTCTAGAAATCAGGTTTGCAAATCTTTCTTTCTCATCTTCTAATAAGCTTGCAGCTTTCTTTAAAATCTTCGCTCTTTGATGTGAAGGAATGCTTGCAATCTGCTTTTTCGCTTTATAAGCTGCTGCCAGAGCATTTTCTACATCTTCATTTGTTGCAAAAATTTGTTCGCCTATTACTTCCTGTGAATATGGACTGATGATAGGAGCACTCTTACCGCTGGAAGAAATCCATTCACCGTTAATATAAGGTTGTGCGATGTTTACACTCATGTTTTCCACCTGCTTTTCTTTTTATTAGATCGATCTAATTGTTGGCTGAAATAAATAGTACATGCTATGTACTATAGTTTAATCGTTTATTAGATCGATCTAATTATTCGATAGTAAATAATAACGTATTACAACTTGAACATTTTCGACTACTTCATCAGGGCTTGCCTTCTTTGCCGTCTACAAAATTTATTAGATCGATCTAATAAAACAGACTATCAAAATGAAAATGTTTATTGTAAACGTTATCAACATCTTACAATATAAACAAATACCTTGCAATACCTTTTTTAATATTCTCACTATTTCGATTTATTAAGATTGTTTTCCTCTAGACGATATGAGAAGATTTTGTTAGTATTCATCTAATATTTAATGCCTATTTAATAAAGTAAATGCTGTTATTGGATCGATCTAATTGAAAGGAGCAAATTTGAATTGACTATTTTTATTTATACATTGCTTATCATCTTATATATCGTCTCAAGATTTTTCACAGATCTTTTTTTCAGCTATTGTATAGGTATTCTTGCACTAGTTACACTACTACTTTCATTATTCCGCGCGAAAGGCTTATATTTAATATCTGGTATTTGCTTTCTTGCCATCGGCATTCTATTGTTTCTAACAGGTGATCATCCTTGGTATGCTTTCTTATTACACTTCGAATCTATGCTGGGAGTTCTTTCATTATTTTTAGTTCTACCTTTTATCAACTCTATTATTCGTGTTGGCCGGTACGATATTAATCTCGGTCTCTTATTAAAAAATGAAGTAGATCGTTTGAGTAAACTATATAAACGAAGCTTCCTGGTTACTCATTTTCTTGGTTTATTTTTAAATATAGCCACTCTTCCGCTATTGAAAAAATCATTAGATCGAACATTGTCCCAGCTGCCAAAAATAATGGCAGATAGATACTACACCCAAAATATATTACGCAGCTATGCTTTATGTCTAACATGGAGTCCGATGGAAGTTATGGTCAGTACATCCATTGATTTAACCAACAAAGGATATTATCAAGTATTTCCAATTGCATTTTCCATTGCCATCATCACAATCCTTTCAGATTGGTTGCTCTCATATTTCAAGTATCGGAATGTTTCATTAGTTATCGAAAACAGCTCAGAAATTTCATATAAAAAGGTTTATAGAAAAATAGTTGAAATGCTATTCATGCTGTTTCTCTTTATTGTTTCCGTTTCCTTATTACAAAAGGGGATCGATAGAGGCTTTCTTTTTGCAGTTGTACTTTTGATTATTCCAATTTCAATTGTTTGGGCACTATATATCCGTAAAATACGCAGATATTTTTCGATTACCATTCCCCATTGGAAAGAACGAACAAAAGGCTTGTCTAACTACTTTTTTATGTTTTTAAGTGCGGGATTATTTGTTGAAATGCTTTCACTTTCAGGACATCTTACGTTTTTACAATCAGCATTCCGTTCAATCACTGATCAATCATTCGTTTTTTATTTAATGGTTGGGGGATATTTTTTATTTACCTCATTTATAGGGTTTCATCCACTCGTATCACTGACACTCCTAGCAGAATTATTGAAACCTATTTTACCTGAGGTATCAACGATTTCCTTTACAATTGTATTAATATCTTGCAGTTTAGCAACTGTCATGTTCAGTCCTTTTAATTTATCTGTTTCGATCCTTTCAGACGAATTAAAAATAAATCCATACAGATTAGGTTTATGGAATATCGTTTTCGCTATTTTCTATATGCTATTAAGTATTTTTATTGCTTTTTCGCTAAACTCGATATGATAAAAGTCTTTTTACAAAATCGGAATTTTATACTATAATTTTAAGTGTCATTTTTCGAAACATTATAATTATTTCGTATATACTATGGAATGATAAACATTAAAAATAAATGAAAGAGGCTTACTAAATGATAAACAATAAAATGTCTCTTAGAGAAAAAAGTATCGTTTTTATAGGGTTCATGGGAGTTGGTAAAACCACTATTGGTGAACTAGTCGCAAAAAAACTATACAGAGATTTTGTTGATATAGATAAGGAAATTGAAAAGGAATATAATATGCCTACTTCAGAAATTTTCAAAACTGTAGGTGAAAAAGTGTTTCGGGAAAAGGAAAAAAGCATTATTAACCACTTTTCTAAGCAAAGATTGAAAATCATCTCAGTAGGTGGCGGCGCTTTTTTACAAGAGGAGATCCGGAAGATTTGCTTATCAAATTGTATTGTATTTTTTCTAGACTTATCCTGGGAATCCTGGAAAGAAAGAATCAGTTTAATCATTGACAGCCGCCCAATTTTACAAGGCAGAACATTGGAGGAAATAGAAGAGCTTTTTTATAAAAGGCAAGAAATCTACTCTTTACATCATTCAAAAGTCGAAACAGACAATCTTGATATCGAATCTGTTGCTGATTTTATTGTTGATTCACTAAAAACAGCATGGGAGCTTTATGATTAAAAAAGCTTGTAAAGGAATTTTTCCTTCACAAGCTTTTTTCTTTTGTGACCAATGAAGATTCACGAACAACAAGCTCTGGACTTAGGATAATACGTTCGTTTTCACGATCAAATTCCAAAATTCTTTTGTGAAGAAGCTCTGCAGCATTGGAACCAATTTGACGAGCAAAAGACGACACGGTTGTTAAGGGAGGATTTGCTAGTCTTGATTCTGGTATATTATCAAATCCAACAACAGCAATATCTTTTCCAGGGATTAAACCTGAATTTCTCATACCAAGCATAACGCCAAAAGCTACTAAATCACTAAAACTAAAAATGGCTGTCGGGGGATAATCAAGTTGTAAAACCTTCTCCACCGCTTCCATCCCGCCTTCTCTTGTTGGAGCTGAGTCGATAATTAAGGTTGGATCGATTTCTAAACCTGCTTGCTGGAATGCCCTGCTGTAACCCTCCATTCTGTGCTTCCAAGTAGAGGATTCAGAACGACCTCCTAGAAAGGCAATTCTATGGTGGCCTTTCTTAATAAGGTGACTGACAGCCATTTGTGCCCCGCTTACATAATCAACACCTACATAATCGCAGTTTGTATCAGATAGTTCTCTAACAGCATGCACAATTGGTATATCCAATTGTTTGATTCGATCAATTGTTTCCTTAGAAGTGCCTGAAACAGGACACAGTATAACTCCTCCAACTCTATGTTCAAGCATTGTAGAAAGAAGTTTATCCTGCTTTACATCTGAGTCAAAAGTGGTACCAAGCAGAACGGTATACCCTTTCTTCTCTAATGCTTGATGGACACCTATCAATAATTCTGAAAAGAATGTATTAGCGATATCTGTAATAATGATTCCTACTGTGGAAGAACGCTGTGAGCGCAAATTAGCCGCAACACGGTCGTAAACATAACCAAGTTCACGCATTGATGCTAACACTTTTTTTCGAGTTTTTTCTGATATATTTGGACTATTTCTAACGATAAGTGAAGCGGTAGCACGAGATACACCTGCATGTTCAGCTACTTGCTGCAAGGTAACACGAGGACGTTTTTCTCGTTTCATAGTAAAAAATCACCTGCTAACTGCAAAATTCATCTACTTCTTTCACTTTTAGATTTTTCAATTTCTTGCGCCTTAAATCGATTAAAACAAATCAAAAGCGACACCATTGCAACTAATTGCCTGCTAATTTTATGTTTTGTAAGTTATATTATATGTACGATTTAAGCCACCTGTCAAATGAAAGCAAGTACTCATGTAATGAAATAGTCTTCTCAATTAGCAAATAATTATTAAAAAAAGCGCAAGGCGCCTGCCTATCGGCGACAAGCATAAGGCGAACAGGAATAGAAGGTGTTCTTTACCTTCAATTCCTGTTTGACTTATGACCTCGAGCCGATGGCGCCTGGAGCTAGATTCAGAAACGCAAGCTATGTTAAGAAAATATATAAATTCTGATATTATAAGAAAAGCGCAAGGCGCCTGGAACGCAAGCTATGTTAAGTAAATATATAAATTCTGGTATTACAAAAAAGGAACCACCCTTTTCACCAGGCAGTTCCTTTATCGTTCTTTCCTTATTTCTTTAAGTTGTAGAATGTTTTAATTCCATCATACTTCGCAGCATCTTGAAGTTGATCTTCGATGCGAAGAAGCTGGTTGTATTTTGCAACACGGTCTGTACGTGATGGAGCACCAGTTTTGATTTGACCAGCGTTTGTTGCAACCGCAATGTCAGCGATTGTGCTGTCTTCAGTTTCACCAGAACGGTGAGAAACAACAGCTGTATAGCCTGCACGTTTTGCCATTTCGATTGCTTCGAAAGTTTCAGTTAATGTACCGATTTGGTTAACTTTGATAAGGATTGAGTTGCCGATTCCTTTTTCAATACCTTCAGCAAGCTTTTTCGTGTTTGTAACAAATAAATCGTCACCAACTAGTTGTACACGGCCGCCAAGGCGCTCAGTTAATAATTTGTGACCTTCCCAGTCATTTTCATCTAAACCGTCTTCGATTGAGATGATTGGGTATTTAGAGCACATCTCTTCGTACCAATCAACCATTTCTTCAGATGTTTTCACAACACCTTCACCTGAAAGATGGTATTTGCCGTCTTCTTTATTGTAGAACTCAGAAGAAGCAGCATCCATAGCTAACATAACTTGTTCGCCTGGTTTGTAGCCAGCTTTTTCGATTGCTTCGATGATTGTTTGAAGTGCTTCTTCGTTTGAACCAAGGTTTGGCGCGAATCCACCTTCATCACCTACTGCAGTGTTAAGGCCTTTGCCTTTAAGAACTGATTTTAAGCTGTGGAAGATTTCAGCTCCCATGCGAAGTGCTTCACGGAAGTTTTCAGCACCTACTGGCATAACCATGAATTCTTGGATGTCAACGTTGTTATCAGCGTGCTCTCCGCCGTTAACAATGTTCATCATTGGAACTGGTAATGTTTTAGCGTTGAATCCGCCAAGGTATTGGTATAAAGGCACTTGAAGGTAGTCAGCAGCAGCACGGGCAACAGCCATCGATACGCCAAGGATTGCGTTCGCACCTAATTTACCTTTGTTTTCTGTTCCATCTAATTCGATTAAGGCTTGGTCAATTGCAACTTGTTCAGTTACTTCGAAACCAAGTAATTCAGGAGCGATTAATTCATTAACGTTTTTAACAGCTGTTAAAACGCCTTTTCCTAAATAACGCTCTTTGTCACCATCACGAAGCTCAACTGCTTCATATTCACCTGTTGAAGCACCGCTTGGTACTAATGCGCGACCGAACGCACCTGATTCAGTGTGTACTTCTACTTCAACTGTTGGGTTACCGCGAGAGTCTAATACTTCACGAGCATATACGTCTACAATGTATGGCATTTTATTCGTCTCCTTTTCAATTAGAAATTTATTGTTTGAATTGCTTCTGCCCTGTACTCATTTTTCATTTTGATGTCAGAGGCCGGATTAGATACAATCGGCGATTACCGAATGTTTTTTTAAACATTATTTTTGAATTAGTGAAGTTCCTGTCATTTCGGCTGGTTTTTCAACTTTTAGTAGATCCAGCATTGTTGGTGCCAGATCTCCCAGGATTCCGCCTTCACGGAGGGTAATGCCGTTTTCTGTTACGATAACTGGAACTGGGTTTGTTGTATGAGCAGTCATCGGATTCCCTTCTAATGTCACAACCTCATCAGAATTTCCATGGTCAGCTGTAATAATCGCTTTACCGCCTTTGGCGATGATCGCGTCAACAACTTTTCCTAAACACTCATCAACTGTTTCAATTGCTTTAATTGTCGGCTCAAGCATGCCGGAATGTCCAACCATATCCGGGTTGGCATAGTTTAAGATGATTGCATCAAATTTGTCAGCCTCAATTTCAGCAAGCAACGCGTCCGTCACTTCATATGCACTCATTTCAGGCTTTAGGTCATAGGTTGCAACCTTTGGTGAATCAATTAAAATTCGTTCTTCACCAGGAAACTTCTCTTCACGTCCACCGCTCATAAAGAAGGTAACATGAGGATATTTTTCTGTTTCCGCAATGCGAAGCTGTGTTAAATTGTTTTGCGATAAAACCTCACCAATTGTATTATCTAGGTTTGTTGGCTTGAATGCAACATATCCGTCAACTGTTTCACTAAAATGTGTTAAGCAGACAAAATGCAAGTGCTTTGGATGCTTTTCACCGCGATCAAATGAACGGAAATCTTCATTTGTGAACGTATTTGAGATTTGAATCGCACGGTCCGGACGGAAATTATAGAAAATAACCGCATCGTTGTCTTTAATTGTTGCAACTGGTGAACCGTCCTCTTTTGTGATCACAGATGGAAGCACGAACTCATCAAAGATTCCGTTATTATATGAATCTTCAATACATTGCATTGGTGTGCTGTAGGTTGGTCCTTCTCCGTACACCATAGCACGGTAGGATTTTTCAACACGGTCCCAACGCTTATCACGGTCCATTGAGTAGTAACGTCCAGATAATGTCGCAATTTCCCCAACACCGTATTCTGTGATTTTTTCTTGTAATTCATTCAAGTATGTTTTGGCTGTTTGCGGACCAACATCACGTCCATCAAGGAAGCCATGAATATACACATTTTTAACGCCTTCTTTAGCGGCAAGTCTTAAAAGCGCATATAGATGGTGAATATGGCTGTGAACACCGCCATCAGATAAAAGACCAAAAAGATGCAAATTCGTTCCATTTTGCTTGACATGGTTAAGTGCAGCGGTGAACGTTTCATTTTTTTCAAATTCACCTTCACGAATCGCTACATTTACACGTGTTAAGCTTTGATAAACAATACGACCCGCACCAATATTTAAATGACCAACTTCAGAATTACCCATTTGTCCTTCAGGAAGACCAACAGCTTCTCCTGAAGCAGTTAAAGTAGCATGCGGGTACTGGTTCCAGAAACGGTCGAAGTTTGGCTTTTTAGCATGTGCTACTGCATTTCCTTTTGTTTCTTCACGGCAAGCAAAACCGTCAAGAATAATTAATGCAACAGGGGCTTTACTCATTGTTACTTGCCTCCAAGAGCTGAAGGAAGGATTGTGGTTCAAGGCTTGCTCCGCCTACTAAAGCACCATCAATATCTGATTGTGCCATATATTCTTTAATATTCTCTGGCTTTACGCTGCCGCCATATTGAATACGAACTGCTTGTGCAGCATCTTGTGAGAATTGCTCTGCCACCACTTGGCGGATATGAGCACAAACTTCGTTTGCATCTTGAGCAGATGAAGATTTTCCTGTACCAATTGCCCAGATCGGCTCATAGGCGATAACCGTTTGTTTTACTTGGTCATCTGTTAAGCCATCTAAAGCTTTTTTCACTTGGTCGCCAACAAGATCATTTGTTTTGCCAGCTTCACGCTCTTCCAACGTTTCACCACAGCAAACAATAGGTGTTAAACCATGCTTGAATGCAGCTAACGTCTTTTTGTTAACTGTTTCATCTGTTTCAGCAAACATTTCTCTTCTTTCAGAGTGACCTAAGATCACGTAGCTTACACCTAAATCTTTAAGTGCAACAGGACTAACTTCACCAGTAAATGCTCCGCTTTCTTCAAAGTGCATGTTTTGTGCACCTACTTTTAGTTCACTGCCTTCAGTTAAGCCAACAAGGCTTTCTAAAAATAGAGCTGGAGCACAAACTACTGAGTCAACTTTTTCTGCGTTAGGTACTAAACCTTTTACTTCCTCCACAAAGCTTCTCGCCTCAGAGGAAACCTTATTCATTTTCCAGTTACCTGCGATAATTGGTTTTCTCATGTTTTACACCGTCCTTATGGCATTCGAAAATGAGCAAAAAAGCAATCAAGATGTCGCGACAAATCTTGAGCGTATTTCACAACTATTTCCGAATGTTTTTATTTATCGTTTAATGCTACAACACCTGGAAGCTCTTTACCTTCCATAAATTCAAGAGAAGCTCCGCCGCCTGTAGAAATATGGCTCATTTTATCAGCCAAGTCAAACTTTTCGACAGCAGCAGCCGAATCTCCTCCTCCAATGACCGAATATGTATCATTTGCTTCGGCAAGTGCTTCGGCAACAGCTTTCGTTCCACCTGCAAATGCATCTAATTCAAATACACCCATTGGTCCGTTCCAAATAACTAATTTGGATTTATTAATAACATCCGCATAAATTTCACGTGTTTTCGGACCAGCATCAAGACCTTCCCAATCGCTTGGAATGCTGTCGATTGCAACGATTTGAGTGTTTGCGTCATTTGAGAAATCATCTGCTACAACAACATCTACCGGCATATAGAAATTAACGCCTTTTTCTTTCGCTTGATCAAGGAAAGATTTTGCTAAATCAACTTTATCTTCTTCTAAAAGTGACTTACCAACATCATGACCTAACGCTTTAATAAATGTATAAGCCAATCCACCGCCGATGAGTAAGTTGTCTACTTTATCAAGTAAGTTTTGAATAACACCGATTTTATCTTTAACCTTCGCACCACCGATGATAGCTGTGAATGGACGATCAGGGTTTGATAGAGCTTTACCTAATACTTCAAGCTCTTTTTCCATTAAGAAGCCGGCAACAGCTGGAATATGCTTTGCAATACCTTCAGTTGATGCATGGGCACGGTGTGCTGCACCAAATGCGTCATTTACATAAACATCAGCTAATTCAGCAAAAGCCTTCGCTAATTCTGGATCATTCTTTTCTTCGCCAGGATAGAAGCGTACATTTTCTAATAATAAAACGCCGCCTTCTTCTAATTTAGCAATTTCAGCTTTCACTGTTTCACCGTAAGCTTCATCTGTTTTAACAACATTTTTGCCAAATAGCTCTTGAAGTCTTTCAGCAACTGCATTCAAGCGAAGTTCTTCCACTACTTGTCCTTTTGGACGGCCTAAATGGCTTGCCAATACAACCTTTGCCCCTTGCTCAGTAAGGTACTGAATCGTTGGCAAAGCAGCCCGGATCCGTGTGTCATCTGTAACTTGTCCATCCTTCATCGGTACGTTGAAATCAACGCGACAAAAGACGACTTTCCCTTTAACATCAATGTCTTTAACTGACTTCTTGTTCATGAAAAGCCCTCCTATTCGAAATGCGGAAGCGCCTTGACCAGCTCCGACAAGCATAAGACGCATATGAATAGAAGGCGTTCTTTGCCTTCAATTCATGTGTGGCTTATGACTCGAGGAGCTAGGCGCTGCAGCTAGACACCAAAACTTCAGTGTCAAAACTTAGAGTCAAAAACAACAAAAGGAAAGGGGATGAACCCCTTTCCCCGTTTATGATTATACCCTTATTTAGTTCATTCTTAAAACAAGAATTTCTTCTTAAGGATTATAGACCTTTAGATGCGATGTAATCAGCAAGATCAACTACACGGTTAGAGTAACCAGTTTCGTTATCGTACCAAGAGATAACTTTTACCATTTTACCTTCCATAACCATTGTAGATAATGCATCGATTGTAGAAGAGTTTGTGTTGCCATTGTAGTCGCCAGATACTAGAGGCTCTTCGCTGTAACCAAGAACTCCTTGAAGATCGCCTTCTGCTGCTTCTTTAAGAGCTGCATTTACTTCTTCAACTGTAACTTCTTGATTTAACTCAGCAACTAAGTCAACTAAAGAAACGTTTGGAGTCGGAACACGAACTGCTCCACCGTTTAATTTACCTTTTAATTCAGGTAATACTAGAGATACCGCTTTAGCTGCACCAGTTGAAGTTGGAATCATGTTTTCAGCTGCTGCACGAGCACGACGGTAGTCTTTGTGTGGTAAATCTAAGATTTGCTGGTCATTTGTGTATGAGTGAATAGTTGTCATCATACCGCGGTTGATACCGAATTTATCATTTAAAACTTTAGCAAATGGAGCTAAACAGTTAGTAGTACAAGAAGCGTTAGAGATTACATCGTGGCTAGCTGCATCGTATTTGTCTTCGTTAACACCCATAACGATTGTAATGTCTTCATCGCTTGCTGGAGCAGAAATGATAACTTTTTTAGCGCCTGCTTCTAAATGTTTCGCAGCGTCAGCACGTTTTGTGAAGAAACCAGTAGATTCAACAACGATTTCAACGCCTTGCTGGCCCCAAGATAATTTCGCTGGGTCACGCTCAGCTGTTACTTCGATTGTTTTTCCGTCAACAACAAGGTTATTACCGTCAACAGAAACTTCAGCATCTAATTTTCCGTGTACAGAATCATATTTTAAAAGATGAGCTAACATGTTAGCATCTGTTAAATCGTTAACAGCAACTACGTCAACGTTAGGATTTTTTAAAGCTGCACGGAATACATTACGACCAATACGACCAAAACCATTAATACCGATTTTTACTGCCATGATAAATTTCCTCCTTTAATTATGTTCAAGGCTTAAACCTTTGAACGTTAAATACAAAATTAGTTGTTTGATCCCTTAATTAGGAATAAAACATATATAATTAGGGATAATTAATCCCTTATTAACTCATTTGCGGCACCTTCATCTGTAACAAGAACAGAATCTAACCCTTGTTTCATATAGGCTTTTATTGCCTTTGCTTTAGATGCACCGCCGGCAACTGCGATAACATCCGGCACTTCACCAACGTCATCAAGCTGAATCCCCACCGTTTGCACCTTATGTACAATTTCACCCTCTTGATCAAAATAATAGCCAAACGCTTCTGCAACAGCATTTCCGTTTATGATTTTCAGCATATCCTTTTCCGAAGTTCTCCGGCGCTCTGCCATTGTCTTAGCGTCTCCTATTCCATGTATGACCATACTTGGGGATTTCATTGTCGTAAGAAGCTCTTTGATTGAGGGTTCCTCAATAATCGATTGGTAAGCTTCCTTGCTTAGCTGGTCTGGGACATGCAAAAGCCGATAATTTCCGCTAGCACGTTCAGCCATCTTTGCACAGATTGTGTTCGCTTGATTCTCCACTGTCTCTCCCAGCCCGCCTCGTGCAGGGACAAAAAGAATTTCACGATTTTTACTGTCAGGAGTCATCATTTCCGCAACAGCGGCTAGTGTGGTTCCTCCGGTAACAGCGACGATATTATTCCCGTCCAATCGTTTTTTTATACATGACACACATGCTCTTCCCATTTCTTTTTTAACCCATGGGGATTGATCACTATCTCCAGAAACGACGATCACTTTATTAAGATTAAATTTCTCCTTTAAGGTATTTTCCAAAAGAGATAATCCTAAAACATCCTTCATCATTTCTTCGAGATCCGACAAAAGAGATTTTCCTTCCTTTGTTAAGCTCATACCTGAAGTGTGAATATCAACCAAATTCTGATCTTTCAGAAATTGAACTTCATTTCTAAGTATTCGTTCACTTAACCCAAGGCTAGTTGAGAGACTTCTGCGTCCAATCGGCTGCATTAATCGAATGTATTGCAGAACTTGATAGCGTTTTTGCATAACCTCTAAAAGGTCAGGCAATAATTTTTTTTGTACTTCTATTAATGATTTCATTTTGCTATCCCTTTCTGAGTCGAACTGGACCAATATCGTCCCGCTATGACTTATTATGTCCCACTCACTCAAAAAAAAATCTCCCTGCTACAATTTCATTTTAACAGGGTAAAATCGGAGTTTCAAGAATTGTTTCTTAAAGTTTTAAAGTAAGCGTTTTCTAATTGCATCTTTTTCCAATATTCCATATGAGACAACCTCATCATCAATTTTCACGACCGGAATCATAATTTGATAAAGCTCTAATAACCGATCATCCTGATAAATGTCCACAATCTCATATTCAAATGGAAGATCTTTTTGAATGTCCTTTAAAATCCCAAGGCCCTTATCACATAATGAGCAATTTTCTTTTGAGTAAAAAATGACCTTTTTCATGTTAACTCCTAGCCTTTCTCAAATTATGTACTGTTTATGGCTTTGTATAACTTGCAAGCTTGTTGTCTGTTTCCTTCGCTCACTGATATATGGTCCGGGAGTCCCAACAACTATGCACCTGCAAGGTCTCCCCCTTTTCCCGCCAAGCTAATACTGTCTTCTTATTGCAGATGTAGGAACATTCAGCTGTTCGCGGTATTTTGTAACCGTTCTTCTTGAAATAGTTATACCATACCTCGTTTTTAGCTCATTTGCAATTTTTTGATCTGAAAAAGGCTTCTTTTTATCTTCAGATTGAATTAATTCCTGAAGCTTCATTTTGACAGATGCAGTTGAAATTTCTCCATTGTCTTCATCAAGCTTATTGGAAAAGAATGATTTCATGCTTAGTAGCCCTTGTGGGGTTTGAACAAATTTATCCTTGATTGTTCTACTGACTGTCGATTCGTGAATTTCTAAAATATCTGCTACATCTTTAAGCGTTAACGGCTTAAGGACCGTTTTACCGTGAACGAAAAATTCCCTCTGTTTTTGGGCAATGACCTTCATCACATTCATCATGGTTTCTTTTCGTTGCTCGATTGCTCGTTGCAGCCATTTCCCTTGTGATAGTTTTTTAGAATAATAATCTTTCGTTTCTGAATCCAATACTGGATTAGATGGTTCTAAGGGCTCACTGACAATTAATTGTGGAAGAAGTTCATCATTAAAGATGATCTGCAGCTTGTTATTTGCCCTTTTCACAATAATATCAGGTGTCACATACCCTTCTTCATCACTTTCATATTTCAACCCCGGCCGCGGCTCAAGCTTTTTAATTTCATCCTGAATTTCTTGGATGTCACTGATCGAAATATTTATCTTCTTTGCGAGGTCTTTCCATGATTTTTCTGCAAACGAACGGAAATGATCAGAAATAATCGTTTCAGCAAGCGTGTTCCTGACCGGCAATCGCCTTAGCTGCAATAAAATGCATTCTTGCAAAGAACGGGCCCCAATACCTGCTGGCTCCAGGCTTTGGAGAAAATACAGCTTGCTTTCTAACAATTCTTCCTGAACATTTAATACTTTTGCCAGGTCAGCAAGATCATCCTTTAAATACCCATTTGCATCAAGCGCGTCAATTAATAAATCAAGACAAGCGCGTTCGGTCTTATCCAACGAAAAATCAATTAGCTGATTACGCAAATGGTCTCGTAAACTCGTTTTCTCTTTAAAAGTATTTTCAATAAAGGATTGTTTATCAGATTTGGCACTTTTCTTCCGAAAACGCGAGCTATAGGTTTCTTTCACTTCAATGAGAGGATTTTCCATTGTAAGTTCCTGGACATAAGAAAGGAGATCAGCAGAGGAATACTGCAATAGAGTAATAGCTTGCTGCAGTTCTTGAGTCATCTTTAGTTTTAACGTTTGTTCTTGAATTAACCCAATTTTCATTTTAACTCCTCCTATAACTACATTTTACTCAAAATTATGAAAAAACGTACTTCGTTAAGCGTGATCACCTTGATCAGCAGCATACTAACCAAACAATCTGTAAAAAGTCCCAGGCATTTGAGCTAGGGCAAAAGTAAAACGCTTACAATTTACTGAAGCTAAATAACAGCTTTCTAAGCTAATCTAACTACCCATCATTAATTATCCTACTACATGCTTATGTTTTTGTCATAAAAAAATGCTGAAATTAGAAGAATTATCGCTAAAACGAGTATAATTTTTAGTCTGGTTCTTCTTAAAATTTCTTGAATTGTTACATTGCTATAAAGGAATGTTTAATAATGGAAACATCCAGTTTGCCGATTGCTTCAAAGTGCAAAAATTGTTTGAAATCATAATAATTTAATCGCATCAAAGTTTACGAAAACAGCCTAAAATAACGGGGCTGCCTAAAGGTGGTTCAGCCCCGTTATTTACTTCTCTTTGTCTAGTCGTTTAGCTTTATTGTCCAAAAAATGAATCAATGATCTCTTCAAATAAGCTTGAAGGGACAGGCTTACTAAAGTAATAACCTTGACTTTCATTACAAAGATGTTGCTGAAGAAATTCAAGATGTTCCCTATTTTCTATTCCTTCTGCAACCACGTTTAAATTTAAGTTATGGGCCATGGAAATAATCGTTTTTACAATCGTTTCATCGTGATAATTATTGTGAAGCTCTCGAACAAAAGACTGATCGATTTTTAACGTATTAACAGGAAACCTTTTTAAATAATTCAACGAGCTGAATCCTGTTCCAAAATCATCGATGCTAATTCTGACGCCCAGGCATTTTAATTCCCGTAACGTAGTGATGGCCCGTTCAATATCTGCTGTCATGCTTTCTGTTATTTCAAGCTCTAAATACTGCGGTTCCAGTCCTGTTCTCTTTAGAATATCTGCAATAGCATCAACAAGATTTGCCCTGGAGAATTGTCGTGCTGATAAATTAACAGATATGATAAATCCTGAAAAACCTTTCTTATGCCATTCCTTCGCCTGGATGCAAGCAGTATACATGGCCCATTCACCAATGAAAAGAATTTGCCCTGTTTCCTCTGCTATTGGAATAAATTTCTCAGGCGGAATCATTCCCCATTTTGGATGGTTCCAGCGTATTAAAGCCTCGGCGCCAATAATGCGGCCTGATTTAAGATTAACCCTTGGCTGATAATGCAAAACGAGTTGTTTTTTATCGATCGCTTTATGCAATTCCATTTCCAGTTGTAAAGAATTATAGCTGCTGTCTTCCTTTATCAATGAGTAAAATTTATATGTTTTCTTACCGGCCGACTTTGCCTGGTACATCGCAAAATCGGCATGTTTGATAACTTTCTCCACAGTATCGCCATCATCAGGATATAAGCTGATTCCAATACTTGGAGAAGTAAAAACATCATATTGATTTATTTTATGCGGCACTGATAAAACTTGAATCATTCGTTCGGCCACTTTAGCTGCCTCATCACGATCGGCATCCTCCAAAATCACGATAAACTCATCTCCGCCCTGACGGAAAATTTCATCCTTTGCTTTTACAGAACCTCGCAATCGTTTTGCTACTTCTTTTAATAAAAGATCGCCCATCGCATGCCCCAATGTATCATTAATTACTTTAAAACGATCAAGGTCAATAAATAAAATGGCTTTTTTAACCTCTTTGTTTCCTTCATGTTCCAAACAAGTTGAGAGATATTTTTCAAGCATATTTCTGCTAGGTAAATCTGTTAAATAATCGTGGTATGCCAAATGTTGAATCATATCCTGAGCAAAAAATTGTTTCGAGAAGAACCTAATTGTTCAACATGTGGCAGGGCAATCAAAGGTGATGAGCTTGTTTATGTAAAATTGCGTTACCCAAAACGGCGAGGTATGACTGAAATAAAAGCCTATTTAAAAAATGAAGGAAGATTTATTTGTGAAGAATGTTTCCAAAATAAAAATAGCAAGAGTTGAGCTAATCTCAACCCTTGCTATTTACGACGCGCTCGGAGGGATTCGAACCCCCGGCAGACGTGGTACCGGAAACCACCGCTCTATCCAACTGAGCTACGAGCGCATATTATTGTCAGTAAGGAAAATTATACGGGAAACAGCAGAGAATTTCAACTGTCTTTTTATAGTAAAATAACGAAAATATGTGTTATTACGTTAAACACGGATTTTCATGATTTAATCTGTTTGAAATACTGGAAATGTGGGAAACATGATTACATGTTATGATGATGTAGTACATATTATAGGATAAACATGGTTAAAAAGGTTTTTATAGTCTTTTCGTTTGACCTTTATTGACCATAGTTGTATGATGGAATTACATAAGCAATACAATTGGTAGTCACAGAATTATGTTCTAAAGGATTACATAAGACAGATTTTCCTTTAGTACAATCTTTCTTACTTTTAAAGGAGGAATGGAGAATGAATTTAATCCCTACAGTTATCGAACAAACAAATCGTGGTGAGCGTGCGTATGACATTTACTCTCGTTTATTAAAAGACCGTATCATTATGCTTGGAAGCGGTATTGATGATAATGTCGCAAATTCAATCGTGTCACAGCTATTATTCTTAGAAGCAGAAGATCCAGAAAAGGATATTTCTATTTATATTAACTCACCAGGCGGATCCATCACTGCTGGTATGGCAATCTATGACACAATTCAATATATCAAACCAAGCGTTTCAACGATTTGTATTGGAATGGCAGCTTCTATGGGTGCATTCTTGCTTGCTGCTGGTGAAAAAGGCAAACGCTATGCCCTTCCTAACAGTGAAGTTATGATCCACCAACCACTTGGCGGAGCACAAGGTCAAGCAACTGAAATCGAGATTGCTGCAAAACGCATTCTTTTCTTACGTGATAAATTAAACAGAATCCTATCTGACCGCACAGGCCAGCCTCTAGAAGTAATCGAACGCGATACAGAGCGCGATAACTTCATGACTGCTGAACGCGCCCTTGAGTACGGCTTAATTGATAAAGTGTTAGAGCGTAACATTCTTGGTGGGAAGTAATTTCTGTAGGAAGTCCTTCATCTTAATTGATGAAGGGCTTTTTGTTTGCTTTTATTGAACGTTTAAAAGAATTTGTATGATCGCAGTATCTGAACTTGCATGTTAAGCAGCGGAAGAGATCTGAGTACCCCTTTTCACCTTTTATAAAAAGAGGTAGATGCTGATATATTGGAAGAGCGCTGATAAAAGTGGGAATCACAGATATATGCTCGGGAAACGCTGATTTATAGTCAGGAAGCGGTTTGGCCCCCTTATTTTGGACACCAATCTTTTGTTTTCTCGTTCTCTCTTAGTTTTTCATTTTCTGTTTTTCTTTGTCCCGAATAGCGATGATAAATCCCGAATAACGCCGATATATTTCGAATAACGCTGATATCTCTTTTAAAACTCGTCGATATATCGACTAAAGTCAATCCTCTAATAAATGTTCAAGAGAGAGCCCTGATAGAATTCACTTCTCTTTCTCCAACACAGTTGCCAAAAACAATAAAAAATAAGCACACCGTCAATTTCCTAAACGGTGTGCTTTTCACTTTATCCTTCTTGCTGGACATATTTTGCTAAGGTTTCTACGGCGTCCTGCTCGTCATTGCCTTCTGCAATCAGGGTGATGATGGAGCCTGAGCTGATTGCTAAGCTCATGAGTCCCATGATGCTTTTCGCATTTACTTTTTTACCGTCTTTTTCCAGAAATATATCTGATGCAAAACGGTTTGCTTCTTGAACAAATAAAGCAGCTGGACGAGCTTGTAAGCCCGTTTTCAGATGAACTTCAACTTGTTTTTCAACCATAATGATCTCCTCTTCTCTTTTTGTCATTTTATTTTAATGATAGCGGTTGTCCTGATCTAAGTTGTTCAGCAATTTGGTCTAGTTTTCGCAAGCGATGGTTTATACCAGATTTGCTAATTGTTCCGCTTGATACCATTTCTCCAAGTTCTTTTAAGGTGACATCTTGAAATTCGACACGCAGCTTGGCAATTTCTCTGAGTTTATCAGGCAATGCATCCAAGCCGATTTTATCATCAATAAATCGAATATTCTCCACCTGTCTTAGTGCAGCACCTATTGTTTTGTTTAAATTGGCTGTTTCACAATTGACGAGGCGATTGACTGAATTCCTCATATCGCGGACAATTCTCACATCCTCAAAACGCAGCAAAGCTTGGTGTGCGCCGATGATATTAAGAAATTCAGTAATTTTTTCAGCTTCCTTTAAATACGTGATAAAGCCTTTTTTTCTTTCTAGCGTTTTGCTATTTAAATCAAATGTATTCATTAACTCGCAAAGAGAATCATTATGCTCTTTGTATAGCGAGAAAATTTCAAGATGATAAGAGGAGGTTTCCGGATTGTTTACGGAGCCGCCTGCAAGAAATGCACCGCGGATATAAGAGCGCTTGCAACACTTTTTCTTGACGAGTGATGGCGATATGTTCCGTATTAAGGAAAAATCTTCCTCTAAAATTTGTAAATCCTCTAAAATATCTTTAGCTTTTTCAACAAGGCGAACAATATAAACATTGTTCTTTTTTAATTTCATTTTTTTCCGAACAAGCAGTTCGACTGAAACTTCATATTGCCTTTTTAATAACGTATAGATACGCCTTGCGATTGCAGCATTTTCTGTTTGAATATCCACCATAATCATTCGATTAGAAAAGAAAAGCGATCCATTCATTCTAATGAGTGCAGACAGCTCAGCTTTAATACAGCAAGGCTTTAGATCTAAGTTTGTGAGTTCTTTTTTTGTTTCAGATGCAAATGACAACCTCTGCACCCCCATTCTAAGACATGCACTTATGTTAATTCCTGCTGAAGAATTCCATATAAAAGTTTAGCTACTTTATTTGTATCATGCCTAATCACATTATTTTCATAACTTACAATTTTGTCTGTTATGACTTGAAGTCCTAATGCCTTTAGATTTTCAATATCATAGTGGACAGGCTTGGCAAGCTCCTCTTCATATAATGCTTTAATATGATCAGGAATTTCTTCTTTGTTGACAAGAATGGTATCCATAAATGTGCACTTCATATGATCGTATAATGCTCTGACATGATCACTGGCAGAATAATTTAATGTTTCTCCTGCCTGTGTCATCACATTGCAAATATAAACCTTTTTGGCTTTTGCCTTGCAAACCTCTTCTCCTATTTTTGGAACAAGAAGGTTTGGTAAAATACTTGTGTACAGACTACCCGGTCCGATGATAATTAAATCCGCTTCCTGAATCGCATCAATAGTTTCAGGCAATGGTTCAATCTCATCAGGGCTTAAAAAGACCCGTTTTATTTTCTTTCCAGAGAACGGAATTTTCGATTCACCGGAAACGAATGTGCCATCTTCCATTTCCGCATGTAAAATCACGCTTGTATTAGCAGCAGGTAATACTCTGCCGCGTACATTTAACACCGTGCTCATTTCTTTTATTGCATGGACAAAATCACCTGTTATGTTTGTCATCGCTGCCAGGATAAGATTTCCCAGTGAATGTCCTATTAGGTTATTCCCTTTATTAAAACGATGCTGAAAGAGCTCCTCAACAAGAGGCTCCACATCAGATAAAGCGGCCAATACATTGCGAATATCACCAGGAGGAGGGATGTTCAATTCATCACGGAGCCTGCCGGAGCTCCCGCCATCATCTGCGACTGTCACAATAGCTGTTATGTCAAGCGGGAACTGCTTTAATCCCCTCAAAAGAACGGATAAACCAGTTCCGCCGCCTATGATGACAACCTTTGGAATATGTTCCTGTCCCATTAATTAACGATGCTTCCTCTTCTCAATATCCCGGTGAGATACTTGAGTATGATAGTCATCCTTAAAGTAGTTTGCAATGTATTCGGCAAGTGTAACTGAGCGATGCTGTCCTCCTGTACAACCGATCGCAACCACGAGCTGGCTTTTTCCTTCCCGCTTATAATTAGGAAGCATAAATGTCAGCAAATCAATGAGTTTTTCTAAGAACTTTTGTGTTTCATTCCATTTCAGCACATAGGAGGACACTTCCTCCTGCAAACCAGTTTTTGGTCGCATATGCTCGATATAGTGCGGATTTGGCAAGAATCGAACATCAAATACAAGGTCTGCATCAATTGGAATACCATATTTAAAACCAAATGAAGTAACATTCACGGTGAATGCATGCTCAACACTTGATGAAAATTGCTTCAAAATTTTTTCTCTTAAATCTCTTGGCTTCAGGTCGGACGTATCATATATAAGCTGCGCTCTGCCTTTTAGCTCCTCAAGAAGTTCGCGTTCTAATCCAATCCCCTCTAAAGGAAGTCCTTTTGATGCTAATGGATGTGACCTGCGCGTTTCTTTATATCTGGTTACAAGCGTTGCATCTTTCGCATCAAGGAATAGAATCTGCGGTGTGAGCCAAGTGCTTTCCGCCAAATCATCAAGAGCCTGGAAAAGATGATCAAAGAATTCCCTTCCACGGAGGTCCATGACCAAGGCAACCTTATTCATTTTTGCTCCAGATTCCTTCATCAACTCTAAAAATTTAGGCAGCAGCGTTGGAGGCAAGTTATCAACACAAAAATATCCTAGGTCCTCAAAGCTTTGAATGGCAACGGTTTTACCTGCACCTGACATACCTGTAATGATGACCATTTGTACATCATTAGGTGTTGTTTGCTGCTCATCTTTTTCATTTGTCATCGTTTATTCCTCCTCTCTACTGATACCTAGCTCTTTTTTAATGTATCGTGAACTCTTCGAAGCTCGGTGATTATTGTGGATCCAAACGATAAGAAATCAAATGATATTCAGGTGTATATGTAAAGGTTCCATATAGCATGCCCGTCCCTTTAATGACATAATCTAAAATATGATGATCACCAGGAGCCATCGGCAAATGCTGTATGTCTTCCTTTTCATGCCACTTAATCGTTCCTTCCTCAGATTCCAAGACATTTGTTCCTTGATAATCTGTAGCCAGGAACGTAAACATCATCCATTCAGAAACGATCTCTTTTCCATCCTGAATGATGAAGGTAAATACGCCCTTCAACTGAGGGTTTTTAATGTATATGCCTGTTTCCTCACGATATTCACGGGTGACGGTATCCTTGATTGACTCCCCAAGCTCCATTTTTCCTCCTGGAGCTACCCACCAGCCTCTTTTTGGTTTTTGCAGGAGAAGAACTTTGTTTCCTTCTACTAAGACGCAATTTGTCACTCGCTGCAACTTCTTCACCTCAATTTTCACATGAAATCAAAAACATAATGAAGCTTTTTATCTTCTGTCAAAAATAACCGCTAAAATCTAAGGAATGATTAGCTGAGAATGATCGACATTCCCTTCTAACGGATGACATTGCATCCCTTTAAGAAACATTTGTTACGTTCTTCACTTTCTTTCATTTATTATACTATTTTAATTGTGTCTTAACAACGAACACGTCATTAGATGTTTTTATATGTATGTACGTCTGAAATGGAAAACAGTTTCAATAATTTTAAAAAAGTTGTTTTAAAAAAGAAACTCAGATAGATAACCTGTACTAATACATGGCCAAGCAAAAGTAAAACAGCTGGAGGACAAAAAAGGGAGCATGGGAAAGGGCGCCCATGCTCTAAAATAAGTCTATTTATAAAAGGGGGTCAATTACTAATTATATAATAACTTATAATTGTTTCACCCATGTTACAGGTAAGTTAAAACAGAATTACGAATTTGTAAAACAAGCTTCATAATCGTTTCTTACTTAACTGCCTTTAGCTTTTCAGCTAGTTCTTCAACATAATGCTGAGCGCTTTGAGCAGCTATACTACCATCACCAGTTGCTGTGACTATTTGGCGCAGCATTTTTTCACGAATATCTCCAGCAGCAAAAATTCCTGGAACCTTTGTTTCCATACGATCATTTGTTTCAATATAACCATTTTCATTTGTTATTCCAAGGCTTTCAAATGGCTTTGATAATGGGACCATGCCGATGTAAATGAAGACACCATCTGTTTTAAATTCTTGCTCTTCCCCAGATACTGTATTAACTAAGGTTACTTTGCCGACCTTGCCATCTTGTTCATGGATTTCTTTAACTGTATGGTTCCAGATGAAGTCGACTTTTTCATTATCAAATGCACGTTGCTGAAGGATTTTTTGTGCTCGTAATTCATCACGGCGATGAACGATTGTAACTTTAGAAGCGAAGCGTGTTAAATAAACTCCTTCTTCAACCGCCGAATCTCCGCCGCCAACTACAACAAGCTCTTTGCCTTTAAAGAATGCACCATCACAAACCGCACAATAAGAAACCCCGCGACCGCCTAGTTCTTTTTCGCCCGGTACACCGATCTTCTTATATTCAGCACCTGTTGTGATAATAACAGCACGTGCTTTATATTCTTTTTTCCCAGCTTTTACAATTTTGTACTCTTCGCCATCAACAATTTCTTGAATGTCGCCATAAGCATATTCCGCGCCAAATTTCTTCGCATGATCAAACATTTTAGTTGAGAGCTCAGGTCCTAAAATATGATCAAAACCTGGATAGTTTTCAACCTCTTCCGTGTTGGCCATTTGTCCGCCCGGCACTCCGCGCTCAATCATCAGCGTTGAAAGATTTGAACGTGATGTATAAACAGCTGCCGTCATCCCTGCTGGCCCTGCTCCTGCGATAATTACGTCATAAATTTTTTCTTCAGACACGAATGTTCACTCCTCATACGTTGTTTTCTTAAATAACTTGTTATGTTAAGAAGACATCATCTTCTAATAGCTCTTTCTTCGTAATAAGTCTTCTTTTAGTTTACCCTACAAACATCCTATAAAATTACAACGAATCTTGCCATTTTTTTGCTCATGCGAAAAGCGGAAGCGCCTTGTTCAGCCCCGACAAGCATAAGCCGCTCAGGAATAGAAGACGTTCTTCGTCTTCAATTCCTGAGTGGCTTATGACTCGAGGGGCTAGGCGCTGCAGCTAGACATCAAGACTAAGTACAAACTTTCATGTCTCAAACTAAAAGCATAAGCTCCTTAATCCGCCAACCTTCTCACTTGTTTTACATATTTTCCTATCGTCGAAACAGAAACACCGTACAATTCTGCGACAGCTGTTTGGCTTATAGGTTCGTCTTGCTGGTCTTTCCAAATATAATGCAGTGCTGCGGCCCAGCCAAGATGATTTTTCATTGAAGTCCCATTTTTAAACGCTTTGACAAGCGTGCGAAAAACAAATAAGAAGAACTCATCATCCTCTTCGTGAACAAATAATACATTTGCGATATGATAAATAGAGGCTATTTTATCATAAGCGTTATAATCCTTTGATAAAGCCATCTCAATAAATTCTTTTTCTAATTGAGATTGTGGGACATTCGCTGTCTTTAGCCCAAGAATCTGATCTTCATTATTCGTTTGTACAGCAAGAAAAACTGCATACAATCTCTCTTCAAGTGTCAAGCTTTTCATACGCTGTTCGCTAGGATCTCTTTGTTGATTCCACGGCTCAGAGCCAGCCTTGCTTTTATTTTCTTTAAGGACCCGCTCCCACATTTGCTCAGCAAACGTGATGTGACCGGTAAAATAAGCGGCATAGGATAGCCAATAATAAAAAGTGTCATCCCCTTCAAAGCCTTGCTTATAAAGGGAACGAAGCCATTTATATGCGAGCGGATAATACCCGACCAATGCGAAGGTTGCTCCAAGCTTATAGCGATGCTCGTATAGAAGCGGATGGACAGATGACAGCATGTTTGCAAGCTCCTCCACCTTGTCATCCTGGCGTTCATAATAATAAAAAACTAATAAATTGCAGTAAGCATGAAGATTACCAGGATTGCTCCGGAGAACAGTTTGCAAATATTCCTTCGCTTTATCAACCTCTCCAATATAGAAATAAGCGAGCGATAAATTATTATGAGCAGACCAAAATTCAGGGTATTCTGCGACAATTTCTTCAAGCAATAAAATCGCCTCTTCAAATTGACTGCTTTCGAGGAGTGACTTTGCTGCATCCTGTTTTAAAATTAAATCATCAGGATCTTTTAAAAATGGATCATCATCATCATCATCTTCCATTGTAAGAAGCTCAATGAGATCTTCGTTTTCTATCGTAAATTCACCAAATGGTTCCTTATTTGCATATTCAGTTGCACACTTGTATGCTTCCTGAAATAATCCAAGATGTGCGTAATTGTTTGCCATAAAGTAGTGACATTCATTCATGTCTTTATCAACTTCATCAAGTATATAGGAAAGCAATTCATTTGATTGGCTGTACTTTCCCATATCGGTATAAATAGTCGCGAGCTGGGAGAGCTTTACAGAGTCCTTTGGATCTAACTCGATTGCCTTTTGCAAATATTTGCTTGCTTTTTGAAGGTTTTGTTCTCGATAAGCCTTTAGGCCTTTATGATAATAATATTGTCCATCTTGGAGAAACGGGACAACCTGTGCTTTTTGTTGTTGTTTGCTCAATTGTTTTCCCACTGAAATCCTCCATTTCATTCATTTCACCGTAGGTTAGTATACCACAAGATAAGCAGGGAACAATAGTATGAATAGAACAGACTCGGGGAGATTTTATAATTGGAAAAAGAAGTAAGGGAAATTCAAGAGGCTGTTTTCATTTTTTTCTCAGAGATCAGTCAATACCTTTTTCTATAGAACCGCTACCTTGCTGAAGTTCCTGCAAATGCTATCAAGGCATTCAAACACATATTTCATCCTTTCTTGGTTATAAATAAAATTAAATTATCATTCGTTGGATCAGATTGGAGCTTTTTAAATGATGAAGGTGGCATCTATAACTGTTGAACTGATCATTGGTTTTTTCCTATTGTTTATCCTTGTTAAGTTCGTGGGCAGAAAAATTATCACCCAAATCACTCCATTTACATTTATTGCTGCCGTTGTATTAGGCGATTTGCTTGGAAATGCCTTATATGACCACCACATTGGTGCAGGCTATATTATTTATTCCATGGTCCTTTGGGGACTATTACTCTTTCTTGTTGAGTTTCTTGCACAAAAGATTTTATTTTTAAGAGGAATTTTCGAAGGGAAGCCGGCCGCACTCATAAAAAACGGGGTAGTCGATCAGGAAGCCTTGAAAAAAAGCCGGATGAATCTAAATCAACTGCAAAGCCTGCTGCGCCAAAGCGAAACATTTTCTATTCGGGAAGTCGCCTTTTGCTATTTGGAGGCAAATGGTTCAATCAGCATCTTAAAGAAATCTCCTTATCAGAAAACAACCCAAGAGGATATGAATTTGTCAGTAAAGCCAGTCTATGTTCCGGTCACCCTCATTCGTGATGGACAAGTATTATGGGATGAACTAAAAGATCTCGGCTTTGATGAAAACTGGCTAAAGATTCAGCTGTTATCACAAAATATCTCAGATTATAAAGATGTTTTTATTGCTGAATGGCTTGAGGAAGACGGGATTTTTGTACAGACTTATGTGAAGGCGTAACTGTATTTCATTTCTCTGAAATAAAAAAGAGCATGGATAAGCCCTTAATTTTTGATTCATTATCCTATTTCAATCACATACGACGTCATTTCTTTTATTTTCGAATTCTTGCCTGCACTTGTAAACATGTAAACGTCACAGAATTCTAACTTTCTATTGTCTTCTAAAAGTAGCGTACCGTTAACAGCTCCGGACCGTCCATGGGTGATGATGTTGCTAATCTGAATTTCCCATACGGGGCTATCGTTTATTTGTTGCAAAGCTTCAGCAAAGTGGTCTTTCCCTTCAATTTTTTCACAACCGATTTTATTCCACAGAATATCATCAGAAACATTCTCAAGAATAAAGCTTATATCTTTTTTGGCCAAGGCAATGATAAATTCCTTAAGCACGACTTTTTTAGGGGCATTTCCACAATCCTCTGGGCAGACAACATTTATATTATTGTAATTCGCATTATTCAAGGGTTTATTCTCCTTTTATGCAACGATTAATCGTTTAGGTCTATTGTGGCCAATCACTTTTTTGATCCTTAAAAAATTCGCTCTGATTATTCCGTTTCTTCCGCTGCGTTTTCCAATTTTAATTCGGCTTCCGTTTTCACCGTTTGATCAATGTCTTCATCAAAAACTTGTGACCAATCTTCCTCTGGATCAAATTTCCCTTCTTCCAGTTCATATTCATTTACTGAAACATGCAGATTGTAAAGGGTTTTATAAATATGGTACACATTTTTTTGACTTTCAGTTTTACTTGCTGCTTGATTAATTCTTATTAACACGTTTAACAAATCTTGAGATGTGGAATCAGTTGATGAAATTTCTTCTGGCAAAAATTCATCAATCTCTACAGCACGCTGGTGAAGCTCATCTACAACTTTTGCTGACACCCAGCCGTCAGAGTAATTTCCATCTGGTCCATTCCTTCTGGCATTTCGAAAATAATTTCCATTCACAAGTGAATCAAAATATTCAAATTGATTTTCCACCAGTTCTTTTAATTCTTCTTCTCGTTCTGCTTCGTCATTTTCATTTACGATTTTTTCAACCTCAGGTTCAGCAGCTGTTTCGATTTCCTCTGGAACACTTTCTTCCGTTGTATTTGAGCCTTCCGTTTCTTGAGAAGGCGTATTTATATTCATAAGTAATAAAATACCAATAATGATAACACCACAAAAAACTCCAAGAATACCTTTTTTCACGTTTGAACTTCCCCTCTAAATTCCTTTGACTAATAGTATTATTTTAAGATAAAAACAAGTAAATTTTAAAGGAAAAGCTATGAATTTTACTTTTCCTCTATTATTCCTTTTATTTTACCATATTGCACCATAGCCCTTCCTATCTATTTTTCCAATCACATGAGAAAAGCGCAAGCGTCTTGATTAGCCTAGGACAAATAAGCCAATTTAGAAAAGAAGGCGTTCTTTCCCTTCAATTCTAAATTGGCTTATGACCTCAAGTGGCTAGGAGCAGGAGCTAGACACAAAAACTATGTTAAAATTTTATAGTTTCCTTTTGAAAAAGGATCTTCCTTCGAAGACCTAAGCTGTTTTTTCTAGTAAAAAATCTCTTAATCTATCCCTTATATTTTGCAAAAACACAAGTATCCCTTAATTCCTGTGTTCCTGGTGATATTCCATCATTTTTTAGAATTCCTTCTAATGTAAACCCTAATCTCTCCGGTATCGCTCTGCTTCTGACATTATTTGAATCACAGCGTCTCTCTAGCCTTCTTGCATTTAGTTTATGAAAAGCCAAATCGGTAATACCTTGAACCGCCTCTGTCATATAACCTTTTCCGCTATAACGAGTATCAATCCAGTAGTCAATTTCAAATTTGGGAATCGACCAATTGATTCGATGTAATCCAGACGAAGCCACAAATTCACCCGTTTCTTTTAAAAAGACGTGAAGGCGCAAATCGTCTCTTTTCAAAAAATTTATATGTGCCTCTCTGACGTTAAGCTCTACATCCTGTTCCGTTTGCTCGTATTGGGCAAATGGCATCCACGGCTTTAATTCATTGATAGACGCTTGAATCGCGCGATATACCTCAGGGCCGTCCCCAGGCCTTGGCATCCGAATGAGTAATCGTTCTGTTTCAACTTTTTCAGGGACATCAATTAACAATGGATTCAAGCCGATCTCACCTCATCATCTCATGTTACTGCTTCATTGAAAGCTTCAGTCAACTACTGGGTTTCCTATTTCAATTAAGACCATGTCTATTCCTAAAAAAGTGGATAGGACAATGATCAGTAATCCTGTTTCATCAACTTGAGATTGAACGAGTTTCAATACGAAAGACCGCCAAGAATAACGGTCTTCCTAAAACTTATAAATTAATTATTACCTGTATCAGGCCCAGGTCCTGGATCAATCTTAAATGGAACTTGTTTTGTTGAAACTGTTTTAAACTCTTTTACTAGTTTATTATATTTTACATCATTTTCAATGAGAAGGTCACCGTATTCCGGAACAAGGGTATGGAAGTTCTGTTCTTTGTTGTGTTTCGTAACGAATAAATATTTTTTTCCTTCCTCTAAAAGCTTATCATGTTCAATAACGTACGTTTTCTTTTCTTCCTCATCATAGCCACCTTGCTGGTTGACAACAATGGTACCAGTCAATTCGCCTTTAAGATTTTTCTTTACTTCAACAGCGAATTGCGTTTCGGGTAATGTGTTTAATTTTTTTGAGCCTTTTTTCTTTACAACTTTTCCAACAAATACATTGTCGGCCCAGCCAACTAATTGATTACGATCAGACAAATCAAGGGCAGAGGTTGTGTGGACAATAACCGTTTCTGGCTCTTGTTTGTTTTCAAGAGCTTGATCCTTAAATGAATTGGCATTAGCATAAGAAAAAATACCAACTAAGGCAAGGATGATGCCTGCTGTTATCATGAGAGCTTTTTTATTCATTATCCTTTCCCCTCCCTACCATAAACTGCGGTAATCGCTTTTGTCATGTGATTGCGGTGTATGGGCCATGTCGCTGACATATTTGGCCATAACCTGACCTGAGTAACTGTGGGCAAGACCTAGCGCATGCCCCGTTTCATGAATGCCGACAATTTCTTCTTTACGATCCCCATAAGGCACCATATATTTCTTGTTGAAATAGATTTCATCTGCACCTGATGTATTTGTATATAAACCAGCCCATGTTACGTCATTTCTGGTTGTGCTCATATATGTGACATCTTCATAAACCCAAGAGTCGTCTGGGGCGATATTAATTCTGCCGACACTATTCCACTGACTGCGAGCATGACTGATCGCATTATTGTAGCCAGTCTCGTCACCATAACGAATTTCTCCATCATCAACAGAGTCATAACCTAAAAAGTGAGCCTTCGTACTAGTTGGAACTAGCAGCATCGTAAAAACTAAAGCACCAATGACAAGGGTGTACAGCTTTGCCTTCATTTCATCCCTCTCCTTTTGATCATTTTTGTATGCTTTTAGTGATAACAAGAAACTGAAAACTATGTAAAATAATTCCCTCTCTTTTTATCACCTGTTTACAGTATTCAAAAATTTCATCACATATCCTGATTAATTGTAAAATATTGAAAAATAAGGATAATATCTCAAAATGTCCAAATTTTGTAGTGCTTTTTACATAAAAAAACAGTCCAACCAAAGAAGCTGGACTGTTTGCTTTTCAAGGCTCAATCTTATAAGGAATTTGATTTTCATACGCTTTTTTATAGGTTTCGATTAACTCTTTCTGCTTCTCCTCATTTTCTATTAATACATCACCATAAGCAGGCACCAACGTATGCCAATTCTCTGATTCAAGGTATTTTGTTGCAAACAAATAAGTTTTTCCAGGCTTTATGAGGGAATCTCCATTTATAACCGTTAATTGATTTCCATCATAGCCGCCATTCTGATTGATGATAATGGTTCCGTTTAAATCACCTTTAATCGTTTCGAGCACCTTTACGTTGAATTGGGTTTCTGGAAACCCGCTGATTTTCTTTGTCCCAGCTTGTTCGATGACTTTACCAATAAATACATGATCGGCATAACCTACCAGTTTACGAGGATCACTTACATCTACTTCATAACCCACATCCATGTTTATAATTTCTGTTTCCGATGGTTGATTGACCATGTAATAAGTTCCAGTAAATAATCCAATCATCAATATTGCAGCCGATATCAAATAAGAGATACTATATTTTATCCTTTTTGAGTTTTTCCGTGGTAAATTTGCAAGTGTTTGATCGATTTTAGTAGAAATAGAATCTGGTACCTCAATTTTAAGGTGCTCCTCTTTTAATCTGGATAATTGCTCATCAAGCTTGTTCATGTATATCCACTCCTTTCTCCGAACTCAAGGATTTTTCCAACTGTTTCTTTGCACGGTGAAGTCTTGTTTTGACAGTCCCTACGGGTATATCCACAATATCAGAAATTTCCTTTATAGATAAATCTTCGAAATAAAATAAAACAATAACGGTACGTAATTCATTTGACAGTTTGTTGACGGCATCCCGTATTTCAACATGGTGGTAATCCTTTTCAACCCTAGGATAATCCTCCCACGTATCAGTTGGAATCACTCGCTTCTTCTTTCGTAAAATCGCATAGCACTCGTTTATGAGAATACGTATGATCCAAGTTTTGAAATAATCTGGTTCTCTTAAGGTTTTGATTGAATCAAACGCCTTTAAAATCGTTTCTTGAATCGAATCTTCGCATTCAACCTCTGATCTTAAAATAGATAAAGAGATACGATACAATTGTGCTTGATGACTTTTTATCAGCTGGCTAAATGCTTCTTTATCACCTTTTTGCGCCCTTATGACGTTATTATAGTCTGACAACAAGAACCCTCCCTTCTGTTCCTACACGTTAGATAATGCAAACACCTTAAAAGTTCATCTTAATTTAAAAAATTTTTTTAAGTTAGTTACTCTTATAATAGGATAAAATTTCCTCACAGAGGCTTTTTTATATCTTAAAAAGAGCGCTGATGCATAATCAGCGCTCTCACTTTACATTTCTTTTATCATCTCTACTCGGTTACCGAAAGGATCTCTAAATTCAAAGCGTTCATAACTAGGGATCGGAACAGAGTCGATTATTTCTATATGATGTTTCTCTAATACTCTTCTCCAATATGACACATCTTCTACTTCGTAGGCTAAATGGGCTTTTGTTGTGAATCGATCAAAGCCTTCTTCTGTTCCTACATGTACCTCAAGATTCCCAACTTGCAGCCAAAACCCTCCTCTTCCTTTAAGGGAGTCCGGCTTTTCAATTTCCTTTAATCCTAGGATACGAAAATAAAAATTCTTCCCTTCTTCCTCAGCACCTTTTGGAATCGTGATTTGTGCTTGATGCAATCCGATGATCATTTACATTCCCCCATTTTAAATTAACTCCATTATAACCCATTTAGAATTAACAGGAGGGTCATTGGATTGTAATGTTACAAAAGATAGCTTATAAATAAGCCAATTGAGAGCAGAAAGCCAAAAATGGTATTCGTTTGGCCAGTTGCTTTCATCGCCATCACCATATTCAATGGATTATCTCTGCGTACAAACCCCTGTATAGCCTGAATCGGCTTTGGGATACTCAGGAAAATAAGAAACAGCCACGGACTTATATTCGTCGTAATGACTAAACCTGTAATCCATACATAAGCCAGAACAAATAAAAATGCCAAGAAATAAATGGCTCTTTTTTGTCCCATCAAAATCGCTAGCGTCTTGCGTCCGCCCTTTATATCCTCTTCTATATCACGAATGTTGTTCGAGAGATTGATAGCACCAACAAGAATCGCAATCGGAATGGAGATTAAAATACTTTGTGTATTGATCATGCCTGTTTGAATAAAGAAAGAAATCAGTACGAAAAATGAACCCATGCAAATCCCTGCAAATAGTTCTCCAAAAGGTGTATACGCAATTGGATAAGGTCCTCCTGTGTACAGGTATCCAATCGCCATACCTCCAAGTCCAACCACAGCCAACCACCAGCTGCTATTGCTGCAAATATAGACGCCTAGCAATAATGCAATTCCGTATGAAGCTAACGCTAATTGCAGCACCGTCTTTGGCTGCATCCCGTGACGTACGATCGCTCCTCCAATACCTACAGAGTCTTCCGTATCAAGCCCGCGTTTAAAGTCATAATATTCATTAAACAAATTCGTAGCAATTTGAATAAAAAGACAAGAAAAAAGCATCGCAATAAAAAGCCAAATATCTATCTCCGCATAAAACATCGCTAAAACCGTTCCAATTAAGACAGGTACAAATGAAGCCGTTAATGTATGAGGACGAGTTAATTGCCATAATACTTTTCCTGTACTATGTTCTCCTGTATGTTTATGATTTTTTAATTTCTCCTGACTCATTAATCTTTTCCTTTCTATAAAAATAAATCTAACTGACTTCATTATACCTGTATGTTCATTAAAAAAGAAGATATTGCCGCAAAGCTAAGAATAGCAAAACTTTGGGACTATCCCTGAGTTCTTTGGGATTGAACCACGGCTCCTCTTTTTTGAACCACTTCTCTCATTAATTGATCCGCTTCTCTTTTTTATTGAACCACTTACCGATTTTTTGAACCATTCACCTGTTCTGCGACCACTTATTCTGTTGATTGAACCACTCTTCTCATTAATTGAACCTGAACCACTCCTCTGTTCTGTGACTACTCATTCTCCTACTTAAACGACATTTCATGTTATATTTTCTTCCCCCTTCTCATATTGAAAAAGTAGAAAATTGAAAGGGCTGGTTGTTATGAGGACAAATTATCGAAGGTGGTCAGAGTATCCTTATCAAGGAGAGCAAACCCCGCCTAAGGCTTATCAGGCTCCCGCTTATTTTCCGATGTTTTTTATTAAGAGACAAGGAAAAAATATATTTCTTGATCCCTTTGGGCAACGGATTCATTGGCAAATTAAACATCCTCTTGAGATTGATTGGGGTAAGGAGTTATCGATTGTTGAACAAACTTTAGCATCGTTAACACCTCAGCAAATCCGCCTCGCACAATACTGGGGAACGGTCGAAGCAACGGAGAACATGATACCAATGATTTTCAGCTTTGCAAAAAAATACCGGCTAGGCTCTCCGCATCTTGCCAGAGCACTTGGATATTTTCATGCTGCTGTTAATGATGCCTTTGTGATGTCCTGGTATTTTAAGTATCTTTGGGATGTGGCACGACCGAATCAATATGGCAGGAACCTTTCTCCTGTATTGACAACACCGCGTTTTCCAGCCTACCCTTCTGCACACGCCACTGTTGCAGGATCTGCTGAGTCGATCTTAAGCTATTTCTTCCCGCCAGAGGCCGAAAATATTAAAAAGGTGATGGAAGGATGCGCCCTGTCACGTTTGTACGCCGGTGTTCATTTTAAAATAGATAATGATGAAGGATTAAGATTAGGCAGGCAACTTGGGAATATCGTTGTACGCCTTTTAAGGACACAAAATGTAAATGATGCTTTATGAACAAAAGTGCAAGCGCCTCGTTCAGCCTAGGGCAAATAAGACGATTTAGAATAGAAGGCGATCTTTGCCTTCAATTCTAAATTGCCTAGACCCTAGAGGGGCTAGGCGCTGGAGTTGGATGTCGAAGCGCTTATCCACAGTTCAAGAAATTTATAATTTCCTGGCAGAGAAAAACCGAGAAAATGGAACAGCCCATTTTCTCTCCCCTCTTCTTCCCACTTCTTCCCTAAAGAAATTTACAAAAACCAAATTATTTTCACAAAATCTTTACTTGACATCTACCTGACACATTTCACCTTTAGACTAACTATTGTGTTAATCAACTAATTGATTACTATCTCCTTTAAAAAGGAGGTTTATAAGTCTGAAATGAATACTCTGGGCACCCAGTTAAAAAATGGGCATAGCAAAACAAGCCATCGATCGATGACTCAAC
>NZ_CANNCR010000028.1 GCF_947503125.1 uncultured Metabacillus sp.
GCATTAAATAGTAACAAGAAAGCTGATTAGATAGGCGATATTAGCCTATATTAGAAAATCTGTGAATAATTCAGGTTAAATGTAGAGAATGAGTATAGAAAAGGTTCATATTTGGATATAATCATGATAATTATTATTTAACCGCACTAAAATAATATGACACAATTCTACAAAATTCACTCTTGTCTTCGCGATTTTTAATAGGGTTTTCACTCGAACTATACACAAGAGAGGCTGCAATCGTTATAATGACAGGCTTGACAAGAAAATTTCACACATTTACAATTAGTATGTATATTTTACAATTTTGTAGAATGATGATTGAAGCATTTTGAAAGCAAAAATGTTGGTACTTGAATTAGTCTTCCTAAAAATGATTAAGACGCAAAGTTCAACATGATAATTAAGCTTTGTGCTGTATGTTGACAACTTAAAATTGAACAATGTACATGCCGACACTTTAATCTAGAAAAACAAGTTCATAGCAAGAGGAGGTGTAATGATGGACATCGTTTCAATAATCATCTCCATTTTGCTTGGCCTAATCGTCGGTGCAGTTGTTGGCTATTTTGTTCGTAAATCCATTGCCGAAGCGAAAATTGCTGGTGCTAATCATGCAGCAGAGCAGATTCTTGAGGACGCAAAGCGTGATGCAGAAGCAACGAAAAAGGAAGCACTTCTAGAAGCAAAGGATGAAATCCACAAGTTGCGAACAGAAGCAGAGCAGGAAGTTCGTGAGAGACGAAATGAGCTTCAGAAACAAGAAAATCGCTTATTACAAAAGGAAGAGAATCTTGACCGTAAGGATGAGTCTTTAGATAAACGAGAAGTTATGCTAGAGAAGAAAGAAGATTCTCTGAATGAAAGACAACAGCATATTGAAGAGATGGAAAGCAAAGTGGAGGAGATGGTGCGTAAGCAGCAATCGGAGCTTGAGCGCATATCTAGCCTTACACGAGATGAAGCAAAGTCGATCATTCTTGAAAAGGTTGAAAATGAACTTACTCATGATATCGCTATGATGATTAAAGATAGCGAAAATCGTGCGAAGGAAGAGGCTGACAAGAAGGCTAAAGAAATCCTGTCGCTTGCTATTCAACGATGTGCAGCAGATCATGTAGCAGAAACTACTGTATCTGTTGTCAATCTTCCAAATGATGAAATGAAGGGCCGTATTATTGGACGTGAAGGACGAAATATTCGTACATTAGAAACATTAACGGGTATAGATCTGATCATTGATGATACACCTGAAGCCGTTATTTTATCAGGGTTTGATCCAATTCGCCGGGAAACTGCAAGAATTGCGCTAGACAAGCTGGTTCAAGATGGACGTATTCACCCTGCGCGTATTGAAGAGATGGTTGAGAAGTCTCGTCGTGAAGTTGATGAATACATCCGGGAAATTGGAGAACAAACAACATTTGAGGTAGGTGTACATGGCCTGCATCCTGATTTGATTAAAATCTTAGGTCGTTTGAAATTTAGAACAAGCTATGGTCAAAACGTATTGAAACACTCGATGGAGGTTTCATTCTTAGCAGGATTGATGGCTGCCGAACTTGGAGAAGATGTGTTATTAGCGAAACGAGCAGGTCTCCTGCATGATATCGGTAAGGCGATTGACCATGAAGTAGAAGGAAGCCATGTTGAGATCGGTGTTGAGCTCGCTACGAAGTATAAAGAACATCCTGTCGTTATCAACAGTATTGCTTCCCATCATGGTGATAAGGAACCGACATCAATCATTGCGGTGCTTGTTGCAGCAGCAGATGCGTTATCAGCTGCAAGGCCGGGTGCACGTAGTGAAACGCTGGAAAATTACATTCGTCGCCTAGAGAAGCTTGAGGAAATCTCTGAATCGTATGAGGGTGTTGAAAAGTCATTTGCTATCCAGGCTGGTAGAGAAGTTCGTATTATGGTTAAGCCTGATAGTATTGACGATCTTCAAGCACATCGTTTAGCAAGAGATATTCGAAAGCGAATAGAAGATGAACTCGACTATCCAGGACATATTAAAGTAACTGTAATTCGTGAAACAAGAGCAGTTGAATATGCAAAATAGAGTGGTGCAGAAATGCACCACTTTATTTTTTATATTGTTTATGCAAAAATAAGTTTAAATACATAGAGAGTATTTTTTAATAAAAGAAATTCAATGATAACTAGAGAGGGCTTTGAAGATGAGAATTTTGTTTGTAGGAGATGTATTTGGTTCTCCAGGACGCGACATGGTGAAGGAGTATTTACCAAAGTTAAAAACGAAATACAATCCCCATGTTGTCATTATTAACGGCGAAAATGCCGCCCATGGGAAAGGAATAACCGAAAAGATTTATCAGCAATTTCTCGAATTAGGTGCACATGTTATAACAATGGGAAATCACACGTGGGATAATCGGGAAATTTTTGAATTTATTGATCGTGCACAGAAGATGATCCGCCCTGCTAATTTTCCCGAAGAAAATCCTGGCAAAGGGATGGTTTTTGTTACTGTTGCTGGAAAAGAGGTTGCTGTGATTAATCTGCAGGGCCGTGCATTTTTGCCTCCATCTGATTGTCCTTTTAAAAAGGCTGACGAGCTTGTTGCAGAAGCGAGAAAGCGTACTCCAATTATTTTTGTTGATTTTCATGGCGAAGCAACAAGTGAAAAACAGGCGATAGGATGGTATTTAGACGGAAGAGTTTCAGCAGTTGTCGGTACCCATACACATGTACAAACAGCAGATAATCGTATTTTGGATAAAGGCACAGCTTATATCTCGGATGTTGGTATGACAGGACCTTATGATGGGATACTTGGAGTAGATCGGCATATGATTTTAAAAAGATTCCTTACGAATTTACCTGTACGCCATGATGTAGCAAAAGGGCGTACGCAATTAAGCGCTGTGGTAATTGATATAGACAAAAATACAGGTCAAGCCAAAAAAATAGATCGTATTTTAATAAATGACGATCATCTATTTTTTGAGTAATGAATGTTTGTCGCTTTTAAATTCTACAATTAATTTTCGAAATTATGTGCGAACAAGCAGGAATACTTTCCTTTTCTAGTGAATATAGTATCAATGGATGATGAACTAACACTGTTTAAAAGGGTAAATGAGGGGAGCCCTTTTTAAACAAATTATACCAATGATGTTCTAATGAACACTCAAGGATTCATTGAAAATAAGGGGGAGCTAGAAATGGAAATATTAAAGGTATCAGCAAAATCTAATCCTAATTCTGTCGCTGGTGCATTAGCCGGCGTTTTGAGAGAGCGGGGAGCCGCTGAAATTCAAGCAATTGGTGCCGGTGCACTTAATCAGGCAGTTAAAGCAGTAGCCATCGCAAGGGGTTTTGTAGCTCCAAGCGGTGTTGATTTAATTTGTATTCCAGCATTCACCGATATTCAAATAGATGGCGAAGAGCGGACGGCAATTAAACTAATTGTCGAGCCGAGATAAGAATCGTAAGAGAACAAAGACATATGTCATTTAAAGGGTTTGACTCTTGATATAGAGTCAAACCCTTGCTTTGTATACGGAACAAAGGTTGAAGGGGGAAATTGGCGAATGAGAGTCTTTGATGCCCATTGTGATATGCTATTTAAGCTATGGCGAGACAAAAACATTAATGTTTATGATGATGAAAGCTTGCACGTCTCGATTTCAAAATTGAAAATAATGGATAAACCCATTCAATGCTTTGCCATCTATGTTCCAGAGGATGTGCCATTTGTAAACCGTCTAGCAGTTGCCCATTCACAAATTAACATCTTTTATCAAAAAGTGTTAAAAAAATATCCGGAAATAAAATTAATTAAAACAAAATCAGATATCGACCACCTTACTGAAAATGAAATTGGAGCCATTTTAACATTAGAAGGCTGTGATGCCATCGGGGATCAGCTTGATCAGTTGGAAATTCTATATCAATTAGGGGTTCGCTCTGTTGGTTTAACCTGGAATTATGCCAATCTAGTTGCGGACGGTGCCCTTGAAAAACGGAATGGCGGCCTGACAAACTTCGGAAGAAGGGTCATTTCCTATTTGAATAGTCAGAACCTTTGGACGGATTTATCCCATACTTGTGAACGAAGCTTTTGGGAGGCTCTTGAATTAGCGAAGTACCCAATTGCTTCACATTCTAATGTATATAAGCTTTGCCCGCATGTTCGTAATTTAAAGAACGAACAAATCATCGCATTGTTTAAAAAGAACGGCATGATTGGTGTGACTTTTGTCCCGTACTTTATAGCGAATACTCCACAGCCCATCATGTCAGATGTTCTTCATCATATCGATTATCTTTGTTCCCTAGGTGGAGAGAACAATATAGGATTTGGCTCAGACTTCGATGGAATCGAAGTTATGATAAAGGGACTAGAAAATTATGCATGTTACTACGGTTTCATCAATCATTTGTTGAACTATTATCCGCAAAGATTGGTCAATAAACTTGTTTATCATAACTTTATCGATCACATTTCTTATTAAAATAAATATGTTTGAGCGAAAATCTCAGAGGAAGCAATAAACTAGGGTGGACTTCAAAGTATACAACATAAACTCTATAAGGGCTCCTGCACATCCCGCTAAATAGCTAGTACATAAAGAAGGCATTAACTGGCAAGTTTAACAGATTATTTTAAGCTAACCTCTTGTATTTTTTAAGTTAAGGGTCTAAAATTGTTAACGTTTAGTAAATTCCAATTAAAAAACTCAGTTTTCTCAATGGATTAAGAATTATAAAAAAATTGGACGGAATTATGATAAACTATAAGTTATATGTATAACTTTATTTTGCATTTTTTAGAGGGGTGTAAATACACATGATTAGTCAACTTTCCTGGAAAGTTGGAGGACAGCAAGGAGAAGGTATTGAAAGTACTGGTGAAGTCTTCTCAATTGCATTAAACCGACTAGGCTATTATTTATACGGATACCGCCACTTTTCATCACGAATTAAAGGCGGCCATACAAACAATAAAATTCGTGTTAGTACGACACAAGTTCGTTCAATCTCAGACGATCTTGATATATTGGTAGCTTTTGATCAAGAAACAATTGATGTCAACTTCCATGAGCTGCGTACTGGAGGGATTGTACTTGCTGATGCAAAATTTAATCCAACGATACCTGAAGGAGCGGATGTTACACTCTATTCAGTGCCGTTTACAGAAATCGCAACGGAATTAGGTACTTCCCTTATGAAAAACATGGTTGCAATCGGAGCAACAAGTGCGATTCTTAATTTAGATCCGCGCGGATATCATGAAGTTGTTCATGACACATATGGCCGTAAAGGTGAAAAGATCGTTGAGAAAAATATGCAGGCTATTGAAAAAGGTGCCGATTATTTAAAAAATGAGCTTGGATATATCCGACAGGACATGTTTCTTGAAAAAGCTGATGGAAAAAAACGGATGTTCATGATCGGAAATGACGCCATTGCTTTAGGTGCGATTGCAGGCGGCTCACGTTTTATGGCTGCATATCCAATTACTCCAGCATCAGAAATAATGGAGTACTTAATTAAAAAGCTTCCTAAATTTGGCGGAGCAGTTATACAAACAGAGGATGAAATTGCTGCTTGTACGATGGCAATTGGGGCTAACTATGCAGGTGCCCGTACGTTTACTGCTTCAGCTGGGCCAGGCTTATCATTAATGATGGAAGCAATCGGTTTATCAGGTATGACAGAACAGCCATTAGTGATCGTTGACACGCAACGTGGCGGTCCAAGTACTGGATTACCGACAAAACAAGAGCAATCAGACTTAATGGCGATGATTTACGGTACTCATGGTGAAATTCCTAAAGTGGTTATGGCACCAAGCACTGTACAAGAAGCTTTCTATGATACAATTGAGGCATTTAATATTGCTGAAGAATACCAGGTTCCTGTCATTTTGTTAACAGATTTACAGCTTTCATTAGGTAAACAAACAGTTGAACCGCTAGATTATAGCCAAATTGAAATTCGTCGTGGCAAGCTTCAAACGGAAGAGCTGCCTGAAATTGAAAATAAAGGTTATTTCAAACGCTATGAGGTAACAGAAGACGGAATTTCACCTCGGGTAATTCCAGGTATGAAAAATGGTATTCACCATGTCACAGGTGTAGAGCATGATGAAACAGGCAAGCCGTCAGAGTCTGCGGGTAATCGTAAGGAACAGATGGACAAGCGATTAAGAAAACTTGCCAACATTCAATTTAAAAACCCTGTTCATAAACATATTCAACACGAAAACCCAGATATTTTACTTGTAGGGTATATTTCGACGAGAGGAACAATTGAAGAAGCGATGACACGTCTAGAAGCTGATGGTATTAAAGTAAACCATGCACAAATTCGCCTTATTCATCCGTTCCCAACTGAAGAAATGCTTCCATTAATTGAAGCTGCTAAAAAGGTTATTGTTGTTGAAAACAATGCAACAGGCCAGCTGGCAAGCCTGTTAAAAATGAATGTAGGGTATGCGAATAAGATTTCTTCATTATTAAAATATGATGGCAACCCATTCTTACCTCATGAAATTCATACGAGAAGCAAGGAGCTGATCTAACATGGCAACAACGTTTAAAGATTTCCGTAATAACGTAAAACCGAACTGGTGCCCTGGGTGTGGTGATTTCTCTGTACAGGCTGCTATTCAGCGTGCTGCAGCGAATGTAGGATTAACACCAGATCAGCTTGCTGTTGTTTCTGGTATCGGGTGTTCAGGGAGGATTTCCGGATACATTAATTCGTATGGTTTTCATGGCATACATGGACGTTCTTTACCGATTGCACAAGGTGTTAAAATGGCGAATAAAGATTTAACAGTTATTGCTTCAGGTGGAGATGGTGACGGATTTGCAATCGGGATGGGTCATACTATTCATGCGATTCGACGAAACATTGACATGACGTATATTGTCATGGATAACCAAATTTACGGTTTAACAAAAGGTCAAACATCACCTCGAAGTGATGCAGGTTTTGTGACAAAGAGTACACCTCAAGGCTCAATTGAGTCATCCCTATCGGTAATGGAAATGGCGTTAACAGCAGGGGCTACATTTGTTGCACAAAGCTTTTCAACTGATCTAAAGGATTTAACAGCCCTTATTGAAGCTGGTATTAATCATAAAGGCTTCTCGCTTATTAACGTGTTTAGTCCTTGTGTTACTTACAATAAGGTGAACACATATGATTGGTTTAAAGAAAACTTAACTAAGCTTGCGAATGTTGAAGGCTATGATCCTCACAATAAAGAAATGGCCATGCAAACACTAATGAGACATAATGGATTAGTTACAGGTTTGATTTATCAAAATACGGAACAAAAATCATATCAAGAACTCCTGAATGGATATAGTGAAACACCATTATCAAAAGCTGAATTAGCGATTGATGAAGAGGAATTTAATAAATTAGTTGCAGAATTTATGTAAGACTGTCTTAAAAGGGTTTGTCCCCAAACAAACATCAATGAAATGTGTTTGTGGGACTGACCCTTTTGTTTTTAGACAGCTTTTTTTGCATGTTTCTATCTAAAATAAAAAAATTTATATTGACAGCAATCATGTGTTTATGTGAGATGGACAATCTTATTTACATTTTTGTACGAGGTGATAAAATATTAATATGTAAGGGTTTACAATAAGAGGGGTGTACATCATGGGCGGAAAAATGAAAGCGGTTGTTAAGCATCACCAGGGGTATGGAGCTCAGCTTCAAATGGTGGAGATACCACAAATAAACGAGGATGAAGTCCTTATCAAAGTAAAAGCGACATCAATTTGCGGTACAGATGTTCATATTTATAAATGGGATGAGTGGTCACAGAGTCGCGTTAAACCACCTTATATTTTCGGACATGAATTTTCTGGAGAAGTTGTTCAAAAAGGGAATAAGGTTACAAATATTGAAATAGGAGATTCTGTATCAGCAGAAACTCATATTGTTTGTGGAAAATGTCAGCAATGTTTAACAGGCAGAGCGCATATTTGTAAACATACAAAAATAATTGGCGTCGATACACAGGGCTGTTTTGCAGAATATGTTGCACTACCTTCAGCTAATCTTTGGAAAAATCCAAAGGAAATGCCATTTGATATTGCCTCCATTCAAGAACCGATGGGAAATGCTGTCCATACTGTTTTATCAGGAGAAGTCATCGGAAAAACAGTAGCCATTATCGGCTGCGGTCCAATTGGCATGATGGCAGTTGGTGTTGCTAAAGCTGCTGGTGCTGCACAAGTGATCGCGCTTGATTTAAACGATTACCGTTTAAATTTAGCAAAAGAGATGGGGGCAACTAGAATTATTAACTCAAACAAGGAAAATCCTCTTGAGGTTGTCGAATTTTTAACAGGGGGAAATGGAGTTGATGTTGTATGTGAAATGTCAGGACATCCGGTTGCGATGAATCATGGGTTTAAAATGGTAACAAACGGCGGAAGGGTATCCATTTTAAGTTTACCGTTACGTCCGGTTGAAGTTGATGTGACCAATGATATTGTATTCAAGGGGATAACCGTGCAAGGTATAACCGGCAGAAAAATGTTTGAGACCTGGCAGCAGGTTTCCGCTCTTATACATTCAGGGCAGATTAATACACGCCCGATCATAACCCACCACTTTTCACTTGAAGAATTTGAAAAGGGCTTTGATTTAATGATAGAGGGGAACTGTGGCAAGGTTGTCTTACAACCGTAACGGCAATTTTAGTTTTTGCTAAATAAATGAAGAGGAGGAATGGAAAGTGAAAGGCTTTGAATATTTACAATCTGAGCTAGATGAAATGAAAAAACAAGGTACTTTTCGGACATTAATTCCGTTGGAAAGTGATCAAGGTGCAAAGGTAATTATTAATGGAAAAGAGGTGATCCAGCTTTCTTCCAATAATTATTTAGGCTTAACCTCACATCCAAGACTGCGAAAGGCAGCCCTGGAAGCTGTTGAGAATTTTGGTGCAGGTACTGGGTCAGTTCGAACCATTGCAGGTACGTTCACCATGCATAAAGAGCTTGAAGAAAAGCTTGCGGAATTTAAACATACCGAAGCGGCATTAGTATTCCAGTCGGGTTTTACAACAAACCAAGGGGTTCTTTCTTCGATCTTAACAAAAGAAGACGTTGTTATTTCTGATGCACTCAACCATGCATCAATTATTGATGGAATTCGCTTAACAAAAGCAGCAAGAAAAGTATATAACCATGTTGATATGGCAGATCTTGAAAGAGCATTGCAAGAATCAAAGGATTTTAGAGTTCGAATCATCGTAACAGATGGTGTGTTTTCAATGGATGGAAACATTGCACCACTTCCTGAAATTGTTGATCTAGCGGAGAAGTATGATGCATTAGTGATGGTCGATGATGCACACGCTTCAGGTGTTTTAGGTGAAAATGGCCGCGGAACCGTGAATCATTTTGGTTTAGATGGCAGAGTGCACATTCAAGTGGGAACACTAAGCAAGGCCATAGGTGTATTAGGAGGATATGTAGCAAGCTCAAGAACGCTAATAGACTATTTAATACATCGTGGGCGCCCGTTTTTGTTCAGCACATCTCATCCCCCTGCTGTTACAGCTGCATGCAGCGAAGCAATCCGTGTACTTTTAGAAGAGCCTCATCTAATTGAGCGTTTATGGGAAAATACAACATTCTTTAAGGATGGCCTTAACCATTTAGGTTTTAATATCGGGAAAAGCAATACACCGATTACACCAGTGATTCTTGGTGATGAAGCACTTTCACATCAATTTTCCGATAAGCTATTAGAATATGGAGTTTTTGCCCAAGGTATCGCATTCCCAACAGTAGCAAAAGGGCTTGCACGGGTGAGGACAATTGTTACAGCAGAACATACGGAGGATCAGCTTCAGGAAGCACTGGATATTTTTGAGAAGGCTGGCAGAGAACTACAGATTATTTAAGCTTTCATTCGTTATCAAATTATATAAGTTTATACAATTACAACACTAAGACGATCTCTCTCTTCATATACATGGCAATAATACATTTATGGGAGTGATTCCGTTGGCAGTAGTAAAAGCAACTGAAGCTGATGTGAAATTGTTAGCTCGTTTAATGAGGGCAAAGGCAGAAGGTGATGGGAAGCTGGGTATGTTAATGGTCGGAAATGTTGGAGTGAACAGAACACGGTGGTCTAAAAAAACATAATGAAAAACTTGCAGGATGGAAGCGCTCTCCATTAATGACTCTACGGGCAAGTGGAATATCCATATCTCTTGCAGCTAGGTAAAAATATCCCTTTATCGTAGCCTCAAACCCGCCTGGATGTTGGAAAACCATTTCTCTAATGGTCGATATATCCTTAAAATCCAGGCAACCAGATCGGGAACTTGTCCAGCACAATGGTACAATCAATGGAATGCAGGAAGATTTAAATCGCATTGCTTTTACAAGCCAACGAACACAGCTTGTCCGGATGTTTATAGTACATTTTAAAGAGAGTACTTAATTATAACTTTTTAGTGCTCGTTTATAAGCTAAAGGTTTCTTTTCTGTCAAGGAATCTTATCGATCTTTCTAATTAACAATGTGGAAAAAAGCTAAGATAAGGCTGTCTAATAGTCATAATTATGACTAGATAGACAGCCTTTACCTATTTCCGATACGTATTTTTTATAACCTTATTAGCCACTCTAAAATATGGGTCATACTCTTTTAATAAGGCAAATAAAGATGAAATCACGGAAAGGAGCATGGACGATGATATTTTTTCAGCCAGAGTTTCGCAATGAACAAGGTGAAATCATAAATGTAGTAGATACAAAAGGCAAAGCGATTGGATACATAGCCTATTTGTATAAAGATGACAAAGACCTTTATATAATGGGGCAATTGGATAACCCTGGTGAAAAGCAAAACTTTATCGATATTACTGCTAAGTACATCGATGGCCTAAAAAAATCGATTCTTGGAGAAGGAGAAAAGGAACCAAATATGTTTATTCATTTTGGTGGAGAATTGATTGATATCGATAAAGATACTCAAGAACAGAGTGAATAAGATGTCAGGAAGAACTTCTTTAAAGTGTCATGCATAGGATGCTTCATAGACATTTTACCCACTAGGAGGGACCGTTCTGTGAAATATCCGCAAAATTTCTGTCAGCCGAAACTTATTGATCCGTCAGGAGAAAGGGTAAGTGAGTCAGAAGAACTTGGTTTAACAATGCTAATTGATAAAGGAATAGGATTAGCTTTATTTGAAGAAATGTTACAACTTGCAGGTCAATATGTTGATTATATAAAACTCGGTTTTGGAACAACAATGTTGTATCCTCCAGAGCTTTTGAAAAAAAAATTGCTTTTAGCTAAGAAAGAAAATATTGCAGTCTATCCAGGTGGAACATTGTTTGAAATAGCAGCCCATAAAGGTGTTTTAGGGGAGTATTTTGAGTATATAGAGAGAATAGGATTTGATCATCTAGAAATTTCAGATGGAACAATCGAATTAACTTATCGAAAGCGGAGAAAAGTTATTCAGGAAGCCGTAGGAAAAGGATTCACAGTCATCACAGAATGTGGAAAAAAAGCTGAGGGCAGCTATTTGGAAGTAAAAGAATTGGAACGAACCCTTTATTCTGATCTGGAATGCGGTGCTTCTTATGTGATTGTTGAAGGACGGGAGTCGGGGAAAAACGTAGGCATTTATAATGAGCAAGGTCTGATTGATAAGGAATTTCTTATTAATATCGATAAAACGATTACGAACGATGTAAGAAAATACCTTATCTGGGAAGCTCCGCAAAAAAAACAGCAGATTGAATTAATACAATTTTGGGGAAGAAATGTTAATTTAGGAAATATCCAATGCGAGGATGCTTTTAATCTTGAATGCTTAAGAAGGGGTTTAAGATTTGATACTTTTCCGCTGAATCGCTCTCATACGATTTTACAGATTGAATAACGTAAAGTGAAAGGGACTGTTCTTTCTAACATTTGTTTAGAGAGTGACTGTCCCTTTTGTTTTACCTCTTACTTAAATACAAATATTGTTTAATATAAAATGTAGCATTTGAAAAAAGTGAAAATGAGGTGCATCCATGCATTGGATTGTATCAAAAATATAGTTAAGGGAAATGTAAACAAAGAAGAGATATTTTATTTGGAGGAAAGGGAAATGGAAGCAAAACAAGGAAAAGCAAACATAGTTGCGATCGCTCTCATTCCATTAGTCATGGTTTTGGGAAATTCTATGTTAGTCCCTGTACTACCGACAATGAAATCAAAATTGGGTTTATCAGAATTTCAAGTTAGTCTAACTATCACAGTGTTTTCTCTTGCTGCGGGATTAATCATTCCGTTTGTCGGTTATTTATCAGATCGATTCGGACGAAAGTGGATTATTGTTTTATCTTTAGTGATCTATGGTATCGGAGGAATTGTTTCAGGTCTTGCCGCATGGTTACTCGATAATTCCTATACATGGATATTAGTAGGAAGAATTATTCAAGGAATTGGTGCTGCTGGTACTTCACCGATTGCGATGGCCTTAATCGGAGATGTTTATTCAGGTGCACAAGAAAGTAAAGCACTTGGCATTATTGAATCAACAAACGGGTTAGGGAAGATATTTTCTCCCATTATCGGATCTTTGATTGCATTGATTGTTTGGTTTGCAGTGTTTTTTACATTCCCACTTTTATGCTTTGCAACTGCACTCTTTGTTTGGATTGGTGTAAAGGAAAAGAAAAAAATGGAGGGCAAACCGCTGCCAAAGTATCTTGGTGATTTAAAACAAATTTTTAAACAAAAGGGGAAATGGCTGATTCCTTCATTTTTTGTCGGTTCAGTCGGTTTGTTCATCCTTTTTGGTGTTTTATTTTATTTATCAGATATTCTTGAAGAAACATTTAAAGTTGATGGAATCATAAAAGGATGTATTTTGGCAATTCCCCTATTTGGAATGGTGCTCACAGCCTATATAACAGGGGCAAAAATAAAGCAAAATAAACCTCTCATACGAAGAGTTATGGTTATAGGATTGATTTTGTTAACTAGCTCAATGGTCGCTGTATCTTTTCTTGAACAGATTGTACCTATGGTAGGTCTATTAACATTAGGCAGTATCGGAACAGGTCTTCTGCTGCCTTGTTTGAATACGTTAATTACTGGGGCTGTTAATAAAGCTGAACGAGGTATGATTACCTCATTATATGGCAGTGTACGTTTCCTCGGAGTAGCGTTCGGTCCGCCATTATTTAGCTGGTTAATGAAAATTTCACATCAAACGGTTTTTTTCAGTATGGCTGGTTTAAGTTTGTTGACCTTGATATTAGCCTTTTTCTTAATAAAGCCAAGTAATAGTAATGAAGGTGAACAAGACAAGACAAAGCAATTGGCTACCCTGTTTAAACAACGGGAGAAGATACCTACTTCATAAACTTAGAAAATTTTAGCCAGTAAGTAGATAATTTTCATTAATAACGCAGTGATCGCGGCAGCCATAAGGGGACCAACTGGAATCCCACGCAAAAAAACGATTCCGACAATCGAACCCACTACAAGACCGACAATCATGTGGGGTTCAACACGAAGCATTTCCAATCCTTTTCCATTCATATATGTAGCAAGTGCTCCTCCTGCAAGGGCCACAGCCCCAGAAAGTGTTGTTAGGAGGAGTAAAATATCCTTTCCTGTTATTTTTCCGCTAGCAAAAGGAACCAAAACCGAAATCGTTAAAAACATAAGTCCTAATTCCAAACCGCGCCGTTCTAGCATTGGAAAAAACCGCTCAAGGGATGATAATTTTAAAACCAACAAGATGCTTGCAGCTGTTGCAATAATCGGAGAGCGGCCAATTAATCCTACTATAATAAGAATGACTAGTGATAATTCCCCTGCTGATATATTCATTGTAACCAACCCCTGTCCCATTTGCTTTCCTGACATATTTGTATGTATAGGATGAAGAAAGTATGCTCTTTCCTTACTGAATTGCACAAAACATCTACAAAATAATTTCATTTCTCTCATTTTCCTAACGAATGAAAATAAAGTAAAATAAAGTGTAACTTCCAACAGTGGAGAGGTTTTACTACATATAAAAAAGAGTTTTAAAAAATGGTAGTTTCTTAACAAAATGTAAGGTGATAAATAAATGAAGGTTATAATTGCAGAAAAGCCGGATCAGGCTTCAACTCTATGTTCACAATTTGAGAGAGTTAAAAAAGATGGATATTATGAAATAAAACCAAATGAATTTTTTCCAAATGGTGCTTATTGTACATGGGCAATAGGCCACTTAACGCAGCTTGTGGCTCCTGAAGATTACCATCCAGAATGGAAAAAATGGACATTATCAACGTTACCGATTATTCCTGAAAAATTTAAATATGAAGTAATGAAGTCTAAAGCAAAACAATATTATATTGTTAGTCAGCTGTTAAAAAATCCTGTGGTAAAGGAAATTATTCACGCAGGTGATGCTGGGCGTGAAGGAGAACTGATCATAAGAAATATCATTCAGCTTTCCGGAGTTAAAAAACCGCTCAAAAGATTATGGATTTCATCACTTACTCCGGCATCGATACTTCAGGGATTTCGCCAATTACTTGATGAGGAAAATACGAGGAACCTTTATTATGAAGCATATTCTCGTGCATGTGCAGATTGGCTTGTCGGAATGAATGCATCAAGGGTATATTCACTTTTACTAAAAGAAAAGGGAATGAACGATGTTTTTTCCGCAGGCAGAGTTCAGACGCCAACACTTGCATTAATCGTGAAAAGGGAAAAGGAGATTGAGAAATTTAAGCCTGAGCCATTTTGGGAAGTTGTCGCGACATTTGCAATTGGTGGTAAAAAATATAAAGGGAAATGGCAAAAAGACCAACAAAGCAGAGTAATGAATAAAGATTTGGCGGAGAAGATTGCTGCATTTTGCAAGGGAAAACCTGCTGAAATCAAAGAACTGAAAACCGAGCGTAAGGAATACCAACCACCTTTTCTTTTCAATTTATCATCATTGCAAGCAGAGGCTAATAAAATCTATAAATTTTCGCCGAAAAAAACGCTGGATATTGTACAGACATTGTATCAAAAAGGGATTGTATCTTATCCCCGCAGTGACTCTACCTTTGTAACAAAAGGGGAGGCAGAGCTTTTTCCGGAAATTCTTGCTAAATTAAGTGCCTTTGATGATTATAAAAAGTTTTTTCCATTACCAATGTCATCAATTGTAAACAATCCTCGTTATGTTAATGAAAAAAAGGTAACCGATCATTATGCCATTATTCCAACAGAGCAAGTAAAAGATCCAAAAAAATTGTCAACAGATGAACAGAAAATGTATGACATGATTATTAAAAGACTTATAGCCGTCCACTACGATAAAGCGATATTTGATTACTCTACATTAACCACAGTAGTAGACGGTCGCGCTGAATTTATCACAAAGGGCAAACAGCAAATTCAAGAAGGCTGGCGAAAGGTTATCTACCAGGATAAAAAAGAAAAGGATCAAATCCTCCCAAATGTTAAGCAGGGAGATTCAGGACATGTTGAAAAAGTTGAAACAAAGGAAAGTCAAACACAGCCACCAAAACGCTTTACAGAAGGTCAATTAATCACATTAATGAAAACAGCAGGAAAATATTTAGACAATGATGAATTAGAAAAGGTATTAAGTAAGGTCGAAGGATTAGGAACAGAAGCGACAAGAGCCGGAATTATCACGATGTTAAAGGAACGAAAATACATCGAAATAAAAAAGAATCACGTGTTCGCAACTGATAAAGGGAAGGTTCTTATTGAAGCCATTGGAGATCAAATATTGGCTTCTCCAGAAATGACGGCTAAATGGGAACAGCGGCTCTCAGAAATTGGTGAGGGACAAGCATCACCATCTGTTTTCATGGAACAAACGAAAAAGCTGTCAACAAAAATTGTAAATGATGCAATAGCCATTGCCCCAAACTGGAATTTTGAGGGATTTCAAATTGATACGATTCAACGTTCCTCGTCTCGTTACACATTGGGGAAGAAGGTCGGAAAATGTAAACTGTGTGATGGCAATGTTGTTGATAAAGGTCAATTTTATGGTTGTTCAAATTACAAGACTGTTAATTGTCATTTCACGATTTCAAAGCTGATCCTTGGAAAGAAAATAACTAAGACGAATGTTCAAAAGTTGCTAAAAGAAGGCAGTACAAATCTTATTAAAGGGTTTAAAAAAGGTGAGAAAACGTTTGATGCAAAGTTGGAATGGAAGAACGGGAAGATAGGATTCTTGATAGAAAAAAATGATTTGTAGGCAAACACCCTAATATTGAACCCCCTTCATGGAATTTTCATATGCTACATTAGTCCAGTTAGGAGGGGTGTTATGTATATAAAAAAGGAAATAATCAATCCTTTAAATAACCGGCAGATCGGTCCTGAAGCTATTAGATTTAAGCAAATAAAAGAAATTGATGAAGATGAATCTCTCATCCTAGAAGTTGAAGGTACAATTTGTCATGTAGGACTAAACTTTGTTGATTTAGTTCATAAAGATGGCAGGATTATTACGGTTTTAACAGACCGAATTTCAAAAGTTGAATGGCTGGATAAAAACTGTCAACCAAAATTCGAAGAACACCTTAAAGCTACAAATTGCAGATGTATTGAATTTCAGCGTTTTACACAGATCATGAGACATCTAGAATGTCCGCATTGTAAAGACAAGCGCCAAGGCTGTATTGAACTATGTCCGCACTGCCAAAACAGAAAAGATCAAAGAGAACACTGTCCAAAATGCCAAAACAAGAAACAGCGAGAAGAGCAATGCCCACATTGCCAAGACAAGAAACAGCAGAGAGAACACTGTCCGCACTGCCAAAATGAAAATCGAAACAGGTTCATTGCATTTAATCTTGAGCAAAATCAAAATGAATTATGTCAGCCAAAATTTACATGTTTTTTCGATCATCCCATTCCATTTTGTGATGATCGATTTGAATTGCGCTTAGCAGGTTTAACAGATGATCTAAATTTTCAATTATTGAAGCATAAGGGCTGCAAAGTCAGATTTGATTTATCTTAAATATATTAATAAGAGTGAAATAAAAGGGTCTGACTCAACCAACAAACTTTTATGTTGTGTTGGTAAGTCAGACCCTTTTGTATGAATGCACCTTCCTTATTACCTAACGAAACGTTTACGTAATAATCGGAGTCTCGTTAAAAAGGAAAAGGCTCTTTGCCAATTTTTCTTGTTCGATTTCTAAAAAGCATAACTCATCAAAGTCGATACCCTGCTGCTCTCTGTCTACTTTCACTTCAATCCTTCTATCATTTACGTTCACTAAACGACCATCTTTCTCCATCTTTTCGTTCTCGGCTTTTGCATAAACAAAACAGCCGACAAAGCTTTCGAGAAATAGCGATAATTTTAAACCAAAAAAAAGATTGAGTAAAAACGGGCTTTTAGACACAACCGCACCAAAGTGGAACGTGAGATTCCTTCTGAGGCAGGAATTAATATCAATAAGTTCTTCAGCTCTCCCTGTCATTGATCCTGTTGGATTTGGATGTTCGAGTAAAATAATACGTTCTGTAGGAATAATTAATATGTTTCCCACATTGGTTTCTAATATGATGAAATCCAAACCTGCATCTACAAAAAGTCCTGAAAGCTTTAGCTGCTCCTCACCACAATTTATTTTTACAATAACTAGTTGATTTCTTAGCAGCCTTAAACTTTGCTGTAACGATCGTAAATTATTTGGATCTCTTTCTACACCTAATGTTAGTAAGATTTCATTTGCCTGTTCAATACATTCGGTAATCTCCGCCAATTCCTCAGGGGAAAAGGAGCTGTTTGCAGAAGGGAATTTAGGCTGCGGTATTTGTTCGGGACAATGATTAGGTGAACAAAAAAAATCATCATTTTGTTCTGGATCCACACATTCAGGACAACGAAATTCATTTTCATGTGTTAGAAAATGTCTTTGATCTTTTAAATGTTTAATCGAAGGCACACTCCTTTCATGGATATATACCCAGTATATGCTCTGACGGTCGTTAGGTGTTTTAAGATATTAGCATAAGAGTTTGTTTGTCCCAGGGTATCCTTTACAGTCTCGATACAAAATTATCCAAACATCTAAAACAAGAAAAGAATAACGACAAGCCTATCCCTCATAAAAATGAAGCATAGGACGATCAGATTATGAGGTGGTTTTATATGGTAAGCGGGTTTTTAGGTTATTTGCTATATGGAAACGTATTGTTGCTTGCTTTAACCTACATGTACCTTTTAAAAATCCGTAAGCTGATTGGATTTCAATTGGGAATGAACATTTCCAATATGGCTGGAGGTTTTCTCGCAATCATTACTGGTGTGATCTTAATTTATCAATTCCCGCTTCAATTTGTTTATGTAACAATCTGTTCTACCTTTATAGGTATGTTGGCAGGTGCGCTATTTGGAGGGTTATTTGATTATCAAACCTTATTAACGGGTTATGCGAATGGTTTGATGATGGGACTTATGGCGCCAATGATCGGGGCAGCAGCCAAGGCAAATTTCATCTTCTTAAGCTTCCTTGAAGGAATTTTTCTTGCTTCGCTTCTCTTATTCGTCCTTTCTGCCAGGCATACATAGTCTTGAGGGGATGATGTATGGATGACCCTTTATTTAGCATGTTTGCTGATCGTGAATAGTGTCATTGCTATTATCATGTACCGTATTCTGTTTAAAAAAAGAAGGCTGTTTAATGACCGTTTTGGAATGATTATGTCTATGAGCATTTCTGGAATTTTAAGTTTAACGATTGCGATGATTTTGCAATTTTTGTATGCCGACCAAATGTATATGATGATGGCGCTAACAGTCCTAATTGGAGGGGGAATAGGTATATTATTTGGATCACTAGTAAAATTCCAATCTCTCTTAGCTGGTTTTCTGAATGGAATTATTGGGAGCCTTATGGGGAACATGCTTGCAGCAGTAGTTAAGGATCCCGCTTTATGCAGCTTACCTGCTTCTTATTTAATCAGCTTGGAAGAAAATATGGTTGCATTTAGCCTGTTTGGTACCCTGCTTGTTTTTATGACGATCAGCTTAGTCAACTACTCGTTAAGAGTGTAATGCCTTGCATGGGTCAGTTGAAAAGGGGGGGAGGGTATATGGAACATATCAATAAAAAAAAGAAAAATAAAAAGCTTTATTTAAATGAATATCGAAAAGACTTGTTAGAAAGACGTAAGCTGGAACCAAGAAAAGAAGATATCATAAATCATTTTAATAACCAAAACGGTTACGGTCTCACTTCACCAACTAGCAGTAAGTCAACTGAAGAGACTAGGTTATTAATGGAATATATCGACAGGGCTAATATGTTCAATATCTCTGAGAAGGATGAGAAGCGAGGAAAGAACTTAAAGCTGAGGAAGTTTTTTAAGTCAAAACGAAATCAGCAAGTAGAGATCTATTTAAAATGCGGGTCAAAATCTCTTTATAAAGAAGGAAAGGTTAGTACAATCGGCAGAGATTTTGTCATGATAACAAATTTAAAGGATAGAACGTGGATTCCTTATTCTGTAATTGAATCTGCAAATATTCCATATGGCATTCCTAACTATTCCAATACACATCAGCATTTTATCTTTGATAATAATTTACGTAATAAGCTTGTCCTTCAATTTGGTGAAACTGTCTCAAAGCGGGATATTTTAAAACAGCAATTTTTTGAAGAAACCCTTCAAACAAATTTACAAACCTGGAAGGAGACATGGGTGGCTGTTTATTTAGATGAAGAGACAAAGAGAATCGGAAAAATCTCATATTCAACTAATCATCAACTTACACTGCATGCTTTCAAAAAAGATGAACATGTAAATCTAAATGAGATTAAATACGTTGAGACCATACGGTTTTTAAGCCTGTTCACTCATGTTTTGAAAAATTTCCATAGATAAATCTTTTGAAACTTGCACAATGTTTTTAAATGTGAGGAGGTAGGGATATGGCAAGTAACAAAAAAGATCATGATGCAGAAAAGAAAAAACAAGTTGAAGAAAAGGAAAAGCATCAAAAAATAAAAGAAGATTTAGAAGATTGTGAGGTTAAAGTGAAGAAACGTAAAGAGTGCGAAATTGTATTTGATAAACCGATTCGTATCAACATTGAAGATGTAGTGGATGAATTGTTTGACCAGTTATTAGGATTGATCGACACAAGTATTTTAATCGTAACAGAATCAGATCAGCTGAATTTATTTGGCCAAACCTTTCGGCCGATCTTTTGCGGTACGATCATTAACGTTACACAAAGTGCTATTACATTATTCCCAGTCAATATAAAAATGATTAATGCTCCATTTTTCCAATTTCCAACCCCTTTAACAATTCCATTAGAAAAAATTGCTCATTTTACGCCTAACTTTGATTGTAACCAACGCATACCACTAACGTAATCCATCTTTGAACAGAGAAAAAAGGAGGCACACTTAAATCATGAGACAAAATGATTTGTTTACTGAAATTACAATACCTTCGATAAATGATATCCATGATGAAGCCTTAATTAATGAGTTTGAAGCAGGAATCGGAAGAAATGTATTCATTTTGACCCCTTCTTATCCATTTGTTTTTATTGGAAGAATTGTTGATGTTATAGGGGATAATGTGGCTGTTGATGTCCAAGTAACAACCATTGGAGAATTAGAAAACAGAGTATGGTCGATCCATGTTCATAATATCGAAGTCTTTTATATTGAACAAAGAGGGATGCCGCGAATCCCTGAATTAAGGGATGATTTATAGGAAAAGGGTGAGGGCGAGATGAAACGATTTTTTCACGTTGTTGCGATCCCAATTCGAATAGTTCTGAATAATTTTGGTGATCATGGTGATTCAAGCATGATGTATGTATTAAAAGAAAATGAGGAAAAGGTAAAGGAACTGGTTAAAAAAAATCCGTTTACGCCGGTTGATTTAGTTCAGCCGCTTTGCATTCGTGCGAATAATGGGGATATAGTTGAAATCTTATTTGAAAATAAAATCCATTTTGCCACAGGAATGCATTTTCAGGAAGCAGATTATGATGTACTAGATTCTGATGGTGCAAATGTCGGCTTTAATCCAAATACATTAGCAGATCCAGGAGAAAAGATTCTTTACCGGATTAGTGTAAACCATGAAGGTACTTACTACTTTACAGACTTAGGTAATCCAGACAGCAGTGATGAAGGAACGAGTATAAATGGATTATTTGGCTGCCTTTTTGTCCAAAGACGCGGATCCTGGTGGACAGATCCTGTTACAGGCGGTCCAATAAAAAGCGGGGTGTTTGCAGATATCCATCATCCATTTGCCCCATCCTTTCGCGAGTATGCCTTTATTTTTCATGATGAAATGTCTACAGATGATATAACAGGCAACCGCCCGCTTGATCCTGTTACAAATCAGGATCGTGAATCAACACATGCGATTAATTACCGCTATGAACCTGTTGAAAATCGGGTGAGGCTGATTGAAGAGGGGGTTGTCTGCCCAGATTGTGAAGGGGAAGAAGTCCATCATGATTCATGGGTATTTGGCGATCCGGCAACGCCGATTTTTCGAGGTTATCGGGGGGATCCAGCCAGATTTAGACTCGTTCATGCCGGAGTAAAGGAAACGCACGTATTTCATTATCATGCCCATACCTTTTTTAGAGATCCGCTTAATACAGAATCGGACGCATTTGATGCGATCGCAATCAGCCCGCAAACGTGGCATACGATTGACACGTTATATGGATTGGGTTCTTTAGTTGGAACATATGGTGATGTAATTATGCATTGTCATTTATACCCTCATTTTGGAGTGGGTATGTGGGCGATTAACAGGATATTTGATACGCTTCAGGATGGCAGCCAGTGCTATCCGAATGGCGTGCCTATTCAACCATTACAGCCGTTGCCGGATCGTCCGATTCCGCCTAAGCCTACGAAGGAACGACCTGGCTTTCCTAATTTTATACCTGGCAAGCTCGGCTGTAAGGCGCCTCGTCCTCCGCTTGGCATTGTCGGCGGCAGGGATATGACGGAGCTTGAACGAAACGCTGCAGTTCCTACAGCAAGACCAGGTGCTGTTTTTACCGACCCATGCATCATCTTAGAAAATCCTGAGGTCCAGGTATTTAACGTATCACTCATTGAGATGCCTATCGTCTATAACCGCCAGGGCTGGTATGATCCTAAAGGAAGATTATATGTACTGGATGAAGATTTGGAAGATGTATTAGCAGGGAGAAAACAACCAGAGCCGCTTATTTTGCATGTTAACGCCGGAGCGTGCATTTCGGTTAATTTTACCAACCGGCTGCAGGAAGTTGCGAGCGGTGATGCGTTTCAGCTTGTCACAAGAACATTCGAAACAGCTTTTCACGTTCATTTCGTTAAATTCGATGTTATGGTCAGTGATGGGGCAAATGTTGGGTGGAATTATGATTCAAGCGTCCTGCCCGGCGAGACGATTCGCTATGAATATTTTGCCGATGTTGAGCTTAAGGCATGGTTTTTCCATGACCATTTATTTGCCAGTTATCACCAGCAGCACGGTGTGTTTGGTTCAACCGTTGTTCATGCACGTTTTTCAGATGTTCTTGACTCAAGAACAGGTGAAGAGGTGAGGGAAGGTCAGCAAGTTACCGTCACCCATCCTTTAATACCGGATTACCGGGATTTTGTCTTAATGGTTCAAGACTTTGCCTTGCTGTTTGATGAAAATGGCTGTCCATTAAACCCTCCTGAGTTTCCAGGATCCCAGGATGACCCTGGTTTATTCGCTGTGAATTATAAAAATGAACCGCTGCAGTTCAGACTAGGGAAAGATTTTGATCCCGCCTATTCATTCAGTTCGTTTGTCAATGGGGATCCAATTACTCCCATTTTACATTGTTATGAAGGGGATCCAATTCGTGTCCGATTATTGCAGGGTGCACAGGAAGAGTCTCACAGCTTCAACATGCACGGGCTAAGATGGAAGAAGGAACGTCCAGATATAGAAACTGAGTTTCAAGCACAGGAGCATATCGGCATTTCCGAATCATTTACATTTGATATGGAGGTTCCGAGATCAGGTGATTACCTCTGGACATTTGAGACAGAAGAAGATCTGTGGAATGGATGCTGGGGATTAATCCGTGCCTATGACGAAGAGGTAGATTTTCTTATTCCGCTTCCAGATCGGCCAAATCCGCCTGAACGAACAAAACCGTTGCCGGTCTGTACGGGAGAGCCGCCTCCTCCGGCAGAATGTGTAGAGGTGGATGCTCCGCCAAACGCACGTGTAGTATTCTTTGATATTGTCGCTTTCCAGGTACCGATCGTCTATAGCAAATGGGGGGAGACCGATCCATTTGGCATCGTATTTGCGTTAAGAGAAGATATGGATGACATCTTATGCGGACGAAAGAATCCTGAACCTCTCGTTCTCAGAGCAAATCAAGGAGATGTTGTCGAGGTTCATTTAACAAGCCTTTTACAGTTTGATCGTTTTCCTTTCCCAGACGGAATTTGGCCATATCCGCCTGTTAAGCAGCAAGCATTTTATCCACCATCGGTGCGAATATCACTTCATCCGCAGCTGATTCAATATGATGTAAAATCATCCGCAGGTGAAACGGTTGGCTTTAATCCAGACCAAACGGCAGGTCCAGGTGAAACGGTTGTCTATCGCTGGTATGTAGATGTTGCTGTTGGTGCCTGCGGGATGTGGGATATGGCAGACATCCGAAATCATCGATCACTTGGTACGTTTGGAACGTTTATCGCTGAGGGAAGAGGAACGAAAATCCTCAATCCTGTTGACAGAACGCCAGCTTTACTAACAAGCAGCAATGTGATTTTGAGTCATCCATTTGCACCTGATATAAGAGAATTTGTTCTAACAATGTATGACGGAGCAAGATTAGTTGATAGCGAGGGCTGTGTCATCATTGATCCGGTTGATGGTATTTTAACAGGTGTTGATCCGGATGAACTTGGAGATTTGGTTGATACGTACGACAACGGTTCAAGAGGCTTTAATTATTGTACAGAGCGGTTGATCAATCGCCTTAGACAATTTCCGGTGTTTAAAGATTTGTTTAGTTCCAAAGTTCATGGAGATCCTTCAACACCTGTTTTTGAAGCTTATGCTGGTGATCCGGTTACAATCAGACTGGTGAATCCATCAGAGCGCAGGCGGGCACATGGCTTCCATTTGCATGGCCATTATTGGAATACGGATGACAGGGACCTATTCTCTCAGGTTAAATCAATTGATCCGCACATTGTGTTGGGGTTTGCAAGGGATCTTAAGCTGCATTATGGAGCGGGAAGCTTCTTTAATTTTCCGGGAGACTATATGTATCGCTCTGGAAATATACGCTGGGATATTGAGCAAGGAATGTGGGGCATTCTCCGCGTTCACAAAAATAAGCAAGTCTGTCTGGCACCGTTAAAAGATATGAAAGAACCTGATGTGGAGTAAACGATGAAGAAGCAAAGATGGTTAATCATTCTTCTTGTTAGTTTGGCTGGCTTTGCCATCATTTATTGGTTTTGGCCCCATGGTGAAAAATTGCCTGTTTTAGATAAGGTTGAAGCCTTTCAATTGGATGATGTTTATGGGCAAGGATATGAATTGTCTACTGAAAAGATCAAACTTGTCGCCTTTTTTTATACCAATTGCCCGGATATTTGTCCATTAACTATGGCAGATTTTAAAGTGCTGCAGGAACAGTTAAAAAGTCAGGGTTTATTCGGAAAAAAAGTTGAGCTTATCGCTATTACAATAGATCCTGAACATGATACAGCGCAAATCATTAAAAATTATGCTGATTCATTTGGTGCGGATCCTGCTGGATGGAAATGGCTAAGGGGAAACCCAAAGAAAACGAAGGAAATTGCTGCTAATTTGCAAATGCAGTACCAAAAATTAGAAGGGGATTTTTTTGCCCATTCAACAACGATGTTCTTAATTGACAAGCAGAACCAAATAAGGGCTCTTTATGATATGGCTAATCAAAATAAATCAATTGAAAAAGAAAGGATCATTAAAGATATTCAGCTGTTAACTAAATAGTTGCTTGTTTTTTAATGCTTAATTAAAACATTACTGTCCAATGACGGTAATGTTTTTTTTATATGCTACATTCACCCATTTATGACAGGATAAATATCACAACCTATCCCAACTTCATAGAATAAATGAGCATCTATTTCTAAATATTGGAGTGCAACTAAATGATAAAGATCATCTATCTAACGGATAAAAAAAATAATACGCGTTTGGGATCTATTGAGCTTCAAAGCAGGCTGCCAAAAATACTATTATCAAGGTCATTTCTTAAGCATTACCTAATTAGATCAAGAGAAGTCATTATTAAGTTTGGTCATTGGTCACAAGCATTTTCTGTAAAAAAATCAAATGATTTATCAGAAAATGAAATTGGGCTTACAAGAGGTACAATACCTTTTACTATACCTGACGAGCTTGTTTATGATATTAAGGTTGATGGAAATGTTATTCATATTGGTCCGTTTATTGCCTATATAGCAAAAAACAAATTTAAACAATTAACGCCGAATTTGCTGGAAAAATGCAAAAACCGTTTTAAATTGGATAATGCAAAAGTTCCCTTTTTAATTATTTGTTCCAGTGAGAGCATTAATCCTACAAAAAAAACAATAACGGGGTATTATTATCAGCCAAAAACGGGGAAATGGAGGAAAGAAGACTTTCCATTTCCAGACTCGATTTTTAAAAAATTAAGAATTCCTGAGGAAATTGAATTATCATTGGAGAATGTAATTGGCGGTAAACTTTTTAATACAAATCCTTTTAATAAGTTTCAGTTATGGGAGGCTTGCTCAGCAGATGAAAAGGTTAAAATGTTCCTTCCAGAAACAAAACTTTATAAAACATCTAATGACCTAGAAGAAATGCTAAAAAAATTTGATACAGTATATATGAAGCCTGTTAAGGGGCAGCAGGGAAAAGGGATCTTTGTTGTGAAAAAGGAAGGAAACGGGTTCTTAATTATTAATAGAAGTAAAGAAAAAAGATTTTATAGAACAGTAAATGAGGCCGATAAGTATTTACACCGCATAATAAAAGTAGATTATATCATTCAACAAGGTGTTTCAACGATTTATAATAATAAAAAATTTGATTTTCGTTTGTACCTGCAGAAAAACAGACAAAAGGAATGGATTTGTCAAGGAGTCATTGGCAGGGTTGCACAAGAGAATAGCATTATAACAAACTTAAAACATGTTGCCCACCTTACAGACGGTCAAAAAATGCTTAAAATTATTTTTAAACTCGGGGACGAGGAAGCAAAGGAAATCATGAACCGTACAATTGAGGTTAGCAGGCAAATTTGTGAGGTTTTAGACCAAAAGCTGGGGCATTTTGGGGATGTTGCATTAGACGTTATTATCGATCATAATTTCAAGCCGTGGATTCTTGAAGTGAATCATCTTTATGGGAAAAAGAGCCTGAAGATTCTGGAAGATAATGAAGTGATTAATAAATTAGATGCAACACCACTTGAGTATGCAATATCACTTGCAGGCTTTTAATTTTGTTGTGTAGAGATTACGGGTATACACCTTTCACTTTATCTTACAACATATAAATACGTTTTAGGATTGTTTTCTATCAAAAATATCGATATACTATTATGTTGTATGTTTTTATTATAAAATGGAAGTTCATACAACATTTTTTCTTGCACGTTAAGAAAGTATAAATTTGCAGCGCAGGAGAGAATTCGACGTAGTGGCAAATTATAAGAATGAAGTTTAAGTGCAACTAGGCAGTCGCACTGCGCCTAAAGGCTTGGCGCCAGCCAAGTTTTCTTTATAACAATGACCGATTTATCGTAAAAGTAATAACGTGCAACTATTAAAAGGGTAGGTTGAAAGGAGAATCACATAATGAATGAACAGCAACGTAAGGAAAGTACTCAAGTAAATCCTTCGGACAAAAAATCCGATAAGGATTACAGTAAGTATTTCCAAGCAGTGTATATGCCTCCTTCACTAAAGGATGCTAAAAAGCGAGGAAAAGAAGAAGTAAAATATGAAGGCTTTGCCATTCCTGAAGAATTTAAAGGCATGGGACAAGGCCGGAAGTTTTACATTCGCACGTATGGCTGCCAAATGAATGAGCATGACACAGAAGTTATGGCAGGTATTTTTATGGCGTTAGGCTATGAGCCGACTGATGGTGTTGAAGATGCCAATGTCATTTTGCTAAATACATGTGCGATTCGGGAAAATGCAGAAAATAAGGTATTTGGTGAGCTTGGTCACCTAAAGGCATTAAAGAAAGAAAGACCGGACTTATTATTAGGTGTCTGTGGTTGTATGTCACAGGAAGAATCAGTTGTAAACAGGATTTTAAAGGTTCATCCTTTTGTTGATATGATCTTTGGTACCCATAATATACACCGCCTGCCTTATATTTTAAATGAAGCTTATCTTTCTAAGGAAATGGTGATCGAAGTATGGTCTAAAGAAGGCGATGTCATCGAAAATCTTCCTAAGGTTCGTAAAGGAAATATTAAGGCTTGGGTTAATATTATGTATGGCTGTGATAAATTTTGTACGTATTGTATTGTTCCTTATACTCGCGGTAAAGAACGCAGCCGTCGTCCAGAGGAAATTATCCAAGAGGTTCGTCACTTAGCAGCTCAAGGCTATAAAGAGATTACTCTCCTAGGGCAAAACGTAAATGCCTATGGGAAGGATTTTGAAGACATAGACTATGGCTTAGGTGATTTAATGGATGAGATTCACAAAATTGATATCCCAAGAATCCGCTTTACAACAAGCCATCCTCGTGATTTCGACGATCATTTAATTGAAGTGTTAGCAAAAGGCGGCAACCTTTTAGATCATATCCATCTACCTGTTCAATCAGGAAGTACGGAAATTCTAAAAATTATGGCACGTAAATATACTCGCGAACAATATTTAGATTTGGTCCGCAAAATTAAGGAAGCAATGCCGAATGTATCATTAACAACAGATATCATCGTTGGTTTTCCAAATGAAACAGAAGAACAATTCGAAGAAACTCTTTCACTGTATCGTGAAGTAGAGTTTGATAGCGCATATACGTTTATTTATTCACCTCGTGAAGGTACACCTGCAGCGAAAATGAAAGACAATGTCCCAATGGAAGTGAAAAAAGAACGTCTCCAACGATTAAACGCTGTCGTAAATGAAATTTCTGCAAAGAAATTAAAAGAATACGAAGGCAAGGTTGTAAATGTTCTTGTTGAAGGGGAAAGCAAAAACAATCCAGAAGTTCTTGCAGGATATACAGAGAAAAGCAAACTTGTAAACTTTAAAGCACCAAAAACAGCGATTGGAAAAATCGTGAAGGTGAAAATTACAAAAGCAAAAACATGGACGCTAGATGGAGAAATGGTTGAAGAAGCGATTGAGGTGAAATAAGATGACGATTTATACGAAAGACGAAATTGTAGCAAAAGCGCGTGAACTTGCTCAAATGATTGCCGAATCTAAGGAAGTTGATTTCTTTAAGCGGGCAGAAGCTCAACTAAATGAAAATCAAAAAGTGCGTGAAAAGATTGCTAGTATTAAAAGTCTTCAAAAGCAGGCCGTCAACTTTCAACATTATGGAAAGCATGAAGCGTTAAAACAGGTTGAGGCTAAAATTGAAAAAATTCAAAATGAATTGGATGAAATTCCAATTATTCAAGAATTTCAAGAGTCCCAAGTTGAAGTCAATGATTTGCTGCAACTCGTGTCACACACAATTTCTAACAAGGTTACAAATGAAATTATTACCTCAACAGGAGGAGATCTCTTAGCAGGGGAAACAGGTTCAAAGGTTCGACATTCAACTGGCGGAAGCTGTTCATAATGATTCGAAACAGAGGTTTGCTGTAAAAGGCAGACCTCTTTTTATTTTGTGAATAAAAAAATTATCAAATAATTTTAGAGAACCAGGCACCTTTTTTCTTTTTTAGGCACATATTTATAACCATTAGCATAGAATGAACTATAGGTTTCATGAATTGGGGTAACATGTCATCATTTCAGTAAATTATTTAGGCACAATCGTTACTAGCCTAGCATAGGATTAAAAGAAGATTCATTGAGGAGGGTATGCTCGAATGTCTGAATACAGAGAAATAATTACTAAAGCAGTTGTTGCGAAAGGACGTAAGTTTTCCCAATGCACACATACGATATCACCATCGCAAAAACCTGCGAGCATTTTAGGTGGATGGATCATTAACCATAATTATGATGCTCAAAAGAAAGGGAAAACAGTTGAGGTCGAAGGTACTTATGATATCAACGTTTGGTATTCTTATAATGAAAACACAAAAACAGAGGTTGTAACAGAGAGAATAGAATATTGTGATATTATCAAATTAAGATATAAAGACGACAATATCATTGATGATGAGCATGAGGTTATCTGTAAAGTATTACAACAACCTAATTGTTTAGAAGTGACAATCTCACCAAACGGAAACAAAATAATTGTTCAAGCAGAACGCGAGCTTTTAGCAGAGGTTATTGGTGAAACAAAAGTATGTGTAAAAGTTAATCCGCAAGGCTGTGAAAATGACGATGAGTGGGAAGATGAATTAGACGAGGAATTTGAGGATTTAAATCCAGAATTTTTAATAGGAGATGTAGAAGAGTAACTAGGAGGACGTGTCTTCCTAGTTTTCTTTTTTTAAAATTATATTATTAGATTCCTTTCTTTACCTAACCCAATTATCACATGATTTTGTCGAATTATGATATAATGAAATGTGATTTTTAAGAACGTTAAGGTGGTATTGGAGGAAAAATATGGCTACATACACGCCGATGATACAGCAATATTTAAAAATTAAGGCAGATTATCAAGATGCCTTTTTATTTTTTCGATTAGGTGATTTTTATGAAATGTTTTTTCAAGATGCAATACAAGCGTCACAAGAGCTTGAAATCACTTTAACCAGTCGTGATGGCGGCAGTGAGGAACGAATCCCAATGTGCGGGGTTCCTTATCATTCTGCTCCAACCTATATCGAACAACTTATTTCAAAAGGGTATAAGGTGGCAATTTGCGAGCAAACTGAGGATCCGAAGCAAGCAAAGGGTGTTGTAAGGCGTGAGGTTGTTCAACTTATTACACCAGGAACAGTTATGGATGGGAAAGGCATTCACGATAAAGAAAATAATTATATCGCTTCAATGACCATTTTTGATTCACAAATCGGACTTGCATTAAGTGATTTAACGACAGGAGAAAACCTCGTAGCAATCTGTTCAAGCTTTGATGAGGTAGTAAATGAACTTTATTCAGTTGGGGCAAAAGAAGCGGTCATCGCAAATGATTTTCCAAATGAATGGAAAAAACAACTTATTGACCGTTGTCAGGCTACATTGTCATATGAAGAAGAACACTCAATTTCTGATGAGTTGCAAGTTATTATTGAACAATTACATGACGAACGTCTTACAAAAGCCTTTGGAAGATTAGTAAACTATCTCCAACGGACGCAAAAACGCAGTCTTGATCATCTGCAACCAGTAAAAGTGTATTGCTTGCAAGACGCGATGAAAATTGATCTTTATTCAAAGCGGAATTTGGAGCTAACAGAAACAATTCGTTCGAAAGGCAGAAAAGGCTCTCTGCTATGGTTATTAGATGAAACGAAGACGGCAATGGGAGGAAGGTTGTTAAAGCAGTGGGTAGATAAACCGCTCGTTGATCGCCAAAAAATCGAAGCTCGTCTGGCTATGGTTGAGACATTTATCGTCAATTACTTTGAACGAGAGGATTTACGCAATCTTTTAAAAGAAGTTTACGACTTAGAAAGACTCGCGGGCAGAGTGGCATTCGGAAATGTAAATGCGAGGGATTTAATTCAATTAAAAAAATCACTGCAGCAAGTCCCGGCTATCGATGAGCTATGTCAATCGTTAAATAATGAGAATTACTTATCTGAGCGTCTTGATCCATGTGAAGATTTAACGAAGCTTTTAGAGAGAGCAATTGTTGAAAATCCGCCGCTCTCTGTAAAGGAAGGAAATATTATCAACGATGGATATCATGATGTTCTTGATCAATATCGTGATGCAAGTCGTAACGGGAAAACTTGGATTGCGCAGCTTGAGCAGCAGGAACGGCAAAGAACGGGGATAAAGTCGTTAAAAATTGGCTATAATCGTGTGTTCGGCTATTATATTGAAGTGACAAGAGCGAACCTTCATTTATTACAGGAAGGGATGTATGAGCGGAAGCAAACATTAACAAATGCGGAAAGATTTATTACGCCTGAATTAAAGGAAAAAGAAACGCTCATCCTAGAAGCAGAAGAAAAGAGTGTTGAGCTTGAATATCAGCTGTTTGTCGATATAAGAGAACAAGTTAAACAATATATTCCTAGATTACAGAAGTTGGCGAAGCGACTTAGCGAGCTGGATGTCCTGCAATGCTTTGCAACAGTTAGCGAACACCGTCATTATTGTAAACCGCAGTTTTCTTTAACTGGTGAGCTTTTTATTAAAGATGGACGTCATCCTGTCGTTGAAAAAGTTATGGACTCACAAGAATATGTACCAAATGATTGTTATTTTAGTGATGAACGCAAAATGCTTCTAATTACAGGGCCAAATATGTCTGGTAAGAGTACCTATATGCGCCAAGTTGCCTTAACAACGATATTAGCGCAAATTGGCTGCTATGTCCCTGCAACAGAAGCGGTATTGCCAATTTTTGATCAAATTTTCACAAGAATTGGTGCAGCAGATGATTTGATTTCCGGTCAAAGTACCTTTATGGTGGAGATGCTTGAGGCAAAAAACGCAATTGCTCATGCAACATCACAAAGCTTAATCCTGTTTGATGAAATAGGAAGAGGAACTTCAACCTATGATGGTATGGCTTTAGCACAAGCAATCATTGAGCATATCCATGAGCAAATTGGCGCAAAAACATTATTTTCAACACATTATCATGAGTTAACCGTACTAGAGGAGCAATTAAACTCATTAAAAAATATCCATGTAAAGGCTATTGAAGAAAAAGGAAAAGTGGTATTTTTACACAAAATAGAAGAAGGTGCAGCAGATAAAAGTTACGGTATTCACGTTGCTGAGTTAGCAGACCTTCCAAAGTCATTAATAATGCGGGCAAAAGAAATCCTTTCTGAACTGGAATCAGGAAAAGCCAATAAGGAAACAAATTCAGTCGTAAAGGAAGAAGTTTTTATTGATTCACAGCTATCTTTATTTGCTGATGAACAACCTGCTCCTAAAAAAGGACAAGCGGTACCTAAAAAGGAACAAGCTGTAATTGATGGTTTAAAATCTATGAATCTACTAGAAATGACACCGCTTGATGCAATGAACGAACTATACAAACTCCAGAAGAAATTAAAATAACTTTATTTAAAAAAATGTGTTTACTATCCTTTATTATCTTGTAAAAGGCGGTGAGAGACTTGGGAAAGATAATTCGCCTAGATGATCAGCTATCAAATAAAATTGCTGCAGGTGAGGTTGTGGAACGCCCTGCATCTGTTGTAAAAGAGCTTCTAGAAAATGCGATTGATGCAAATAGCACGGTCGTTGAAATTGACATAGAGGAGGCCGGCTTAGGCAAAATACGTGTACTTGATAATGGTGACGGAATTGAGCAAGATGACTGCTTAAATGCGTTTCATCGTCATGCAACAAGTAAAATCAAGGATGAAAATGATCTGTTCCGCATCAGAACATTAGGATTTAGAGGTGAGGCACTGCCTAGTATCGCCTCTGTTTCAATGCTTGATATGAAAACCAGCACAGGAAAAGACGCAGGGACAAACCTTGTTTTAACCGGGGGGAAAATAGAAAAGCACGAATCAACATCAAGTCGAAAAGGCACAGATATTACTGTAACGAATCTCTTTTTTAATACTCCTGCCCGCTTGAAATATATGAAAAGCGTTCATACTGAGCTAGGGAATATTACTGATATTGTCAATCGCATAGCCCTTGCACACCCAAATGTGTCGATCCGACTCGTTCATAATGGTAAAAAGCTATTACATACGAATGGGAATGGGGATGTTCGCCAAGTGCTTGCATCAATCTATGGGATAGGGATTGCTAAAAAAATGAAGAAACTCTCGCTGGAATCGTTAGACTTTGAAGTAAGCGGGTATGTCGCACTTCCAGAAATTACGAGGGCATCGCGAAATTATATCTCAACTATTATCAATGGACGTTTTATTAAAAATTACCCATTAGTAAAAGCAATTCAACATGGTTATCATACCTTGCTGCCGATCGGCCGCTTCCCGATCGTGTTTTTGGAAATAAAAATGGATCCCATTTTAGTTGATGTCAATGTTCATCCATCAAAGCTCGAGGTTAGAATAAGTAAGGAAACAGAATTAAATGAGCTTATAACAAATGGGATTCGGGATGTTTTTAGACAACAGCAGCTCATTCCATCAGTAGAAATTCCTAAAACACAAAGAGTGAAATCAATCGATGAACAGCAGCAATTTGCTTTTGATCATTCTTTTGATTCGAAGCCAAACGTACAACCAGTTGAAAATGCTAATTACCAACCGGCTATTAAACCGGAAGAACCTATAAAATCACCTTCCATACCGGAGCCTTCAACAAAGGAATGGAAAGTAGCTGAAGCGATGAATCCATTTGAAGAGCTTGACCAAGTAGAAACATGTGGAGTACCAATTGATTCAGAGGAACAGGTTAATAACGAGGTAGAGGATGATGATCTACAGGAAGAGCCGGTTTCTGTTACTGAACGTGTACCACCGTTATATCCTATAGGACAAATGCACGGAACGTATATTTTAGCGCAAAACGATCGTGGGCTTTATATTATTGATCAGCATGCGGCTCAAGAACGTATTAAATATGAATTTTACCGTGAAAAAGTAGGGGAGATTCAATCAGAGGTTCAAGAGCTGTTAGTACCTTTGACATTTGAGTATTCAAATGATGAGGCGATGATTATTGAGGAACACCTTGATATTCTTGCTAAAGTTGGTATTTTTCTTGAGCCTTTTGGCCGTAACAGCTATATCGTCAGATCGCATCCACAATGGTTTCCAAGGGGAGAAGAATCATCAACGATAGAAGAAATGATTCAACAAGTCCTCGATGAGAAAAAAGTCGATATAAAAAAGCTACGTGAAGAAGCTGCGATTATGATGAGTTGTAAAGCATCGATCAAGGCAAACCATCATTTGCGTAACGATGAAATCTTTGCCCTTCTTGAAAGCTTAAGGAAGACAACAGATCCTTTTACCTGTCCGCACGGTCGGCCGATCATCGTTCATTATTCAACATATGAAATGGAAAAAATGTTTAAACGGGTTATGTAAACTATTCAATTAATGATAAGAGACTGTTTTATCAATAGGCTTATTCCTATTGATTAAACAGTCTCTTTCTTATGATTGCTGACTAAAATCATTCATTTGAACCAATTTTGAAATGTTGAATACAATGGAAAAAAACGAAAGGGAGATCAATATGCTTATACTTCTGATTTATATGATCATTGGTGTTTTTTATTCTGTTTATAAAATCAATGAGTTAAAGCGTTATGAGATCGTCCTGACAAGTTTGTTCTGGCCACTGGATGTACTATTAAATTATATTAGGCTTGTTGATAAGGTAAAAAGAAATAATACCAGAATCTAAGCCCTCAAGAAGAGGGCTTATTAATGTTAATATGCAATACATAAAATTAACAATAAATATGTTATGTAAACTTAAGGAGAACTTCGTTTTTTTCAAGATAGAGAAAGTCTCCTACAGATACATACATGCTAAATGTTTACATTTAGATTAAAAAGGGAACAATATTCTGGTGTTCGTGATGTTCGCATGTTAAGATGATGAACGTAGAATGTAGTCAGGTGTGAAAGAGTGATTGTTATTGGAAAAAAGGAAGCTCGTCGTCATCATTGGTCCAACAGCAGTTGGTAAAACAAAATTAAGCATTGATTTAGCTCATCGGCTAAATGCGGAAATTATCAGTGGAGATTCAATGCAAATCTACAAGGGGATGGATATCGGTACAGCAAAAATAAAGGAAGAGGAAATGAATGGCATACGTCACCATTTACTTGATATTAAATATCCTGATGAAGATTATTCAGCAGCAGAATTTCAGGCAACTGTTCGACCTTTAATTGATGAAATAGCAAATCAGGGTAAAACACCAATGATTGTTGGTGGAACAGGCTTATACATACAATCTGTTTTATATGATTATCAGTTTACAGAAACACCATCAGATCCAGCTTTTAGGATGAAACTTGAATCAGAGCTCCAAGAAAAGGGAGAACTTGCTATTCATCAGATGCTTGAAAGGGTTGATCCTGAAGCAGCTCGTAAAATTCATCCAAACAATAGCAGAAGAGTGATTCGGGCTCTTGAAATTTACCACTGTACAAATAAAAAAATGTCTGACTATATCGGGAACCAAAAACAGGAGCTTCTCTATCATACAGCATTAATTGGGTTGACAATGGATCGAGAAGTATTGTATAACCGTATCAATAAAAGAGTTGATCTTATGGTTAAACAGGGGCTAGTAGAAGAGGTTAAGGGTCTTTATGATAAAGGAATCCGTGATACCCAAGCGATTCAAGCAATTGGTTATAAAGAGCTTTATGACTACTTTGATGGTAAAATATCATTTGATCAAGCAATTGATTCCTTAAAGCAAAACTCAAGACGATATGCGAAACGTCAGTTGACATGGTTTCGAAACAAGATGGATGTCGAGTGGTTTGATATGACTCCGCCAATTAAGTATGATGAAATGGAAAATGAAATTTTTACATATATAGCAGGAAAGCTTCAATTTTAATCGAATTAATTAAGGTATAGAGAAAAGAGGAGGACGAAACATGAAACAAACAATAAACATTCAAGATCAATGTCTAAACCAATTACGCAAGGACGGTGTATTTGTAACTGTATTTTTGCTTAATGGATTTCAATTAAGAGGTCTTGTCAAAGGCTTTGACAATTTTACAGTTCTTTTAGAAACAGAGGGGAAACAACAGCTTATTTATAAGCATGCTATTTCAACTTTTTCGCCGCAAAAAAATATCCAATTAGAACTTGAATAAACCAAAAACAGAGCTGATCAATAAAGATCAGCTCTGTTTTTGGTTTGAAAATATCTCCAATATAAAATATGTTCTCAAAAAACTTTTTTCAATTGTGGTAAATCACAAATAATTGAAATATAAATAAAGGAATGAATATTTCTTGGGAAAGCGCAGGAATCAACATTTTCTTTTGTTTTTCGTCAAATGTTATCGATTGTGAGGTGAACATCTTTGGAACAAGATAGAGCAGTCACTTATAAAACGAATGGACAGATTAATATCATCCTAAATAATCAAACAAAAGAAAAAGCGATTGACAAAGCCAGCTCATCTTCCTATGATTTGAAAATTCCAAAAGTTGAAAGCAAACATACGATTCTTAAAGAAATCGAGGACGAAATGGGTTCTCTTGTTGGTATGAATGAAATGAAACGAATGATAAAGGAAATATATGCGTGGATTTTTATCAATAAAAAGCGCGAAGAACAGGGATTAAAAGCAGGAAAACAAGCTCTCCACATGATGTTTAAAGGTAATCCAGGCACAGGAAAAACAACAGTAGCTCGTTTAATTGGAAAATTATTTTTTCAAATGAACGTTTTGTCAAAGGGGCACCTGATCGAGGCTGAAAGAGCAGATTTAGTAGGGGAATACATTGGTCATACTGCTCAAAAGACGCGTGATCTCATTAAAAAATCGCTTGGCGGAATTTTGTTTATCGATGAAGCATACTCACTCGCCAGAGGCGGTGAGAAGGATTTTGGAAAAGAAGCCATTGATACACTTGTTAAACATATGGAGGATAAACAGCATGATTTTGTCTTAATTCTTGCCGGATATCCTAGGGAAATGGAAAACTTTTTATCTCTTAACCCAGGCTTACTGTCAAGATTTCCAATTGTAGTTGATTTTCCGGATTATTCTGTGGATGATTTAATGGAGATATCCTCAAGAATGCTAGCAGAGAGAGAATATCAATTTAATGAGGATGCAACTGTCAAACTAAGAGAACATCTCATGAGTGTGAAAGCAATCACACATCCAGCAAAATTTAGTAATGGCCGGTATGTTCGAAATATTATAGAAAAATCTATCCGCTCGCAAGCGATGCGATTATTACTTACAGACAAATATAAACGTGACGATCTCTTAACAATCAAAGGTCAAGATTTAGTTTTAACAGATGAAAAGGCAAATTCACAATAATATAAAATTGAGGCTGTCTTAATAATTTGGGATTGGGCCCAAATTTTAAAGACAGCCTCATTTAATTGAATCAAGTATGTGAAAAAAGATACAATCTAATTAGAGTCTTAGCTATTTTTCATTTGGTGGATATCTGCGATATGGTTGTGTATCCACAAATGATTGATCTGAAGCTTGATCTGTTATTTGACCTGGTTGTTGTTGTACATGACCGCCATTTTCTTTTTCTTCAGGAGGATCTTCAAGCTTTGAAGAAGGGGGGGTTTTTGCATTAAAGAAACCTTTTCCATTTTCTGGGTTAGAAATAATCCCCAATGCTGCTAATATTCCTAAAATCCCGGTAACATATGTTTCCCAGCGAGTTAAATCAATTTGATAGCCAAGATCCTCTAAAACCATATATAAAACAGATGAAATAGACACCCATAATCCGTAATTTTTCCATTTCATTGATTCTTTCACACCTTTCAAAAAGGATCAATCTTTTTTTACACTTTAAGAAAGTATAAATTGCCGGCGAAGAAGGGAATTCGACGTAGTGGCCAATTTTAAGTATAAAGTATAAAGTATAAGCGCAACTACCCATTACGCTTCGCCTTTCATGCTCGCCAGTCGGCGAGTTTTCTTTATCATATTCTGTATAACTAAAAACAGTGAACCGATTATTGATCAAATTGCATAAAGATGTAGAGTTATATATAAATAGCATGAAAACTGTTAACTTCATTCGAAAAAAGCTATAGAAAATCAAACTGAAAACGCTTTCAATGCGGCCGTAACGATGTTAAAATACAAGGTATAAGAAGGAGTGATCAGGATGAGTGATAACAAATTATTTTTAGAAGAGCTTAAATATCTTGTTGAAAATGAATTGTCACTTAATGAATATGTAATTGATCAATTAGAAGAAAGATTTGAAAAAAATCCGTTTTTAATCACACAGCTTTATCAAATTTTAGCAAAAAACAAAAAAATCTTACCATTTTTTAATGATATAGAAGCAACAATTTATGATTATATTGTCAGTGAGGAAATGGCAAATGAAAAAACGTACTATGGAGCTACCAAGTACGTCGCAGAACTGTTTGATACAACGCAAACGTATATTAAATGCAAAGTAAATCAATCGCGATATTCATTGCGAAAAATTAGTTAATCTTAAAGAAAGAAACACGATAGAGGATGCGTGTTTCTTTCTTTAAGCTTTAAATGTTTTGTCTTTTGCTGGAGTCTTCAAGCTACGATTAGGCAAATGCCAATTAAACGTATAGGATAAAACTCTAAGTATAACAATAGCAATGAATAAAACATATAATTCAGCAGGTTGTTCAACAACATCAAAGCCTATAAGAATACCAGCAATGATTGCCCAAAACGCATAAATTTCTGAGCGAAGCACTAGCGGCTTTCTCCCAGCAAGCAAGTCCCTGACAATACCGCCGCCACTTCCCGTTAACACAGCAGCCACAACGACTGCACTAGTAGGATGTCCCATGTTATCTGCATAGAGTGCACCTTGTATCGCAAATGCAGATAGCCCGATCGCATCCGTTAGGTTCCCCCATATATGCCAATGCTTTAATAAGCGTTGTGGAAAAAGAAAGACGATCGTCATCGCAAAAAGTGCAATATGAAAAAGCGTGCTTTGTTCCCATAATTCTGTGACAGAAACCCCTATTAATAAGTTCCGAATGGCACCGCCGCCAAAAGCTGTAACGATCCCTAATATATAAATTCCTAAAATATCATATTCTTCTTCCATCGCAATAATGGCTCCACTTATTGCAAACGCAATTGTTCCAATAATACTTAAAACTTCCCAAGTCATTACTTAATATCCCCCAAGTTTAGTTCAAGCTTAATGTCGAACTTGATTTTAAAGCTCAAAATTGGAAAGGTCAATGGTTTTTCTCTTTAAATTCTTGAAGTTTTACGAAATGGCTTAAAGATAAATGATAATAATATAGAAAGGATTAGAGAAATATCCAAATGTTTGATATGATTAGATTGCTAAAATGCAAAAAAAGGACTGGTTTATTATTGAATAGTACAGTTGATCATTTAAAAGAAAAAGTAATTTTAGTTGGTTGTCAGCTTCAAGAAATGCTTGATGATCATTTTCAATATTCCATGGAAGAGCTTGCTTCACTTACGAAGACTGCAAACGGTGAGGTGCTTACAAGTATCCTACAAAAAAGAGAACGCCCACACCCGGCCACTTACATAGGAAAAGGAAAGGTTGATGAGCTTTTAAATCTTGTTAAGGAGCTTGAACCAGACCTTGTTATTTTTAATGATGAGCTTTCCCCAAGTCAACTTAGAAATTTATCATCAACTTTGGATGTTAGAATCATTGATAGAACACAGTTAATTTTAGATATATTTGCACAACGCGCAAAATCAAAAGAAGGTAAGCTTCAAGTTGAGTTGGCGCAGCTTCAATATTTATTGCCTAGACTTATGGGGCAAGGGATCGCCTTATCACGCCAGGGCGGAGGGATCGGAACAAGAGGACCTGGTGAAACACAGCTTGAAACAGATCGTCGGCATATTCGAAATCGGATTCATGAAATCAAACAACAGCTTGCTACAGTTGTTCGGCATCGAAACAGATATCGTGAGCGCCGCAAAAAAAATCAAGCATTCCAAATTGCGCTTGTAGGCTATACGAATGCAGGGAAATCAACAATTTTTAATCGCTTAACAACAGCTGAGAGTTTTGAAGAAAATTTATTGTTCGCAACATTGGATCCCATGACACGAAAAGTATTATTACCATCTCATTATCAAGCATTGCTAACAGATACGGTTGGTTTTATTCAGGACCTTCCTACAACATTGGTTGCTGCTTTTCGTTCAACGCTTGAAGAAGTAAAAGAAGCAAATTTAATCCTGCATGTAGTTGATAGTTCAAATAAAGATTATGCCAATCACGAGCAAACGGTTTATAAGCTCCTTGAGCAGTTAGATATAACAGATATTCCTGTTTTAACGGTTTATAATAAGAAAGATATCTCATTGAATTCGTTTGTCCCATCACCGAAAGAGGATTATATTCAAATTACAGCATTTTTAAAGGAAGATTTACATAAATTGATGACACATGTTGAGAAATTTGTTAAGGATGGAATGAATTTTTATAATGTTAGAATTCCTGCGAGTGAAGGCAGATTCATTTCACAATTAAAAACAGAGTCATTAGTTAACAAGCTTATTTTTAATGAGCATGATGAATTATACGAAATTGAAGGTTATGTTTTTCCAACACATTCCATTAATGGACAGCTAGAGAAGTACAATGGAGAGGGTAAGAATAATGTTTAATTATTTAAAACATGGAGCAGTGCTTGCACCGCTTGTAGAAGTTGTAGAAAATAAGATTAAGCACGTGCATGAAGATATTGAAAGAAGGAGTGAAGCAAATCAATTCAGAATCCTTCAAAGCTTTCAAAAGTACCGTGTAAGTGATTCGCATTTTATTCCAACTACAGGTTATGGCTATGACGATAGCGGCAGGGATACTTTAGAAGAAATTTATGCAGATGTTTTTGGCGGGGAAGCAGCGCTTGTTAGACCACAGATTATTTCCGGTACTCATGCGATATCAATAGCCTTATTTGGGGTTCTAAGGCCAGGGGATGAACTCATTTATATAACTGGAAAGCCTTATGATACCCTTGAGGAAATCGTTGGGATAAGGGGAAAAGGAGTCGGTTCATTAAAAGAATTCGGAATTGGTTACCAAACCGTTGATTTGAGCGAGGATGGTAGTGTCGATTTTGAGGCAGTGAAACATGCAATAACAAATAAAACGAAAATGATTGGTATTCAGCGATCAAAAGGTTATGCCACTCGTCCATCTTTTACCGTTGCTGAAATAAAAGAAATGATTGATTTTGTTAAATCTTTAAAAGAAGATATTGTCATTTTTGTTGATAATTGCTATGGTGAGTTTGTAGAAGAATTAGAGCCATGTCATGTTGGTGCCGATTTAATAGCTGGATCCTTAATAAAAAATCCAGGTGGAGGAATTGCAAAAACAGGTGGTTATATTGTCGGGAAAAAAGCATTAGTTGAAGCATGCTCATACAGGATGACATCTCCGGGAATTGGAGCAGAAGCAGGTGCTTCCCTATATAGTTTACAAGAAATGTACCAAGGTTTCTTTTTAGCACCTCATGTAGTGGGACAAGCCTTGAAAGGGGCAATTTTCACAGCTGCCTTTTTAGAAGAACTTGGGATGAAGACGAATCCATCCTGGAATACTTCGCGAACAGATTTAATTCAGTCTGTACAATTCGGTGACCCAAAGCTGATGGTTGCTTTCTGCCAAGCTATACAATATGCATCACCTATCAATTCGCATGTCACCCCATATCCAAGCTATATGCCTGGTTATGAAGATGATGTGATTATGGCTGCCGGGACATTCATTCAAGGTGCAAGTATTGAATTGTCAGCAGATGGACCACTAAGGGCACCATATGTTGCATATGTTCAAGGCGGACTTACATATTCCCATGTGAAAATAGCGATCTGCTCGGCCGTTGATTCGTTAATCGAACAAGACTTAATCACGATAAATGAATAATAATGATCAAAATGGTATCTAATGTTAGAATTTCTTACAATATATTGACATATAATATGACATGGTTTATAATTAGATTAGTAAACAAAAGGAGCGAATAACATGAGTGATAATATACGACGCTCAATGCCCCTATTTCCTATTGGAATTGTTATGCAGCTGACAGACCTATCTGCAAGACAAATCCGATACTATGAAGAGAATGAATTGATTTTTCCGGCGAGAACGGAAAGCAATCGACGACTCTTTTCGTTTAATGATGTAGATAAGTTATTAGAGATTCGTAACTTAATTGAACAAGGTGTAAATTTAGCTGGTATCAAACAAATATTTTCCCGCAAAGAAAATACGAATAATGAAGTCCAGCAAGAGCAACCTAAAACGGTTGAGAAGCCTGACCTCAGTGACGCGGAATTGCGCAAACTGTTAAAGTCAGAACTAATGCAAGCAGGCCGCTTCAATCGACCTACGTTAAGACATGGTGATATGTCAAGATTTTTCCATTAATTATAAGTAATTTTTATTTATAATAAATATTGTCTGTATGAGAGGAGATTTTCAATGTCTAAATATTCAAGAGAAGATATTCTGAGTTTAGTTAAAGAAAACAATGTTAAGTATATCCGTTTACAATTCACTGATATTCTTGGAACAATTAAAAACGTTGAAATCCCAGTAAGTCAGCTTGATAAAGCATTAGACAACAAAATGATGTTTGACGGTTCTTCAATTGAAGGGTTTGTACGTATTGAAGAATCTGATATGTATTTATATCCAGATCTCGATACATTTGTTATTTTTCCTTGGACAGCGGAAAAAGGAAAGGTTGCCCGTTTTATTTGTGATATTTACAATCCTGATGGCACTCCATTTGCTGGTGACCCGCGTAATAACTTACGACGCATTCTTTCTGAAATGGAAGAACTTGGGTTTACTGATTTCAACTTAGGGCCTGAACCAGAATTCTTCTTATTTAAATTAGATGAAAAAGGCGAGCCAACTTTAGAATTAAACGATAATGGCGGTTACTTCGATTTAGCACCAACTGATCTAGGTGAAAACTGTCGTCGTGATATCGTGCTCGAGCTTGAAGAAATGGGCTTTGAAATTGAAGCATCTCACCATGAGGTTGCACCAGGACAACATGAAATTGACTTTAAATATGCTGGCGCAATCAAAGCATGTGATGATATTCAAACATTTAAACTTGTTGTTAAAACGATTGCTCGCAAACATGGTTTACATGCTACATTCATGCCAAAACCATTATTTGGTGTTAACGGATCTGGTATGCACTGTAACTTGTCATTATTCCGTAATGGTGAAAATGCGTTTTTAGATACTAGTGCAGATCTTCAATTAAGTGAAACAGCTAAACAGTTTATTGCAGGTATTATCAAACATGCACCAGCATTTACTGCAGTAACAAATCCAACTGTAAACTCATACAAACGTCTAGTACCAGGCTATGAAGCACCATGTTATGTAGCATGGTCTGCCCAAAACAGAAGTCCATTAATTCGTATTCCAGCATCTCGCGGCTTAAGCACTCGTGTTGAAGTACGCAGTGTTGACCCTGCAGCAAATCCTTACTTAGCAATGAGCGTCCTTTTAGCTGCTGGTCTTGACGGTATTAAAAATAAACTTGAAGCACCAAAACCAATCGATCGCAACATTTATGTGATGTCTAAAGAAGAGCGTATTGAAAATGGAATCGTTGATTTACCAGCAACTCTTGCTCAAGCATTAGATTTATTAAAAGCAGACAGCACGATGAAGCATGCTTTAGGTGAGCACTTATTTGAGCATTTCATCGAAGCAAAAGAAATCGAGTGGGATATGTTCAGAACACAAGTTCACCCATGGGAAAGAGAACAATACATGTCAATGTATTAATATGATAAAAACCCTTGTCACTTTTTGTGGCAAGGGTTTTTTGCTGGGGTGAAGCAGAAGTTTAAATCTAGTAAAGTTCCCAAGGATATTTTTTGATCAATCGATTTGATGTTCTCCTTAAAAGACAAAAAAAACGTATGAATTTTCCACACGTCATTTTTTGGATCTTTTTAATGTTTAAGAAATAAAATTTTGTACTTAGTTTTAGTGTCTAGCTCGAGCCGAATGCTTAGCGCCTTGCGCTTTTTAATTATATCAGAATTTATATATTTTCTTAACATAGCTTGCGTTTCTGAATCTAGCTCCAGGCGCCATCGGCTCTAGGGTCTAGGGTCTAGTCAAACAGGAATTGAAGGTAAAGAACACCTTCTATTCCTGTTCGCTTATGCTTGTCGCCGATAGGCAGGCGCCTTGCGCTTTTTTCATTATTCAGCATTTCAGAAAGCTTATTAATGAATTGTACGGTATACACCTATTACCTTACCTAATATGCTGACATTTCGTAATATAATAGGCTCCATAGTGGAATTTTCGGGTTGTAAGCGGATGTAATCCTTCTCTTTAAAGAATCGTTTACAGGTTGCTTCATCTTCCTCGGTCATGGCGACAACGATATCGCCATTGTTAGCGGTTTGCTGCTGTCTAACGATTACCATATCCCCATCAAGTATACCGGCCTCTATCATACTCTCTCCCATTATTTCAAGCATGAATACAGAATCATCGTCATTTATATACCGGTCAGGGAGTGGAAAGTATTCTTCAACATTTTCAATAGCTGTTATAGGTAAACCTGCTGTTACCTTACCGATGACCGGAACATTTACAACCTTACTTTTAGGAATATGAATTGTTTCTTCCTCTTCCAATATTTCAATAGCCCTAGGTTTTGTCGGGTCACGGCGAATCAGGCCCTTTGATTCCAATCTAGCTAAGTGACCATGAACAGTTGAGCTTGAAGCAAGACCGACTGCTTCACCTATTTCCCGAACTGAAGGAGGATAGCCCTTCTTTTGAACCTCATCTTTTATAAAGCTTAATATATCCTGTTGTCTTTTTGATAGTTTCGTCATCCTCTGTTACACCTCGGATTCCTGTAATATATGTTTATTATAGCATCATTTACCTTTTTATACAAACGTAAGTTCGAAAAAAATAGTTGACCGGAACAATTGTTCGTACTATACTAAAGTTAATAATACGAACAAATATTCTTATGAGGTGGAAAAAATGAAAAAAGAAACAATCTTTTATATTCTAGCTTTCTTCGTTGTTTTCATAGCTGTTACTGGAGCTCTATCATTTTCGGGTAGTAATAATCGACTGGATAACTTTCATCAAGTTAAAATAGAAGAGGGAGATAGCTTGTGGAGTTTAGCTGAACAATTCCATGAGAATGCTAATATTTCAAAACAAGAATTTGTTGAATGGGTACAGGAGAAAAATGATATTTATTCTAGCACTATTAAGCCAGGGGATTTAGTCGTTGTACCAGTAGAAAAAGAAGAATATTATCAAATTGAACAGATTGCTAGCGAATAATATTTGATTACATGATTTGTTAAAGTGAAAAAGAATGGAAACAGTAGGGTGATAGGGATTGAAAGCAATTATATACTGCAGAGTAAGTACAGACAAAGAAACTCAGGATACTTCTATCGAAAGGCAAAGAGAAGAGTTGGAACAACTGGCAGCATTACATAAAATAGAAGTTGTAAAAATTATTGAAGAACGGCAGAGCGGATATGACATAGACCGGGATGGAATCATTGAAGCACTTGCATTAATAAAGGATAAACAAGCTAGTGTTCTTCTGGTTCAAGATGATACCCGTCTAGGTCGAGGGCATGCTAAAATAGCTCTTTTACATGAAATAAGAAAATTAGGGGCAAAGGTATTTACCCTAAATGAGCAAGGAGAACCTGAATTATCTGAAACCGATTTAATGGTTTTAAATATCCTTTCAGCGGTGGAAGAATTTCAACGAAAGCTTGTTAACTATAAAATTAAAAGAGGAATGAATCGGGCAATTGAAAACGGATATCGACCTCAGGATAACTTATCAAATTTAGATCAAGGCGGGGGAAGAGAAAAAATCGATGTTCCCATTGAGGAAATCATAAAACTGCGCAGTAAAAACCTTACTTTTCATGAGATTGCAGCAACTCTAAGAGGGGTTGGGTATCATGTAAGTAAAGCTACGGTTCATAGAAGGTATAAAGAATATATCGAAGGTGTAAACAGCAACAAGGAATAATAATTCAGTTATGTTTTAAACAATTTGAAAGGTCAAACGGTTGTCATTTTGGTCTCCTTTTAGTATGATGACATGTATATTAACTAATGATCTTTTTTATATGAAGGAATAGCCAACTAAGCAAGAGCCATTTTTCCAGTTATATTATTTATATAAGTTGGTTATTGAAGATTAACAGACTAAAGGAGAATAGATTGATATGCTACCAAAAGTAAAAATTGATCGTATAAATGAATTATCTAAGAAGTCTAAAGTAGAGGGTTTAACGGAAAAAGAAAAAATGGAACAACAATCATTACGTCAAGAATACTTATCAGCTTTTCGTTCTTCAATGAAAAATACGTTAATAGGTGTTACAGTAGTGGATCCAAATGGGAATGATGTAACTCCGCAAAGATTAAAAGATGAAAAGAAGAAATTTAATCTTCATTAAAAGGAATAGATCTGATGATGTATTCCTTTTTATATGTAAAAAGGAGTATTTTTTTAAAAATGTACTAAGGAGTCTAGCAAGAATTTATCACAACATGTTAAAAATTTGGTAGGACTTACCTTGATTTTATGATTCTTCGACAAAAATAGTGCCTTCTTTCTCCGTCTTAAGACAATTCTTGCTTATTTGTTCTTTTATAATAAGAGAAATGGGGATGCAAGAGGAGGAGTGAATAGGTGAGACACTATTATATTTATTTAATAGAAGAGGAATTTGCAAGTCATTACTTCGGTCGCGAGTCCAAAATTTATCACCTGTTTCAGGACTTTCACTGGACAACGGTCCGTTCAAATCATGTAGTAACACTGGAAAAACAAATAAATTATATTACAAAGCCTATACCAACCTTATTTATACATCAGCTACTTCGTACACATCTGGGGAATCGTACGGATTATCAAAATGTTCGTCATATACATAAGATTGAACTTAAGACTAATCTAGGTAACGCCACTTTAATCGTAAAAGACCGTTACCTTGAGCTTTCTTCTGATGGAAGTTTTGAGGCAGAAACGATTTTTTTCGAGGTGTTAAGAAAATTTGACCCGTGTTTTTTAGCGATGGATTTACAAGGTGAACGATATGGCTGGTTAAATCCGATAAAAGAAAGAAATTTTGGCTAAAAATGAAGAAATTATATTTCAAATGTTGTATAATATCGTAGGGTTTAGTACACTGTAAGATAGACAACATGAAGGAGGAAATATAATGGACTTATGGGTTGTTATTCTAGTAGGCATTCTAGCACTACTTGCTGGAGTTGCACTAGGATTTTTCATTGCGCGTAAATACATGATGACTTACCTAAAGAAAAATCCACCAATTAATGAACAAATGTTAAAAATGATGATGATGCAAATGGGTATGAAACCATCTCAAAAGAAAATCAATCAAATGATGAAAGCAATGCAAGGTCAAATGAAATAATAAAAATGTTGATATATAAGTTTTAGGCAGTTTATACAATGAAAACTCCTTCTCATAATGAGGTTGGTGATTCTTTCATTGTATTTTTAAATGCAAATTGCGTAAACCTTCATATACCAACTATTTAACCACTTTTTCTGTCGAAAATCTCAGCAGCAAAAGTGGTTTTTTGTTCAAAGCAATCAGACGAATGAATTTGTTACGAATCGGGTAAGAAAAACGGGGATAACAGATGGGAATAGTTCATTCATTATTTAATTAATCCAAAGTGCTACAACAAGAGGGCTATCAAAAACTAAAATGTAAGAATGGAAATGACATAGAAGATAATATCAAATTTAATATAAACGATAGCACGCGGCAAAAGCGTGCTTTTTATCATAGTTCAAAGGTATATAGAAATAATTGAATGAAGTTGCTGCTTAGGAATAATAAATTCTATTTTTTTGTGCATGGTCGTCTTTTATATATTGAGTCAACAATATATCAAGCTCTTGACTATATTGAATAGAAATCGTTGAATTAATCCCGTTTTTTAGGACAATATCAATTAGTTCGGCTCGTTTCTTTTCAATTAACTTAAGCATTTCTTGTTTAGACACGAGAACTGTCCTTTCTAATCATGTTTGTTATTAGCAAATTTTACCCTGTTTTTGAAATAACTTCAAAGGAAGATACTAGAAACAGCATTGAATCTATTATAAAGGTATCCTGTGTAGAATGAAAAGAAGAAAATGTAATTTGTTAATGAAATGACATAAAACTGTCACATGATTATAGATATAAAGAAAGGGCATCTTTGCTAGAATAAAGAAGACATTCTCTTTAGGAGGAGTACGATGACGGATGTAAACATTTTTTTAGCATTTGGGGCTGGTTTCTTATCGTTTATCTCTCCATGCTGTTTACCACTTTATCCAGCCTTTTTATCTTATATAACAGGGGTTTCTGTTGGTGAATTAAAAACGGAAAATGCATTATTGCAAAAACGAAGTTTGTTACATACGATTTGCTTTTTAATCGGATTTTCATCCATTTTTATTGCTTTAGGATTTGGTACTTCTTTTATCGGCGAGATTTTTCAAAATTACCAGGATCTTATTCGGCAAATTGGAGCTATCCTAATAGTGTGCTTCGGACTGATGATTGTAGGGGTTTTTACACCAGAGTTTTTGATGAAAGAACATCGATTTGAATTTAAGAATCGTCCTGCTGGTTATTTTGGATCTGTACTTATTGGGTTAGCATTTGCAGCAGGGTGGACACCTTGTACAGGACCGATCCTGTCAGCTGTTATTTGGATGGCTGCTACAAATCCTGGCTCAGCTATGCTCTATATGATTTCCTATATTTTGGGATTTGCTGTTCCATTTATTGTATTATCATTCTTTATAGGAAAACTTGGCTGGATTAAGAAGCATAATATCAAAATTATGAAAATAGGCGGCTTTCTTATGATAGGAATGGGGATTTTACTTTTCTTTGATTTAATGACATCTATTATTATTTTCTTAACAGGGATATTTGGTGGCTTTACAGGATTTTAAATCTTTTTTAGTTTTGAAGTTGAACTGAAAGGTAAGTATTTTGAATCATACGTTGAGCAAGGTCAAAGAGTTACCAAAGGACAGACCTTATTAACGTTTGAATTAGAGAAAATTAAACAGGAAGGTTACGTAACACAAACCCCTATTATTGTTACGAATACTCATAATTATTCTGATGTGTTAGTAAAAAACAGTAACAATATTATTGATTTCAATTATGAGTTGTTAGTTCTAAAATCATAATAATAAAAAATAATAGATTTCAGGAGTGTATGTAAATGGGCTTAAGAAAAGACTTTCTATGGGGAGGCGCAACTGCTGCAAACCAGTGTGAAGGTGGTTATCTTGAAGGGAATAAGGGATTGACTACAGTTGATGTTATACCGGCTGGTAAGGATCGCGTAGCTGTAATGAAAGGCAAAATGAAAATGTTAGAATGTGATGATCAGCACTTTTACCCAAGTCATGAAGCAATAGACTTTTATCATCATTATAAGGAAAACATAGCTTTATTAGCAGAAATGGGGTTTAAATGTTTCCGATTATCTATAGCATGGACAAGAATCTTCCCTAATGGAGATGATGCAATACCAAATGAAGAAGGTTTAAAATTCTATGAAAATGTTTTTGATGAATGTTTAAAACATGGTATAGAACCATTAGTAACCATCACTCATTTTGATGTACCTATCCATTTGGTTAAGACAATCGGTTCTTGGAGAAACCGTAAAATGGTGGATTATTATGAAAGATTATGTGAAACCATTTTTACACGTTACAAAGATAAAGTTAAGTATTGGCTTACTTTTAATGAAATTAATATGTTGTTACATTTGCCATTTGGGAGCTCAGGTTTAGTATTTGAAGAGGGTGAAAATGAAGAAGCTGTAAAGTATCAAGCAGCACATCATCAGTTAATTGCAAGTGCAAAAGCTACTGAAATTGCACATAGATAAATCCTGAGTTTAAGATTGGCTGTATGCTGGCAGGCGCAAGTACTTATCCTTATACATGTGCTCCAGAAGATGTATGGAAAGCAATGACAAGGGATAGGGAACATTACTTTTTTGTTGATGTGCAATCCCGGGGAGAATATCCAAATTATGCAAAAAAAATGTTGGAAAGAATGAATATATCCTTAAAAATGGAAGAAGGCGACGAGGAACTTTTAAAGAAAAATACAGTTGACTTTGTTTCATTTAGTTATTATGGCTCAAGATTAACAAGTGCTGATCCAGAAGTAAATACCCAAACAGCTGCAAACCTTTTTCCAACATTACGAAATCCATATTTAAAAAGAAGTGAATGGGGATGGCAAATTGATCCACTTGGGCTGAGAATAACATTGAACGCTTTATATGACCGCTATCAAAAGCCATTAGTTATTGTTGAAAACGGATTGGGCGCTATAGATATACCAGATGAAAATGGTTTTATTGAAGATGATTATAGAATTGAATACATTCGTGAACATATCAAAGCATTTAAAGCTGCTGTTGAAGAGGATGGAGTAGACTTGCTTGGCTATACTACCTGGGGTTGTATTGACTTAGTTAGTTCTAGTACTGGAGAAATGAGCAAAAGATATGGATTCATTTATGTTGATAAAGATGATAATGGAAACGGAACCCTGAAACGCAGTAAGAAAAAATCCTTTGATTGGTATAAAAAAGTAATAAAAAGCAATGGTGAAGATTTAGATTGTTAATTGAAGGTGGCACTACACGTAGCTATAAAAAAGTTACCGGTGTAATGCCTCCTTTAATTTTTTTATAGTTCAGTTCGTTGTGAGTTTGATATGAAATGTTGATTCTTAAATTAATATTGTTACCTAATCTATTTTTTATAAGTAATGAATCAATTTCATAATGTGAATTTTTAAAAATTGTTAGACCAACAGAATTTTAGCCTTACTATTTTTTTGATATTTATCCTGCTTGATATTGTAATTTTTCCTGAACTGATAGTCGATCACACGCTAACTTTGATGCATTATAAACAAGATGAACTAAATCAAAGTGTACTTTTGCTCGTTTCCCTGTTCGATAACGTACTTGGTTCAATTGGAAATACTCCTTTAAATAGGCTATGACTCGTTCAACTGCAGTCCTTTGTTTATAGATGTGTTTCCATTTCTGCGAACCACGGGCTGGTGCAGTATAACGTCGTAAGTCAGTAGTGATTTTTACTTTATACACCTTTTGACAAAGGGAATCCTTTGCCAATGGGCAATAACTACATTCTTTCGGACGTGTGTACTTTAATGTTTCGTACTTTGCGTCAAAACTATCGTATCGATAAGAATGTTCCCGTACACAAGTCGGAGCGAAATGCTTATCATATCCAATAGGATCTGACTCATTCTTTTTGTTATAAGCAATCGCAGATTGTGCATTCATCCGATAGATTTGTTCATAAATCGGAACATAATCATAGCCAGCGTCTAATGTTCCAAACCGAATAGCGAGTGATGGCAATCGTTCTTGGATACCCTTTAAAAGAGGTATCGCAACTTTCCCGTCGTTTAAATTGCCTGAAGAAAACAAGGATTGTAGAATATACTGACTTTTTGTTCCTACAGCTAAATGCCCTTTATAACCGAACCAATACACATTTTTTCCTTCACTATTCTTCTTAATTCCCCACTTTGGATCAATGGGGATTAGGGTACGAAGATCATCAAGAGAAACATCTAATTGTGCTTCGATAGACTTTTCGTAAAGAGGAAGGTTTGCTTCTTTCTCAGCTTTTTCTTGAAGCCATTTTTCACGTTCTTCTTTTGATTTACGGCCACGCTTTTTCGGTTCAGGCTCAGGCTTTTCTTTCTTTGCTGGAGCTTGATCACGAGCTTCAATATGTGTGGCATCAATCGCAACGGTATCATCTGATACAAAACCTTCAGATATTGCTTGAAGAAGAAGATTTTCTTGAACACATTCTAGTACATTGGATTCGCTGATTTGAGTAATCATTCTTGAATAAGAAGCTTCAGACGGAACATCATCAGATACTAAAAAGCCACATTCGAGTCGAAAGATAAAGTCAAATTTTAGTCGATCAACCAAATCGTTAATATATGGAATCCGCTCTGTAATTCTCGCAATCAACGAGTAGATCATTGCTGCATAATTCAATTTTACAGGTGGGCCAAAACGTGATTTTTTTGAAACCACAGTCAAAATGGGCTCGATGTTAATTGCTGAAAAAATAGCTTCAAAACGTTGGGTAGGTTCTAAATCAAACAAATCTTGCAGGTCAAACAGACTTTCTTGTCGTATAATAGACATAGGGAGTCATCCTCCAATCTCTGGTTTTTGTTGTGGTAACTAAAACATTCGAGATTTTGGGGAGGTACTCCTTTTTTTAGTTCTTGAAAGCCTTGTGACTATTGGGCTGAGATTTATGAAATTGATTCAATTATAGTGAATTTAAATTTTTAAGGGGAGATTAGGTGAAAAATTTAGCTTATATAATTATTACTTTAATAATTTGGATTTTATCAGCAATTTTTTTATTTAGTAATGGGATAGTGAATGTTAGTCCTTGGGTGGTACACGATTTTGTCAATATCACTATTCAAATATTAGCTATTTTTTTACCGATTATCGGATTAGTTTTATCAATTCTTATTAACTCAACTTTCGCAGAGTGAGATCGGCAAATAAGCCTTGATATAACTAGGAAGGCCAGCGATCCACCTCTCGAGTTG
>NZ_CANNCR010000029.1 GCF_947503125.1 uncultured Metabacillus sp.
TCTTTTAAAAACTTAGAAATGTAATTAATTTTTGATTAAATGCATGACCTGAGAGAAGGTATGAATAATTCAGGTTAAGATAAGTTGTCTTTTTCATGTCATTTTCCAAATACAGTATCGAATCATTTTTGCTGTATGACACATATACGGAAAATGGTGCAATGCCTTAAGATTCCTCACCCCTTACTTGTACTAATAGAACAGTTCCAATCATATTCTTTTAAAGTGAGACTTATCACGCTTAAACCGCGACATCCTTATGTCTCACCTGACTTGGACATCCTGTCCTTCTTCGGATCTTTACGGGCTAGTTATCACCCGCCTATCTTTTTCTCTAGAATTTTTGAATTAGGGGTCTTGCCCGATAAGAATGGAATAAAAGAATATAAGCAGAGGGAGTGTAAAGTTAGTTGACAAAAGTTAAGGTTCGTTTACGTCCCATTGTAAATAGGATAAATTTACCCACTGTTTTGAAAACAACGATACTTCCGGGTGACTCAATGGAAAGATTGTTTATTGCAACCCAGATAGGAGAAATCTTTTACATAGGAAACTCAGGATTAAGAACCTTTTTAGATATTCGCCCGCGAATTATAAAACTAGGTGCTTCTGGTGGTTTAACGAACTACCCGCACCTATTCAGGAAACTCTTACGGTAATAGCAAAAGGCGTTCGCAATATACCAGGGATTTCATTTCAAAAGTATTATAATCAGTATATTAAATATGTGGGAAATGTCGGACAGGATTTGGTAGAGTCGATTTTTTCATTCGTTCATTATAAACCAATACCGGTTACTCAGCTTATTCAAGCTTCTTTCATAAACTCTGAACCTGACCAAGAAGGATTTATTAACTTTGGCTGGCGTGGTTGGGAAGGTGCTTTTCCTGCATCGATTATAAGGGGATGCTCTGCAAATTCGAAATTGGATGAGAAAACAATGCTTATTACAATGAGGCAATTAAAACGGCAGTAAGGCGGCTTCAGCCTTTAACTAGTTATTACCATAAAGATCCCCGACCTGATAAATTTGCGGGAACTGCCATTACAGGAGTGCAAGCCTATATGGGCAGAGAGATCCCCGCTTTAACGGGAAGCGTTGTGTTTACTGATCTTGCCCGTAAGGAAGAATCTCAAACTCCGGTTAAAGGGGTTTTAGCTTATACAAGGGTAAGACAAGATTGTAAACTAAACGATTTTAGTGTGATAGAAACTGATTATCATTTTGGATCTCAATCTGCTTATTATGTTAATCTGGGAACAAATCTAAACCAAACGAGATTATATTTAGGAGTTTATGGCTCGATGAAAGTGACTGATTTTAACCAAGGTACTGTTTTTGAAATTGTTCCATGACTCAAAACAATAAAATTCTACTTAATCTAGATAAATCTCTTGCTTAGACTGACATACAGCTTTTCCCCTAAAAAGTTATAAACATCTAAATTAACAAAATATAGAAGCAAAACTACAAGTCTTTTATTTTTGAACGGCGAAGAAAAGTAATTAAGATTTATCATATCTAGTTAATTAAGTTGACTGGGAAACGCCTTTGAGTACCAGTAACCGTAAACTTTCTACTTGTTCTTATGCCCTTTGATTATTTAGTTGTCTTGATTTTGCGGATACCCTGCAGGACTTAATTCTAAATCAGATCAAAGGGCTTTATATCAAAGTTTGGAAATAATATCCTTATTATCAGCGTCTCCTTTCCCTTTCAGCTATTTGAATTATGACTCATTCAATATAGAAAATTATTTTTCCTTCGTACTTATAAAATTATCTAATACTTCAGCAGCATTATTGGCTTCTTTATTGCCTACTTCGGCTTTAAGAACTGATATTATGCCTCTCATTTGATGTTCGGTTAACCCGACATTAGACCCAATACTAAAATGAGCCTGCAATTGTGAGTTAACACCCTCCATATTGGCTAAGGCTGCAATGGTTGCTATTTCTCTGCTTTGGAAATCTAAATTGTCTCTTCCGAAGATGTCTCCGAACAGGTGTCCTTTCAAAAATTCATCCATAACCGGGACGAATTCATACACTGCTCCTGTAACTGGTCTTCCTGCCAGGCTAGTTTGAATTTCCGTTCCAAGTTCAATGCTGCTTTTGTCAGAAGGTAAGGGACTTGCTTCTTTACCAATTTCGTCTTTAATGCCTTTTGCTTCCCTCTCTTCCAATACATCCATTAAAGCGGTGATACCATTCAAACTACGAGGGAATCCTGCATAAGCGTATAATTGTACGAGAATTTCTTTGATGTCATTTACGGTTAAACCGGCATTCAAACCTTCGTTCAAAGCAATTTTTAATTTTGGCAAATCACCCTCGGCAGTAAATGCAGCAATGGTAACTATATTTTCCTGCTTGGCGTTAAGAGCTATTGTTTCATTTTTCAGTTTTTCTTTCTTCTGTTCTTCATCTTTCATAACATATTGCTCATCGCTAACCTTCTCCAGCCATTCAACGTTTTGGCCATCGAGCACTCCCGTGAGAGCGATATGCGTCATTGAAGTGGTTGGTGAGGCACCATGCCAATGCTTAACACCAGGTGGGCACCAGATTACATCGCCTTCTCTGATTTCCTCAATAGGACCACCCCACTCCTGTATCCAACCAATGCCTTCTGTAACAATCAGTCTCTGTCCTTCAGGATGTGTATGCCATGCGCTTCTAGCTCCTGGGTGGAATGTAACATAACCACCAGTATATTGTGCAGAATCATTTTCTGAGAATAAGGGATCAATGCGTACATTACCGGTAAAATATTCTGCCGCTCCCTTATAAGAAGCTTGAGATCCGCTTCGAGTGATTGTTTGTGAATTTGAATTTGATTCGTTTGCCATTGCATGGCTTGTATAACCGCTAGCTGAAACAAGCAGTGAAAGTGAAAAAATAATTGCTGCAAATTTTTTCATTGTTTTCTCCTTTCGTACTATGCTTTCTTAAAAATTGGAAGTATTTTTTGAGACCAATGCTATTATTAAGCAAAGACAGACAATTCAACAATAGGATACAGATTCCGACTTTTTAAGTTGATATTTCTGGCATAATAGAAAATCTAAAATTTTAATTGTAAACCAAATAACATCTTCTATCTTGCAGGGCATCCGCCTTACCGAAATTCTAAAAAGGAAACTTTTAAAAAAACTTATTAGGCTATAGCATTTAGTTAGTTCAACAAGTTGAATGCAAAATAATTTTCATCTAGCTCATTATGTTCTTGGGTTGAAAAATTAATAATCCCCTCCTATTTTTAAAATATAGATTTTGGTAACCCCTTTGTTTTTAACAATAAGCACTTTTAATTAGAAAAAGATTATAGAAAGATTAGAATATGATTAGAGTAATAGTGAAAATAAACCAATAAATAGTATCTCAATATTTAATCAATAAAAACTTAATATTTCACGCTTTTTACGTATAAGCCCCATATAATATTACTGAGATTGATTGTTACATAAATTTAATAATAACCTTACAAAAAGTATTTTTTGCTAATCTACTTTAACCAGTATGTTTAGAAGTAAACAGCTGTTTTGGAGTCGAAAGACTTTGTTTTTTTAATAAGCGTCTTACTAAAAAAATGAACGTCAATAAAGAAAACACAACAGATACTGCACTTACGGTAAACATTATTCGGTAGCTAGTGTATTCGGAAACCCATCCTAGTATGATTGCACCTAGTCCGATACCGAGATCGGTAGCAGTCGAAAATGAAGCATTAGCTACTCCTGTAGATTCTGGATTAACAAGACTAATCGTTGCCGCTTGAAGAGCAGGTTGCGCAGAACCGAAACCAATACCGTACATCACTGCCGAAAGGATTATACCAAACAAATTGGTCGAATACCCTAAGACAAGCAGGGATGAAATCGAAATCAAAAGGGCAGGTAAAATGACAAATGTCTCACCTTTACTGTCTGAAAGTTTCCCTGCAACAGGACGGATAAGGACAAGTGTGACTGCATAAACCAGAAAGAATGTCCCTGAAGAATTTACTTTAATTGAATCTGCAAACAATGGTACAAAGGAGGTAATGCCCCCATAAGCAATAAACAAAAAAAATACTGATGCAGTGATCGGTAAAACGGACTTTTCAAAAAACTCTATTTTCCTTGCTTCTGGTTTTGGCTGGAACGACATTTTTGCTCCTAACGTCAAGAACCAAGATGCAGCAGAGAACCCTACTGCAATTAGAAACAAAGCATGGTAGGAAAGGTTCTGAGTAATCCAAAGACCGAACATCGGGCCAATTGCCATAGCCAGAGTCATTGCCATGCCAGACCACCCCATTCCTTCTCCACGACGCGAGGTTGGAATTAAATCCGTAACTGCGGTGAGAATGGCCGTTGTAGAAATCCCCCAGATAATTCCTTGTAATATTCTAATAGCCATCAAACCAGTAATTCCAACAACCCAATTATACATGTACATTGATGTTGCAAAAAGTAACAGTCCCGAGACTATGAAAGGTCGTCTACCAAACCGATCCAACAATCCACCCACAAAAGGGCGACAAATAACCGCAGATAGCATAAATGCCCCCATAGCTAAACCGACCTGCGATTCGTTGCCGCCTATCTCCTTGATAAACAGCGGTAGCGTTGGGTACAGCATATAAAATGCAGTGAATAGAAAAAACATCCCTACAGTCATAAGAATAAATGATTTTGTCCATAGACGGTCCACATTTCATTCCTCCTCGGATATGGGAATAGTGTTCTTTATTCTTTTTATTAATTACTTATATATCAATAGATTAGGTAACAATATTAATTTACAAATCAACAATTTTCATATCCAAATTCACAACGAACTAAACTTTTAAAAAATTAAAGGAGGCATTACTCCATAGCTCGTATCATAGCTATGTGTAGTGCCACCTTCAACTATCAATCTAAATCTTCGCCATTGCTTTTTATTACTTTCTTATACCAATCAAAGGATTTTTTCTTACTACGTTTCAGAGTTCCGTTTCCATGATCATCTTTATCGACATATATAAAACCATATCTTTTGCTCATTTCGCCGGTACTAGAGCTTACTAAGTCAATACAACCCCAGGTAGTATAGCCAAGCAAGTCTACTCCGTCCTCTTCAACAGCAGCTTTAAATGCTTTGATATGTTCACGAATATATTCAATTCGATAATCATCTTCAATAAAACCATTTTCATCAGGTGTATCTAAAGCACCCAATCCGTTTTCAACAATAAACAAAGGCTTTTGATAACGGTCATATAAAGCGTTCAATGTTATTCTCAGCCCAAGCGGATCAATTTGCCATCCCCATTCGCTTCTTTTCAAATATGGGTTTCGTAATGTTGGAAATAGGTTTGCAGCGGTTTGGGTATTTACTTCTGGATCAGCGCTTGTTAATCTTGAGCCATAATAACTAAATGAAACAAAGTCAACTGTATTTTTCTTTAAAAGTTCCTCGTCGCCTTCTTCCATTTTTAAGGATATATTCATTCTTTCCAACATTTTTTTTGCATAATTTGGATATTCTCCCCGGGATTGCACATCAACAAAAAAGTAATGTTCCCTATCCCTTGTCATTGCTTTCCATACATCTTCCGGAGCACATGTATAAGGATAAGTACTTGCGCCTGCCAGCATACAGCCAATCTTAAACTCAGGATTTATCCTATGTGCAATTTCAGTAGCTTTTGCACTTGCAATTAACTGATGATGTGCTGCTTGATACTTTACAGCTTCTTCATTTTCACCCTCTTCAAATACTAAACCTGAGCTCCCAAATGGTAAATGTAACAACATATTAATTTCATTAAAAGTAAGCCAATACTTAACTTTATCTTTATAACGAGTAAAAATGGTTTCACATAATCTTTCATAATAATCCACCATTTTACGGTTTCTCCAAGAACCGATTGTCTTAACCAAATGGATAGGTACATCAAAATGAGTGATGGTTACTAATGGTTCTATACCATGTTTTAAACATTCATCAAAAACATTTTCATAGAATTTTAAACCTTCTTCATTTGGTATTGCATCATCTCCATTAGGGAAGATTCTTGTCCATGCTATAGATAATCGGAAACATTTAAACCCCATTTCTGCTAATAAAGCTATGTCTTCCTTATAATGATGATAAAAGTCTATTGCTTCATGACTTGGGTAAAAGTGCTGATCATCACATTCTAACATTTTCATTTTGCCTTTCATTACAGCTACGCGATCCTTACCAGCCGGTATAACATCAACTGTAGTCAATCCCTTATTCCCTTCAAGATAACCACCTTCACACTGGTTTGCAGCAGTTGCTCCTCCCCAGAGAAAATCTTTTCTTAAGCTCATTTACATACACTCCCGAAATCTATTATTTTATATTATTATGATTTTAGAACTAACAACTCATGATTGAAATCAATATTTTGATTACTGTTCTTTACTAGCACATCAGAATAATTATGAGTATTCGTAACAATAATAGGGGTTTGTGTTACGTAACCTTCCTGTTTAATTTTCTCTAATTCAAACGTTAATAAAGTCTGTCCTTTGGTAACTCTATGACCTTGTTCAACGTATGATTCGAAATACTTTCCATTCAGTTCAACTGTGTTCAACCCGACGTGGATAAGTATTTCAACCCCGTCATCTGACAGTAAACCTATTGCATGTTTTGTTGGAAATAGTGAAACGATCTCCCCATTAAAAGGTGCAATGACTTTACCTTCACTCGGTTCAATGGCAATTCCTTTTCCCATTATTTCTGAGGCAAAGGCATCGTCTTTTACATCTTTTAATGAAACCACTTGCCCTTTAATTGGGTTCGTTATCGTTGTGCTATCAATCGTAATCGTTTTTATTTCTTTGCTATTTTCTATCTGCCTAGGCGTTTCTTTTTCAAACTTTAAACTTAAGAAATAAGTTACCACTGCAGTTACAACGGCTGTAATTACTGAAGCAATTAATATGTTATATAAATTCCAAATGTTTTCTCCGACGTAAAGTGGAATAGCTGGAATACCTGAGGCCCCTGTCGCATAACGCGAAACTCCCATTAATCCAGCATAAAGTCCACCGCTGGCTCCGCCTATCATTGCAGCATAAAGAGGATATTTTTTAGGTAAATTAACACCATAAAGTGCTGGTTCTGTAATTCCCATCAAACCGGTAATTCCACCGGTATTTGCGATTTGTTTTAATGATTGATCTTTCGTTCTCCAACCTACTACCAATGCAGCGACACCTTGAGAAATATTTGAAATAATAGCTCCAGGGCCTAGGATATTTTCATACCCTAATGTTGTAATTTGCGCTAACGACAATGGAACAATGCTATGGTGAATACCAAACATAACCAGTAATGGCCATAAAGTAGCAACCAAGAAAATAATTAACCAAGAACCATAGGATCCTAAAAACTCAAATCCCCTCGCCATATAATCCCCGACAAAAGAACCAAGTGGCCCTAATACAGTTAAAGCTATTATTGCAGTGACAAAAATTGTAATCATAGGTACGAAAATAATCTTAATAGCATCCGGAATTATCTTTTTTACCCCACGCTCTATATAAGACTGTGCCCAAACAATCAAAAGAATTGGGATTACAGAGGAGCCATAAGAAACAAGTCTCATAGGAATACCAAAAAGGTGAACATCTTCTCCGGCTGTATTTAATTGAATAAAATTTGGATGTATTAATATACCTGCTAACACCATTGCTAAGACAGGATTACATTTTAATTTACTAGCCGCTGAATATGCCAATAAGAAAGGCAAAAAGTAAAAAGCAGCATCAGCAATGAAGCTCACTACATAATAGGTCTGTGACTCTCTTGAAACCAAATTAAATAAGACGAGTAAAGCTAAAAGCGCTTTTATCATCCCTGCACCAGCAATAGCTGGAACGAGGGGACTAAATGTTCCTGATACAAAATCGATAAGTTTGTCTAAAACGCTTACTTTTTCTTTTTTAGAAGATTTAAGATCTGAATCAGAATAAGACTTGATATATTTTATGACCTCTTCGTAAACCTCTTCAACGTGCGTTCCAATAACTACCTGAAATTGTCCGCCACTTTCTATAACATTGATAACTCCATCTAACGTTTTAAAAGCTTCTCGATCAGCCTTATCATTATTATTTAGAACAAATCTAAGCCTAGTCATACAATGAGTAAGTGTTGATACATTATCACTTCCACCGATATTATTTACAATTTCCAGAGCTAGGCTTTCGTATTTTTGACTCATCATTTCCCCTCCAAACTAATTACAGATTTATTATTCTTTATCTCTCTTAAAACCCTAAAATTAGACCTTAACTTTTCTTTTATTCATGAATAGTAGAGCAATTTCTTATCGATAAGAACTTAACATCCTTAATATAGCAAGAATACCTAAGTATAACTAATACCTATATTACATGTTTAATCATGCCTGCAAGGCATAGTTTTTAATAAAGAAGGAAAGACAAGATGGATAAGGAGAATGATTAAATTATAAAAAGCCAAAACCATTTGTAAGTAAACGGTTTTGGCTTTTTTTGTATTAATAATGCTTATCTGTTTCATACGTATCTTTCATAAATTGAATAAATCTTGCGGTAGTAGGAGTAAAAACTTTCGTGTTCTTCCAAATAAACAAACAGCTTGAAGTATATTCAGGGGAAAATGGCCTAAAGCAAGTATTTTCAATACCTCGAATCTCCATTACACTCTCAAGACAGATAGCATATCCCAAATGCTGTTGTACAAGAGCAGCTGCATTGTAAATTAGATTATATGTTGCAAAGACCTGTAAATTATCATAACGATTTCCAAACCAACCTGCTATCTCTTGTTGGACGACTGGTCGATTCGGAATAATTAATGGTAAGCCAACAACATCATCTGTCGTGACATATTCTTTCTTACTGAGCGCAGCATTGTTAGGCATAAGAATCCCCCATCTTTCCTGTTGGGGCAGCCTAATTGAATCGTATTTTTCAATATTAACTGGCGTTAGTAAAAGACCAATATCTAGTAAACCTTTATCTATCTTTTCCCTAATATCATTCGCATTTCCAGTGTAGAGATTAAATTTAACTTGCGAATATTTTAAATGAAAAGTTTTTATTAGATTAGATAAAATTTGTGAAGCCAATATAGACTCTACACTACCTATAGATATTGTCCCAGAAATATGGTTCTGTCCAACATCTCTTTCTATATTATCCATTAGAGTAAGAATTTCTTCTGCTCTTTGAGATAAAAGAACACCGTCCTCTGTCAATGTCACTCTTCTTTTTCCTCGTAAAAAGAGTTGTGTACCTAATTCTTCTTCTAATTGCATCAGTTGCCTGCTAAGAGTAGGCTGAGTGATATGTAAAATATCAGCCGCACGACTTATATTTTCTTCACGAGCAACTGTTAGAAAATATCGAAGCACCCTTAATTCCATAATGTCCCCTGCCAATTTAGTATTAACTTGTTCTCAGTTTCAACCATTTTCATTTGATTCATACTATTGTTCCATCCCACAAGTGGCCGTGTATTCGTATCTGGATAATCTTCAATTAATTATGCCCAACGATTGGATGTGGTACATATGGCTCCTCCAGAAACGCAACTTCTTCAGGAGTTAACTTAATTGAAAAAGCACCTAAGGCATCTTCTAAATGAGCTATTTTAGTGGCTCCAATAATAGGAGCTGTTACAGGTTCCTTCTGCAACAACCAGGCAAGTGCGATATGGATACGTGGAACATTATATTTTTCTGCAATGGTTGCTACTCTTTCTACAACCAATCGATCAGCATCAGCGGTCGCATCATATTTAGATTTTTGAATTTGATCTGTTTCTGAACGATACGTTGTTTCCGACCAATCACGAGTCAATCTTCCAGATGCGAGCGGACTATACGGTGTTACACCAATTCCTTCTTCCTTGCAAAGTGGTAGCATTTCTCTTTCCTCTTCACGGTATATGAGGTTGTAATGATTCTGCATTGATACAAACTTAGTCCATCCATTTTTGTCCGCTACGTGTAACGCTTTTTGAAATTGCCAAGCGTACATGGCAGAGGCACCAATGTATCTTGCCTTACCAGCCTTCACAATATCATGCAATGCTTCCATTGTTTCTTCAATAGGGGTATTGTAATCCCAGCGGTGGATGATATAAAGGTCTACATAATCAGTGCCAAGCCTCTTAAGACTCTTATCAATTTCGCTCATAATTGCCTTTCGCGAAAGTCCTGCACCATTTGGACCTTCATGCATACGACCATGGATCTTCGTTGCAATAACAACTTCATCACGGTTAGCAAAGTCTCTTAGAGCTCGTCCAAGAAATTCCTCACTAGTTCCCATTGAATAAACATTTGCCGTATCAAAAAAATTAATGCCACGTTCTAGGGCTTTTTTAATTATAGTTCGACTTTTCTCTTCATCAAGAACCCACTTATGAATCCATTTTTCTGCAACGCCAAAACTCATACAGCCGAGACAAAGCCGTGATACATCCAATCCTGTATTTCCAAGCTTCACATATTCCATTTGATTATTCCTCACTTTCTTTTACTTGGTAAAGTCAATTTTTATTGTAGTTTATCATTATTTATTCACTACTAATTATGCCAGAAATATAAAGAAGTCCTTATCCCATTCCTATCAACTTTTTGCCTAATCCTCTCACAGCATTTACATAATCGACGAATATGCTATAAAATGACTTTCAAATAATCTCCAATGATTTTTCGCATGTGGCATATTATATATGGTCTTTCCAAAGTATTACTCCTTCTATAAAAAACAAATGATAGTGCTTACGATTGATATTAAAATTGCCCTGTATAACAGGGCAATTTTAATATCAACTATTATTTACTTTGTTATATTCCTCATCTGATACTGGTTCCAACCATTCAGGAGTACCTGCAGTGATTGCTATATGTTCAAACCAGCTGTCTTTTGCGGCACCATGCCAGTGTTTCACACCATCGTGAGTGACAATGACATCGCCAGCTTTTAAGAATTGAGCAGGTTTTCCTTCTTCTTGGTACCAACCTTCGCCGCCAGTTACTAATAAAATTTGAAATCCATCACGATGGATGTGCCAGTTATTTCTGCATCCCGGTTCAAAAGTCACATTCCCAACACCAACGCTGACTTTAGGATCAGACACTAATCCTTTAAGATAACTTTGTCCCACAAAAAATTGTGAAAATGGATTTTTTTCGCCTACGGGGAAAATAACGCCATTTTTAACTTCTTCATGTTTCGCCATTTTGGTTCCTCCAATAAATATCATTAATATTTTTAGCCTCCTGCTGAGCAATTGCTAAAAAAAGTCGACATTTATTACTTGTTTACTTTAATTTCCCGCCAAATACCGGAAAGAAGCTATGCTCACCATAATTCTGGATCTGCTCTACATTCTTCAAAGTTTCCATATCTGCAGCGCTGATAACAAAATCAAGCTCTGCATTGATTCTCATGTGATCTGGATTTGCTGTCTTAGGAATTACTACAAGACCAAGCTGGATATCATAACGTAGGCAAAGCTGAGCAATAGAAACTCCATACTTATCAGCTATTACCTTAATCTCTGCATTATCGAGAACCGCACCGTGTGCAATTGGTGAATAGGCCTCTACCAAGATGCCATTCTTCTGACAGAACTCGATTAGTTCCAAAGGAGTATTGCTCACATGTGCCAATATCTGATTTACCATTGGCTTGATTTCACAGCTTGCAAGAATATTCTCTATATCATCCTGAAGGAAGTTAGAAAGACCGATTGCCTTTACCTTGCCTGTCTTATAAGCATCCTCCATTGCTTTCCATACTTCTTTGTTTTCCTCGAAGTAACGGTTCTCTTCACGGAACTCCTTCCAAGGCTGAGGACTGTGAATAATCAGAAGATCAATGTAATCCAGTCCCATCTTTGCTAAAGACTCATCAATGGACTGCGTAACTGCATCATAGGTCTTTGCTTCTGCAGCAACCTTTGTCGTAATGAAAAGTTCTTCTCTTGCGATACCGCAGGAACGGATTCCTTCGCCTACACCTGCTTCATTCATATATGCCTGCGCAGTATCAATATGGCGATATCCGATAGATACCGCATCACGCACTGCCTGCGCTGCTTGTGCATCATCAAGCAGCCAGGTACCAAGACCTAATATTGGAATTTCTATATCATTTGATAATTTGTAAGTTTCATTAAACATGGTTTTGTCTCCTCTAAATTGTTATATTTTTTGTAGTACCTTTTCTTATATACTAGGTTTTTCCATTTTTTATTAGGAATTTCTTCAAATAAAACAGAGATGCTTGACTCTCCAGCGTTTACTTATCTTTGAAAGTTTGAACAATCTTATCATAAAGTTCTTTCTTTGGTTCATCAGTCCTGCTGGGTAAATATTTAACAATAATGTGTGGCATCTCTTATTCTCTTTTCTTACTTTTCAGGAATAATTTCATTAACGCAAGCTAATGCGTTCAGAGTTCTCGGAAAACCCATATATGGAAGGCAATGAGTAATTGCGGCAATCATTGTTTCTTTGTCGTTGCCGACATTTTTGTTTCCTTGCACATGTGCCTTCACTTGACCTTCAGCACCGCCTAAGGCGCTAACGATACACAGAGTAAGTAACTCTCGCGTTTTCAAATCTAGTCCACCACGAGTGTAAAAATCTCCGAAACAAAAAGCGGAAAGATATTCTTGTATATGCTTTTGATTTGCCGGAGCTGATTCTTGCATTCTTTTAATCACATCTCCAAAAATCTCTGTTTGAACAGCAAATCCTTTCTCGAAACGGTTATCTTCAGTTACAGTCTTTTGGCTTTCAATTGGTAAAGCTATATTCTTTTCTTTGAAAACATCATTGACTTCGTTGAGGGCATTTAATGTTTTGGGAAATCCAATGTAAGGAGCACACTGATAAACAGCCTCTTTGATTTCTACAGGTGTGAGCCCGACGTTTAGTGCGGCTCCTACATGTGCCTTAAGTTGTGGTAACGTCTGGTTCGCGGCAAGCACAACCAGAGTGATAAGTTCACGTTGCTTGTCATCCAGATTCCCTTGAGAAAAAACCTCTCCAAAAATAAAGTGGCTAAGAATGTCCTGAAAATCAGGATCAGTAGCGTATGCGGCTGGTACTCCATTTCCAAATAGCTGCTTGTACTTTTCCTTGCTCTTTTCTACACGGTCCATATATAACCTCCTGTTTGAAGTTTATTTACATTTATTATTCCAAAAATTAGCTAAACATGATGCTATAAAAATTAATATTGATTGATTAATCAACATCTGTTAATAATTATAAAAAAGCCATTCATACTTTCAATGGTTAGATTAACGCAATTCGTTGATTACTCAACAGAACAATTAAAATTGTTGATTATCTTTAGAAAGATTGGTGAATTAAAATGTCTAAAGTAGATAGAAGAATAGCCAAAAGCCAAATAGCTATAAAAAGTGCTGTAACTGAACTAATGTCCGAAAAAAGTTTTGACAACATTACCATTCAGGATATTGCTGACAGAGCAAATGTTAATCGAGGAACCATTTATCTTCATTACACGGATAAATACGACCTCCTGGATAAGATGATAGGAGAACATATAGACAATCTCCGAGAACTATGCCAATCAGCATCTGAGATGACATTTCAAGAAGGAAATTATGTCTGGTATGAATACTTTGAACGTAATTATTTATTTTTTTCAACGATGTTAACGAGTAAAGGTGCACCATATTTTCGCAGTCGTTTTCTTGATTTAGTCATCGAAGAGTTTAAAGCTGAAGTGGATATAGAAATAGGAAAAAACTACGGATTAAATAAAGAAGTTATTCTTCAATTTTTTGGCTCGGCGGTCGTTGGGGCAGTGGAATGGTGGTTCAGAAATGAAATGCCTCTGTCAGCTCGTGACATGGCTGAACAAACCGGTGCATTGTTAGATAGGAATCTATAAGTGGGAACTAGCATTTCAAGAAATGCTGCCCCTATGAAATGGCCATTCGAAACTTTTACACCTTTCGGGAAGATAACACTTTCACTTTTATCATGAATAGTAGACATAGTAGAGAACATCCTTTCCAAGAATTGTTTTTATGGTATAGCGCGTAACTTTATTATGTAACAAATGGAAAAACAGACCGTTATCTCGATTATCTTAAATCCTTGCCTGATCCTCCCGAAACCACTTACGCAACAGACGAATGTTGCTTATTAATGGGAAGGCGTGTGGATTCATAATAGAATTCACACGCTTTATATAGATTTAACACCTTAAAACATCTCCAACAGGATTAGGTGGGAAAACTCACCTCAGAATATTGAATTGATTAGAAGGAACATTAAATATCAAGTATACGGGTACCAATCCATTTCACCATTTCAGGATCCCTATGAGAAAAGAACAGACTTTCTTTTGTGTCTAATGCAGCAATTTTCTCCATATCTTCTTGGCTTATTTCAAAGTCAAAAATATTGAAGTTTTCGATGATTCTATCCTTACGAACAGACTTTGGAATCGCAACGACGCCTCTTTGTGTTAACCAACGTAAAACCACCTGGGCAACGGATTTATTATATTTTTCGGCTATTGATACTAAAACTTCGTTTTGGAACATGTTATTTTTTCCTTCAGCAAACGGTCCCCAGGACTCTATCTGAACATTGTTCTCTTTCATCAATTTAGCACTTTCTATTTGTTGATTGAAAGGATGCGTTTCAACCTGGTTTACAGCTGGAACAACTTCATTATGAAGAATGAAATCAGTCAGACGATCCGGATAGAAGTTGCTAACTCCAATTGCTCTAATCTTACCCTCGCGGTATAATTCCTCCATCGCACGCCATGAACCGTAAACATCTCCATATGGCTGGTGAATTAAATACAAATCCAAATAATCCAGTTGCAGTCTTTCCAGCGAATTTTCAAATGCTTTCTTTGTGCGTTCATAGCCTGTATCCTGAACCCATAATTTCGTAGTAATAAACAATTCCTCTCTAGGCACACCGCTCCGCTTTATAGCTCTGCCGACCGCTTCTTCATTTAGATAAGAGGCAGCGGTATCAATCAGACGATAGCCTGCCATAATAGCGTCATAAACAGCTTGTTCACATTCTTTTTCATTTTGAATTTGAAAAACACCAAAACCGAGGATCGGCATTTCAACACCATTGTTTAAAATAACTTTTTGCATAAAAAATTCCTCCTGTTTATTAAATTTTAAATGTCTTTTATTTTCCCACTCTACTTGCGTATTCTGCCGGGTAGCGCTCTCCCGAAATTTCAATCTTTGATAGTGCATCATTCAATTCATGCAGTTCTTCAGGAGTCAGCTCAACTTCTGCTGCGCCAAGATTTTCTTCCAGACGTTCCAATTTCCTTGTTCCGGGAATCGGAACAATCCATGGCTTCTGGGCAAGCACCCATGCTAGTGCGATTTGAGCCGGTGAAGCATCTTTCCCTACTGCAATCTTCTTTATCAATTCGACCAATATCTGATTAGCTTCGATATTTTCCGGTTTAAAACGAGGAACAATACTGCGAAAATCGGAGCTACCGAATGTTGCATTTTTATCAATTTTTCCAGTAAGGAAGCCCTTACCAAGAGGGCTGAACGGCACAAAGCCAATTCCAAGTTCTTCAAGGGTAGGCAGCAGTTGTTCTTCAGGACTTCTCCACATCATGGAGTATTCACTTTGAATAGCAGTAAGCGGATGAACCGCGTGTGCACGGCGAATGGTTTCCACGCCGGCTTCGGAAAGTCCCCAATGCTTGACCTTCCCTTCTTTGATTAGGTCTTGTACAACTCCAGCTACTTCCTCAATCGGCACATTTGGATCAACACGATGCTGATAATAAAGGTCAATAGTATCAACTTTAAGACGTTCGAGTGAGCCTTCTACTGATTTCCTAATCTGTTCTGGCTTACTGTCAAGTACTTGCTTCCCATTTACCATTTGTATACCAAACTTAGTAGCAATGATGACCTTTCCCTTGTATGGGGCAAGTGCTTCACCAACCAACTCTTCATTTACATATGGGCCATACACTTCAGCAGTATCAAAGAAAGTTACACCTCGGTCAATCGCCGAATGGATAAGTGAAATCATCTCTTTTTTGTCTGAAGCAGGACCATAACCATGGCTCATACCCATGCATCCAAGTCCAATAGCAGAAACTTCTAGGTCACTTTTTCCTAATTTACGTTTTTGCATTTTTTCTCTTCCTTTCCTTTTTTATGTTTTAGAGCCATACAATAGACATCAGGTGGAATAGTATGATTAACTCAGTAACCTTATTATGCTACAAATGAAAATGGCCTTGGTATCACATTCGTATCAAATGATTGCACAATCCTCTCACAACCATTTACGCAGAAAGTAAATTAGCTTTATAATGGGACAAACGCAGATGAAGAAAACAAAGGAGGGATTTTATGTTTGAACAATTATATAGACAAAGAGTTGAACTTTCACAAATCATAGAGAGTCACACAGGAAAGGACGGGACTCAAATGACTTCCATTCCGTCTTTATTTTTCTCCCGTTATTCTAATGAAACTGGACCAAATTACGGAGTTCACAAGCCTTCCTTATGTATTGTCGTTCAAGGGATGAAGGAGGTATTGCTTTCACAGGAACGCTTCAGATACGGTCCAGCCGATTACCTTGTTGCATCTGTTAACCTGCCAATTACTGGACAAGTCACTGAAGCCTCTTCCGAAGTTCCTTATCTGGCTCTTAAACTTGAATTCACTCCGAGTGAAATATTAGAGGTGTTACGTGAATTCCAAATGGCAGTTGACAAGAAGGAGAATGCTAAACGAGGTATGTATGTCAGCAAAATAGAACAACCTTTACTAGACGCGGTAACAAGATTAGTTCGTTTGCTTGATACACCGAAAGATATCAAGGTACTTGCTCCTCTAATCAGAAAAGAAATTATCTACCGGGTTCTGCAAGGAGAACATGGGGGGATGCTGAAACAAATAGCAATAGAAGGAAGTTCTACGCATCAAATCAGTGACGTGATTAAACATATCATGAATAACTATGAAAAGTCTTTTAAGATAGAAGAGCTTGCGGAATTAGCAAACTTGAGTGTTTCTTCGCTTCATAGGCACTTTAAAGAGGTTACTGCGATGAGTCCAATCCAATTCCAAAAGCAACTAAGACTTCAAGAAGCTAGAAGCCTGCTGCTATCTGAGTCATCGGATGCAGCAGATGTTGCCTTCCGGGTAGGCTATGAAAGTCCATCACAATTCAGCCGAGAATATTCGCGCATGTTTGGTTTACCGCCAAAAGAAGATATAAAGCGCATGAGGGAACAATATGACCAAAGGGTAAAAGCTTAATTTCCCTTTACGTGGGTTTCTTCAATTTATCAATTATAGTGGGACATTCGCTTTAAATAATGAAAAAAGTGCATGAATCTAATCCCGGATTCATGCACTTTTTCAATCTGCAATTTATCTATCTTTGTACGCCAAAGCTTTATCTTGCTTCCGAACAAATTTCAGAGCATAATGAGTCCCACTGATATATATTCCCATGATAGCGAGATGATCGATTAAAAATCCCACGGAAGACTCATCAAAGCTCCAACCGAATGGATTATATATGGTTAACCTAGAAAGCATATCTCTCTCAAAAGAAGTCTGCACACCATAGACAACAATCAACACCGCTATGACACGTAACGCAATTGTGAGAATTCGGCTCGTGCTGGTAATCCCCGTCATTTTTCGTACTGCATTAATAATTGTCCCCCAGGACATTCCTATATGCACAGCCATCAAGATAAATCCCCAATATGAAGTCATAACATGTATCTGTAATAGCATCATGTCATTGTTTATAGGAATAAAGGCAAAGATGTTACGGGAAATTGGCACAGAACTTAGCATCACTACAGCCATAGATACGAGAAAAAGTAAATTGACCGCAATGCTCAGAATACGCCTTACATTGTGCTTTCCTTTAAAAATTGTCTTATACCATCTTCGATTTAAAAAATTATGAGTAATAAACAGCAAAAACAATATAACTCCTACCAGTTCATGGATTGTATTTCCGGTAATTTGGTAAGCCATTGCAACTAACATCAGAACGGTCATAGAAAGATCAACAACCAGCCTAATTAACATATTTCGTTTCAAGAAGTTCTCCTCTTTCAAATTTAATTAACAGTTGGGTAAGTTTTCCATCAGGACGCACTTATTAAATCGATTTCCGCCCAAATGCTCAATCCTATGTCACTTAATTAAAATGAATCATTAAAAGAACCTTTTGGATGATCCCAGCTTTTTCTTTATCTTCTATTAAGCTCTTTCCAAGCAAATGATCCTGTGAGTCCTCTTTTACCACCCAGTGATCGGTAGGGATACCTGTGATTTGGGATTCTGTACCGTTATCCTTTGATCCTGTAAAATTTTCAAGATCATAACTCTTCATTTCATCCAACGTGTTAACATATTCATCCCGTTCTTGATTCGCATGGCAGGTAAAGCAGCGACCGATATCTTCTTCATAATCCAACGATCTGTCAGCATTGAATTCCTGGTATTGCCAATCTCCGTTACGTGGTGTCCCTTGCGGTGTTTGGTCTCCCCAACCAGCACGCTTTTCCATCACGAAGATTTCATCAAGCACTTCATCTCTATATATTTCGAGAGTGATGACGGTGCCATCAGGAAATGGCTGCCCGTTCTGCACTGCTTCGATTGCTTCTCGGCTCGTGTAGAGTTCCTCTCTGACATTTCCTCGATGGACTGTCGTGTAGTTCACACCCTTATCGTAGTTCTCAGGGAATTTAACAAGTTCACGATCGTACCCGGATTGTTCCTGTTGGGAAGTGTCACCAGATGGCACCTGTTGCGATATCCCATTTGTATTATTATTATTATTATTATTATTATTGTTGCATGCCGTAAGAGTGAGGGACATCACCAATGCAAGGGACGGAAATAGTCGATTTTTCATTATTGCTTTCCTCCTAAAAATTATTCGTATTTATATCGGTTTTTACAATTAAAATTTGTATAAGATTCTGCCATGTGGTGCTGTGTTTAGAACCATGGGTATTATTTTTCAATAGAATAATAGTTATAGAAAAAGCAGAGGCATTTTTATTATGCAACAAATGAAAAATCGACCGATATCCTATTCCTCTCAAATATTTGCCTGATCCTGCCATAATAAAATTTTAAGCTTTACGTCTGTTGATTTTCATAAAATTACAAATAGCTTCGTATCGTATAATATACTAGAATGGCCTGACTTAACTGCTATATGTCATGACAGTACCATTGGAGTAGCATTAGGTCATCCCCTATGAAAACAATCAATATATAGAGGAAGAAGAGAGTGACTTAGTATGAAGAGATTACGCCAAGTCAATTTCGGGATGCCTATACCAATATCTTTATTAAAATAATGTGAAATTTTAATTCCTTCACATTTATCCATTTTTTCTGCCCATGAAGAAAGACCATCTTTTTGATGGTCTTTCTTCAAAGGGTAAAGCAAGTTGCCTCGCTTCACCCCTTTCTATCGATTTACATATAACGCATTATCCACTGACGAAGAATATTGTTGAGTTTTACAATATTTTATTCGATAATCTGATGGAGCCATTCCAGTTTTCCCTAAAAATATTACAGACTCAACTTGAATCGGTTTATTTAAGTGAGTCTTGCTTAGTTCGAAAATTTCAAATAACGGCTGGATCACTAATGTTTGCATTTTTTTCTCATAAAAACGGCAATTTGTTCGATCAGCCTCTCAATGCGTGACTATTTAATGAAATCGTGTTGTTAAAGATAAATTTAAAAGCATAATCTATCAGATGTATTTCATAAACAGGATTCTGTTTTCGAGATTTTTCCCCAATTCTTTTTATATTTTTAATTAATTGTTTAATCAGCAACAATATATTCTGTACCGTCAAGCTCTGGAATGTGTTTATTCGTTATAAGAATACACTCATGAATTTCAAAAGCCTTACAAAATGTACTTTTATTAAATTTAGAAGCATCTGTTAGGACATAGCACTTTTTTGAGTTCGTTTTTACAATACTTTTTTTGCTTGCTTCTCGAATATCTGGTGTATTTACGCCCACATTTACACCAAAACCGTTAGCCCCAAGAAAAGATTTATCAAAATTTAAATTTCTCAGAGTAGTGTCTGTTAGCGGTCCTGAAATTGAATCTATATTTTTATTAACATCGCCCCCAACAACCATAATGTTTCCAATATGATAACCATTTGCCTCATTTAAAACTTGTATATTTGATGTAACGATTCTTACACCTTTTGCTTTGATATATTTGACCATTGCCGAACATGTCGTACCCGAATCAATGTAAATGACATCATCATCCTCTACCATAGATGCAGCGAGTTTTGCAATTTTTTCTTTACTCTCTTTATTAAGCAACTTCTTTGTACCCACAGGAATTTCATGTGAGTCCAGCTTTAATTTAACTGCTCCACCTCTTAATAGGACAATATAGTTTTCATCTTCAAGTATTTTTAAATCTCTACGAATGGTAGATTCAGAAACCCCATCAAAAATTTTAACTAAATCTTCGATATATAGGATTTGTTTATTTTCTAGTTCATCCATTATCTTTTCTCTTCTGACATAAGGGATCATCATTAAAACCTCGATACTTAATTATTAATATTCTTCAACCTTCTTAACTGAACTAAAAGATAGCACTATATTTTAGTGAAAATGTTTTTGTTTTATTTACACATATTCGTTTAACTCAAAAAGTGTTGGCATTGCATCTTGAGCGCCAATTTTAGTTACAGTTCTTGAACTAACTATAGTAGCCAATTCACCTAACTTTTCTAGCGATAAATCATTTATAAGGCCATAAGTCAATGCACCAATATATGAATCTCCTGCTCCTGTGGTTTCAACTACATCTACTGTTCTACAAGGAATATGAATTGTTTTTGTTCCATCAAATAAAATACTGCCTTTTTCCCCAAGAGTGATAATTAACAAATGATTAGGATATAGAAAAAGCTTTTTGCAGACCTTTTCAGCTTCTTCTACCGTTGAAACTCTCTCACCTGCATAAAAACTGGCTTCCGTTTCATTAACAACTAGACAATCAACCATTTTTAAATATTCTACATCTAGTTCGCTTGCAGGAGCAGCATTTAAAATAACATAACAATTAGTCTCTTTCGCCTTTTTAATGGTATATTCAACCACTTGTTTTGGAATTTCTAATTGTAATATGACGATTTTGCTTTTTTCAAATAAGGAATGAGCGTTGTCTATATCCTCAAACGTAAGTCTGTAATTAGCACCTTTGGCAATGGTTGCAACCAATTTGCCATCTGAAATCGTGTTCACAACGCCGAGACCGGTATTTGTATCAGCTTGTGATACATAATCAATATTCAGTCCGTACTTTTCCATATTCGCTAGTAATTCAGTTCCAAAGTGATCATTCCCGATTTTACCTACTATATAACTTTCAAGTCCCAGCTTGGCACATTGAACTGCTTGATTTGCTCCTTTTCCACCTCCACAGAAAGTGACACTTTCTGCAGAAAAAGTCTCGCCAATTTCCGGAAGTCGTTTTTGCTTAAGGATAATATCATAATTTATACTACCTACTATTGTAACCGCATTCTTTTGCATGATTATTTACCTACCTCGATAGCTTTTGTTTTCGTTTTGACAACCTTCAATCCTTTAAGCTTTCCTTGAATCACTTCGAAATAAGCTGCTACTACAATTATAGCTCCTGTTGCGATATATTGCCAAAAACTATCAACGCCTACAACGACTAAACCAACTTTTAGTGTGGATAATAAGATTGCTCCAAGTAGTGTACCGATCATATTTCCTCGTCCACCAGCAAGACTAGCTCCACCAATAGCAGCTGCAGCAATTGCATTTAATTCATAGGTTTGCCCTGCTGCTGGCTCTCCTGAACCTAAGCGTGCCAATAAAACCATCCCAGCTAAGGCTGCCCCAGCTCCAGAAATAGCATAAGCGAGCATTTTACTTCTATTAACATTTACTCCTGATAAAAGAGTTGCTTCCTCATTCCCTCCTATTGCATAAATATAAGTCCCTAGTTTTGTATACTTTAAGATGATATGTCCAATCGCACCAAATGCAAGAAGGACAAGAATTGACACTGGAAATGCTCCAAAAATATCTGAGTTGAAGATTGCTCTAAAATTTTCAGGAATATCAAGAACCGGCCATCCACCAGTTATGACATAAGCAATACCTCTATATGCACTCATTGTACCTAATGTTGCAATAAAAGGTTGAAGTTTTAATTTAGTAATTAATAGTCCGTTAAATAAACCTAAAACAAAACCTATTGCGACTCCAAATACAATCGCTAAGACAGGGTTTAAACCACTGACAAGCAAATCTCCTACGACAACAATCACAATGGCAAAGATTGACCCAACGGATAGATCAATTCCACCTGTAACAATTGCATAGGTAATACCAAGAGCTAATAATCCATTAATAACACTTTGGTCCATAATATCAAGTAAATTGCTTCCACTTAAATAAACAGGTTCAATAATAGAAAACACAATGACCATAATTATGATTGCTGCTACTAAGCTTAATTCTCTACTATATTCCTTCGTTTTTATCATCTTCATTAACCCCCATAGCATATTGAAGGATATCTTCCTCAGTAAGATTATGATTTTCAAATTCTTTTACTTTTTTCCCCTCGCGCATAACGATAATTCGATCACTTAGTCCCAATACTTCAGGCAATTCGGAAGAAACGATGATTATGGATTTTCCCTTTTCAAGTAATTCCTCTAGGACTCTATAAATCTCTGCTTTCGCACCGACATCGACACCTTTAGTAGGTTCATCTAAAATTAGGATTTCAGCATCTGAGGAGAGCCATTTGGCTATCACTACTTTTTGCTGATTTCCCCCACTCAAATGAGTTGTCATATAATGAGGGTCACTAGGTTTTAAATTAATTTCTTCTATATAATAATTACAGTTCTCCGTTTTCTTTTTATGATTGACGAAGCCGTACATGGTGAATTTCTCCATTTTTGCAAGACCTATATTATTGGCATTATTAAAAAACTTGATAAATCCTTGTGTTTTTCGGTTTTCCGGAATGAGTCCAATTCCCATTTGGACCCCTTGTCGAGGGTTTTTAATTTCTACAGGGGTTCCCTTAATTTTTATCGTCCCACCTGACTTTTCCTCTGCACCAAATATCGTTCGAACAACATCAGTTCGTTTGGAGCCAACCAAACCGGCAAAGCCTAATATTTCCCCTTTATGAAGGTGGAAATTAATGTTTTCAAAAACACCATTAACAGATAGGTTTTCCACTTCCAAAACTTTTTCATCTGTTTTTGGAGATGGTTTGGTTCTTACTGCATAAGCTGATACATCTCTTCCTACCATCTTTTTAATTAATTGCTCTCTTGTCACATCTTTTAAAGAAAAGGTATCTATATGCTTACCATCTCGAAGGACAGTCGCACTATCACAAATCTCGAAAACTTCATCCAGACGATGACTGACATAAAGAATCGTTATTCCATTTTTTCTTAAATCATTTATTATGGTGAATAGCGTTTGCACTTCTTGATTTGTTAGAGAAGCAGATGGTTCATCAAATGAAATGAGCTTCGCATTATGGTATAGACCTTTGGCGATTGCCACCATTTGCATTTCTCCAGTACTTAGCGAACCGGCGAGATCCTCGCTTTTAAAGTTACACTTCATTTTAGAAAGAATTTCATTTGCATCATGATGAAGCTTTTTATAATCAATAAACATTCCTTTTCTAGGTTCATGGCCTAACGTAATATTTTGACCTACGGTTAATTCTGGAATTAAACTTATTTCTTGATGAATTTTTACAATTCCATCACGAATGGCATCATTGGCATTTTTATATGAAACTGGATTTCCTAGAATTTCAACTGTTCCTTCATATTCAACATTGACTCCATGAAGTGTATTCAATAAGGTTGATTTTCCCGCTCCGTTCTCTCCTAATAGAGCATGTATCTCTCCTTTTTGAATATCAAAACTCACTCCATCCAAAGCCTTTACTCCAGGAAAAACTTTTGAAATATTCTGAAATCTAATCATGCTTTCTGTTTGCTTTTCCATTTTGATTCCCCTTTTACTAGCTATAGCCGAACCCCTAGATCCGACTATAGCCATAAACTAGTAATCTATTATCCTTACTGAGCAATTGTCGGATCTTGCCAATTAATAATCTCTTCTGCTGGTTTATCTACATTCGTTTCATCGATTAACGCCTGTGGAGTCCAAATTACTCTTGGCAGTTCCTGTCCGCCTAATTGACGAATAATCATTTCAACGGCAATTTGACCCTTAAATTTAGGGAAAGAATCAATCGTAGCGTCCATTTCCCCCTTACGAATAGACTCATATGCTTCACCAATTCCGTCTACTCCGACTACAAAAATATCTTTTCCTGATTCATTTACAGCTTCTTGTGCCCCTAATGCCATTGTGTCATTATTCGCAAAGATTGCATGTAAATCATCATGTTTTTTAATCCAGGTTGCAGCAATATCCTTTGCCTTTGCACGATCCCAATCCGCATTTTGTTTTTCAGCAATATCGATGTCTGGAGCATTTTCCTTCATCCAATTTTCAAATCCAAGAGTACGTTGTCTAGCAGCGAAAGCTTTTGGCATGCCAACGATAATTGCTACCTTTCCTTCTCCATTTAATTTTTTTGAAATCCATTCAGCAGCTGATTCACCGTTTTGATCAGCTTTTGGTCCTACAAAGTTAGGAGCTTCCTTGATAATTCCGTCATTGACATTCATAACTGGAATATCCTTTTCAAGGGCACTTTCAACCCCTGGAACAAGATTGCTATCTGAAATCGGAGAAAGCAACAAAGCACTATATTTTTTGTTAATCATATCTTTTACAATCGCAAGCTGTCCTTCTTCATCTGCCTCACCTTGTGGAGATTTCACATCTATTGAGAGGTTCATTCCTTTGTCACTAAACTTCTGTGCCCCTGTTTCCATCCCTTCTTTCAATGTTCTCCAATATTCATTTTCAAATGCTTTTGCTACAGCACCTACTTTTATCTCATCGGATAATTTAGGCACATCTCCTAAGCTTGATCTTACCTCTTCATATGTTTTCCCATCAGCATTATCCGGGTTAAATTCTCCTGTATCTTTATCTGGAGATGCACTTCCGCTGCTGCTACTACATGCTGTCAATGCCAAAGAAATTGCTAAAACACCAGTTATAAGTATATTTTTTTTAGACTTTTTCATGTTTTTGCCCCCTCAAAATTGTTGGTAATCGCTTTCAGAGTTCCAGAAAAAAATTTGTGTTTGTGTAAGACTAAGTTTAGTTAGTTAGTAATTAATTATTTACTTTCATTTCAAACATTGAAAAGAACATATCGTTTATTGAAATTGCATCATTTTTCTTAATTGTTTCTTCAATTTTTTCTAATCCAAGCCGGTCTATTAAGCTACTAATTATATGAATAGCTTTTACATTTTGTCTAATTTCCGCAAATGGTTCCTCTCTGATTGGGAATGTGTCAAAATAGATAGCTCCATCATACTTGTACTTTTTCAAATAATAGACAAATTCAAGTGTTTGCATTAATGAAACAGTTCCGACCATTAAGCCATCATCGTGGGTTCCATAGCCATCATTGATATGAACACCATAGAGTTTACCCTTATCTGCTGCAAGACTTAAACCGTATGCAGGATTTTCTCGTTTCATAAGCATGTGACAGTAATCAACTGTAACACCAACGTTTTCACGATTGATTTCATTTACCATTAGTAATGTTAGACCAATACTATCAATTAGTGCATACGATCTTTCTTGGTATGGCTTATATTCAATGCTGATCTGCAAATCTGGCGCATAATCAGCAAGAGCAGTTACGTATTCCTTCACTTGATTCCAGGCTTTTTGATAATCAACTTGGAATGGATAGTCAAACCCGTCAAAGCCTAGCCATAAGGTTAAAACTTTCCCACCTAGTACTCGACATGTATCTGCAGCCTCTTTACACAAATTAAATGCGTCCTCTGCAATCATCCTATTGTTATTTCCAAATTCCCCATTAATGAAATGGTTTCTAAATCTTAAAGCTAATCCATTCACACCTAAATCTATAGAATTTAAGGTTTTATTTATCTCATCTACAGAATGATTTGAAAAATGTTCAGGATAATTTAAATCAACACATGTAATTCCTTCAATCTCAGAAACCTTTTTTAGAGCTTTAATAATATTTCCATCGACTTTTGGCATGATTGAATTAATTCTCGTAGCTAATTTCATTGTGCTCCCCCAATACTTTTTGTTTAAATTCTTTGTACTTTATTTCTTGAATCAAATTTAACACCATAATAAAGCGATTTCAATACTTTTTTTCATATTTTTTCATATTTTTTAATCTTTTTTCATATTTTTTAACATTTTTTCACCATAATTGTAATCATTAGTTTGATCCTACCTATCAAAAGAAGACCCGCCATCAGGAAACTGGTCGAGTCTTCTATTCTAAAAACCTAAAAACTTGTATTCTTTTTTTGGATCTCCCGAAATACCGATTACACCTAAGTAGAAAAAATTTAAGTTCCCCCATGATTGGCGGAAGTGCAGTTGCTAGCAGCGTTTGATTTAATACAGCAACAAATGTACCAATAAGCAAGACTACTAGAAATGGAGTCTTTTTTATTGATTGTATTTCATTTTGCATAAAAATTCACACTCTAATCAAAAATACTAAAGAGATAGAATAAATTAAGTTATGCATATTCTCCTAAGTTTATTAAAGAGAATTTGAAAATTAATGGCCAAATACTAGTAGACAATTTGCATTGGTTATGAAGGGGATGCAGTTTTAGTAAATGCATCCATTTTAATTTGACGTAAAAGTCTTGGAAACGACCACGTTGATGTTTTTATTATAACCAAATATTTCCAATGTTTTTTATATTCAAATATTATACTTCTTTATTATAGGAATGCTGCCAAAACATAAATCAATTAGATGCCAGAAATATGTAAATACCCCTTTATATGTCTAAGCATTAGTTTTTTTACGAAATTCTGTAGGATTTAATCCAGTCCACCTTTTGAATTGTCTGCTAAAGTGAGAAAGGTTTTTATAACCTAAACGATTTGCAATCTCATTTAATGATATTTCTGGTTGTTGTAGTAGAATTTTAGCTTCTTGCAATTTTAAACCGGATAAATATTTTCGAGGTGACATATGATAAATTTTTTGAAAGACTTCTAATCCATAATTGGGGCTTATCCCAAGAGAAGCAATAATCGGTTGTATGTGGATTGTGTAATCTACATTTTCATTTTTTTCTATACATTTTTTCTTAAAGGTCCACTTTATAGCTTCAGCAATTTCTTTAGCATATTTTGCTGTAGTCATTGATTGATTAGTTTGTATTTCCATGTTTAGTGGCTGTATATCTACCAAAACTTCTAATAACTCAAAAAGGACAACTTGAGCTCTTAATTTTGCTTTAGAAACCAACATTTCTGGTTCATCTAAAATGTCAATCCATTTTTGAAGACATTTTTTTAAACGACTATGATATGAATTGGAGGATTTATAGACCCATTCACAGTTATTCATTATTTTCATTCGTAAAGAAGGTTCATCAATATCAAAATGAGCACAAAAATATGTCATAGATTTAGTAGATAAACATTTATTAGTATGCTCGAAACCAGGAGGTATAAGGAGTATATCGCCTTTTTTTATTATATATTGTTCATTTTCAATAAATGTTTCTTGTTCACCATCTAATACAATTAATATCTCAAAAGCATGGTGAAATTCTTTAGTCATTGACCAATTTGAATAAACCGTTTGTTTGTGTGCACCAAAAAAACGAATATTCCAATCAATACGTGGGAGAAGTTGTGTTTTATTACCTACAAAGCTATTTTTATTATTTTCCATTTTGTTGAACCACCTTTGATTTGGGTAAATTTATCTTTAATTGTACAATCGTATTTTCAGGTTAATTGTTTTTATAATATAACTAAGCATTAGGAAACGCTTTCGTCTTTAGTAAGAATAAACTTATATTTACAATAATTTTATTATAGCCAAAATAGAAAACGGTAACAATCTGTTGTTTAGGGATATGTGACTGTCTAGTAAAAAAAGGGTAAATACTGAGGGCATAAAATAGAAAGTGCTTACAATGAACTTCCGATTATACAAAAAACATTAGGCGAAGAAAGGGAATTAAAGAAATGACAATAATTAAAAATCCTATTATTCCTGGAATGGCACCGGATCCATCAATTATTCGTATTGAGGATGTATATTATATTGCAACATCCACTTTTCATTGGAATCCCAGCATACAAATTTTTAAATCAACGGATTTAGCAAATTGGGAACTAATTAGTTGCGTATTAAAAAACGGTGAAGTCAATTTACGTGGTACGAATACTCCAGCTGGTATCTGGGCGCCACACTTATCCTATGATTCTTCTACCAACAAATATTGGTTAGCATTTTCTCACATGGTAAATATGGCAGGTCGTGAATTTAACTCAGACTCATATGCAATGTGGGCAGAAGATATAAATGGACCTTGGTCAGACCCAATTTATATTACATCAATAGGTTTCGACCCAGCCATTTTTCATGATGATGATGGAAAACATTACATCTCCATACTTGAATGGGAAACACGTCAAGGATATCAAGCGCCCGGACATATTGTAATTGCCGAGTTTGATTTAGATAACGGGGAGATTATTGGTAAATGGCATCGAGTAACGCAAGGGTTTACGAGTCGGGGATGTGCCGAAGCACCACAAATATATAAATATAATGGGTATTATTATCTTATTATAGCCGCTGGTGGAACAGGCTATGCACATGGTGTAGAGATTGGACGGTCAAAGAGTATTTTCGGGCCATATGAACCACATCCATCAGGAGAACCGATTATTACATCTTCACCCCGGCATTTATTTTCACTTGGTGATCCAGATGCGGGGCATTTTGAAATGTATAATCCAAATTCGATTATGCAGAAAGCAGGTCATGGTTCGTTAGTTCAAACACAAACGGGCGAATGGTATATTGCTCATCTTATGTCGCGTCCAATTGAAGGAACTCTTTTAAATCCATTAGGCCGTGAAACGTCTATTCAAAAAATGAATTGGACAGAGGACGGTTGGCTGGAAATGAAAGATGGATCAAATTTAGCAAAGATGGAAGTTGAAGGAATGGAAGGAGTTAAATTATCCAATAAATTATCGCATGATATTTATGATAATTTTAATCATGAAAAATACACTCTACATTTTATGACTCCTTATCGAAATCAAGAGGTTGATTGGGTGAATACGATTGAGCGTCCAGGATTTTTACGTATTCACGGGGAGAACTCTTTCTTTTCACAAGTAAATCCAGCTATTATGGCAACACGTGCGACATCATTTAATTATGAATTTCAAACAAAAGTGGAATTTCATCCTGATCATTACTCAGAAACTGCGGGTATGGGGCTTTACTACGATTCAAATAATTGGATTTATGTCCACTTAACTCATTCAGAATCACTTGGTGGAACAGTTTTAAGATTACTACAGGCTAAACTAGGAGAGCGTATTGAATTTGTTCATAACAATATTATAGTACCTGAAGATATAGTTGAGTTAAAGGTTGTCTACAATTCAGGTAAAGCTGATTTCTTTTATCAATTGAGTGACGATATGGATTGGGAATTATTTATAGATAACATAGATGTTGCTTATTTATCTGATGAAGGCGTTAACGGGCAACCAGGAGAAATTGGTGGATTTACAGGATTGTTTAATTTTATAGGGTCGGTTGATTCTCACCAGCATGATTCATTTGCAGATTTTGATTATTATTCAGTAAAGAATTACTAGTCTTCGGAGAGGAAGTTTCACATGCATACTATACCACTTAAACGTTTAGTACCAGGATTAATTATCGGGCCAGCTTCTTGGCTTGGACCTTATATTGCAACTTCAAGTTTATTTTTACCAGCTCTCATTCAGCATTTAGATGCAGATAACAAAATTGAATTAGTAGCATTATTCTCAGCATTAGGAATGATTGTCGCAGCCATTTCAAATATGGTTGCTGGATATTTTTCTGACCGAACAAAATCTCGTTTTGGAAAACGAACGCCTTGGCTAGTCTCCGGAGCATTCGTATTTATGTTAGCCATGATTCTTGCATCAATGACCACTACTATCCCTTTATTGTTACTAAGTTGGATGCTAGGACAAATTTCTTTAAACTTTATTGTAGCACCAATGGTTGCCTGGTTAGATTTAGCTCCCGAAAATGGTGAAGGAACAGCCTCATCTGCTTATGGGGGTTTAGGTATGGCGCTAGGTAACAATGGTTTTACAATTATAGCAGCTTTATTTTTAGGGCAATATCGTTTAGGGTTTATCATTTTTGGCATTATTACGTTCATAGGTACATTAATTGCAGCAATTATTGTTCGTGAACCATCAAACTTGGACAAGAAAATAGATAGATCAACAACAACAACTAAAAAGATAGCGTTGTCCATAAAAGATGTACTTTCTATTTTTCCAAATTGGTCTGCTGGTCGTGATTACTATTTGGCCTTAATCGGTAAACTCTCCCAAGGAGTTGGAAACTTCGCTATAACAGGTTATCTATTATTTATTATGACAGATTTTTTAGACAAAAATACAACTGCTACACAACAGTCTATCCAATTAATCAATATAATAATGTTAATTTTTGGTATAGCAATGGGATTTATTGCTGGGCCAATTTCAGATAAATTAAAAATATTAAAATTACCAGTAGGCTTATCTACTATTTCATTAGGAATTGGAGCACTAAGTATTTTCTTTTTGCAAAATAATTCAGGTATTATTATTTATGCTTTTTTGGCAGGTTTAGGAATGGGAATATGGAATTCCTTGGATAACCTTTTAAATTTGAAAGTTATCCCTGATAAGAATCGCGTTGGATTTTTCTTAGGAGTTTACAATTTAGGAAATACTGTAACTCAAGCTATTGCCCCAGTTATTGCTGCATTTTTGATTTCAGCAGTAGGATTTTCATCAATTTTTATTATGTCATTTGTTTTCTCGATAATAGGAGGGATATCAATTCTTTCAATTAAATCCGTATCTAGGTAGATTCTAATGTGAAAAATTTAACCTATGAGATATAATTCCTATCAACCAAATTAATAACTATTATTCTATAAGACACTGGCAGTGTATGAAATGAATAGAGGAAGAGGTATTGTACCTGTATCCTCTATTCATACCTGTTCTGAATATTAATATACCTGGAATGCTTATTAATATGTAATAACTCTATTATATATATCATTTTTTATTGAGTTAGCAACAAGGTATTATATTTCCAATATCTTTTAATATAAGCCTTTGCGGAAGAAAGTAAAATGGGATTTAATCTGTGAATTCATCTCTCAAAACGTGTTAATAACACTTTTCGTTAGTTGATAAAATAAAAAAACGTCTTATTCCAACATATGCTCTATTTTCGTAACGCTTAATATGGTTAAAAAACATAGATGAATTCGTTTTCATTTTTGGTGAGAGTAACACATCAGATTCGGAAAAATACACATAATAGTCATTAATATATGAACTTACAGTCTGATATCTATTTAACTCCTTTACATAGTCAATATATTCGTAATTACTTATATTTTGTTGGTTCATCATCAATCGATCTAACTTCTGATCAAAGGAGATTTGTAATGATAATTGCTCGACTTCTTTAAATCTATTATCTAATACATCTTTTACTTGCTCCAACATTGCAGTATTTGAATTATTTGCATGTTCCACCATAATGGATTCAATCCTATTAAATAGAAATATGCTAATAACGACAGGTAAAAGTAATACGATTAAATACGAAACTAAGAGCTTGATAAAAACAGATTTGCGCATTTCATCCATACTGAAGCGTTTCCATTTTAACATTACGTTCACCTCGCAACATAAGTAATTACACCTTTTTCAAACAAATTGACTTATGATTTTTGTTTCTTCTTTTAGAATTTACACTTCATTACTATTTATTTTTTTAGTTATATTAACAATAAATATGTCTATCTCAGGATTTGTAATGGAAAAAGCACCCCGGGTGAGGTGCAAGTGTGTATCATTCTGTTCTAGATGTTTATACAAGATCCTTGGCATACCAATGCTCAGGAATAATATCCTTTTCCAACTCTAAAAGTTCTTCAATAATTTGATCTGCATCTGCAATAGAGTTAACGAGAGGATCGGTCAGCATAGCCCTTCTAAGCTTCGTACGATCGCCTTCCACAACGGCTTCCGCTGTTAATTCATGTGTATCCAGTACTAGCTCCTGCATCCCGCGAATCCCACGAGGCATCTCGCCAACAGGTAAAGGTTTTACTCCATCCATAGTGACTTCACATAACAGTTCGAGGAATGAATCGTCGTTCATATTTGTTACCGCTCCTTGATTAAGTGTGTTAATGTAGAACGGTTTCCCTAATCCGCCCACCATATTTTCAATAATATCTGTCGCATGGTCCGGACCAAATGTATTCATATACTCGCTGATTGGTGTTTCACCGCTTAGGAAACGATCAATCTGCTGCCACATCTCATCATGGCGCTTATATCGGTCTTCCGTTTCCCAAATTGATAATGGCGGTATCGTATCTTCCAGCTTGCCGAGCCCTTGCCAATAAGGAACATACTCCTTTGTATGAGCAGTACAAGTTGGAACATAGCCGAAGATGTCATACAGTTGATAGCTGATGGCATCATTGTAAAGAGCCTTGGCACCTGTGTCACCACCTACTGTTTCGGTCTCCGCCGAACGCTTTAATGATTCTGCTATAATAGGAAGGACATCTTTTCCTTCATACTCTGCTTTTAATAGCCAAGTGAAGTGATTTACTCCTGCAATGCGCAAATCGAATTTACGGTCGATTTCTTCGGAGTACTCACTTTTATCATTGATAATCCCTGCTCGTTCAGCATAGATTATTTTCTTATGCGGCATATGATGCGAATCACACAAAGCAAAAGTTTTTAAATTTGGTGCATATTTTTTTAATGCCATTCCATTGACCGTCGACGGGTTAATATAATTAATGACCCAAGCTTCAGGACAAATTTCTTCAATGTCTTTTGCACACTCCATAATCATAGGAAGCTCGCGCATCGCTCGGAAAATCCCACCTGGTCCGATCGTATCACCAGAGCACATTCTTATTCCATATTTTTCGGAAATCTCACAGTCTATTCCCCTGTACTTTACCGTGTCCTTAGCAAAACTAAGTACAACAAAATCCGCATCTTGAAGAACTTGCTTACGGTCAACCGATCCCTCAATCTTCAATTCTACTTGATTAGCATCGACAACCATTCGGGCTAATTCAACCAGTTTGTTTAACCGTTCTTCGTTTGTATCTACTAAAGCTAAAGTACCTTTGTTTAGATGTTTAGAATGAACCATTTGCCAAATACACTGGCGACCGAAAAACAAACTCCCTGCTCCTAACACGACTACCTTTGGCTTCTGAATACTAATAGAAATCCCCTCCAATTCATTTGTCATCTACAATTATAGAAAGCGGATACAAAATTAGAAATGTAAGAGAGTAATCACTTCATGTCAAAAAGTAATATTTAATAATCCGTACAAATTCATATGCTATAATAATTAAGTAAGAAAATGCATAAAAGTATTAAAAATGTCTAACAGTATGGGGATGGTCTTACCGATGGATAGCTTAGATATTTTCAACGAACTTTCAGAGCTCATCAAGCTCCAAATAAATTCTTGTAGTGAAGTTGCACATCCCAATAGTTGGATTGAAAGAAGACAACATAAGGATTATGACTTATGGTGCATTCAAGAAGGACAGATTGAAATTCGTATTCAAGATGAAGTGTATCTCGCTACTGAGGGAGATTTGATTCTATTCACTCCAAAGGTTGCCTATACTGCTACAACCTTAAGTACCAGTTGCAAATTTATATTCACACACTTTGATCTTAGTCTCGGGGATCATCTTCGGATATTAGACAATTATCAGCTGTCTGGAATAATTAATAGCACGCTTGTTGAAGAGGAGATTCGCCTTTTTTTGGATACATATGACCAATATAAACGTAGTGCCCCAATGTCAGGGATTCGTTTGAAAGGATGTTTGACGATTTTAATCGCTAAGATAATGGAACAGTATGGTCGTAAACAATATCGAGGAGAATTCATTCATGATCCAACTAATCAGAAGTTGACCATGGATTTGGTTAAGCTTGAGCCAGTATTTGATTTTATCCATCAACACCTTCATCGGACCATTCGAGTTGAAGAGATTGCTGCAGTAGCGGGTATGTCACAGAAGTATTTTATCTCTTATTTTAAGCAATCTCTTGGTCTGACACCAGGACGCTACATTTATCAATTAAAAATGAACCGTGCTCGAGAATTATTGTACCTTAAACGCTATTCGATCCAACAAATTGCAAGTATGCTCGGCTACCCTGATCCTTACAGTTTCTCTAAAGCGTTTAAAAAATATTATAAAGTTGCGCCTTCTAAGTTTGTTTGGTGAGGTTAAAAGATCAATTGATAGTTACAAATCCTTCTTTAACCAAATTATAGACGCCTCCCATAAAGTATATCTGCGCCAACAGATATACTTTTTGGGAGAATATACTCTCTATAAAAGTAATAACACCCTACAACCATTTATAGGGTGTTATTACTTTTAAACATTCTTCCCAAACTTATCTTTCAACTAACATAAAGTGATTCGATCTCTTTTACAACATCCGTAAACTCTTTTTCTTTCATACTAGTTAATTTTAGATGACTATTTTCAAATGAAAGGGTTTCGGTAATTTTATTTGGAACGATTACACATTTTAGGCCTGCTGCTATTGCTGCCTTAGAACCGTTTGCAGAATCCTCAAAAGCAATGGCTTCTGATGGATCGATTCCGAAATAGTTAATGACGTTCTGATATAATGCTGGATCAGGTTTCACCCTCTCAACATCATCTTTTGTTTGGATAATATCAAAGTATTCTAAGAGATTTAATTCTTGTAAAAAATATGTCACCCATTTTCGATCAGAGCTTGATGCTAATCCAATCTTAAACCCCAAGCTTTTTGCCTTTCTCAAATAATCCTCCACTCCATCCCTTGCAACAGGATTTTTTAGGTTATCTTTATGGAGCAAGGAAGATTTTTCGATAACTTCTTCTATAGTCATGGTGCCATTTGTTTTTTCTACAATAAAGTTATAAAGAGCTTTAGAATCAGTTCCTATGTAGGTAGCATAATCAGCAATTGGGAATTTACTAGCTTCAAGTTTTAGCAATTTAAGAAATGATTCATAAAGTGCTATCTCTGTATCAATAATTAATCCATCAAAATCAAAGACGACTGCCTTTATCAAATCAATCACCTTCCTTTATTTTGTTGACATCAAATTATTGCTACCTACCCCATATTGATTCAACCACTCTTCTCTGAATTTTTCTACATCCCTCTCCACTGATGGATGATGAAATATTTCCTTCATTAAATCTGGTGGAGCTGTAACACCGTGGGCACCAGATAAAAATACATCTTGAATTTGTTGGACATTTTTAAAGCTCGCTGCCAGCACTTTACAAGGAAGGTTCTGGGCTGAAAAAATATCTACGATGTCAGAAACTACTTGTGTACCATTACCTGTTAAATTATCAATTCGGTTGACATAAGGTGCAACATATTCAGCACCTGCTTTTGCAGCCATTAATGCACTCATTGGCGTATAAACTGTTGTAGCTAACGTTCGTATCCCTTCTTCTTGCAGCATTTTTATAGCCTTGATTCCCTCCAATGTTACTGGAACCTTAACTAGAATACTTCCTGTTATCGTGGTGCAAATATAACGTGCTTCCTCTACAATTTCCTCTGCTTTCTTAGAAATCGTTTGTACAAATAACTCCTTTTCCTCACCAATAATATTTCTTATTTCTTTTAAAAGTGGCAGAAAATCCCCTTTTTCTTTCACAATAATACTTGGATTTGTCGTAACACCGTCAATTGGTAAAAACTCATTTAAATTCTTAATAGCTTCGACATTTGCAGAATCAATAACTAAATTCATATATCCCCACTCCTCTTAAATGAAAAACGACCGCTTAACTCTCTTGCTATTCCTTACTTACATAAGGTTTTACCTAAGTTAAGCGAGTCGTTTCTTGTTTATTTTGCCACTACTTGAATGAAGTCCCCGGATTTCGGTAAGACAATCTCGCTATCTTCTAAATACAATGTTCCAGGTAGCTCAGGTGCTGCAGACCCATCAAATTTTAAGGTGATGTGTCCAAGAGACGATAAATTTTTCTTTACCGCATCCCCTACAGCCGTTATTTTATATTCATGTTCTCCAAGCTGAAGAGTATCCCCTGGTGCAAGATCATCTTCAACATGATGAACATCAATTAATAAGCAGTATTCTGCTAATTCAGCTGGAGCATTTTCTCCAAAAAGAATGAGCATTTTTTCGCCAAGAAAATCCTCGATTGATGGTCCAATTTTATTAATTTGTGTTTTGTATTTTGTTTGCATTGGGTAAATCTCCTTTACTTACATTGTGAATCAAGATTTTTTTTTAACTTAATTATCATACATTCCGAAGCTTGCTAGCCAAGCAATAAAGACGGTGGGCGCTCCGGTCAAGAACCTTGAATAAAGTACAGATGGAACTCCTACCTCTACTGTTTCAACCTCAGCTTCTGCAAGACCCAGCCCTACTGGTACAAAGTCAGCTGCAGCTTGAGCATTAATTGCAAATAGCGCTGGCAATGCTAAATTAACTGGAATATTTCCTTTTCCAATTTCAACACCGATTAATGTTCCAACTACCTGCGCAATAACAGCTCCAGGCCCTAAAAATGGTGATAAGAGCGGGAATGAACATACTAACGCGATCACCATTAGTCCCCAAACATTACCAGCAAATGGTGATAAGATCTTTGCAAAAAGATCACCAATCCCAGATTCAATAATGACACCGATTAAAAGAGCAACAAAGGCCATAAATGGAAGAATGGTTTTAATTACTGTATCAATTGCTTCACGGCCCGCTTGGTAGAATATGCTTGTAACAGAGCCCAATGCCATACCTACTCGAGCTAACAATCCTTTTGGTGCTGTTTGTTCACTAATTTTCTTTTTCGTACTATATTTGCCTTCTTGTTTTCCCTCTTCCTTAACAGCTGTTTCAGCAGTAGTTGCTTCTTTTGAAGCTGCTGCATCACTTAACTGAATGTTCTCAACCTTAACACCTGAAACATAGATATCCTCTGTAATATGTTTTGCCAATGGGCCACTTTGTCCTGTAGGCATGATATTAATAGTAGGAATTCTTTTTTGCGGATATAATCCACAACGTAATGTTCCGCCACAATCGATGATCACACATGCCATTTCATTTTCTGGAACAGATGTCTTAAAACCATCAACTAGTTCACAACCAGTTAACTCAGCAATTTTGTCTGCAATGTCAGGTCTTTGTCCACCTGTAATATATACTACTTTATTCTTCTCGGCTGTTGGTGTTATCACTAATGGACCACCAAAACCACCAGATCCTTTTGAAACTTTTATTGAATGAAATGCAGTCATTATTTTCACCACCTATAATTGAACTGTATCTTTTAATTTTACTTTTTGCTGTTTCGCAACATATACTGTCGTTAAATCGGTAACCCATCCTCTTAAAAAGTTCGTTGCAATACCAACAAGGAAATAGCGGAGTGCTAACTCTGTTGTATCGTGACCTAACGTTGTAATTCCTGCCGCAATGCCAAGGAATACAAATAATTCACCTGGGTTTACGTGTGGAAACAATCCATTATGTGTATGACATGAGTATGATGCTGCTGCATAGTAGCTTGGTTTGTATTTTTCAGGTAAAAATCTTCCAAGTGATAGTGTCATTGGATTTGCAAAAACAAATGTACCAATGACAGGCAATACGAAATATCTCGTAAACGGATTTTTCCCTGATTTTTTCGCAATTTTTTCTACTCTTTCTTCACCAACTAGACGAATAATCGCATTCATTGCAACTAATAACATAATTAATAATGGAACAATATCTGTCACAAGATCTATAAATACTTCTCCGCCATGGCGGAACAAATCCATAAACTTTTCTGCACCTTTAATAATGATATCCATCATTTCACCCTTTTCTTATTTCTTACTAGGAATCAAATAATCGATCAAACCTTTTTTAACTCTCAGTTCTCCGCCTTTGGAGATAATGTCATAGCTTCTTAAGGCATCAGCTATCGCTAATCTCGTTAACTTATCAACACCATTAAAGTCTGCTTCTGAAATTTTTAATAAATACTTTCCTTCGAAGCCTTTAAGATCCCTCACACGAGAGAACACTGTAACCCCTTGCATCTTTGCTGCCTTTACGATTTTATTGCGTTTATCTATGCAAAACATAACAACAGTGCCTGCACGAAACATCCCAGTCTTTTTACCAATTGCCACTCTTCCTAATGATCTCATCTCAGCATATTTTCGATTAAAATGCCGGATCTGCAAAAAGCCGAGTATACTCTGAATAAGCCATGCTGCACCTATTAATAGGATTAAATATAAAATCATCTCTTCACCCCTTTTCTTTGATGTTATTTTGGTGCGGAGTTGACAACATAATGAAAAGCATAACCCTCAGCATGATTGCCCTTCACTGATAAACTCCAACCATAGATTAAAGCCCACTTTCAAGAAAATGTATGATTTCACGATATGTCTTTGATGTAGACAATTTTTCTATTAATTGCTTATCATTCGCTATACGGATAATTTCATCATAGATTTTCACAATTAAGTATTCACTATGATCTGTTTGCTGATCCGGCAATCCCAATAAGAAAACCAGCTTCAAATCCTTCCCATCTGCTTTGACTGTTTCTGGGAATATGCCAAGCGCAAGTTCAATTTGATCTGAACGTTGATTAAAAGTATGCGGCAAAGCAATATAATTATCAAAAACCATTGAGCCCTTGCTTTCTCTTTCCTTCAGCCTATCCTTAAAGCCATGATCCAAATAGCCGTTTTCCATCAGTGAATCAACCATATTCCTTACATTTTCGTGATAATCTTTTGAACGATCTAAAATAAAGAATTTCTCCTCAGTAACCAGCTCTGCAACAACGGATAAATTGACCTTTTCATTCTTCACCTTAATTTTTCGCTTGTAGAGAGTCTTCTCGATCTCCCTTTTCACATTTTTTTCATCAAATATTTCATTAATCATGATGAAGGGTGTTGTTGTTTCATAAGGTAGTTTCACAGTAGAAAAAATAAGATCATATTCGTTTAAAACTTCCTCTTGCACATCCATATCTGAATACAGATCAATTGTTGCCTCTTTATTAAGAATTCGCTCCAACTGTATAGCAATTAATTTTGCCGTACCTCTTCCCGTTCCACACACGACAGCAACTTTTTGAAATCGCTTTACCTTAGCATCGCTCTGGGTGATGAAGACTCCAAAATAAAAGGCTAAGTACCCTAGTTCATCTTCACTTACCTTCACATCAAATTTACTTTCAATCACTTGACCAGCCATTTCAGCCATCTTATATGCCACAGGATACTTTCTTTTTACATCAACTAGTAATGGATTTTTTAATCGTAATCCAAATAGCAAACGGTTAAGCATAAATGTGAGATGATATTGTAGATCAACGAAAAGCTGTTCATTCTCGTTAATAATTTCTTTATGAAATCCTAACTGCTCAACAATTTGTTCAAGTAGTTTTTTCACATCATCTGTAATGGTAATGTCGGCCATTGTTCTATTATTAGTAGGTGTTCGTCTCCCTGCAATGGGAATGGTGATAAACAATAACTCCGGTTCAGGAATTTTTATTGGTAACTGACTTTCTAGCGTTTTAACAATTTCCTGGGCAATTTGATAATCATGAGTGTTTAATAGCTGTTTATGTTTATTTTGTATCTCATCAATTGGATGATCTTTTAATAGCCGATCTAACATAATGATGATAAATTCCATTAGCTTCGTTTGCGTTGTCGATTCCAAATCATGTTTATGAAAGATTTTAACTAGCTCCTCTGAGATATCTTCATCAAGAGGGTACGATTTGTACAATACATCAAAGAGATTATCTAAAATGAATAGCCTTAGATCTAACTCTTTCCCACTTAAAGTCATCCCTATATTTTGTTTTCCTTGAACCTTTAAGTTATAGGTTTCCAAAGAGACAGACGCTTTTTTTAACTCATTTACAAGTGTCGTTCTTCCAATATTCATCTCAAAAGCCAGGTCATCCAATGTATAGGCTTCTTCACTGTTTATTAATCGGTCAATAATAAAAGCAATTCTTCGTTTTGGAGTATCAAGCAAATCATTCTCAAAACGATTTGCTTCAAGGAGTAGTTGAAACGACTGCTCATCAACAATTTTCAGCGTGTATCCCTTGCCCTTTTCTTTTTCTATAGTTGCAACATTGGTTAGATCCTCATTTATTTGTTTTATATAATTACGAATGGTTCTTGTACTAACTCCAAGTGATTCTGCTAGATAATCCAAGGAGCAGTAGGGTTGCTTATAAGCTATCTCAACGATTTTAAAAACCTTTTCATCCATTAATAGGTCAGACATGTCATCACCTCTTTATTAAAAAGAATGCCATTTTTATGAAGTGAACAGGGAAAGAATGTTACTAACAGAGTTCCCTGTTTCTTCGACATCCATAAGGCATGATCTGTCTCTATTCTTAATAACGCTTTCTTTACCCTCGGGACTTCCCACCTGAGATATTTATCGTTGTACCAGTAATATAACTAGCACGATCAGAAGCGAGGTAAGAAACAAGATCGCCTATTTCCATTAGTTTTCCTTCCCGTCCAAGAGGGATTGATTTACTATAGTCTGTTGAAAGACCATCTACTGTTACGCCGCGAGTATATGCTAGTGCTTCGTTATAGGCATCTGTGCGAAGTCCAGTTGTTTCAATGATCCCAGGTGCAATGGCAACAACTCGAATGTTAAATTTACCAAGCTCTTTTGCCCAAGCACGAGTAAACGCAATGACTGCTCCTTTAGTAGCCGAATAGCAGCTTTGTCCAGCAGATCCCTCTTGTCCTGCTTCAGACGAAACATTAATAATAACACCTTTGTTATGCTTTAGCATTTCTTTGGCAGATGCTTGTGCAAAAAGATAAGGTCCCTTTTGGTTTACTGCTACCATAAAGTCAAAATCTTTCTCACTTAACTCATATTCTGGTCTTTCTCCACGTTCATCAACCAATAATCTCGGCAAATTGACACCAGCGTTGTTTACAAGAATGTCGACTTTGCCAAATAACTCTACTGTTAACGCTACTGCTCGATCTACGCTCTCTTTCTTTGTTACATCACACTTCACAAAATACGAACCATCTGGTTGTTGTCCTTCCTCACCATTTAAATCAGCAACAACAACTTTAGTTCCATTCTTTTTTAGTTCATTCGTGATATTTAAACCGATTCCAGATGCCCCACCGGTAACGATTGCCACTTTTTCTTCTAAACCAAGCCAAGAATTGCTCATCTCTTCTTCCTCCTGTCCATTTATCGTGAAAGCATTTTCAGCTATGTTGTTATTATAAGAATTATAGACTTGAAGATTAATACATACTTTTTCACAAAAAAATGAAAAGGGGTGAATGATTATGAGCGAATGTAAACGATACTGAATTTACTTTATTGTTAGCTAGTCTTTGGGACCTTGATTTCCCTACTCAGCTAAAGTCGGGTAAGGTTATCAATAGGATTAAGAAAGAATACTTACCAGCTCTGTTCAAGTTGAATAACGGCTCCTTGAGACGGTCCCCGCCTTCTTCAAACTTCCTAAGAACACATTTTCAACCATACTCATCATCTTCACCGGCCGTTAGATCTAGCTCAAATCCACTTGGAATCGCTCGTCCAGCAGGAAACGGTTCAGTTGTTTGCTTTAGCTTATGTATAGGGGTTTGGTTCTCCTGATATGAATCAATTTCTTCTACGGTCAGTAACGATTCATTTTCCCAATTTTTCAGAATCCCAACAACATAATTCAGCCTTCGCTTGTTATTGGCACAGGCAATCGTCATCGCTTTAAAGATCACATCTTTCGGCTGTAAAAAGCTAGAATCATCTAACCAAGCTAACAGCTGCTGTTTTCCATTCACGTTTGAAAAACCAAAGCCATTGTTGTCCCAAAACTCAATAATTTCTTTAACGTCTTTCGTTTGTTGATTTTGAGATTGATCGGCTATGTCTGGGTTATTCTCTATATTTGGGTTAAAAGCTTTTTCTTTTTGTTGTTGTTTTTCTTTTTCTTTTTGTTTTTCTTTTTGTGCCCGTATCGTATCACGACGCATAAACGTATCGTCATCTTCATCACACTCGGTGTCTGGATATGTATCAACTTCATCTTGGTAGTTCACTACACTACAAAAAGATTCATATAGACTGCGGATCTCCTCTTTCTGAATGCCTTCCGAAACATAGCGAATAAGCGAGGCATCCTCGACTTCATTTAATTCGAAAAAAATGCAATCCATGACCGGCTTCCCGCCTTTATGCAGGTTATCCTTCCCCCAGTTTTTAATCGCGAGTTCTCTTGTTTCAGGATTATATCGGATCAACTTGTGATGCCGGATGAATCGTTCCATTAACGAATGAACACTCTCAATCGAATAGCCCAAATCAAAGGCCATTTGTTTTTTCGTAATGCGATAGATTCCAATTTGAGTTGTATGTGGATTTGTAAGAAGGTAGAGGTAAAAATACTTATCCTCGGGGATCATCTCTTCTAAAACAATCGGATTCTTCCAAAAATCAGTACGCACCATTCGATATTTTGCCATCTTCAACCACTGCCCTTCTTCTAAGAAAGTTCTATTCATAGCTATATATAGAAAAATGAAGCAAAGAGTAGCGTAGGTTTCACATCAAAATAGGAATATTTTAAAAAAACTAGCCTGAAGGGAATAAGGAGAAATATATAATGGATTGTGGCAGTAAAAAGTCAATTAAAAACAATGAACTAAATTAAATCTATGAAATTTTTGAAGTAGCATTTCACAATAAAAGGAACAGACACTGGTAAAGTGATTGTTCCTTTTAACTAATTACAAAAAATAATTATTTAACATCTTCAGCTGATTTCTGCAAAAATTCTGCTGCTTCTTTTGAAGTAAACTCTCCAGTTATCACATTATCTTGCGCTTCAAAAAACTTAACAACTAGTTCTTGCGGTAATGCCTGATCTGTAATGACAAACGCTCCCTTATCTAGGGCATCTACTAGTGTAGGTACATTAGGAAGGTTTTCAGGAATTTCTACTCCAGCTGCAGCTACAGGAAATTGTACTTTGTCTTTATACTTTTCTGCTACTTCTTTGGATGAAGCATATAAAGCAAACTCTACTGCTGCATCTTGTACTTCCTTCGATGCATCACCTTTTATTTGGAGCATCTCAACAAAACTAGAAACTCTTTGCGGTTCTTGATCAGTTGGGAATGGAAATACCCCTATCTTTTCTAAATCAAACTCATCCTCTGTTGCAACAGTATCAAACCAAGGTCCTTCTAAAACCATTGCCGTATCACCACTATAGAAAGGCATTTTCGCCTCATTTGGATCTGCTGTAATAAAACCTGCTGGAAAATATCCCTTTCCTTCCCACTCTTTCAATTTTGCATAGGTTTGCTCAACGGCTGGATTGTCCCAAGATTCTTCTAGATTAATTAGTTTATCTTTTAGTTCTGGCCCAGCATAATGCTCTAGAACAGCTTCAGTAAATCTCATTGTATGCCATCCGAATTTACCCCCAACCGAAACAGGAGTAATATTATTTTCTTTTAGCTTCGCCATCACCGCTTCAAATTCTTCAAATGTTTTTGGTACTTCAATGCCTAACTCTTCAAAAATATCTTTTCTATAGAAAATACCTAACCCTGCAAGCGATGTCGGCACTCCAGTAATTTGACCTTCATATTTTGTTAATTCAAGTGCAGTCTCTAAGTATAATTCATTCCATTTTCCTTGCTCAGCATATTCTGTTAAATCAAGTGTCAACCCATTTTCCGGATAAAACGAACCTAGAGATCCTCCCCAGTTAAACCATATATCAGGAAGCGTATTTGAAGAAGCCCCAACCTTTAACCCCTCTTTATGTGCATCAATCGTTCTTGTTGACATATTTATATCAATATCTGGATGTTCTTTTTCAAAATCTTCAATTATTGGCTCGTATAAGGCTTTATCATTATCAAGAGTCCAAAATTCTACAGTAACCTTGTTACTCGATGATTCACTACCACTAGCACTTTCACTCTCTTTGGAATTACATGCACTTAAAAGCGATAAAACGAACACTGTGATTATTGTAAGTGAAAATAATCTTTTCAATATAAATCTCCCCCTGTTTATTTTTAAAGCCCCTTTGAAAAATAAAAAGTACCTTCCTTTCTTAAAATAATTATTAAAAGTAATAGAATAAGAGGTTGAACTTATGATTCTATTACTGTTAATCAACAAATTAAAAACCACTTAATATTTGATTGTCTTGTTTTCATCACATTGACTCCACTTTTAAAAGCGCTTACAAACATTTCTATAAAACATCTTTAATAATAGGTTATGAAAATGAAGTCTTTATAAACTTTTTTATATAAATAACTTTATTTTTTTATATTATATATCACTAAAAATAATACAGTCAACAATTTATTTGATTTTTTTAGTTTGTTTAGTTAATAAATTAAACATTGAAACATTTAAATCTATCTGCAAACACTACAATTTAAAGAACTATATTTTAAAGATAGCACATGTCATCAGATATTATAGGATACGCAAAAGCTCAACTAAATTATCATTCTGTTTAACTAAATTTTTTTATTGAATACGCTAACACACACTGTTAAAATTTATATATACCATACTCTGAAGGGGGATCTTTCTATGAAACATCCATTTGATATTCCTGAATCTAAGAAAATTCGTTTAATTATTAATACTGACGCTAAAAATGAAGCCGATGATCAATTTGCGATTGTGCATGCATTATTAACACCACGCTTTAAAATTAATGGAATAATTGCTGCCCATTTTGGTAAACACCGAACAGATTATTCAATGAAAGAAAGCTACGCAGAAGTTAATAAGGTTTTAGACATCATGAACCTTCGAGACGAGGTAGCTGTTTATAAAGGGGCAGCAAATGCAATGCCTAATGAAGAGACACCTCAATTTTCAGAAGGTGCTGATTTTATCATTCGTGAAGCAATGAAGGATGATCCAAGTCCTTTATATGTTGCGTTTTTAGGACCTGTTACTGATTTAGCAGCAGCTTACATGAAGGAACCTGCAATAGCAGACAAACTAACTGCACTTTGGATTGGCGGTGGTTCGTGGCCGGAAGGTGAATTTGAATTTAACTTAATGAATGATATAAATGCTGCAAATGTTATTTTCAAATCCCCTATTCCATTATGGGTAATTCCACAAGATGTTTATAAGCTGATGCGTGTAAGTATTGCGGAATTAGCTGTAAATGTAAAGCCATATGGTGAAATTGGCGCCTATCTGTTTCAACAACTCGCAGACTTTAACTTTGACGTAGTAAATAAACATATTCCTACTATGATAGAACGTGCAAAACAAGCCGGGAAGGAAATTGACCCTAAAGATTTCGAAGGATGGCCAAAGGGAGAAATGTGGCATTTAGGAGACTCTCCGATCGTTAGTTTACTTTTGGATGATCATCAGTATGGATACGAGATGAAGCCTGCACCAAGAATCACTTCTGATATGCGATATGTTCATTATCAAAAAGAACGTTTGGTTCGCTGGTATCATTATGTTGATTCTACATTTACGTTACAAGATATGTATGCTAAATTAAAATTACACTACGGATAAAACTTATCCCTATTTCCGATTGCAAAGGAAATAGGGATTTTTATAAACTTTTATAGATAGGAAGCTCCTATCATTTTTAGTTGAGATTTAGTTTATTTATTAACCCCCTTATTACTTTTCGCCTTTATTCAATAACTAAAATCCCCTGATTCTCAACTACATCTAAATACAAACTAAACCAATTTTACTTATGTTATAATTAAGTTTAGTGAAAATAAACTTATTCTTAAAGTAGGTGTACTTTTTATGAAAATAGATGATATCGCTAAATTAGCAAACGTTTCTAAGTCTGCTGTTTCATTAGCGTTAAATGGAAAACCTGGGGTGAGTCAAGAAACTCGTGATAAAATATTAAAAATTGCCCAGGATCATGGATATATTCCCCGTCCAATTATTAAGGCTGATCAGTATTTTCAAGCAAATTCAAAGTTATTAAGGTTTGTTGCGTGTACGAATGAAGGAATCGTTACCGAACAATATGAATCACTTCCTTTTTTTACAGAATTAATTAACAATATTGAAAAACAAATTAGTGCTAGCGGGTATTCACTTATTGTTTCATCAATAAATATAGACAAGCTTGAGAATGAAATTTCCAGACTTGAGAAGGAGCAAAAATCAGCTGGCATTTTATTATTAGGTACAAACTTAATACCTGAACAAATTAAACTTGTTTCTTCTATACAACCAAATTTAGTTGTGTTAGATACGAATTTCGAAACATTAGATGTTAATTTCATTGTCATGAACAACGTTTATGGAGCATATCAAGCAGGAAAATATTTAGTGGAATTAGGCCATCAAAATATCGGATATGTAGAATCACAAACGAGAATGTATAACTTTGATATGAGGAAAAAGGGATTTCTTCAAGCAATATCTGATCATCATTTAAAAATTGCTGAAAACAATTATTTCTCAGTTTCACCAACTGTCATTTCGTCTCAAGAGGTTTTTAAAGATAAAATAAAAAACCGCCTGAACAAATTACCAACGGCATTGTTTTGCGAAGCTGATTATATGGCCATTAGTACAATAAAATCCTTAAGTGAACTAGGAATAAAGGTTCCAGAAGACATTTCTATTATTGGCTTCGATAATATTTTTGAATCTCAAGTTATCACTCCAGAACTTACAACAATACATGTAAAAAAGGATAAAATCGCTTTATTAGCAATTGAAAAGTTAATTAGAGAAATTGATCACAATGACACAGATAAAATTAAAATTTTGGTTGATACGGATTTAATTATTAGAAATTCATGTAAGGCTCTAAATGAATAACAAAGATAACATACTATAAAAAAGAAAGCAAAATTAAAAAAGGAGGATGATGCAAGGGTAAATTTCCTACTCAGCATCCTCCTTATTTCTTAGTTATTTAAGGTAAGGCCTTAGTTATTCTTAAAGCCATAAATGGTTTTCCAGGCAAGTCAATACGACTCTCATCTGTAAACAAACCCTCTAAAGGAGTAATAGTCATTTCCCATGTATCAATTAATTCAACTTTATATTGATTTCCTTTTGGGAGCGGCAATTTTTTAAACGAAGGCCTACTTTGGCCGAAATAAGCTAAAATATATTCATCGTCTATTGCTCCTGCAAAAACATCCCAACTAAAGTCTATTGGAGTTAATCTTTTTGCAGGACCTTCTTCTAAAATATTTCGTAAAAAAGCAATTCTTTCCGGACTTTCTCCATGCAGCTTCCCACCATGAGACCACCAGATTATTCCTTCTGGATGCATGTATGTTTCTCCATGTGTCACGTATCCGCCACTACAAACACCACTCCAAAATAGTTCAACCATTTTTTCGGCTGTAATATTCCCCCATCCATGGTTTATATTCCCTTCATAACGACATTCATCATTAATGATGGGCTTTCTAAAAGCTTCACGCCACTCTTTAATAAAGTACATATCATGATGCTGGATACTAGCGTGTGTCACCCATGGCTTGTTATGATCATACCAATGGTTATTATGACGATAATGAATAGTTGGGTTATGCCAATTATGAATGGATCTTAAGTGCTGTACCGGATCTTTTTCCTGTACAAGTTTAAAGAAACGGTCCCAGTCGTCCATCTTTTTGCTTTTCATTAAATCAAATTCATTTGCAAATGACCACCAGATATTACGGAAGGATGCTAATCGTGCTACTAGATAGGTTAAATAGCGATCATCTGCTTCTTGTCCCATATCCGAAAAGCCCCATCGATCATATGGATGGAAAATGATCAAATCTACCTCGATACCAAGATCACCTAAGTTATCAATCTGTTTTTCCAGTCTATGAAAGAAACCAGGATTAAATTGGGTAAAGTCAAAGCCTTCCTCCTTAGAACCTGCAAAAGCAAAATCAACTGGTTCATGAAGGTTATAATCATAATGCTTTGGGAATACGCACATCCGAATTTTATTAAAAGGTGCATTTTTCAATGATTCCAATGTTTGCTTTTCTAGCTGCTCCCCTTGATGATTCCATACATAAGCCGTTGTTCCAAATGGGTAAAAAGGTGAGCCATCGGCATATTGAAAATGGGTTTGATCTGTTACCTGAACGGGTCCATGATTATTTTCTCTTGGACTTGTACACATAAATGAACCAGTGACTCCATTTAATGAAATATGGTTACTTACAGTATGAAATGTCCACTCACCTTCTCTGTCTGGCATGAATCGTATACGATATTTACCGTTCCCATCATAAAACCCATCAGCTGGTATTTTCCGATTACCGAAAGTAAAAATCCCTTTAAGCTCCACTTCAATAAATGGATTACCTAAATCCGGCCCTTCTAATTCGATTTCAAAACGCCCCCAGCGCTCTACTTGTTCATTCCACTCTTTCCCCATAATTTCCTCCTTATAAAGCGAACGTTTAACTTCATTGACTTTTTAAATAAAGGAACAACCACTACTTAAGTGATGTTCCTTATTATCCTTCTTTTAAATAAATAAATTATTTAACTTCTTCTGCAGATTTCTGCAAAAATTCTGCAGCTTCTTTTGGTGTAAACTCACCAGTGATCACATTATCCTGCGTTTCAAAAAACTTAACAACTAGTTCTTGTGGTAATGCCTGGTCAGTAATGACAAATGCTCCCTTATTTAGGGCATCTACAAGTGTAGGGACATTAGGAAATTCTTCTGGAATTTCTACCCCAGCTGCAGCGACAGGAAACTCAAAATTATCTTTATACTTATCTACTACTTCCTTCGATGTTGCGTATACAGCAAACTCTACTGCTGCATCTTGTACTTCTTTCGATGAATTACTATTTATTTGGAGCATCTCCACAAAACTAGAAACCCTTTGTGGTTCTTGATCAGTAGGAAATGAAAATACTCCTATTTTCCCTAAATCAAACTCATCCTCAGTTGCAGTTGTATCAAACCAAGGCCCTTCTAAAATCATTGCAGCATCTCCACTGTAGAAAGGCATCTTTGCCTCATTTGGGTCAGCTGTAATAAATCCAGTTGGAAAATATCCTTTTTCTTCCCATTCTTTTAATGTTGCGTAGGTTTTTTCAACTGCTGGATTGTCCCAAGATTGTTCTAAATTAATCAATTGATCTTTTAATTCTGGTCCAGCATAATGCTCTAGCACAGCTTCAGTAAATCTCATTGTATGCCATCCGAATTTTCCGCCAACTGAAACAGGTGTAATATCATTTTCTTTTAGCTTCGCCATAACCGCTTCAAACTCTTCAAACGTTTTTGGCACTTCAATACCTAACTCTTCGAAAATATCTTTTCGATAGAACATACCTAAGCCTGCAAGCTTTGTGGGTACGCCAGTAATTTGGCCTTCATATTTAGTTAATTCAAGAGCAGTCTCTAAATATAATTCATTCCATTTACCTTGCTCAGCATATTCTGTTAAATCAAGTGTCAACCCATTTTCTGGATAGAATGAACCTAATGTTCCTCCCCAGTTAAACCAAATATCCGGCAGTGTATCAGAAGAAGCGGCAACCTTTAACCCCTCTTTATGAGCATCAACGGTTCTAGTCGAAAATTTAATGTCAATTTCAGGATGCTCTTTTTCAAACTCCTCAATAACTGGTTCATAAACTGCTTTCTGAGTATCAAGAGACCAAAATTCAACCGTAATTTTGTCGCTGGATTCACTACTATTAGCGCTTTCATTGCCTTGCGAATTACATGCACTTAATAGTGATAAAACTAATACTGTGATCATTGTAAGTGAAAATAATCTTTTCATATGAATTTCCTCCAGTTTAATTTACAAAAAACAAAGTAAATACCTTAATTTCTTAAAATATCTATCTTTCTTATCCTTTTACTGCTCCTCCAAATCCATTCACAAAATGCTTCTGGAAGATTATATAGACAAGAAGTACAGGTAAAACCGATAATAAAACACCTGACATCATCAACGGATAATTTGTAGAATGCTCACCTTTGAATGACATGATCCCTGTTGTAACTGTTTTGAGGTTATCAGATGTTAAAAATATTTGAGCTAACAGGAATTCATTCCATGTTGCTAAAAAGTCTAAGATGATTAATGTTGAAATCGCTGGTAGTGCTACGGGTAAAATAATTCGTATAAATAAAAACAAATCACTGCACCCATCTATTCGTGCTGCCTCATCTAATTCATTTGGAATCCCTTTAAAGAATCCGTATAAAATTAACGTTGCAAACGGTATCCCAAACCCTATATAAATAAAGATTAATCCTAAGTGCGTATCCATTAGATTCACCTTATTCAACATGATAACTAGTGGTACTAAACAAGCCTGAAATGGGATCGTCATTCCTAAGATAATAAACAAATAAACCGGCTTTTCCCATTTGAAATTCAGGCGAGTTAACCCAAATGCCGCTAAAGCAGCCACAAATATTCCTAGTGGAACTTTAATGACAGATATGATAAGACTATTCTTCATATACAGCCCTAAATTGCCTTCTTTCCACGCTTCCACAAAATTTCCCCATTTAAATTCTTCCGGTAAAGCAAATAAAGAATTCCCGAATAAATCGCCATTCGATTTTAAGGAAGTTAAAAGTAAAAAGAACACGGGTATTAACCAAACCAAAGCAAACGAAGTAATAAAGATATAGAATAAAATTTTAGATGGCTTCAACTTTTTCACACTCCCTCTTAAACATGTGATTTTTTACCTTGCCATAAAATATATGGCACTGCAATAATCATAACTAAGAATAATAGCACCATAGATATAGCTGAACCTGTTCCAACGTTATTTAATGTAAATCCTTGATAATACATCCATGAAGCTAATACTTGTGTACTATGAGACGGGCCTCCGCCAGTCATCGCATAAATAATGTCGAAAACCCTCATTGAATAAAATAATGTCGTAGCAAACACAATAATAAATGTTTCACGTAAGAGAGGTAAGGTAATATTGTAAAAGGCTTGAAAGCTAGTAGCTCCATCTACTTTTGCTGCTTCAAACGGCTCCTTCGACATGGATTGTAATCCTGCTAAAAAAATAACCATTGAACTTCCAACGTGTTGCCAGGTCGCAGCGATAAATACGGCATATAATGCAATTTTCGGATCTGCTAACCATGGGATACTTTCAATTCCTATCTTATTAAGTAGTTCATTTACTAACCCCATATTTGGGTGGTAAATCCATACCCAGATAATCGCAACCACGATATTCGATAGAATAAAAGGAAAATAGAAAACAGCTCTAAACAATGCGCGACCTTTAAAACTTTTGTTCAACATTAATGCTAGTAATAGTGCAATACCCATGCTAAATACTAATGACAAGACAGTCCAGATAATATTATTTTTTAATCCTTTTACAAATACGGTATCATTTGTGAATAAGTTAATATAATTACCGAAACCAACGAAGACTTTCTCAGCTGAAACCCCATTCCATTCAAAGAGACTAAGGTATAGAGTATAAAAGGTTGGTATTACGATAACAGTTAAATAAATAATTAAGGCTGGAAGCATATAGATAATCGGCTTCAGAGTCCGCCTTATTTCTGACTTTCTTACTATTTTTTTTGGATTTGATATCGATACATTTTGTTCAATTACTTCCTGTTTCATTATTTCCCCTCCTATTAAGCGGTCGTATTGTAAAAACTTTTATATTAAAAAAGTTAATAATCTTTGAATTTAAGGGCTTTAAATGCAAAAAACTTGCCA
>NZ_CANNCR010000030.1 GCF_947503125.1 uncultured Metabacillus sp.
TGAAATTCAAGTATATAAAAAAATACCTATAGATGAAACACTCTTTTTCGAGTGTCCTATCTATAGGTACCATATTAATAAATGAAAAGAGTGGTTCAAAAAAGGAGGAGCGTGGTTCAATCCAAAAAACAAAGTACTCAATAATTTAACTTTCCAAAGAAAGAAGGATTCTCATATTCACATCGAATATCAATCCTTGTTTATTAAAATATACAGGGAGGAAATGAGTTTGATAATAAAAGAGCATAAAAAGCCTCTTATGCTATATAAGTATGAGGCGTTGCTAAGCCCGCAAATTACAATTTCCTCATACAGGTACAACGAAAGATAGTGTCTATTTTATAGACTAAGAATCAAATCATATTCCCAGTTCATATATAATTAAAACCAACATATTTTAAAAATTAATGCAACACCCCATATCTTTTTATACCGTCTTATCCGTTTAGATAGCAGAGAGTGTTCAAAGGAGTGAAAGACATGTACAGGAATGTGTCAAATGAATTCAGTCAGCAGCAGATGAAAATCGAGGATATTTTACCGTCACTGCTTACTTATTGCCGTTTTTTAACGAAATGCAGGTGGGATGGCGAGGATATTGCCCAAGAAGCAGTACTGAAAGCGATTGAGAAGTATGGTCAAAAACCAGAGGTGCTTTCACCAGCTTTATTAAAAAAAATAGCGTATAATCAGTGGATCGATACGGTGCGAAAGCGGAAAAAAGAATCACTTGAAACAGAAATAGAGGTAAAGGAAGCGTCAAAAGATTCCGCACTTGATGTACTTGACCTTGTTCAATTTTTAATTAGTCATTTCACACCAAAGCAGGCGGTGATTCTGTTTTTAAAAGAGGCGTTTGGCTATCGATCGTCTGAAATCGCTGAGATACTTGGGACAACTGAAATGGCTGTGAAGGCGATTTTACACAGGACAAAAAAGCGGATTGAGCATCATCAAAACCTTTTTGAGCTAGTTTGGGAAAAGGAAGAAGAACAATTGCTTTCAGAGCTTTTTTATGACTCGCTTATCCAACAGGATCCAACGATTTTAATTCGCCGCATTCCTGCTATACACTCTTTAAGAAGGGAAACACAGCTTCCTTCCAAAACACTCTCTCCTTCATGCGGGCTATGCATGGCTGCTTAATGTAATCTGGATAAGGAGGGTAACTTTAGATGACTACGATTCCGTATGTAATTGATCAATCTAATCGAGGGGAACGCTCATATGATATTTATTCACGGCTTTTAAAAGACAGAATTATCATGATTGGTGATGAGATAAATGATCATGTTGCCAATAGTGTTGTTGCACAATTATTATTTTTGGCTGCTGATGATCCCGATAAAGACATATCATTATATATCAATAGTCCTGGCGGTTCTGTTACTGCAGGTTTTGCCATTTTTGATACGATGCAATATATCAAACCCGATATTAGAACAATATGCACAGGTTTAGCCGCTTCATTCGGTGCTACATTGCTTCTTGCAGGAACAAAGGGAAAACGCTACGCCTTGCCTAATAGTGAAATCATGATCCACCAGCCTCTAGGCGGTGTAAAAGGGCAAGCAACCGATATCGAGATATCAGCTCGGCGCATTTTAAAGCTGAAAGAGCATGTCAATCAATTGTATGCAGATTTCACGGGACAGCCAATTGAAAAAATCAGAATAGATACTGAGCGGGATTTCTATATGAGTGCAGAAGAAGCAGTCGAATATGGGATTATAGATGAAGTGCTTAATTCAACTAAATAAAGTGAGACTTCCATCAGTGGGTTTTTCGCGAAGTACAGGTTGTACAAGTGCCGATTTTGCCACAGGACGTGGCGAAGTTAGTCTGCAATTCCCCACTGATGGTTAGCAAAACTTATCGGATCTTTACGGGCAGTTATCCCGCACCAATCTTCTTAGTTACACTTGAATCTTGAAGTAAGGATTTTACTGCCCGTTAAGATTGGGGTAAAATGGAAAAAGCGGTTCTTTTTTTAGGATCGCTTTTTTGTCGTTTTTTGGAAGGAATATAACAGAAATGTTACATGCGCTAATCTACCTATATAGAATTGGAAAAAAATAGATACATATACCTTGTGTTCTTCATAAACGATATAAGTTAGAATTGCCTCGGAAATTATGATAGGGTTTACATTGTATTTTTACTAGTGTAGAAATAAAGGGTGTTTTGTTATATTTGAAATGAAATTGTAATATTAAAAACATATTTTTGTCACTTTTTGATGATATACTTCTAATTATGAAAATAAGAAAAAAGTAGTAGAAGATTTATTATACATAAGATAAATTGATACATAGAAATAGATTTCGTTTTTACAAAATGGGAAAGTAGGGGAAGAGAAATGTCGAAAAAGAAATTACTGGTCATGAACTTAGCGGTCTTGATCGGACTAGGAAGTTCATTTGCTATTCCTTCGGCAAAAGCTGAAACTGAGAGTGTATCAGATGAGCGTACAAAAATCCAAGCTGATATAAATCAAGCTGATCAAGATGCACAACGTATTCAAACTGAGATTCAAAATTTAAATGAGCAAAAGCAGCGTGTTGCTCAAGCAATTCAGGATAACAACAATAAGATCAACCAAACACAGGAAGATATTAAAGCTGCAAATAAAATCATTAGTGAAACAGACGCTGAAATCAAAGAATTAGAGACAGCGATTCAAAATAGAACGGAAATTTTAAAACAACGTGCTATTTCCTACCAGCATAGCGGAGGAAATGTTGAGTATATTGATGTGTTACTAGGGTCTTCAAGTTTTAGTGATTTCGTTAATCGTGCGATTGCAGTTGGTAAAATTGTTGAAGCAGATCGTGCAATGATGGAACAGCAAGAAGCGGATCAAAATGTGTTAAAAGAAAAGAAAGCTCAGAAGCTGCAAAGCCTTGCAAAACTTAATGAGTTGAATACAGAGCTTAAAGGAATGCAAGAGCATTTAAATGCGCAAAAAGCAAAGAATGATGCGTTGGCAGCAGATCTTCAAAATGAAAAAACAGCTACTGAGGCAGCTATAAAAAGCTTAAAGCAAAAAGAAGCTGATCTTGCTGCTCAAGAAGCTATTAATAAACAGCTGGCAAGCGCAACTGCAAATGCTAATAGCGAGGGACAAGCCTCCCAGGAAGCTGCTGTTGAGCAGACAAATACTAAAGCTGTTACAAGTGCAAAAACATCTAGCCCTGCAAACAAAGAAACAACGTCTTCTTCAAAATCAAGTCCTGCTAAGGAAACAGTTGCGGCAACCCCTGTAAATTCAAGTGGTTCTGTTAATGATTTGATTCGTGCTGGTTATAAATATATTGGAAACTCTGTCTATGTAATGGGCGGTGGAAGATCGGCGTCTGATATTGCTAACGGAAGATTCGATTGTTCAGGATTTGTTATTTGGGCATTTTCAACAGTTGGTGTTCAATTAAGTGGTAATACAGATACTTTAAAACACGCTGGAACACAAGTTTCAACAAGCAGTATGCAGCCAGGAGACCTTGTTTTCTTTGATACGTATAAAAGAGATGGCCATGTCGGCATTTACGTTGGCGGCGGTAAATTTATCGGTTCACAAAGCTCAACTGGTGTAGCGATTGCCAATATGTCCAGCGGCTATTGGGGCGAAAAATTTAACGGACGTGTTGTTCGAATTAACTTTTAGTAAATAAACTAGAGTTGGTGTATGAAATATGCCAACTCTTTTTTAATTCTATTACTCTATTCCCGTATTTATTGACTTGAAACATAAAACTTTTTAAAATTATAAACAAGTATGTTGCAAAAAAGTAACTGATTGTGTACAATTTGAAACGTAATGATTACGATTTAAAAAAACAAACCCATCTATATGATTAGTGTTTCAACTAGAAAGGGTGTTATCTACTAATTAAATCGTAATAATAACGATTTACGAAAGAAGGAATATTATGAAAACTGATAAGATACCTGTCACAGTATTAAGCGGCTATTTAGGAGCGGGGAAAACAACTTTGCTCAATCATATATTAACAAATAAGGAGAATAAGCGAGTGGCCGTCATTGTCAATGATATGAGTGAGGTAAATATTGATGCGGCACTTGTTAAAAAAGGCGGTTTTTCTCAAACTGAGGAAAGACTTGTGGAGCTGCAAAATGGCTGTATCTGTTGTACACTGCGTGAGGACTTGATTTTTGAGGTGGAAAGGCTGGTAAAGCAAGGGGATATCGATTATTTAGTGATCGAATCATCTGGCATTTCAGAACCTATCCCAGTTGCCCAAACCTTTACATATATCGATGAAGAGCTTGGCATTAATCTATCCGAGATATGTCAATTAGATGCCATGATTACCGTGGTTGATGCAAACCGCTTTTGGCATGACTTTTCATCAGGGGAGTCCCTATTAGATCGGAAGCAGGCAACAGATGAATCAGATACTAGAGAGGTATCCGATTTACTAATTGATCAAATTGAATTTGCAAATATCATTGTGGTAAATAAAGCCGATTTAGTTCCTGAAGAGGATCTTCTTGAAATAAAAGCAGTGATCCATAAATTAAATCCCGGTGCATTAATTTTGGAAAGCACCTTTTCAAAGGTAGCACTAAGTGAAATCTTAAATACGAATTTATTTGACTTTGAAAAATCAAGTCAGGCTGCCGGATGGATACAGGAACTGATGACGGAACATACTCCGGAAACAGAAGAGTATGGAATATCATCGTTTGTGTATAGACGTAAGCGGCCATTTCATCCTGAAAGATTGCTGAAATGGCTTGAGAATTGGCCTGTAGATGTTGTACGTGCGAAGGGATTCTTTTGGCTCGCAACTCGAAACAATATCGCTTGCCTGCTTTCCCAAGCTGGACCATCAATTATGCTTCAAGGGGCTGGTGAGTGGGTCGCGACCTATTCGGAAGAAGAAAGACGGCAAATTTTGCTTGAAGAGCCAGAGCTGCTTGAAAAATGGGATCAGCAATATGGGGATCGTATGACAGAGCTTGTGTTCATTGGTCTTGATATGAACCGTGAAGAAGTTAAAGATACTCTTGATGTTTGTTTATTAACAGATGAAGAAATGGAACAGGATTGGTCACTTTTTAACGACCAGCTGCCTGCATTTTCAGAGGCTACTTTAGAAATATCTTAACTATTTGAGGAGGAAAAGAAATATGAGAGTGAAAATTACATTAGCTTGCACGGAAACTGGAGATCGAAATTATATCACTACGAAAAATAAACGAAACAATCCAGAGAGAATCGAATTAATGAAGTATTGTCCCAAGTTGAAGAAAAGGACATTGCATCGAGAAACGAAATAGATCATCGCCGGAGGCATTACATGGGAAGAAGTCCCTGTAATGCCTTTCTTAAGGTTTTAGTAACCATAAAAACCCAGTACACTGGATAAGCGCTCAACTCTCAGCTCTCAGCTCAGAAGGACAGGACGTGCAAGTGAAGTCAAGAGATTAGGACGTCACGCTTTTGACTGCCAGCGCCTAGCACCTCTAGGGTATAGACAAATTGGAATTGAAGGCAAAAAAACGCTTTCTATTCCAATTTGTCTTATTTACCCGAGGCTTTTCAAGGCGCTTTCGGTTTTGTTCATGTTCTGGGAATAATTTCCGTCTTTGAATTTAACCGCTAGTAGTTTAAAATCAAATCTTGGAAAAGTCAACATTAAAATTTTCTCAAAATGAAGAAGGTTTTTAGCGAGTTATGTCTAAATTTTATATGAAATAACCTTGAAAGAATGAAAGCGGTGGTATTAGTTGAAGTCTGCATCCGAACCAGTCGTTTCAACAGAGGATAAATTAATTAAGTTTCTGGAAGAAAGAGAAGAGGCTTTCCTAACTTTATGGCAGGAAACAATTATTATTCATGAAGAGGATCTTTATAAGGAAGAGGTAAAGAAAAACGGCTATCAAATGTATTTATTAATAAAAAGGTCTATTACTCAATTTGTTTCTGATGAAGAGGTAAAAGAGCTTGCTTATAAGGTGGCCAAACAACGGGTATTAAGCAACAGCAACATAGGGGAATTTGTTTATAATGTTAATTTAGGCAGAAGTGCAGTGATAAAATATATTAACAAATCTGGTATAGCGATTGATAAATTACAGCCAATCATTGATAAGGTGAACCTTCATTTTGATCGTTATTGCTATCATGCGGTTACAAGATATACGGAATTAAAGGATTTAGAATTGAAGGAAAAAATGTTATTTATCAATCAATCACATAAGGACCGATTATCTCTACTTGGCCAGATGTCCTCAAGCTTTGTTCATGAATTTAGAAATCCCCTTACCTCGGTTATGGGCTTTATCAAGCTTTTAAAGCTGGAAAACCCCACTTTGAAATACATGGAAACGATTGAGCATGAATTGGATCAGTTAAAGTTCAGGATCACACAATTTCTGCATGCTTCGAGGCTTGAGATTGTAGACAAACACCGCGAAGAAATCCAAATGGAAGACCTGTTTTCAGAAATACTTTCCTTTTTATATCCGAGTATTGTCGACGGAGACGTCGATGTCAAAACAAACATCGATTCAACCTGTAAGATTATCGCTGTAAAAGATGAAGTGAAGCAGGTATTAGTGAATATCATTTTAAACTCGATCGATGCCTTGAAACATCGGCCATCCAATCGCTGCCTGTCCATTACTTGTGAAAAAAAACACGAAACGATCGTTTTTACGATCACAAATAATGGGCCGGAAATTCCCGAAGAAATGAAGGAAGCGATTTTTGAGCCGTTTTATACAACCAAAAGCTTAGGAACGGGAATCGGCCTATATGTTTGCAAAACCTTGATTGAAAAGCATAATGGGACAATTAACTGTGAATCAAATAAAGAACTCACTTCCTTTATTATTAGTTTGCCAACGATTTGAATTATTTTAAATAAGTATGGATGATATGTTTATACTATAAACGACCACTACATAGTTGTAACGGTCGTTTTTTGTGTTCGTTCAAGAAATTATAAAATTTTTATACTGTGGCTAAGCGCACAGATCCAGCTCCACCGCCTAGCCCCGAAGCACAGGACGTGCAAGTGCAGTCAATGCGTCAGGAGGTAACGTTTTTGACTGCTTCTAGGGTTTTGCTAGAAGTAAAGTAGACCTTCTAATCTTGAGCGTCTAATTTGCCTTAGGCTGTTCAAGGCGCTTGCACTTTGTTCCATGTAAATACAATTAATTTTTAGAAAATTAGTGTTATTATCTATTTATCTTTTTCACGATTTCATGTATACTATCAAGGTAACAAATGTTCAATGAACTATGAACGAAATTTCTATTTAAGGGGGGTAACGTAGATGAAGATAGGTGTGGTTCATTTTGGATGGGCTTCAGCAGGTACAGCTCAGATCGTTCGTACCCTTATAGAAGGATTATCTAAAGAAGAGAATACTGTATATGGGATCGAATGCAATAAAACAACAAAAGATATAGAATTGAAAGAACTATCGAATAAGGATTTATCGAAATTTGGTTCACATCGCTATGAATTAAGTATTTTTCCTCCTGAAATCTGGACAGAACAAGCTTCAGCCCTTGCAAATTCGCTGGGAAAGCTCGATAAAATCATTTTATTAGGTCAAAGTGAAGCGAATCTAAAGCAGTTGGCTGCTAAAACATTACAGGTTCCGATTAGTATTTTTAATCATATCGATGGATCACAGCTGACATTAGGCTATGATACGGCTTTTAATGCCATTGTGAAAAACATTGAAAGTGTTAGAGATACGGCTAGTTCCTTATCATATGGAAAAGTTAGGGTCTTTAATGTGCAAATTCCTGGAGCCGGACCATCTAAGCTGCTGGAACATACTGCTTTAGCAGTTGAAGCAGAAGTGGTGAAAAATTCGAATGAGGAAACTATCGCCAAATTAAAGCAGCATATTCGTGAGAAAGAAGCGAATAAAGAAGGGTATACTTTTTTTATAATGGATCAAACCGTTAATCCGGAACATTTAGCCGAACATTTTAAAGAATTTGATCTTGATTGGAAAGTTGTTGAGATTGATGAATCACAATGCGGAGGTCCTTATCCTACTGCATTGGACCAGCTTCTTGCTAATCAATTGAAAAAAGCTGTGGTCGATTGGACATTATCTGATCAACCTTCAGGCCAGTTACTTATTCATGACAATCAAGCATTGTTTGAAGAAATAAATTCTATTTCGGAGGTAGTAAAATAATGAGTGAATTAACACAAATCGAAAAGTTATCAATTGAAACGATCCGTACATTATCGATTGATGCCGTAGAAAAGGCAAATTCAGGACATCCTGGTATGCCGATGGGTGCAGCGCCAATGGCTTATGCACTTTGGACAAAGTTTATGAACATCAACCCATCTAACCCAAGCTGGTTTAACCGTGACCGCTTCGTGCTTTCTGCAGGACATGGATCAATGCTTTTATACAGCTTGCTTCACTTAGCTGGCTACGATGTAACAATGGATGATATCAAAAACTTTAGACAATGGGGAAGCAAAACACCAGGTCACCCGGAATATGGCCACACTCCAGGTGTTGACGCAACAACTGGTCCATTAGGACAAGGTATTGCAATGGCAGTGGGTATGGCAATGGCTGAGCGTCATTTAGCTGAAACTTATAACAAGCCGTCATACAATGTGGTTGATCACTTCACATATGCAATTTGTGGCGATGGAGATTTGATGGAAGGTATTTCTTCAGAGGCAGCATCACTTGCAGCACATTTAAAATTGGGTCGTCTCATTGTATTATATGATTCAAACGACATTTCACTGGACGGCGATCTTCATCTTTCATTCTCAGAAAATGTTGAGCAGCGCTTCCTTGCGAAAGGCTGGCAAGTCATTCGCGTAGAAGATGGAACAGATGTGAACGAAATTTCAAATGCGATTGAACAAGCGAAACTTGAGTTAGACCGTCCAACATTAATCGAAGTAAAAACAACAATTGGTTACGGTTCACCTAATAAAGCTGGTAAATCTGCTTCACATGGTTCACCACTTGGTGCTGATGAAATTAAATTAACGAAGGAAGCTTACGACTGGACATTTGAAGAAGATTTCCATGTACCTTCTGAAGTATACGACCACTTTAACAAAGCGATTAAAGAAGCTGGAAATGCAAAAGAAAATGAGTGGAATGAATTAGTTGCAGCATATGAGAAAGAATTCCCTGAGCTTGCCCAGCAATTCAAAACAGCGATTAGCGGAGAGCTTCCAGAAGGCTGGGATAAGGATATTCCAGTATATGAAGAAGGCTCAAGCCTTGCATCTCGTGCTTCTTCAGGTGAAGTGTTAAATGGCATTGCGAAAAACTTGCCATCATTCTTTGGCGGATCTGCAGACTTAGCAGGCTCAAACAAAACAACGATTAAAAATGGCGGCGACTTCTCAAGTACAAATTATGGCGGCCGTAACATTTGGTTCGGTGTTCGTGAATTTGCAATGGGTGCTGCCCTAAATGGTATGGCATTACATGGCGGATTGCATGTATTCGGCGGTACATTCTTTGTATTCTCTGATTATCTGCGTCCAGCGATTCGTCTAGCTGCATTAATGAATCTTCCTGTTACGTATGTATTTACACATGATAGTATTGCTGTTGGTGAAGATGGTCCAACACATGAACCAATCGAACAGCTTGCATCATTACGTGCAATGCCAAATCTATCTGTTGTACGTCCGGCAGATGGAAATGAAACAGCTGCAGCTTGGAAATTAGCAATTGAATCTACATCAACTCCAACTGCACTTGTCTTAACTCGTCAAAACTTAAAAACAGTTAAAGGTACAAATGAAACAGCTTATGAGGGTGTACAAAAAGGAGCATATGTCATTTCTCCGGCTGCTAAGGAAACACCAGATGTCCTTCTTTTAGCATCAGGTTCTGAGGTTGGTTTAGCAGTAGAAGCTCAAAGTGTGCTGGCTGCTGAAGGTATTGAAGCGTCAGTTGTAAGTATGCCTGCATGGGATCGCTTTGAAGCTCAATCTGATGAATATAAGCGTTCAGTTCTACCAAAAGAAGTGAAGAAACGTCTAGCAATCGAAATGGCATCTCCACTTGGTTGGGACCGTTACACAGGTGATGAAGGTGATATTCTAGCTATTAATACATTTGGTGCGTCTGCTCCGGAAAAACGCATTTTGGCTGAGTATGGCTTCACAGTTGAGAATGTTGTTGCGCGTGTTAAGAAACTTCTTGAAGCATAATTGAAACATAAGAGGCTGACGAATAGATATTAGTGTCAGCCTCTCTTTTTTACAAAATGATTAATTAGGTGCTGTTTAAATGGAAAAGGATAAGCTTAATAAAATCATCGAAGTCGCACGGCTCTACTATCAATTGGATTATAGCCAGCAGGAGATTGCCAAAAAATTAAATGTGTCAAGGCCAACTGTTTCAAGGATGTTAAAGCAAGCGAAGGATTCAGGGATTGTCGAAATTAATATTCATAATCCGCTTGAAGCTGGTGAATTGCTAACCGAACGGTTAAAGGATAAGTTTGGCTTAAAGGAGGTAGTTATTGCCTCTGTCTCAGAATACGATCACACCTTGGTTAAGCGACAGCTAGGTGAGGTTGGTGCAAACTATCTTAATCGGACGGTGAAGGATTATGATGTGATTGCAACATCATGGGGAACAACTGTATATGAACTGGCAACAAAATTAAAACCAAAGCCAGTTAGTCATACAACTGTTGTTCAACTGAATGGCGGTGTCAGTCATTCTGAAACAAAGACCTATGCATCAGAAATTATCCATTTATTTGGAGAAGCTTTTAATACGCAAACGTTTTTGTTACCGCTGCCAGCCATTGTTGATCACATTGTTGTAAAGCAAGCGATAGAAGCTGATCGCCATATTCACAAAATTTTAGAGTTAGGCAAGCAAGCAAATATCGCTATTTTTAGTGTTGGTACACCTGTTGTCGATTCCCTTTTATTACAGGCTGAATATTTTACAGATGAAGACCAGCATTTAATCCAATCAAAAGCTGCGGGAGAAATTTGTTCGAGGTTCTTTGATAAAAATGGGGAAATCTGTGTTGAAAGCTTAAATAATCGTACGATCGGCATCGAGCTGCATGAACTGGCAAATAAGGAAAAGTCGATTTTAGTTGCTGGCGGTCCTAAAAAATTAGAAGCGATTTATGGAGCATTGAAAGGGAAGTATGCAAATGTGCTCATAACAGATGAGCATACAGCAAGTTTATTAGTTGAAATGGATTATTAAAATAGCCGTAGAGGGGGTTACTTTCCTTTATGGCTTTTTAGTTTGAATAAAAAAGGTAAGCATAATCCCGTTATGCTCACCTTTCTTATTTTACAATGGGAAAAAGAAGATACACTAGAATATTCAATGCTTATGTGAAAGATGGTATTCTAAACAATGATCGTAGCTTAGAATTTGAATTTTCAATTAAGAATCCAGCTCTTATCACCAAAGAAAGTAAAGCTGACAATAAGCCAATAAGAATATTCAAACGATATCCCTCCACATTGAAGTGTAGTGTTAAATGGTAACACTACGCTTAGTATGAATTAATTTAATTAAGTTATCAGTGGTGAATTTTTCCTTATAATTTGTCATAGCTGAGCTGTTTACATCTATGGGTATCGTTCAATAGCTCTTATCTTAATGTTACTTCCATTTGTGGCGGCTCTTCTAACCATCCTTTTTTAATCATAATTTTAACTCCTTCGTTTGCGTAGAAATAAATATCCTTTGTAAACAATGCCGTTTTCATGGATAGGTCATTTCTTAAGCTGAAAACTGCTCCGAAGCTGCCTCCTACAATACCGAAACCATTTAGAAGGTATATACAAAACATCATAAGCTTTTGAGAAAATGGAGCCACCCTTGAATTCGTAACAGTGCTTCCTGAACTTGCTGAAAATTGAACATCGCTATGAAGCAGAAGTTCCTCGTAAACTTTTATTTGTTTCTTAGCAAGATCGGCTCCTTTTTTGAAATACTGTTTAATTTCTTTATCCTCTGCACATTGAGCAAAACCGGTAATAAGCTGCATGCCAATATTATTTGTTTCAATTCCATGATGAAGGTATCCTAATTCAATATCGTTTAGCGCCCTTTTTTCACCAAAGGGTTTAAACCCATTTAAATAACTTTTGCTCATAATAAATTCAGTTGTTTTAGGCATTGTGACATTTGGCGGGGTCGTGAGAATCCCTTTTTCAAGAAGATACAAGGTAGATAATTTATATATTTTCTGTGTTACCACAGTAAGTCCTTCATAAATCCCTATAACATCTTCCCGATAGGCCATATTCATATTGATTGTATACAAACCCATGCTAATCTCTTTTAAGATGCGAAGAATAAATTTTATTTTCAAGTTTTGGTGTGGTCGGCTTTTTCATCTTTACGTTTTTATGTTTTGTTCCCGAAAAGACCGTCATGTTATGAAACCAGTCTGATGGAAGAACATAAACACCGTGCTTAGAGGTTATATCGATTCCGGCAACTTCACCTTCAAAGTCGTTGTCAAACCATCCCATATACGGGGTGCCAGGTTTAACATCTGACAAAATTTTTTCAAAGAGCGCCTTTTCTTCTGGCACGCTTGTGGATAGCCAGAAGACCATAGCTTTGTTCGCAACCGCATAGTCACGTAAATAGCCGTAAGGTTCCTTTTGTTCGGAAGAGAGTGGGCGAACATTGCTTGCGGACACAGCATATTGGTTCCACATATCGACATAGACCGTTAACTGCTTTGTTCCAGCCGGCGGTTTAAATTCGTACATGAAGTAGTTGCCGTGATCCGCAAACCGGTGATCACTCCCTGGTAAAAACTTTGAGCCGTGTTTATCATAAAGAAATGGTTCTTCCTCAGATGTGCCAGTTTTAAATTGAGCAATCGTCACACCGTCAGCTTTAACGACGATTTCATGAACAGCTGGTCCCCAGCCATCTTGCGTAAATGCATCATTAAAGCGGAGATACACAGCCTCATTTCCTAAAAAAGAAGACAGATCAAATTCGTATGTTTCCCGATTGCTCTGATCTCTAATTTGTTCCTTTTCAATTGCTATTGTTTGAAACGCATCATAATTATCTGGTGGAATTGGGATGGATGTGTTAGGACTTAACCCAACTAACATTCTCTTGGTTGTTTTGCTCCAAAGATTCTCATATTGCCATGTATACGCTTCCATTCGGTAGGGAGGATAATATGGTCCGAAAACTTTTATTGTTAAGTTTAACATTGCTATTAGTCCTTACGGGAACTGCTGTCTACGCTAAAGATGCAAATTCAGAATCAGTCAAAAATGGAAACATATACTGGCCTGAAAACCAGGCACTGCCTACATTTGCTGAGGCAAAGCATCTGGATGTCCTTGATTTAAGAGATAATACTGGCGATGAAAAGCTGCTTTTCACTACACTGCAAGGTAATGTAAATCGCGAAAAGCCGAGAATTTATTCGATCGAAGTGAATTATGAGGAAGGAAACTATACTTGGTTAAACGATTTGAATGTACCCTATACAATGATTGAAGATCCTTGGGAGATAATTTTGAAATACAAAAATGACATATCAGGCATTATCATCTATGATCCTGAAGTCGAGGATTCGATCAATGTTGCCACAACAAAGGCGGGATTGGAAAATGCAGTGGTTGCCAGTCCTGAACTCGCTGAGAAGCTTACGAATGCACCGTACAATTTAAAAGTGATTGAAGACTTCCGCGGGCGTTTTAAAGACGGGTTGGATGCATATAAGTGGCAATTTGAAAATCTTTGGCCGGAGACGACTCACCGTATGTTGATCGGCTTGAACCCGAGTAAAAGCGTTGCCCTTCCTGACGACAATTGGAACGATTTTCGTACCATTATTGAGGAAGATGAGCAGATTAGAGATAGCTCAAATCGTGATGTATATGAGTCGGATTTGTCTGAATTTCTTGGAGAAGAAGCTGTTTATCTCCGTTTCCAAGATGCGTTTACGAATGATGGCTGGGGCCCAGCTATACATGAGGTAACAGTGAAAGCAGATGGAAAAATCATTGCTCAATTTATACCTGGAACAGCAGAAGAAGAGCCGTTTTTATATGACCGCAATAACTCAAGTTCCGATGAGCGCTTTGGCGGACATAGATGGGCCGATAACGGCAATTATTTCGTTTATCAATTTGATCCGCCAGAAGGTACTCAGGAATTAACCGTTTCGATTGATATGTGGAACCAATTTAAAGTTTCGGCATCAAATGTTCAACCGTTATCGTCAGAGGTGACCGAGCCTTATGGTTATTTAAGAGATTATGCTGTCGCAAACAAAGCCATGGTGTTCTGGCTTGAATCAAATGATCCAGAAGAAAAGGAATTGTTTGAGAGCATCCTGTCAGATGTTGAACCAAATACACCTTATTTAGGATGGTTTGGAAACGATGTTGCCGGAGAATTTAGCTCAACAGAAATTACGTCAAGGCATAGCGTTTATGTCCTAGCTGCCGATTGGTTTAACAATATGACCGTCTTCTCAGGCACAAAGGGGAAAATGAAGAAACAAAAGCCGCTGCCGGCACCAGAACTTGATAATAAAATTTACGTTACCTTTACACTTGGTGAGGGGGACAATCTGCAGTACAACCAGCATAAATTAAGACAGCTTTGGGATGATGAGGCAAGAGGAAGTGTGCCGATTAACTGGTCAACCACTCCGCTGCTTTATGATGCAGCTCCAATAATGCTAAGTCATTATCAGCAAACTGCAACGGAGAATGATCTGTTAGTTGTCGGTCCTTCAGGTGCAGGCTATATTTACCCAACACCTTGGCCAGATGAAACGTTCAGTACATTTGCTGAGCAGACAAATAAGTACATGAAGCTTACTGGTATGGATATTATTTATGCATTAAATCGGGTGGATGAGCAAAATGTACCATTATCTGAAACCGAAGCCCAAGACTATATCGATTATATTAACCCTAAAGGAATTTTCATGAGCTGGGAAAATAACACAGGAACATCCATCCTGAATAGGAAGCTTCCACAGTCGATTTTGCGCGGTGCAGGAAGTGTAGTAGAAGCAAAAGAGGCGATTGCGCAGGCAGCAGCCGAATGGGATGGAACATCACCTTTATTCATCTCAATGGGAATGCTATCTTGGTCTGTTACTCCTTCAGATATTAAGGAAATAGCAGATTCTTTAGGTGAAGAATATGAGGTTGTACGGGGAGATCAATACTTTGAACTCCTTCGTGAAGCAAATGGCCTGCCTAGTAAATAAAAAGTGCTTTCTATCTAATCGAATAGGATAAAGCAGGTGAACTCCTCTAGAAGGGATGTAACTTTTAGAGGGGGCCTGTCTTACATAATACGAAAACGAATCTTAAAATAGGAGCGATTAATTAGGATGATAAACAGGGACCGAAGTGAAGAAAGAATTGGTTTTCAGGAATCTTCCCCTTACAAGCCTACCTATGATTTACAAACTGATTTTGTGATGGTTTACGGAATTGATAGGACGATGCCAGAGCGAATAAAAGCGTGGAAAGAAAAAGGCTATGTCGTTCATTTAATGACAGGGGTTGCATGGGGAGAATATCAGGACTATTTGTATGGCAAAATCGATGGCCGGAATCATTGGGATGAAGCACAAAAAAATAAACATGATTCATACATTCAACACGGAAAAGATGTTCCCTATATGGTGCCGACCATTTCTTATACGAATTTTTTGACAGAAAGAATTAGAGCTGCGGTTGATGCAGGTGTTGAGGCCATTCATTTAGAAGAACCAGAATTTTGGGCGGACGGAGGGTATTCTGAAGCGTTTAAAAGAGAGTGGCAAATTTATTATAAGGAACCATGGCAGTCGCCTCATGAATCTGTTGATGCTGAGTATCGCGCTTCCCATCTGAAAGCTTATTTATATAAACGTGCTTTAGACCGTTTATGCAGTGAGTTAAAAGAGTATGCGTTAGTCAAATATAACCGGTTTCTACGATTCTATGTTCCGACACATAGTCTTATCAACTACACACAATGGCGAATCATTAGTCCAGAATCCATGCTGATTGATTTGCCGGCGATAGATGGTTACATTGCCCAGATTTGGACTGGAACATCGCGTACACCGAATGTATATGAAGGTGTTCGTAAGGAACGGACTTTTGAAACCGCATTTTTAGAATATGGAATGATGCAGGAGCTTGTAAGCGGGACGGATCGAAGAATGTGGTTTTTACATGATCCAATCGAAGATAATCCAAGACATACATGGTCAGATTACCGAAGAAACTATTATAAAACCGTTGTTGCTTCCCTATTGCATCCCGAAATCTCTCATTTTGAAATTTCACCATGGCCAAAAAGAATTTTTGAAGGGAAATATCCTAAGGAAGATGGTACAGGTGTTGAAACCATCCCAGAAGACTATGCAACAAACTTGCTGAGCGTTATGCATACATTGGGCAACATGGATCAGCAAGACATCCATATTCACGGAAATGCTGAAAAAATTGGTGTTCTTGTTGCTGATTCAATGATGTATCAACGAAGGAATTTTTCAAATGAAGAAAATGAATCAAATGCTCGTTATGATGGAACAGATCCGGATTCAGTAGGTAACGAGGAAGATATTGAACTATTAAACTTCTCGCATTTTTATGGATTAGCATTACCGCTATTAAAGAGAGGATTATGGGTCAGACCTGTTCAACTAGATAATGTTCGCCGCTTCTCAAACTATTTAAAGGATTACCGTTTATTAATATTGAGCTATGAGTTTTTAAAGCCTGAATATCCGGATTTGCATAATGCCCTTGCTCAATGGGTGAAGGAAGGCGGAGTACTCATTTATGTAGGTGATGATCGTGATCCATACCACAAGGTTAGAGAATGGTGGAATACAGGAAAACACCAATATAAGTTTCCTAGAGAACATCTTTTTGAATGCTTAGGATTAGTTAACGAGCTTGATCAAGGAATGCATTGGACAAATAAACGCAACAGCAAGGTCGGTATGATTGTGGTAGACGGAAAGACTAGCCGATTCATGGGAAAAATTGAAATGGCTCCTGATGCAGAATACGAGGAACCACCTGCTTTCTTACAAAAGTCTTTAAAAGTTGAGCCGTTAACAACTACATACTTATTTGAAGGAGACGGTATCGAACTGGAAGTGAAATTTATGACACCGCTGCTTCTAAATGACTTAGATCTATTGTCAAGGCCAGCATCATATATAACATTTAATGTACGCTCCATCGATGGAAACGTTCATGATGTCAAAATCTATTTTGATGTATCTGGAGATCTGTGTGTAAATACAGCTGATCAACCTATTGTATGGGATAGAAAATTGATAAATGGACAAATTTCTGCCATGTATATGGGTACCGAAGAACAGCCAATTTTAAGACGTGTTGGTGATGATACAAGAATTGATTGGGGGTACTGTTATTTAGCTTCACCTCAAGTAAGCTCAATAAAAACGGTTATCCATTCCTATGACGTAAGGAAGCAGTTTGTGGAAACAAGACAATTGCTAGAGAAAGACGATGAGCAGCAGCCAAGACCAGTACAGTCAAACCCGGCAGTCATGGCTGTACAAGTAGATATTGGCGAAGTTGATGAAACTCAAGTATCTCACTTTCTGGTTTTAGCTTATGATGATATCCATTCAATTGAATATTTTGGCAAGCCTTTGAGTGCATATTGGCGCAGAAATGGAATGACGTTTGAAGAAATGATCACCTTAGCAATCACGCAATACGAGGAAATTCAACGAAAATGTGAAGAATTCAATCGAGAACTGATCAAATGGGACTTTTTGAACGAATCTCCGAGTCGTGTTCCTTTTACGGATTGGTATGATACGATCACTGGAAAACAAATAAACTTTCAGAACCGGTCTGTTGTAGGAGGTCTATTTATTAAATTTCTAACTCCAGTCGGAATGGAATCATAGTCAACAGAGCGAAAATAAATCAATATCAATATGATAAATATTACTTAGAGGAGATATACGTAAATGAGTGAATACTATGTGACTCCAACCGAGCTTCGTCCAGCATTTGCACAGGAGTCTGAAACAACAGACTTCTCTACTTCATTTGAAGAGAAAGACGTGCAACTTACTTGGAAAAACGCTGTAGAAACTGACCGTGATGGAAATCAAAGAGCCTTAGGAGTTAAAGGAGGCATTAAAGATGATTCGAATCAGGAGAATATCACTCATAATGGAAAAGGTGATGACCAGCCTCTTGTTGTGGACAAAAGGAAACAGATAAAATCCCTAGAGGTTGAATCTCCCAATATGATTTCACAAATAGGGAATGGTCCGAAAAACAGTTATACCGGAAAAGTCAATGCAGGATGGACAGGTGGTAAAGCTCTTCTTTACTCAGGAAGGCATGTATTAGAAGGCAGAGCCTATTCTTATAATAAAATTTTCGATGTTAACATTGCGATTACTTCAAAATCAAAGCTTTCCTATTATATTCATCCCCAGTTTATGGATGAAAAACAAATGGATTATTCAAGTACCTATGTAGCTATCGATCTTGCATTTTCAGATGGAACCTATCTTAGCGAGCTTGGGGCAAAGGATCAGCATGGCATTGAATTACATCCCCAGGCACAGGGTAAATCCAACACATTATATCCTAATCAATGGAATTACAAATCATCTATAATAGGAAAAGTGGCTGAAGGGAAAACGGTTGAACGAATTTTAATAGCCTATGATCATCCTAATGGTCCAGCGATTTTTGAAGGCAGTATTGATGATATTAAAATCGAAGGGAATCCGAAAGAGGAAATCTATCATAGTCCAGTAGACTATGTGAATATTTTGCGGGGCACAAACTCGAATGGAACTTTTTCAAGAGGGAATAATTTTCCTGCAGTGGCTGTACCACATGGGTTTAACTTTTGGACTCCGGTGACAGATGCCGGTTCGACAAGCTGGCTATACACGTACCAACAGGCAAATAACTCAGATAATTTGCCGGAAATTCAAGCATTTTCACTAAGTCATGAAACAAGCCCATGGATGGGAGACCGTCAGACATTTCAAATCATGCCTCAGGCGTTGGAAAAACCAAGTGCGAATCGACAGAAGCGTGCATTGGCATTTAAGCATGAAAATGAAATAGCGAAGCCACATTACTATTCAGTTACATTTGAGAATGGAATGAAAACGGAAATAACGCCAACAAACCGTGCTGCAATGTTTGCGTTTACATTTGTCGGTGAAAAATCCAGTCTGATTTTTGACAATGTAAATAATGAAGGCGGCTTGACATTACATCCAGAAGAGCAGGCATTATCCGGATATACAGATGTAAAAAGCGGTCTTTCCGACGGAAGCACAAGGATGTTTATTTATGCAATCTTTGATAAGAAAGTAGTAGACAGCGCGAAGTTAGTTGGAGAGAACAGGGACAATGTTGCCGGCTATTATTGTTTTGATACCTCAGGTGAGGATAAAACCGTGACAATGAAAATCGCGACGTCATTGATTAGTGTCAACCAGGCGAAAAGGAATCTTGAGCAGGAGATAAAACCTGATGCCACTTTTGAAAGTGTAAAAAAAGCTGCAAAAAAAGCATGGGAAGAAAAACTGAAAATCATTGAAGTGGAAGATGCAAGCAAAGAAGAACTTATCACCCTGTATTCCAATATGTATCGTTTATTTTTATATCCTAATATTGGTTATGAAAATACAGGTACGGAAGAAAAAACAATTTATCAGTATGCTAGTCCGTTTTTAAACCAGACAAATGAAAACACACCGACAGAAACAGGTGCCAATATTGTCGATGGTAAGTGCTATGTCAATAATGGTTTCTGGGATACGTACCGAACATCGTGGCCAGCTTACGTCTTGTTTACTCCGACAAATGCTGGTGAGATGATCAATGGCTTTATCCAGCAATATAAAGATGGGGGATGGATATCTAGATGGTCTTCGCCTGGCTATGCGAATTTAATGGTCGGCACAAGCTCTGATGTTGCTTTTGCTGATGCTTATTTAAAAGGAGTAACAAACTTTGATGTGAAGGCCTTTTATGAATCAGCAATAAAGAATGCTTCTGTTGCGAGTGATGAAGAAAGTGTGGGACGAAAAGGATTAGCGACATCAATCTTTAATCGTTATACTAGCACAGCAACTGGTGAAGGATTGTCGTGGGCAATGGATGGCTACATTAATGACTTTGCGATTGCGAATATAGCAAGAATGCTGGCAGAGCTGACGGATAAGTCGAATCCAGATTATCAACAATATTGTACGGATGCTGTTTATTATTTAGAACGTGCCCAAAACTATGTTGAAATGTTTAATTCTAAAGTGAATTTTTTTATGGGAAAAGAGCCGTCAGGTGAATGGCGAACCTCTGCTGAAAACTTTAATCCTGAATCCTGGGGTGGCGATTATACAGAAACAAATGCGTGGAATATGGCTTTCCACGTACCACAGGATGGTCAAGGCTTGGCAAATCTTTATGGCGGCAGAGCTGGATTGGCGGAAAAACTGGATGCCTTTTTTTCTATCCCTGAGACAGCCTCCTACCCTGGGCATTATGGCAGCATCATCCATGAAATGCTTGAAGCGAGGGATGTAAGGATGGGGATGTACGGTCATAGTAACCAGCCTGCCCATCACATTCTTTACATGTATAACTATGCGGGGCAGCCGGCAAAGGCACAGGAAAAAATCCGTGAAGTGTTATCAAGATTATATATCGGCAGTGAAATCGGCCAAGGGTATCCTGGAGATGAAGACAACGGGGAAATGTCTGCATGGTATATGTTCAGTGCTGCAGGATTTTATCCGCTGCAAATGGGTTTACCTGAATATGCAATAGGAGCTCCTTATTTTAAGAAAATGACGATCCACCTTGAAAATGGGAACACCATCATAATAAAAGCACCAAATGTTAGTCATAAAAATAAATATGTCCAAAGCCTGAAAGTAAATGGCAAACTCCATGATCAGTTAACGATTGATCATAAAACGCTAATTAATGGGGCAACCTTGGAGTTCGAAATGGGAAGCGAGCCATCAGAGTGGGGAACAGGCTTAGACGCCTTACCTAGGTCGATTACCGATCCAGCAACAAATGGAACATCCGTGCAGCCAACGATCTTGTATGATTTGACTGATCATAAGAAAGGGATCTCCCAGCATTCTGATAAAGGTGGGGCTGAAACGTTATTTGACAATACTTCTAACACAATTCTGTCGCTCAAAAGTAATCAACCATGGACACAATATCAATTTGAAAATGGACCTGAGGAAGTGTTGATGTACACGATCACTTCTGGCGAGGTTGAGGAACAGGACCCCAAATGCTGGGTATTATTAGGTTCTAAAGATGGTGAAGCTTGGCAGGTTCTTGATAAAAGGGAAAATGAATGTTTCCATTGGCGAAAATTCACCAAGCCATTTTTAATCAAAAACCCTGGTGCCTATTCTTTCTATCGATTAGAAGTGAAAGAGAATGGAGGAGCAGCCATCACTTCTATCGCTCAAATCGAGTTGCTTGGATATGGTAATATCATAAGGAAATTTCATCACGTTGAGGCAATCATTCAGCGTTATGTAGAATCTGGAGAGATTGAGGACACATTAAGAATCCAATTTTCTAGGTCGCGGGAGCAGTATCAACAAGGGCATTACAAGCAAGCAATGAAGACATTAAGTGACTTTTTAAAGGAACAAGGGCCCCTTCCAAAGAAGGCAAGTGAGAAAATAACAGCTGATATTCATGCGTTGATTGAAGCAATAACAAAAATTACAAATTGTTATCACTTAGGCAAAACAAAGTAAATAGAAAAGGAGCCTGTTTGATTGAATAAGCAGGCTTCTTTTCTATGGATTACGACAATATCATTTTTTTACTGCTACTATAATAGGATTACAACGAAATTCTTGCTGAGATCCTATTATTTTGTTAGATTTGGGATAGAACTGCCTTTTATTCTTCTAGAAAGATTAAGAGAGAGTTTCTTTAAGGTGTTTTTTGGGAAAGATTTGAAAACAAGGAGGGAGCACAAATGAAATTAGCAGGAAAAAAAGTATTAAGCTTTGTCCATGAAGATTTTGAGGACTTGGAGCTTTGGTATCCAATCCATCGTTTACGCGAAGAAGGGGCAACTGTTGATTTAGCTGGAGAAGAGGCTGGATTTACATATAAAGGAAAGTATGGGGTGCCAGCAACTTCTGATTTTGCCTTTCAAGATGTTGACCCTAAAGATTATGATGCGCTATTAGTTCCAGGAGGCTGGGCTCCTGATAAGCTGCGCAGATTTCCAAAGGTGCTGGCTATTGTTCAGCATATGGAAGAGCAGAAAAAACCGATTGGCCAAATCTGTCATGCTGGCTGGGTGCTGATCTCTGCAAAAATATTAAACGGCAAAACCGTAACAAGTACACCAGGTATTCGTGATGATATGGAGAATGCCGGAGCGAAATGGCTGGATGAAGCAGTTGTTGTTGATGGACATCTTGTATCAAGCAGACGTCCGCCTGATTTGCCGGACTATATGAGAGCGTTTATTCAGGTTTTAGAAGGCAAGTAAGGCGAATAAGACTAAAGGGTCACAGACACTCTAAACACAATGATTAAGTTTAGGAGTGGGCTAGTGATCCTTTTGCTTTTATACATACAAAAGTTGGTAGATACGATATAGTTATATATATTTCATGATTAAGAGAGGGGAATAGCAATGATAAATAAGTTAACCTACCAAGTGAATGACACGATCCATGCCGAGGAGCTGTCAGAAGTATTTAAAGCGTCTGGCATAAAACGGCCAGTTGAAGATCTTCCGCGGCTGCAGCAAATGATTGAACATGCCGATCTCATCATCACTGCCCGGGCTGAAGGTCGTTTAGTTGGCGTAGCACGTGCGATTACGGATTTTAGCTATTGCTGTTATTTATCAGATCTTGCTGTTGATCGGAACTTTCAAAAATGCGGAATTGGTAAAGAACTTGTCCGCTTGTTAAGAGAAGAGCTTGGGGAGCAGGTGTCATTAATCCTATTATCTGCTCAAGAAGCCATGGATTATTATCCGAAAATCGGCTTTGACAAAATTGACAATGGTTATAAAATAAATCGAAAAAGCTAGTGTAATAAAGGGCTGTCTCAAAACTTGAGCAGCCCTTTGTTGCTGCTTTTATTCCATATCCTTCTCCATTTTATAATTCCTCCATAAGAACGGTTTGTGCTCAATGCCGTCCTCCGCTCCATTTGTTGGCGTTTACATAAACAGCCTTTAGTAATATACGTCTTAAGCCCTAGGGGGGTTTACACCTTAAGTCATTTAACTCTTCCACTTTTTGCTATTAGAATGATGACTGTAGTAATGAGCTGCTTATACGAAATTTTTTCTGCAACGAGAGTGGTTCAAAACTAATTGGAAGCAAAACGAAAATTGAAAGGAGTTTGTAAGATGTCTTGGCTTACGAAGTGGTCATTTAAGAACAAAGCTGCAGTTGCTATTATGTCAATGTTGATACTTGTGTTGGGAGTTTTAAGTTATTTTCGATTGCCGATGGAGTTTTTGCCTTCTGCTGACCAACCCTTTATTTCAGTGGTTGCCATGGGTGAAGGTTTAGATGCAAGTATGATGGAGGAGCAGGTGACAACTCCGATTGAAAATGCCGTTGATGGTGTAAATGGGAAGACCAATGTGTTTTCAAGAACTGGTGACGGCTATACATCCGTCGATATTCACTTTGAGTCTAGTATTGATAAGAAAGAAGCGAAGCGGGAGATTGAGGAGGCTTTAGCAAATGTAACATTACCCGAAAATGTTATGAAGCCCAATATTGTCCAATTGAACACGTCCATGATACCTGTTTCCTACATTGCGTTAACGTTTGACGAAGGAATCAATCCTGAAACAATTCAGTATGCGAAAGATGAAATTGTTCCTTATTTTAAAGAAATTGCTGGAGTTTCATCGATCCAAACAAATGGAACTATACCTTCGTACGTATCGGTTGAACTAGATGAAAAAAAGATGGCTGCAAAGAAAGTTTCTATTGAGCATATTATGCCATTGCTTCAAGGACAGAATATGGCAACGGCAGTCGGAGAAAAAACAGTAGATGGGAAAACAGCTAATCTTAAGGTTGTTGGCGATTTAAATTCGATTGAAAAACTAAGAGAAACGGAAGTGCTTCCCAACGTACCTCTTAAAGATCTAGCAACGATTAACATCACAAAACAAGAAAACAATCTTACACGAGTGAATGGAAAGGATGCATTGATTTTCGTTATTACGAAGGATGGTCATTCAAACGCAGTAACGATAAGTAAAGAAGCTGAAAAAGCGTCACAGGAAGTAAATGAAAAGTACGACAATCTTGAAACGACTGTTGTTTTAGCTTCAGCTGATTCGGTAGAATCGTCTGTCCACAGTATGATTAAAGAAGTTTTATTAGGTGCCTTATTTGCAACCATTGTGATCATGGTGTTTTTACGTAATCTTCGCTCCACTTTAATAACGATTGTGTCCATTCCACTTTCATTAGGGTTTACTTTATTCCTGCTCAATCAGTCTGGTGTCACATTAAATATTTTGACATTAGGCGGAGTAGCCGTTGCAGTTGGACGTCTTGTAGATGACAGCATCGTCGTTATTGAAAATATTTTTAGAAGAGCACAACATGAAAAATTCACGATCAATATGGTCATGGATGCCACAAAGGAAGTTGGCTCGGCGATTACATCTTCAACCCTTACAACGGTGGCTGTATTTTTACCAATGGGGCTGTTAAGTGGAAGTTTGCAGGATTTCTTGCTTCCATTCGCATTAACCATCACTTATTCTCTGTTGGCTTCTTTAATTGTGGCCATTACAGTTGTACCTGTTATGAGTGCCGGCTTGCTTAAGAAGGCGAAAATAAAAGAGCACAATCCATCTCCGCGTTTTGCGAAAATGCTAACCTGGTCATTAAATCATAAATGGGTGGTGCTTGTAACCGCATTGCTTTTATTTGTCGGCTCGGTCGGGGGGGACTTCATGCTTCCTAAAGGCTCTGTTAATAAAACAAAAGCGGATTACGTCTTGGTCTCTTTAACATATCCGAATGAAACACCAATTGAAAAAGTAAAAGAAGAATCAATGAAGCTTGAAGAATATTTGTTAGCGCAAGAAGGGGTTGATACATTATATTTGCAATTAGGAAATTCTGAAGATGCAGCAAAATACGGAGCCGTTGGCAATCCAACCCAAGCGCAAATCATGGCAATCTTAGAAGAGGATGCAGATATGGGCGCCTTTATCGATACGATTGATACACAAAAAGATGTGTACAAGGATGCAACAATTGAGGCTACAGAAGCGACAATGATGGGTGGAGGCTCGACTTCCATAACCATTGATTTAATCGGTGATGATGTGGAAGGACTCATCACATTATCAGAAGAAGTTGAAGCTGAGATAAAGGATATTGAAGGAATTGAGAAGGTAAGTTCCAACCAAGAGGAAACAAAAGCGGTTTATTCCTTTGTTGTTAATTCTTCCGCTGCGAAAGCTGACCAAGTTGCCCAACAAGCTGCAGTCATGCTGAACAAAACCCCCCTTGGTTCTGTTGAAATGAACGGAATGCAAACGACGGTTATGCTGGAACCGTTATTTAATCCAGAGACGGAAAAAGAATTATCAAATGTTCCGATTATGACGGCTAATGGTATGACAACGATCGCAGAAGTAGCTGAGTTAAAGCAGACAGAAGAACCTACTAGCACATTCCATAAGGATGGGGATCAATATGTCAGGATAACGGCAACTGTTGATCCAGAAAAATTATCAGACATTTCCACGGAAATCAATACGCGTATTTTTGGTGATAAAACGACCGAAGGCATAGTGATTCCTGAAAACATGGAAGTACTTGTCGGCGGGGCAAGTGTTGATCAAGCAAACGACTTTCAGGATTTATTTATGACGATGCTTGCTTCGATTGGGATTGTGTTTCTGATTATGGTGATCACCTTTAAAACCATCCGAGCACCAATTGCGATTCTCTTTTCTTTACCGCTTGCCGCAATTGGAGCGATTTTAGGAATAATCATCAGCGGCATTTCTGTTGATGTAACGGCTTTATTGGGAGCATTAATGTTAATTGGTATCGTTGTAACAAATGCGATTGTTCTATTAGATCGCGTGAAGCAAAATGAACAAACTATGATTATTCGTGATGCAATAGTGGAGGCTGCTTCAATTAGAATGCGCCCGATCATCATGACAGCTGTAGCAACCATTTCGGCAATGCTTCCTTTATTATTTAAAGAAGCTGAAATGGGGAATTTAGTATCTGCAAGCTTAGCAGTTGTAGTTATTGGCGGATTAAGTGTCGCGACACTTTTAACACTTATTGTCATTCCAGTTGTTTATGAGCTGCTTCATTTTAAAAAGGCAAAAAAGCAAAGACTAAAGGCGGAAAGTGAAAGCCATGTAGAAACATTAGAAATGTAAACAAAAGAAGGGGCGGACTGCCCCTTCTTTTATTTAGTCTCTTTGTTTACAGACTGTTGCTTTTTTAGTAACAAGGAATGGCTCTTTTCAAAAGGTAAAATAGGTTGCTTCTATTCAATTTATCACATAATCCTTCAAGTGTTTAAATGATAAAATATAAGATTATGAGGTTGGTGATAGGTAAAAAAGCCTATAAACTGACAATAGCTAAAAGTTTTTTATCAAATTTTTGGAGAAATATAGTATAATTGTAAGCGGATACATGATGTGAAGGAGAAAAAACATGAATATAGTCATTTAGAACTGGGTATAAAGTGTTATGTGTTTTTTTCTCATGTCAGAATATTTCGTGAATACATACAAAGGGGTTAAGATGGTGAAGGAAAAAAAGAAGTCTGTTGCCAATAAGTCCTATAACAAACGGCAGAAAAGAAGTTATCTAAGAGGGATGACATTAAAGTCAAAAATTATTTTATTGATCCTATTATTTACGATCATTCCAAGTGTCATGATCGGGAATGTTGTATACTTTGTTTCATCAAGTACGATTGAAAACAAAGTTTCTGATATGAATAATGAGATTGGTGTTCAGGTTACGAAAAATGTAAACCATCTGTTAAGAGAAATTGAAAACATTACGCTAATTCCTTTATCGAACATGGATTTAATGGAACAGTTAAAGAATAATGAGGGGTTAACAGAGTATGAGAGATTTACAAAGGAAAGAGAAGTAACAGAATATTTCTCGAGCATTACATTTACAAATGAAAATGCTGAAGCGCTATTATTTATTAATGAAGAAAACATTGTTTTTGGTGAGTCAAGCACTACAGATGATTTTAAAGTGGATGAATACTTTGATTCAGAAATTCCTGACAAAGTGGAAGAATTATCGGGTTCAGTATTATGGACATCCGGTTTAGGGGATCTTTATGAAAATATTTACTTGTTTCGAAAATACGATCAGCTAGGCACCCTTATCCTTATCGCTAATGCGAAGCTTTTTGATGATGTGTTTGAAAATGGAAGAAACACATCAGCAAGAGAAATTTCGATTATTAATGAAAACGGTATAATAATAGCTAGTAATAAACAAAAGCTTGTTGGAAGTATCTATGAATCTCAACAACTTAATGATGAAAATTTAGTTTCGTTGCATGAAAGTGAAAACGGCTGGAAGGTATCTGTTTCAACCTCAAAAGCATATTTATTAAAAGAAATTCATGATGTGATTTATCTTGTCTATATCCTTATTTTCGCTTTTGTCCTTTTATCTGTTTTTGCGAGCATCTTTTTAGCCAAAAGTATGATTAGGCCCATACAGCGCATCGTTTCAATTATGAAAATGGCTGAAAAAGGTGACTTAACACACCGGGCAGACTATTTATATAAAAATGAAGTCGGTCAGCTAGGGAAAAGCTATAACACGATGATTGACAATATTACGGTCATGATTGAAGAAAATAAAAAGGTATCAACCTATGCGGTGAACCGGGCCAATGATCTGAAACGAATTGCCGAAGAATCGGCAATAGCCACTGAACAAATTGCCAGCGCAATTGAAGACGTTGCAAAGGGAGCTGTCAGCCAGGTCGATTATTCAGAACGAACAAACCGGGAAATGAAAGAGCTATCAGCTGAAATCAATGAGGTAGCCAATAATATGGAAAGAGTATCATCTATAACGCAAACAACAAAACAGCTTAGCAGTACATCTATTGAAACGATTAAAGAGTTAACCAATAAAAATCAAGAAATGGGAACGAATATTGAACAAGTTGAACAAACGATGAATGTGTTAAATGAGGAAATAACGCAAATAAAGGACATCGTTGAAATCATAAAGAGTGTAAGTGAGGAAACAAACTTATTATCATTAAACGCAAGCATCGAAGCGGCAAGAGCTGGGGAGTACGGTAGAGGATTTGCGGTTGTTGCCCAGGAAATACGAAAGCTTGCTGATCAAACGAAAACCTCGTCGCTGAGAATCGATTTGGTTATTGCAAGTATATTATCGCAAACAAAAAAATCGGTTCAAATGGTTGATACAACGATAAGACTATTTAATGAACAGTCGAATTCAATCCACGATACACAAAATGCGTTTGAAAATATTCTTGAAGGAACAAATGCGATTATCAGTGAAATTGATTATGTGGAAGCCTCAATTGGAAAGATCACGATCAATAAGGAAAAGGTCGAAAAAGCGATAAATGAAATGGTCGAAGTAGCAGAAATTTCTTCCTCCACAACTGAAGAAGTTACAGCAACAACAGAGGAACAGGCAGCATCTGCAGAGGAGTTGGGAGATTTAGCCTCTGCTCTTACAAGCACCATCCAAGAAGTAGAGGAGCTGATTCATAAGTTTAAGGTAAGAGAACAGCTGAATAATGTTGATGGTCATTAGGTGAAAAGGGCTGCTCCTTTTCACTTTTTGTAAAGGTAAGTATAAAATTTTGTACTTAGTTTTAGTGTCTAGATCCAGGCGCCATCTGCTCTAGGGTCTAGTCAAATAGGAATTGAAGGTAAAGAACACCTTCTATTCCTATTCGCCTTATGCTTGTCGCCGAATGCTAAGCGCCTTGCGCTTTTCTTATGTTTAGTTGGCTTTACCCCATTCTTTGTGTTAGGAAATTGTCATAGTTTATCACAGCCTGTCTAAATGATCCATGTATAATAAAAGTATAAATCGCTAGAAATTGGAGTTGATATGATGTTTCAAACATCTGTAGGTTTTTTGCGCTTTGTTGGGAACTTAGAGGGGATTTCTTATTTAGTGTTACTGATTATTGCCATGCCGCTAAAGTATTTTCTTGATTTTCCTCTTGCCGTCACCATCGTAGGCGGTCTGCATGGATTTTTATTTGTCTTGTTTGTCGTCATGGTAGCTGTTGTGAAATTTAAAAAACATTGGGCAGTTCTCTGGGGAATATGGGCTGTCTTCCTTGCATTTATTCCATTTGGCACGTTTTATTTGGATAGGCAATTAAAGAATAAGGAATAGGATCAATATCAATATCAATATTAATATCTATTTGCTCGAGGCATTATCTTTTTTATAAAATAAGAGCAAAAGGAAAATCCACATTCTTTAGACGATGTGGATTTTCCCATTTTTGTATTATTAAATGACTTTGGCGTTGTTTTTAAGTCTCTTACTCCTCTATCTCCACCTTCTCCAATATATTCTGAGACGTTTCTTCATTAAACCGATACTCAATATGAATTTCTTTATTTGTCTCCAGCGGTTCAAGGATCTTCCTTTGTTCTTCTGTAATTTGCAAAGCCAAGGGTTTATTATTGACGATTACTTCAATTGTGTGCGGATCCATGAGTCCGATATAAGTGGCTTGTGCAGAAATCATTTCTTGCTCTTGCATATTCTTTTCACTAGCTCCTTTTGTTGTAAGAGGTTCATTTGTTTGCTGCTGAGAGTTGCTGCATCCTGATAAGAAAATCATTATAGAAATAAAAAACGCAAAAAAATGTTCAGACATAAAAGTCCCCCAATACACCCTTTTTTCTTTTATGTATAGACTAATAAGCAGGGTGACATGCCTAAAATATAAAAAGTAAGAATAAATGGTGGAAAAAGGATTGACATATACCATATAGGGGTATAGTATAATACATAACAAAGGTGATATCACTCAAATTTTTTAAACATGTGTGAAGTGAATTTACATTGAGATAAAGGAGACATTTCAATGAATCCATCAAAGCAAGAAATTAACCTGCCGATTACAGGTATGACATGTGCAGCATGTGCCAATCGAATTGAAAAAGGTTTAAAACGAATGGAAGGGGTGGAAGAGGCGAATGTCAATTTTGCCTTAGAAAAGGCTTCGGTTACCTATGATCCCAATCAAGTAGAAATCGATCAGCTTTTTCGAAAGGTGAATGATCTAGGATATGAAGTCGCCACAGAAAAAACAGAACTATCTATTATAGGCATGACTTGTGCGGCATGTGCGAACAGGATAGAAAAAGGCTTAAACAAGCTGGACGGAGTCGTAAATGCCTCAGTGAATTTTGCTTTAGAAACAGCAAATGTAGAATACAATGCTTCACAAGTAACCGTTCAAGATCTTAAAAATAAGGTTTCCCAACTAGGCTACGAGGCAATGGTAAAAGAAGAAGAGCAAGCAGAAGGAAGTGATCACCGCACGCAGGAGCTGGAAAGACAAAAAGGCAAATTCATATTCTCGCTTATTTTATCTGTTCCATTATTATGGGCGATGGTCAGCCATTTTGAATTTACGTCCTTTCTTTACTTGCCAGAGATGTTCATGAATCCTTGGTTTCAATTAGCGTTAGCAACACCTGTACAATTTTTAGTCGGAAAGCAATTTTATGTTGGAGCATTTAAAGCATTAAAAAATAAAAGTGCAAACATGGATGTATTAGTCGCGCTTGGAACGTCTGCAGCTTATTTTTACAGTTTGTACTTGGCAATTAAGTCAATTGGATCGAATGAGCATATGGTTTCCCTTTATTTTGAAACAAGTGCTGTTTTGATTACGTTAATAATTCTCGGGAAATTATTTGAGGCACGAGCAAAGGGCCGTTCATCAGAAGCAATTAAAAAACTCATGGGCTTACAAGCAAAAACTGCGCTAGTCATTCGAGATGGTAAAGAAGTTGAGATACCGATAGAAGAAGTCGTCGTTGGAGATTATTTTCTTGTGAAGCCGGGTGAAAAGGTGCCGGTAGATGGGGAAATTGTTGAAGGACAGTCAGCCTTAGATGAATCGATGATCACTGGTGAAAGTGTTCCAGTGGATAAAACAGCAGGGGATACCGTCATTGGAGCCACAATCAATAAAAATGGATTTTTAAAGGTGAAAGCAACAAAGGTGGGCAAAAATACAGCGTTGGCACAAATCATTAAGGTGGTTGAGGATGCACAAGGTTCAAAAGCACCGATCCAGCGTTTAGCCGATCAAATTTCGGGCATCTTCGTACCAATTGTGGTAGGAATTGCTTTTCTTACCTTCTTTATTTGGTATCTCTGGGTTAGTCCTGGTGAATTTGCCGTTGCCCTAGAAAAGCTAATCGCCGTGCTCGTTATTGCTTGTCCATGTGCATTAGGCTTAGCAACACCAACATCGATTATGGCGGGATCCGGTCGTGCAGCCGAATATGGGATTTTGTTTAAAGGCGGCGAACACCTAGAAACAACTCACCAAATTACCACTGTTATTGTCGATAAAACAGGGACTGTTACAAATGGTAAACCGGTTTTAACGGATGTGATCGTGGAAAACGGCATAAATGAAGAAGACTTTCTAGGTTATGTAGCAAGTACTGAGAAGCAATCGGAACACCCGCTGGCTGAAGCGATTGTAAAAGGAATTCAAGAGAAGCAGCCTGCTTTGGAAAAGGTCGATTCCTTTGAAGCCATACCGGGATATGGGGTCAAAGCACTGATAAATGGTACAGAAGTTCTTATTGGAACAAGAAGCTTAATGGAAAACAATCACATTCAGATTGGTCATGCAAATGAAAAGATGGAAGCACTTGAAATGAAAGGAAAGACTGCGATGCTTGTCGCAATCAATCAGCAATATGCGGGAATTGTGGCTGTTGCAGATACAGTAAAGGATACTTCTAAGCAGGCGATTCACCGTTTGAAAGAAATGGGGCTGGAAGTAGTCATGATGACTGGTGACAACGAAAGGACGGCAAAATCGATTGCTGCTGAAGTGGGAATTGATACGGTTATTGCAGAAGTCCTTCCAGAAGGTAAAGCAGCAGAGGTGAAAAAATTACAGCAGCAAGGGAAGCTAGTCGCAATGGTCGGAGATGGCATCAATGATGCTCCTGCACTAGCGGTTGCAAACACAGGAATGGCGATTGGAACTGGCACAGATGTGGCAATGGAGGCAGCGGATATTACGTTAATGAGAGGCGACTTAATGAGCATTGCCGATGCGATCCTAATGAGTAAGAAAACTATTCGTAATATTAAACAAAACCTGTTTTGGGCGTTTGCTTATAATACAATCGGGATTCCGATCGCAGCAATCGGTTTCCTTGCACCATGGCTTGCTGGTGCGGCAATGGCATTTAGTTCTGTATCCGTTGTATTAAATGCCTTGCGATTACAAAGGGTAAAATTAAATGTAAAGGATGCTTCATGAAAGAGGGGTGGAGAGAATGAAAAAATGGGCAGCAGCTGCAGTCGTTTATTTATTTGTCGTGATGGGTTCCTATTTGTTTTATTCAGAAGTAATTGCAAGTGAACAACAAACATCGAATGAGCATCAAGACAGTCATGTGACAGAAGACAAATCAAGTGAGCATGGACATCATGGTGAAGAAAACAATGTGGAACATAATAGCGAAGTTGATGCAGATGTAAATTATGATGGCACGTCACTTGTTGTGAAGCTGACTGATCAACAAGGAAATCTAGTGGATGATCTCGAGGTGAATCATGAAAAGCTGATGCATTTAATAATTGTTGATGAGCATTTAGCTGAATTTTATCATGTTCATCCAGATAAGACTGGCAAAGGAACATTTAAACTGAATAAGAAAATGCCTGAAGGAGCCTATAAAGCGTTTGTTGATATCAAACCAAATAATTTAACGTATCAGGTCAAACCGATAACATTAACGGTTGGAAATAAGGAAACAGCTCATAGCCATCAGGCACTTCAGCCTGATCAATCGTTAATCAAAAAGATAGATGGCTATGAAGTGACACTAAAAATGAGTTCACAAATGGCGAACGAGCCAATCACCATGTCATTTGAATTGGATCAAAGTAAATTAGAGCCTTATTTAGGGGCAATGGGTCATATCGTGATTTTAGATGAAGAAGCGACAAACTATATTCATGTTCATCCGGTAAGTGATCAGGAGCCACGCTTTGAAACACAGTTTGACGAACCCGGCAATTATAAAATCTGGGCTGAGTTTAAACAAAATGGAGTGGTAAGAGCATTTCCATTTGTTGTTGAAATAAAGCAATAATCAGCAGATTTTGAATAGATGAAGGGGGGGTATTATAATAAAAGATAGTGAACGTAAAGGGGGCATATTAGTTGAGCAATGATTTTGAAAATCTTGAGCACGACCTTGAACAGGAACAATGCAGCCATCATGAGCATAGAACAAGTCATCATTCTGAAAAAGTGAAAAAAAATTTAATCACCCGGTTAAACAGAATAGAAGGACAAATTCGTGGGATAAAATCGTTAATTGAAAAGGATACGTATTGTGATGATGTCATCACCCAAATCTCAGCAACCCAATCAGCACTTAATAGTGTTGGAAAGCTTCTGCTTGAAGGACACCTTAGAACATGTGTTGTCGAAAGAATTCAAGAGGGTGACGAAGAAATCATCGATGAACTATTAATTACTGTGCAACGATTAATGAAAAAATAGGAGGATAATATAAATGGAAACAATTCTTTTAAAAGTAGAAGGAATGTCATGTAATCACTGTGTAAATTCAATAGAGGGAAGTATAGGAAAATTAAATGGTGTATCTAATGTAAAAGTAGACTTAGGTCAAGGAACAGTTGAAGTCAAATTTGATGCTAGCCAAGTAACAGAAAAAGAAATGAAGGATACAATTGAAGATCAGGGGTATGATGTTGTATAAGTTAACAGTTTAAATAGAATGGATAAAATCGAGTGTAAACAACGTTTACACTCGATTTTTCTATGTGGTGATCAAAAATAGAAAAAATGACGGAATGGTGAAACTTTCATTCTTTCTATCCGTATTACTTGATGATCCTGATTGGACATTGTATGATGAAACCATCACGTTATAGTTTGGAGGTATAATATTGGGACTGGCAAACTAAAAATTGGAGAATTAGCCGAAAGAACTGGTGTGACAAAACGCACGATTGATTATTATACCAATTTGGGGCTGTTGGAAGTAGAACGTTCCCCTTCTAATTATCGATACTATGATATGTCGGCAGTTGAGCGGTTGCATTTTATAGAAAAGTGTAAAAAAGATGGGATGTCATTAGAACAAATAAAAAAGAGACTAATAGATGAAAATGCAGAAGAGATTGATGTATTAGAATTAAGACTAAAAATAAAAGAACTTGAAAGTGATGTAACGAAAGTATTAGCACAACTCGACCATAATCAGGAATATGTCAAAAAAAATATTTCCCGTGAAAGTCTTTCGTTAATACAATCTTTGCTCTTGCTCCTGAATTAATTTCTTACAATTTGGGTAATGAAAAGAATAACAAGTATATAAAGGAGGTGTAGATCTTACATCCAGTAAGATCACTCATTGACCACTATTAATTTATTTATTTTTGTATTATTAATTGCTTTAACTGCCTTTTTCGTAGCCACAGAGTTTGCGATCGTAAAGGTAAGAGCATCAAAAATTGATCAGCTGATTGCAGAAGGGAAAAAAGGAGCAGTTTCAGCAAAAAAAGTTGTTACCCACTTAGATGAATATTTATCTGCTTGTCAGCTCGGAATAACGGTTACAGCACTAGGAATTGGGTGGGTTGGAGAATCGACATTTGAAATCCTATTACATCCTGTTTTTAGTTATTTTAATGTCGATGAATCATTGTCACATATTCTCATTTTAGTTATTGCTTTTGTTCTTGCAACATTCTTGCATGTTGTAGTGGGGGAGCTTGCTCCTAAAACAGTTGCAATTCAAAAAGCAGAGACGATAGCACTTCTGACGGCAAAGCCAATTATTTGGTTCTACCGCATTTTGTACCCATTCATTTGGTTCCTAAATGGATCTGCCCGTGTATTAGTTGGGTTCTTCGGGCTTAAGCCGGCATCAGAGCACGAGTTGGCGCACTCTGAGGAAGAACTTCGCATCTTGTTATCAGAAAGTTACAAGAGCGGAGAAATCAATAAAAATGAGCTAAAGTATGTAAACAATATCTTTGAATTTGATGAGAGAATTGCCAAGGAAATTATGGTTCCGCGTACCGAGATTGTGACGATATCAATTGATAATACTTATGATGATATTGTAAAAATAATTAAGAATGAACGATATACCAGATATCCGATTGTAGACGGGGATAAGGACAATATTATAGGCTTTCTTAATATTAAAGAGTTTTTAACTTCAAAGGTTATGGCGGGAACTAGTACGAAAGCATTTAACATTGATTCGTTTATCAACCCTGTTATTCAAGTTATTGAAACGATCCCTATTCATGATTTATTAGTAAAAATGCAAAAAGAACGAACACATTTAGCTATTTTGATTGATGAATATGGCGGTACCTCAGGGTTAGTTACTGTTGAAGATATTCTTGAAGAAATCGTTGGCGAAATAAGAGATGAATTCGATGAGGATGAAATCCCTGAAATACGTAAATTAAGTGATCAGCATTTTATTTTAGATGGCAAATTACTCATTGATGATGTTAACAACTTGCTAGATACGCATTTATCTGATGAGGGTATTGATACAATCGGAGGCTGGTTTCTTACGCAAAACTTTGATGCAACGGTTGGGGCAGAAGTTGAGAAAGATGGATATCTATTCAGAGTGCATGAAAGTGACGGACACCATATCCTCTATTTGGAAGTGTTAAAAACAAAACCACAAAATGTCGTTTACCTGCAGAACTAACAGTGCAAGCTTTTTAACTGCATATTTTTCAAAAAAGTAATAACACTTGTCCAAAAAATGCGAACCCTTCAAATTATGTTGAAGGGTTCGCATTTCTTATATCACAATAAATCTATAAGATTTAAGCTTGTTTTTCCATTGCTTCTTTTGCTTTCAAAAATTCCTCTTCCACCTCAAGAGAATATGTTTTGTCTTGATGCGGTTTATTTTTAGATAAGTAATCAAGAGCACTTGCTTTAGCCTCTAAGTGTAAAACCTTATCTTCCATTCTAGCAAAACCATTTACAATGCTTTCAGATTGGGAAGAAAACAATGTGTTTTTCACTCTGTAGCTTGTCTGGGCTGTTGTAGCTCTTGAGAGAAGCATTGTTTTGCGATTTTGCAAATCAGCATATGTTTCCTTTAATTTTACAACCTGAGCTTTTAATTGATTTGTTTGATCTTTTATTCCTTCAAGCTGTTCCTCAAGTGCTTGTAGCTTTTTTTCTTGCTCAAGACGATCTTGGATAGCCATTTTTGCCATTTCATCATTCTTCTTTTCCAGAGCTAGTTGCTGCTGTCTTTTGCGGTCCTGAATGGTCTGTTTGACCTGACGAATATACCCTTCATGCTTTTGTTCAAAATAAAGCTGATTTCCTAAGGCAGATTGTGCTTTTGCTTTTTGCGGTTTACATTAAAATAGCTCCGCCATAGCCTTCTTTTCTTAAACGCTGGCAAATCTCAACTCCGTCACCATGTGGCATCATCCAATCCATAATGATTACATCATAAAAAGAGGCTGTTGCATAATCATAAGCATCCTCGGCAGTTTGAACCCATTCTACTTGATACTTTGCCTTTTTCTCAAGCATATATGTAACAAGCTCGCCAAGCTTTACATCATCTTCGGCTAATAAAATATTCATCTTGTCTATCTCCCTCCACTAAACTAAAGCTATGCTTATCCTATTATTTAAAGTGAAAAATCGGAGAAAAAAATGAGTGCTGGATTTTTTGCATACAAAGTAACTCTATGATTATAAGGAGACGGAGTGGGCTGATAATAATGAATAAAAAGTTTACCCTGAATTTTGGAAGATTAGTAGAATGCTTTGTTGCATAGAAACTATAGTATGAGACAATTAATGCTGATAAAAATAAAGAACTATGTAGCGAATTTGTGCTGATGGAAGATAAACACTATCACTAAATTCAATGTCCAAAAAGGGATGAAAAAATGATAGAAAAGATGATTGAAGCTTTAGATCTCGCGTATATATCGTCATTTTCAAAAAAGGTAGAAACAATCTGGGGCTATCTTTTTTATAATGTAGACCAGCCAGATTATTATGATGCGAACCATGCCTATATTTCCTCTTATGATCAAAATCATGAGGAGATCATAGATGAAGTTGTGAACTTTTATCAGGGGAAAGGACTTATACCAAGATTTTATCTATCCCAATATGAAGAGCATTCCGATTTTGTTAAGGCTCTTAAACAAAGAGGCTTTGGTTTTGAAGAGTTCGAATGTCCAATTCAACTCATGAAATTAAAGGTAGATGTGAAAAGGGATTCCAAGGTAACGATTGAAAAAGTAACAGAGGAAAATAAGCAGGATGCCATTCACATTGAATGCCAAATAAAAGAACTTGGCGGAGCAATCCGAAAAAAAGCTTTTGAGGAAGAATTTGCTCATGAAGCGTATACACATTATGTATTAAAATATGATGGAGTTCCTTGCTCAACAGCATGTATCTTTATGCATGAACAGGATGCAAGATTAGAAAGCGTGGCAACTTTGGAAGCGTATCGTGGTAAAGGGCTGATCGGCCAGCTGATCCATTATATCCAGGAGGAAGTATCAAACATGCATGTGGAACGCTTTTGGGTCATGCCAATTGACGAGACAGTGGAAAAGGTGTATAAGAAATCTGGCTTTGAAACGATTAAAACAGTAAAAACCGGCCATGCATTTTTAGGAGGAAGAAGTATCGAGGAAATCCGCAATAGTTAAAAGGATTCCTTATATTGACAGTGTGATCCATTATCTGTTATTTTATAGGTAACAAAATTTTAGGAGATGTGTTTTGTGAGGGTTTCTGTTCTTAACTAATCGAAGTAAATACTTCAACTGCATGACTAGCTTGGAAAAACTTTTACAATCGTAAAGGTTTATTTAGCTATGTATCTGCAGAAAGTTAAGAACAAAACGGTCATCATACACAATTTGCAATCTCTTGCATAACGCCCGTAGACAGCCGTGCTTTGTTTAAGCATGGTTTTTGTTTGTATTGGGTGATAGCTTTATTAGGCGAAGTCTGCTTAATAATAGGGATAAAAAGGTGATGAACAACCAACTGTTCATCACCTTTTTTTATTTTATTAATGGAGGTTTAAACATTGAACAAAACAGCAATGGAACGTTTAGAATTTACCAAAGTAACAGCATTGCTTAGTGACTATGCAATGAGTGAGACGGCGAAAAGAAGAGCTGTTCAGCTTGAGCCGATTCATGATGAGAAAAAAATTAGGCGCTGGCTTAATGAAACAACGGAGGCATGTAAAATTATCGAAAAATCCTCGAGCATACCTGTTCATTCCCTTCATGGGGTTGAACAAATGATTACCATGGTGGATAAAGGATATATTCTCACACCAGAGCAATTTGGATTTTTAGGCGCTTTCTTAGATAGCGTGAAGAAAATTAAACGCTTTATGGTGAAACAGGAATATATTGCACCAACGATCAGCTCCTATGCTTATTCTCTTTATGAGCTTTCAGATTTGGCAGATGAAATTGCACGATCCATTCGAAACAATACAGTGGATGACTATGCGAGCAGAGCTTTAACGAAAATTAGAAGTAAGATCGCATCAACAGAAGAAAAGATAAAAGCAAAGCTTGCACAAATAATGAAAAATTCAGCTTCTTACCTGCAAGAGCAAGTAGTCATTGTTAGAAATGGCCGATATGTTGTCCCAGTGAAAAGTGAATGCAAACGGAAATTTTCCGGAACCATTTTAGACCAGTCCTCAAGCGGGCAAACCGTTTATATGGAGCCTAAAGATTTAAATAAGCTGCAGGATGAACTAACGTTTTTAAAAGTGGAGGAAGAGCTTGAGGTTCAAAAAATTCTTGGTCAATTAACTGAAATGACAGCGATGTATAAACAGGAGCTTCAGATCAATATTGAAGGAATGGTGTCCTATGATTTTATTTTTGCAAAGGCAAAGCTAAGCAGATCGATGCAGGGAAATGAAGTCCAGCTGCAACCTGATGAAGGGCTGCAGCTCATCCAAGCAAAACATCCCTTATTAGGTGTGAATGCAGTGCCATTAACGGTGGAATTAGGGAAAGAGTACATGGCACTAGTGATAACCGGACCAAATACAGGCGGTAAGACGGTTACGATTAAAACGGTAGGATTATTAGCAATGATGGTCCAATCAGGTCTCCATATTCCTGCCGATTCGAATAGCAGCTTTTGCATTTTTAAAGATATTTTTGTTGATATTGGTGACCAGCAAAGTATTGAGCATTCCCTAAGTACTTTTTCTTCCCATATTCGGAATGTGATTGATATCCTGCAAAAATCCCGGAAGGATACGCTGATTATCCTTGATGAAATAGGTTCAGGAACAGATCCTCAGGAAGGAATGGGGCTGGCAATTTCAATCTTAGAGGCATTATACCGATCAGGGGCCATGTTTATTGCTACCACGCATTATAGTGAACTAAAGGATTTCGCAGAAAAAGCAAATGGATTTCAAAATGGCTCAATGGACTTTGATATTGAAACACTTCAGCCTCTCTATAAGCTGATTATCGGCAAGGGTGGAGAGAGCCAGGCATTTACAATTGCACAAAAATTAGGGATGTCTTTGGAGATTATCAAGAGAGCAAAAGAAATCACCCATCAACAGCCTCGTAGTGAACGTGTGATACTGAAAAATGTCGTTCCATACGAGAAAAATCAAAAGCAGAAAGCTCAAGAAAAGAAACAAATGACAACCTATCAAGCTGGTGATGTAGTATGGATTTCACATCTTCAAACAAAGGGAATCGTTGCATCGGGTGCAAACTCGAGAGGAGAGCTTGAACTTTTAGTGAAAAATCAAAAAATGATGGTCAATCATAAACGAGTTCAGCCATTTATTGAAGCGGAAGACTTGTATCCTGACAATTATGATCTTGATCAAGTCTTTGATTCTAAGGAAGTGCGCAAGAAAAAGAAAGTGATGGGCAGAAAGCATGTTGAAGGTCTAAAGATTGATCATGAGGAGTAGAAAGGGGAGTTTTTCCCCTTTTTAAAAAGGTAAGAAATGATAAAATTTCAACCTAGTTTTTGTGTCTAGGCACTCATGAATTGAAGGCAAAGAACGCCTTCTATTCATGAGCGTCTTATTTGCCCTAGGCTGAGCAAGGCGCTAACGCTTTTCTTATTTAATTTGTGAAAAACTTCACAAAAAGTATTGCCTTTTTCATAAAGGCGGAATATAATAAAATCATAAACATTGTGAAACATTTCACAATTATATGTGAAAAACTTCACAAACTTATTTTTAGGAGGAAATTAATATGAAAATTGCTGTTATTGGATGTACACATGCAGGAACTGCAGCTATTTCAAATATGATAAAACTATACCCAAATGCAATTATAAATGTTTATGAAAAAAACGATAATATCTCTTTCTTATCTTGCGGAATTGCCTTACATGTCAGCGGTGTTGTAAAGGATGCAAATGGCTTGTTCTATTGTACACCAGAGGAGCTTACTCAGCTTGGTGTGAATATGTTTATGCAGCATGAAGTCCTTGATGTAAATATTGAAGGGAAAACACTTGTCGCTCGAAATCTTCAGACAAATGAAACGATAAATGATACATTTGATAAATTAGTGATTGCAACTGGATCTTGGCCAATAATTCCTAAGATTGAAGGAATCAATCAAGAGAATGTCCTCCTTTGCAAAAACTTCCAACATGCAACGACCATTATTGAAAAAGCAAAGGATGCGGAAAAGATTGTTGTTGTTGGAGCAGGCTATATTGGTATCGAGTTAGTAGAAGCGTTTGAAATGAGCGGGAAACAGGTAACGCTTATTGATGGGGAAAACCGCATTTTGAGCAAATATTTAGATGAGTCTTTTACTGATATCATTGAAGAGGATTTCCGCAATCGTGATATCCGCTTAGCATTAGGTGAAACGGTTACTCGTTTTGTTGGAAAAAATGAAACAGTTGCAGCCGTTGAAACAACAAAAGGAACGTATGAGGCGGATCTTGTCATCCTATGCATCGGTTTCCAGCCAAATACGCAGCTATTTAAAGGGCAAATCGACATGCTTGAAAATGGCGCAATCAAAGTCGATGAATATATGCGCACAAGCAATGAGGATGTGTTTGCAGCTGGTGACAGCTGTGCCATCCGCTATAATCCAACAGGTGAGCATGCCTATATCCCGCTTGCAACAAACGCGGTGAGAATGGGAACATTGGTGGCAAAAAACCTGAAGAAGCCAATGATTAAATATATGGGGACACAAGGAACATCAGGGATCAAAATCTTTGATCAAAATATTGCAACAACTGGTTTAACAGAAATGATGGCACGTCGTATGGGTATGAATGTGAAAAGTATCACAATCTTAGAGCATGACCGCCCAGAGTTTATGCCAACCTATGAAGATATTATGTTAAAGGTAGTCTATGAAGAAGAGACAAAACGAATTGTCGGGGCACAGGTGATGTCTAAAGTTGATGTTACACAATCTATTAATACATTATCTGTTTGCATCCAAAACAACATGACAACAGATGAGCTAGGATTTGTCGATTTCTTCTTCCAGCCGCATTATAATAAGCCGTGGAATTTCTTAAATCAGGCTGGATTACAAGCACTCTAAGCTTACTTAGGAGGCTGGCTCAATAGAATGAGCCAGCCTTTTCCTTTTAAAAAAATAAAAATAGCCATAATATAGATGTGTGACATCATTTTTCGGAGGTGGTTGAGGATGAATTTTCGTATTGAAAAAGACACAATGGGTGAGATTCAAGTACCAGCTGATAAGTATTGGGGAGCTCAAACACAACGCAGCAAGCAAAACTTTAAAATTGGCGGAGAAAAAATGCCAAGTGAGGTTATCATTGGTTTCGCAATTTTAAAAAGAAGTGCGGCAAAGGTAAATGATTCACTAGGAAAGCTACATAATGAAAAGGCACAAGCGATTATAAAGGCTTGTGATGAAATCATTGATGGCAAATTAACTGAGCATTTTCCGCTTGTTGTATGGCAAACGGGAAGCGGAACACAAAGCAATATGAATGTAAATGAAGTGATTGCAAGAAGAGGCAATGAAATTCTTAAGGAAAAAGGGATCGATGCCGTTATCCATCCAAATGATGATGTAAATATGAGCCAAAGCTCAAATGATACATTTCCAACTGCGATGCATATTGCGGGTGTGATGGCAGTAGAAACGAATTTGCTTCCAGCGATTGAGAAGCTATCAGCAACGTTAGAAGAAAAAGTGAAGCAATTTAAGGATATCGTAAAAATCGGACGTACCCACTTGCAGGATGCTACACCTTTAACCTTAGGTCAGGAAATTAGCGGTTGGGTTCATATGCTTATGCAAACTAAGGAAATGATCCAGCAAGCAACATCATATATGGAAAATTTGGCTATAGGCGGTACTGCAGTAGGGACGGGAATTAATGCTCATCCTGAATTTGGTGATCGAGTAGCAAAGGAAATCAGTGAGTATACCAAGAAAACATTTCGCTCTTCAGCAAATAAATTTCATGCGTTAACAAGCCATGATGAAACTGTTTATGCACATGGCGCGTTAAAAGCATTAGCGGCAAATTTAATGAAAATAGCCAATGACGTTCGCTGGCTGGCAAGTGGCCCTAGATGCGGAATCGGAGAAATTACCATTCCTGAAAATGAACCGGGAAGCTCGATCATGCCAGGAAAAGTAAACCCGACGCAAAGTGAGGCCATGACGATGGTTGCTGTTCAAGTAATGGGAAATGATGCGGCCATCGGTTTTGCAGCAAGTCAGGGAAACTTTGAATTAAATGTGTTTAAGCCGGTAATCATTTATAATTTCCTGCAGTCTGTTCAGTTGCTTTCTGATGCAATTATTTCCTTCCATGACAATTGTGCTGTTGGAATTGAAGCAAATCTGCCAGTTATTCAACGTTACCTTAATGACTCTTTAATGCTCGTGACTGCACTAAATCCTCATATAGGATATGAAAATGCGGCTAAGATTGCAAAGCTTGCCCATAAAGAAGGGATTACGTTAAAAGAAGCAGCCGTTCAACTGAACCTGCTAACAGAGGAACAGTTTGATCAATATGTAAAACCTGAAGAAATGACTTATCCAAAATGAAAAGGGGGGCTAAAATAGCCCCCTTATTCACTTAATGATCAAAGGAATTTTCGTATAAAAAGCTGCACCGTTCTCCTCATTTACCGCCCAAACCTTTGCATCATGTAAATCTGCAATTCGTTTTACGATACTTAAGCCGATGCCAAACTCACCTTTATGTCCTTTTTGGAAAGGCTCAAAAAGCTGATCCATAATCCCCTCATCAATGAATGGACCATCATTCCAGAAACGCAGCAGGATTGACTGGTCTGTTTTTGTAATAGAAATGGAGATTACATTTTTGGCATAACGTAATGAATTTTCAAGTAAGTTTTCGATCAGCTTTTCCCATTGCTCGGCATCACCTAAAATTTCTGCTTCTTCCAAGTGAAGCTTCCAATCAAGATCAGCTTTCGCCCATTTGATTCGTTCCACTTCATCGCTCACAAGCTGATCAAGGTGAAACACGGCTTTTGTCGGCTTGCGGGTTGATAAGAAGTCGAGCTTTGTTAAATATAGCAAATCCTTAATTTTTTTCTCGAGCTTTTCAGATTCCTCTTCGATGACATCCATCGTACTTGTTAAATCACCTTTTGGATAAATGCCATCATTGACCGATTTAGCATACCCGCGTATGACCATAACCGGTGTTTTTAAGTCATGTGAAATATTTTGCAGCAAGGTTTGTTGGGCTTCATCTTTCCGAACAAGATGCTGCCGCATTTTTTCAATCGTATGACCGAGCTTGCCAATTTCATCATTTCGATCAACCTCAACCGGCTCATGCCATGCTTGTTCAGAGATATCTTTTACATGCTTTTCAAGCTTAACGAGCGGCTTTGACAAGTATCGTGCAAGCCAAATCGAAGGGATCCAGCTAAATAAAAAGACAATAAACATGACAACCATTAATTGCCGGAAAAGTGTAAACACAAGATCATTTCGATACGAATCCCAGGAATAAGATAAAAGATATACGGGTTCGCCATCCACCGTTAAATTCTTCCGTATCACATAAAAGAGGGTTTGGTCTTTTATGTTTTTTTCATACCTCGCCGTTGCATCCGTTTGATTGGCTGCTAAGTCCTGTGTCTGCCTAATAAAATCAAGCGGTAATTCTTCCGAATATAAGAAAAACGGACTTTGAATAGGAACCACTACATGTGAAACAGAACGATCTTTTTTCTTGTCTCGTCCTAATTCATTGATATCAGGTTCCCCATAATCAGTTAGAACGAGTTGTTGATTTTCAATGGTTTTATAAATTTCCTTCGTGAAAAATCCCCGTAGGGTCGTTGGAAAAAGAATGACCAGTAATAAGGAGATAACGAGGAGAATTCCTGAAAAAACAACCCATATTTGAAAGGCTAATGATTTATTTTTCATCCTTTTAACATCCTATAGCCAAACCCATAAATTGTTTCCAGCTTGAGATCGGGCATTTTTTTTCGCAGCCGCCTTACAAGATCATCTACCACCCGATCTGTGCCAAAATAATCCGGTCCCCAAAGATTCGTTAAGATTTGCTCTCTTGAGAATGCCTGTCCTTGGTTGTGGAGAAATAACTGCAGCAAATCAAACTCTTTTGAGGTCAGGTTTACTTCCTCCCCGTTTAGGTAAGCGATCCTTAACTGTTCATCAATATGGTATGGCGGAAGATTTGTCAGTGCATTCGTTTCCTCTGTATAGGTTCGTGATAAAAGCTTTTGCACGCGGATGACAAGCTCTCTAGGCAAAAATGGTTTTGAAATATAATCATCGCTGCCTAATTCCAGCCCTAACACACGGTCAATATCCGCATCCCTTGCTGATATAAAGATAACAGGTATTTCTGGTGTTGCTTCTTTAATTTCCCGGATTAATTGATAGCCATCAATATCCGGAAGCATGATATCTAAAATCCATAAATGAGGCGGCCGGTTAATTAAGTTTTTTGCATCGGTTCCTGTTAAACATGAAGTGACCGACCATCCTTCATTTTTTAAATACATAGTTAGCAGTTCATTTAAGTTTTTTTCATCCTCGACAAGATAGATGGTATAGCTCATGGTTTCACTTCCTCTCAAGGGTATTATACATCGTACTTGTAAATGTGGATGCCCTTTTCACAATTTCCCATAATTCTTTCATTTTTATCCCAAACTCGTTATGTATAGTTACCTTATAAGACAGGACAATGTTATATACGAAAGAAGGAATTCAGTTATGAAAGCCATTATATTAACAGGAGTATCATTATTATTCATTTTAATTGTCATAGGCGGATATGTTAGCTCAGGAGCTTAATCTTTTATCATATTAACAAAAATAGGAGGACTAAAGAATGGGATATTATGACGACACTGAACTTTCTCGTGAAAAAGCAAAACCGTCCAGAAGCATTAAACCATTTTTTTCATCGTTAATAAGTGGTGTGATCGGCGGAGCGCTTGTACTAGGAGTAACGACATATACAGACCAAAAGGAAAATTCAACTTCAGTTGCTGATAATAATTCGGTTGAAGCATCTGTACAAAAGAATGATCAAGAAAGTACTTCAACAGTTACCGCACAGGAGCTGTCCAGCAATGCAAATTCGATTGCAGATATTGTGGAAAATTTATCACCAGCAATTGTAGGAATTACCAATATGCAAGCAAGCGGAGCCGATATGTTTGGGAATACTCAAAGTGAAAGTGTTGAGAGCGGGACAGGCTCAGGTGTTATCTTTAAAAAGGAAGCTGATGAAGCATATGTCATTACAAATAATCATGTGATTGAAGGTGCTCAATCGATTGAGGTAACACTTTTTAATGGAGAGAAAGTAGCTGCGGAATTAGTTGGAGCAGATGCGTTAACAGATATCGCCGTTTTAAAAATTGATGCCGAGCATGTTACTGTTGTCGCGGAATTAGGTGATTCATCAGAGCTTCGTACAGGTGAAAATGTCATTGCGATTGGAAATCCTTTAGGAGAAGAGTTTACAAGAACGGTTACCCAAGGCATTATCAGCGGTGTTGACCGGACCATTGACGTGACAACATCTGAAGGGGATTGGGCATTGAATGTCATTCAAACAGATGCCGCTATAAATCCAGGGAATAGCGGTGGACCGCTTATTAATATGAGCGGAGAGGTCATTGGGATTAACAGCTTAAAAATTAGTGAAAATGGTGTTGAAGGATTAGGGTTTGCGATCCCGAGTAACGATGTTAGTCCGATTGCTGAAGAACTAATGAAAAATGGTAAGATTCAAAGGCCGTTTATCGGTGTGGGTCTACTCGATATGAGTGAGATTCCAGAGTATTATTTACAGCAAAACATGCAGCTTCCGGATAATGTAACAGAAGGTGTAATCGTTGGCAATGTTCAACAAGGCTCACCAGCAGATGAAGCAGGCTTAAAGCAGCAGGATGTCATTATCGCGATGGATGACAAAGAGATCAATTCAGCAAGTGATTTAAGAAAATATCTTTACACTGAGAAGAACATTGGTGATGAAGTGAAACTAACCATTTATCGTGCAGGAGAAAAAATGGATGTTACACTTAAGCTTGTGAACCGTGATGGAACAAATGCATAATTGGTTCGAGGATTAACATGTTACTCTTTATATAGATGATAAGAACTGACCAAAGGATGTTTCAGCTAATTAAAGTCTGACCATCCTTTTGGTCAGTTTTTTGCATATTCATCTTTGTTTTCGGGAATGGTTATATTCGAGGAGTGATGTAATTGGAAAAGAAATCAAACCAAGTGGATCCAAATCAAATTGCACCAGGTATGGATGATGACCAGGAATTAAATGAAAATGCAACGCAGGAGGAAATAGAAAAAGGCGAATCAACGAAGGTGGTTACATTATCTTATGATGAGGTCGATCCTTCCTGAGAGAAAGACCTTTTCATTAATTATGTCTTATAAGGAGTGGCCAAGGATGGATAAAAAACAAAAAGTGGAAAGCAGCCAAATTGCAGGAAGACATTATGAGCCAGAGGATTATAAGCGTCAGGATGAACTTTCAGAAGGATTGGCAATGACTCACGAACAAGCGTCAGATGATTATATGGAAGGAACAATTGATGCAAATTTTGAAGAGAATGTTGATCAATCAAATGGAAGCGCAAGAAAAGGTAAGCAATAAGCTATACATATTGGGCTGTCTCAATAGATCTGAAATCTATTTTGGGATAGCTTCTTTTTTTACTAAAAAATTGGGTTCTTGAAATAGAGTTATTGAATAACGATTAAAATCACTTCGGCATATATTAGTTATGTATCGTTACACTTAATCCAGAAAGAGGTGAACATGAATGAGTCAAGAAGGTGGATATGCAGGAGGCTTTGCATTAATCGTTGTTTTGTTCATCTTGTTAATCATTGTTGGTGCTGCTTACGTTGGTGGCAGATACTAGAATCAACAATGAATAGTAGAATGAAAGAGCCTGCTTTTTAGCAGGTTCTTTTCCTGTTAAAAAAATTGAAATGTTTGAAAAAATGAAAGTGTAAACTTAGAATATAAAGTAATAATAAGAAGATTTTTACATACTAGCCATTCATCGTATCTAAGAGTGATTATGAAAAAGCTATGGAAGGAGAACAACATGAATAGCGCAAACGCTAGGATAGAGAGATATAAGCTTAAGGTTTTCTTAAAGAATAGCGGTTTTTTTAATCAACAAAATATTCGAGGAACACCCTGATGGATATTATGCCTTAGATAGCAAACCGTTTTTTACGACGAAAGAAAATGGTACGGGCTTAGGGTTTATGGTTAGCTACGAAATTATTAAACATCATAACGGTGAGGTAAAGATAGACAGTCATTCAAAGGGGACAACGATTTCTGTCATTCTCCCAATCTCAAATGATGACAAGAAAAAGAGTCTTGGTTTGCACTTATAACGGTTGATTTAAAAAGAGGTTAGAAAGAGGAATTCAATATGGAAATAACGACAAAGAGATTACTTATTGTACCGTGTAAAGAAGAATTATTAAGCGATGATGTTGATGTAAGTGATCATATTAACTTTTATTTACATGAAATTGAAAGCGATCCTGGTTTAATAGGTTGGGGAGTTTGGCTAGTCTTTTTGAAAGAAACAAATCAATTTATTGGAGATATCGGTTTCAAAGGAAAGCCGAAAAATGGCGTGGTTGAAATCGGCTACGGGATCCTTAAGGAAGCCCAAAATAACGGATATGCAACAGAGGCTATGGAGGCTCTTATCAATTGGGCTTTCCAAACGAAATCGGTTGTAAAAATTACAGCAGAATGCTTAAGTGACAACAAACCATCGATCCGGGTTCTTGAAAAACTAGCTATGCTGAAAACATATGAAGATGAGGAAATGATGTATTGGGAGAGAAATCTTGAGCATTAAATTATAAGCGGAAGCGCCTTGCCCTTGGCTGAGCGAGGCTCTTGTGCTTTTGGTCTTCTCTAACTGCTAAAATACATAAATAATAATATACGCTGTCTCTTCATACATTTTAAAGAATAAGGTTTGGGAGGAGTTACATGAAAACTTTTGAAGAGGCAGCTGTTTTTGAGCATCAATTTTGGCTTCAGATTTTAGGGGATCATGCTAGGTTTATTTTAGATTCTTTGGCTGTTAGTCAACAGGATGATATAAAAAAGGCTAGACAGTTTCAGCAAATTTTTGACACTTTGCTGAAAAAGGCAAGGGAACAGACCGATTTGAATTCTTTGACATTGGAAGCAGAAGAGTATGCACGCGAGCTGCGAAGGTTTAAACTCTCTTTGATTAAAAGGCATCTTGTTGGGAAGATAACCATTCATTTAACGCCAACCTTTATTAACCATATGGTGAACGAGCTTGAAGAGTATTTGCTTGTGCTCACTTATTTAAAAAGGAAAGAAAAACCGCCTGTTTTTCATGAGCTCCATCATCATTTATTATGGCTGCTAGATGCTTCAGGTCACGCTGGAGCGATATCAGATACACTTGATCGTACGGAAAAAGAATTGAAGCTTAAAAGTGAGCTGTTTGCAAAGCAATTTGAGGATTTCTATTTAAAAGCCGTTGAATTGTCAGGGTATTTAAGAGCCAATATAGATTCCTTTCCAGCACTGAGGAAAATGAATAGAGATGTTAAACTTGAAATCGAGTTATTTAGAGGCTTCTTAGCTGAGGTGGAAGAAATGGAATTATCCAATGAAATGTTAAGCACCTTTTCTCCTTTAATGGCCGATCATATGTTGAGAGAGGAATGCTATTATTTAATGAAGGTAGCAGAGGCAACCAGTACGAAAAAGCCTGATTGTAATCCGGCGAAGCCGAGATTAGAAGCATAATAGAGAGAGTCCCTTTTATTCGGAGCTTAAAGGGACTCTTTCGCATTTCCATTGTGCAAAGTAAGGAGCAGCAATACCATATTAAAATAATCAAAACGCCGATCATTTGACTAGTTGACACCTGTTCGTGAAGAATAATGGATGCAGTGATAACGGCTGTTGGCAGCACGGTCGCTCTTAAGATTGTCGCAAAGCCCGAACCTATTTTTGGAGTTCTAATAAAAAAAATAAAACAGGTAAAAGGACCCCAAAAAAACCAGATGATTACCAAGAAATCGATAAACCACTACCAAAAGATCCATTTACCTGAATTATTCATACCTTCTCTCAGGTCATGCATTTAATCAAAAATTAATTACATTTCTAAGTTTTTAAAAGAAT
>NZ_CANNCR010000031.1 GCF_947503125.1 uncultured Metabacillus sp.
ATATATGGACATTATAATCGTCTAATTCTGGACAGGCAATACCGTCAACTTTTGGTCATTTTGGGATGGCAATAACAATTTATCTTCCTACTTTTATATTGAAAGGAATAGTAAATAACTATTTTTTTGAAAGGCCGCATTTTTTAGTAGAAAAAATGCGGCCTTATACTATTAAAAGTAAAGAACTTTATTATTATTGAACATTATAATCGATGAAAAACAAACAAAAGCCAAACCCTTAAGAATCAAATGGGTTTGGCTTTTTTGGAAGCTTCTTAAAATTACAATCTATTTTGGATATAGGGATATTAAAATTTTAATTCATTGAGATCCAGACACTCTTCACTTCTGTGTAGTTATTAAGTGCATAGGAGCCCATTTCACGACCGATACCCGATTGTTTATATCCGCCGAACGGAGATGCAGCATCAAAAGCATTGTAGCAGTTAACCCAAACAGTTCCTGCACGAAGCTTGTTGGCGATATAGTGTGCTTTGGCCACATCCTGTGTCCACACACCAGCTGCAAGTCCATATTCACTATTGTTAGCACGATCAATTAATTCATCTAAATCCTCATATGGCATAGCTGATATTACCGGTCCAAAGATTTCTTCCTTTGCAATGGTCATTTCATCTCTCACATCTGCGAAGATCGTAGGGGAGACGAAGTAACCTTGTTCTTGCGGCTTATTTCCCCCTGCTACAAGTTGGGCACCTTCATTTAATCCTTTCTCAATATAGCCAAGTACACGATTTTGCTGTTCAGCAGAAACAAGTGGACCAATTTCTGTATCAGCATGGATTCCGGCACCTTGTTTAATTTTATTTGCATGGGAAGCCATATCAGCTACTACATTATCAAATTGCTTCTTCTGAATAAATACACGGGAACCTGCACAACAAACCTGACCTTGATTGAACATAACACCGTTAAGTGCACCTGGGATCGCTTTAGTTAAATCGGCATCAGGCAGAATGATGTTCGGTGACTTGCCGCCAAGTTCAAGTGTAACCCGCTTCAGTGTTTTGGAAGCATTAGACATGATTTGCTTCCCTACTTCAGTGGAACCAGTGAAAGCAATCTTATCAACTAATGGGTGGTCAACTAGCGGCTGACCTGCTGTTTCTCCAAACCCAGGCACAATATTTACCACACCAGGCGGGAAACCTGCTTCTTCTAGTAATTCAGCTAAATATAAAGCTGATAAAGGTGTTTGTTCAGCTGGTTTTAGTACAACTGTACAGCCAGTTGCCAGAGCAGCTCCAAGCTTCCACATTGCCATAAGTAAAGGGAAGTTCCAAGGGATAATTTGTCCAACTACTCCTACAGCCTCATGGCGTGTATAGTTAAAGAATGGTCCATTAACAGGTATAGTTTGTCCAACAATCTTGGTAGACCAGCCTGCATAATAACGCATATGTTCAATTGCCAAAGGAATGTCTGCATTGGTCGTTTCACGAATTGGCTTACCATTATCTAACGTTTCTAACTGAGCAAGTTCCTGACTGTTTTCTTCCATTAGATCAGCAAGCTTATACATAAGACGGCTTCGATCAGAAGCACTCATTTTGGACCATGGTCCTTCATCAAAGGCTTTACGGGCAGCTTTTACAGCCAGATCAATATCTTCTACACCTGATTCATACACACTGGCTAATACTTCTCCAGTAGCCGGATTGTAAGTATCAAAAGTTTTTTGCGATTTGCTTTCTACAAATTCACCATTAATATAAAGCTTTTTCTTTCCGCTCAAAAACCTATCTACCTTTTCATTTAGACCTGCTGTTATTTGACTCATAAAACCCTCCTCAAAAATAGTAATCTATGTATTTCGTGATGTTTGAAAACGATTAATGCGCTTACATAAATATATTAACATTATAAAAAATGGAAAATCAAATAGAAACCTAAATAATCTTCTGACAAAATAAGACATAAATCTTCATTATCTTTATCTAACCGTTTTAAAGCAGATAGAAAGTAATTATAAAATGATTAGGAGAAACATTGTTTATCAGTGCATTCTTTAGAGACATTTCTAGCAAATTATTAAAAGTTTCTAAATGACATCAACTGTAAACAAAATTGAGCCATCTCTCTTTTGCTGTTACTTATTTTCGCTAAAAGGTAAAAAAGCAATATATGTCAAAAAAGGCAATGTAAACTTTTGATATCTTACTTATAAGGAGGTACAAGAAATGAGCTACAGTCCCATTATTCAAAAGACGATTGAGTATATAGAGGAGAATTTACATGAAGAGCTATCTTTAGAAAGCATTGCTCAGTTTGCTGGCTTTTCAAAGTATCATTATCATCGGATTTTTCAAAAAGAGGTTGGCGTCACAGCTTCTGAATATATCCGATACAGAAGAATTGCGAATTCAGCTAACATGCTCCTTTATACAGATGAAAAGATAATTGATATTGCCATCTATTATCGCTTTGAAACACAAGAATCATTTACTCGCTCATTTAAAAAATATTATCAATTACCGCCAGGAAAATACCGCAAAATCATGGGGAGATTAACATTCCAAAGGGAGGAAATCATAATGAAAAATGAACAGTTATTAAAAGGGTGGAAACTAAGTGGAAGTCATCCATTTAACTATCAGATGGGTATTGATCGCGAAATTTTCCATAAAGGAAAAGCATCTGGATTCTTAAATTCTGTTACTGTCCAATCTCATGGCGAATTTGCAACAATGATGCAGGAGTTTAAAGCAGATAAGTACCTGGGCAAAAGATTAAAGCTTTCTGGATTTTTGAAATCGGAAAATGTGAATGGTTTTTGTGGATTTTGGATGCGGGTAGATGACGCCCTTCATGATGTGCTGCAATTTGATAATATGGGTGACCGCCCGATTGTAGGAAGTACAGAGTGGAATCATTATCACATTGTTTTAGATGTACCTGAAAATAGTGCGGTCATTGCGTTTGGCGTTTTGCTATCAGGTAATGGGCAAGTATGGATTGATGAACTAAAATTTGAGGAAGTAGATAAGCAAACACCAACAACGAATATTGATATCTCGGGAGATTTATTAGATGAGCCTACAAATTTATCTTTTGAAGAGTGGGAGTAGTACTTCCATATTGAGTACACTTTAGCCATAAAGTATGGTTATGAAATATAATAAAAGATCAATATTTTATTAATTCCTCTTGTTCCCTTACTATGAATGTAATGAAACAAAAATTTCATAGGAGGGGTAACATGTTTGGACAAAATTATGATGTTGTAGTGGTTGGGGCAGGAAATGCTGCTTTATGTGCGGCGATTGCGGCAAGGGAAAAGGGTGCTAAGGTTCTTGTTTTAGAGCGGGGGCCTATTGAAAAACGTGGGGGAAATTCATTTTTTACAGACGGAGCGATTCGGGTCGCCTACAATAATTTGGATGAAATTCGAAAGATCATCCCTGACATCACAGAAGGAGAAGCAGAGAGAATTGTGATGCCTGAATATACACAAGCTGATTTTTATGATGACCTCATGCGGGTAACGGAAGGAAAAAGTGATTCTAAATTAGCGAATCAGCTGATTACAAAATCGTATGAAACGATTATATGGATGCGTGATCAAGGTATTGAATTTGAATTGAATGTTGAAAATCAATCCTTTGAGCAAGCCGGTAAACGTCATTTTTGGGGCGGACTCCCAATTAAAACAAAAGACAAGGGTGTTGGTTTGATAAAAAGTCTTTTTAAAAGAGCGGAAGATATCGGTGTCGACATCTGGTATGATTCACGTGCCATTGAGTTAGTTATGGATCAGGATTATATTAACGGCATTAAAGTGGAAAAGGATCAAAAATTAATAACGATCCATACAACAAGTGTCATTTTAGCATGCGGAAGCTTTGAAGCGAACAAGAAAATGCGAAGTGAGCATCTTGGAGAAGAATGGGAAGCGGCGATTGTAAGGGGGACAGAATTCAATACTGGAGACGGAATTACAATGGCTTTAGCAGTCGGCACACAAAAATATGGTGAGTTTGGATGGACTGGTTGTCATTCCATCGGTACAGATTATAACGCTCCTAAGTTTGGTGACTTTAACAAGCCTGGTGATATCTTTAAAAAATCCTCATTTCCACTTGGTCTTTTGATTAACAAGGATGGAAACCGGTTTGTTGATGAAGGGGCTGACTTTCGGAATTACACTTATGCCAAATATGGCCGTGAAATTTTAAAACAGCCGGGTCAGATTGCTTTTCAGCTCTTTGACGCTCAAGTACGCCCTATGCTGCGAAAAGAATACAATCTTGAGGAAGCTACTTATTATAAAGCGAATAGCCTTGAAGAGCTAGCCGAATTGATGGCAGTAGATAAAGCTCAATTTTTAAAAACGATATCAGAATATAATGCTGCTGTTCAAGAAGGTGAGTATAACCCAACAGTGAAGGACGGAAAGGGTACAGTTGGTATTACTCCTCCTAAGACAAACTGGGCATTGCGAATCGACCAAGCTCCTTATTATGCCTACCCGGTAACCTGTGGTATTACCTTTGCTTTTGGCGGATTACAGGTTAATCCAGAAGGAGCCGTTTTAAACAAAGAAGCAAATCCGATTGCCGGGCTTTATGCTGCAGGTGAAATGGTTGGAGGGATCTTCTACAAAAATTACCCAGGCGGTTCTGGGTTAATGTCAGGAGCGGTTTTTGGAAAATTAGCAGGAACAGCTGCGGCACAATACACACTAGAGAAAATGGGGCCTTCAAAACTCTAAAACGAAAGAGGCAGTTTCAAAGCAATGGGTCAGACCCTATTGAAACTGCCTCTTAACCTTGCTATCCGTTAAATTCATGTTCAACAAAATCAACAAATGCCTTGACGATGTTTAATTTCAATGAATCCTTATGGTAATACATCCATGTTTTACGGGCGATCGGTTTTCCGTCAACCGTTTTAATATCGGTGCGGTAAACATCCTGGCGATCATTTAAAATCATGCTTGGGAGGATGCCATAGCCTAGTCCGTTGATCACCATCTTTTTGCAGGTGTCTGCTTTATCGACTTCGATGCTGATAAGGGGTGGCTGGGTAAAATGCTCAGACCACCAATGATCAATCAAATTCTTTAACAATGGGTCAGTATGGTAAACGATTCGTGGCAGATTTGGAAGGTTTTGTATATCGATCTTATGCTTCGAAGCAATGCAAATGGTCTCTTCAAATAATAAATGCCGTTGATCCTTCCAACTAAAGTCCCCTTTAATAATGCCAATATGAACATCTTGATTGTGAATTAAATGAGCAATATCACTGCTAAACCCTGTTGTAACTTTAAATTCAATATCAGGGTACTTTTCTTTAAAAAGCTTTAAAAGGTTGGGAAGCATGTAATCAGTAAAAAAGTTAGATACGCCCAATCGTAATGTGCCAGTTATATTATTTTCCATATTTAGGACGTTTTCCTTTATTTTTTGGATGTTTAATAGCATTTCATGTGCACTTTTTGCTAAATACTCCCCTTGGGGTGTAAATTGTACTCCACGTCTTCCCCTATTTACGATTTTTACACCAAATTCCTTTTCTAATTGTTGTAAACGATTTGTCAATGCCGGCTGAGAAATATACAAATGCTGAGCAGCCTTTGTAATGTTTTTTTCGTTATAGAGGGTTTGCAAAACCAGCCAGTCTCGTTCATCCAACAGAAAAACCTCCCCTTTAGCTATCAAGATTGTTTATGGATAACGATAATTATTTAATATTTTATTTATCTCTGAAATTATACTATATTTGAGATAACGAATAAAGATTCTTATTGAATGAGCTGTTGATAAGTAAATAGAAAGAAGGATCTAAGATGAAAAAAATAATGGAGTTTTTTCCATATGTATGGTTTGTAATACTGAGTGGAGCAGGGGGATTTTTGCTCTCTTTAACAGGCCTCCCGATTGGATGGATGATTGGAACACTCCTTACAGCAGCTTTTCTATCAATTCTGCATCCAAAGGTTTTGCATGTACCTGCAAATGAGAAAGGTATTCAAAAACAATGGTTATATATTGGGCAGTGTATGTTAGGAATCGAGTTAGGTCAGAAAGTAAATCGTTCGGTTGTAAGCATTTTTTATGAGAATTGGTCAATTATTACGATTATGCTTATACTATCTGTCGTTTTTTCTTTACTCTCGGGACTTATTTTATGGAAGTGGAGCAAGTTAGATATGTTAACTAGCTTTTTTGCTACTGCACCTGGAGGTCTTTCTTCCATACCTGGGATTGCGGAAGAGGTTGGAGCTAACACAGGCATTGTGAGTATCATTCAGGCTATGCGTGTATTCCTGATAATCATAACGGTCCCTGTTATGATGTCCTTTTTGTATGACCATTCTGAGATTCATGTATTTACCGATACGGCTGCTGCTGAACTAACAAAATTTGAATTAAACCAGCTTGCTATTACAAGCTTGTTTGTGTTTGCAGCTTGGATTGGTCATTATATAGGAAAGCTTCTAAAATTTCCGGCACCTTGGCTAATTGGAAGTATGATTGGTGTTGCTGCGGTCAATTTCATTAGCACTTTATTGACAAATAGTAATTTAGTAGCCTGGTGGCCACAAAGCCTCATTATCTTATCACAAATATTTATCGGAGCTAGCATCGGGTCTCGTTTTCATAAAAAAATGTTTATCGGAATAAATAGAACATTGATTATTTCAACATTAAGTACAATAAGTTTAATTATGTCTATGTTTCTATGTGCCTATTTTGTTTCGTTGGTAACCAATCTATCATTCCTTACTGCAGGATTGGCATTTGCACCTGGTGGCATTGCGGAGATGACGACTACTGCTTTTGTTTTGAAGGGTGACTTCACATTTGTCGTAACCGTACAAGTGCTTAGAATAGTCGCTGTTTGTTTAATTCTCCCTCCTTTCTTCAGATTTTTAAACTACATGGAGTTGAAAAAGAAGGCTCATTCGTATCAATCAGCATAGTTTTGTGGTTTTCAATTCTTCATAAAAAAATTATAATGATTTAAATATTGATTTTTATAGATGGCGGGAAAATAAAACTAAGGGTGATCACCGTGTGCGCTTTTTACCATGATAAAGAAAAAAAGACGCAAAAAACATATTCCTATCAGATAAAATCCAATGATAGGACAGAGGAAAAAGATATCGCAAGATTAGCACTTAAAATCAAAGAAATTATCGAAGATTCCTCATGTGATGAAAAAGATGTGGTTTTTTTATGTATAGGATCTGATCGTTATGTGGGCGACTCTTTAGGTCCCTTAGTAGGGACAATGCTTAAAGAAAACCAAGTTCCTTTTCGTGTTTACGGAACGCTAGAAGAACCCGTACATGCATTTAATTTAAAAGGGATCGTAAAAGAGATTAAGAAGCAATTTAAAAAGTCGCTTATTTTTAGCATTGATGCCGCGATTGGCAAGGAAAATCATGTAGGTTATGTCCTATTTAAAGAAGGGCCATTACTTCCAGGAAAAGCAGTCGAAAAGATGCTTCCTGAGGTAGGGGATTATCATTTCGTAGGGATTGTTAATTATATAGATCCTTTACCAACTTCTCAATTTTTAAATGATACCCGTTTGTTTACCGTCATGAATCTCGCAAAAACAATTGTGAAGGTCATTGTAGAGGTTAGTGACCATTTATCAAAGGATAAAGAGAGCTAAACTATTTATATAGGGCTGTCTTAAAACCAGAGAATCAGCGATGGTTTCTAGACAGCCCTTGAAATTTTATTTGGTATTAGCTAATAGCACTTGTTACAAAAGCTACAGCAATGATGACCAATGAACAGAGAAGAGTCCATTTAAACGCATATCGTTGGAATTCGCCGATATCTGTTTTAACCATTCCTACTAGTAAAAGAGTGGAAGCAACAAGCGGACTTAAAAAATGCACAGGCTGCCCTAATACAGATGCTCTGGCAATTTCTAAGGGGCTTACCCCATAAGCTGCTCCTGCTTCAGCTAGAATAGGCAGCACACCAAAGTAATAAGCGTCATTGGATAAAACAAACGTAAATGGCATGCTTGTTAAGGCAACAACTAAAGGGAAGAAGGAACCTACCGACTCTGGGATGATCGACACCAAGGCATTTGAAATAGCGTCGACCATTTTTGTTCCAGAAAAAATCCCTGAGAAAATACCAGCAGCAAACACTAGGATAACAACAGTTAGTGCATTCGGTGCGTGTGCTAAAATCCGTTCTTTTTGTTGTTCTAAATTTGGATAGTTAATCATGGCGGCGATTACAAATCCAATTAGAAAGAGGACCGGAGCAGATATTAATCCCATCACTAATACAACCATAACAGCTACAGTTAACAAGAGATTTACCCATCTTAGTTTTGGGCGTTTTGTATCTTCTTGAAGTGAATAGGCTGCAGCAGCTTCGCTTAGCTCTAGCGATTGTGGTGAAATATCTTCAACATTGATCACACCAATCCGTGCTCTTTCTTTTTTACCAAGAACAAAGGCGATAAACAGAATACAGCCCATCCCTGATAGCATTGTAGGTAATAGCGGGGGGAAAAACTCATTCGCATCAAGACCTAAAGAAGCAATCGCTCTTGTTGCCGGTCCTCCCCACGGTGTCATCCCGCTCATAATGCTGACAGACAGCAAAGAAATCGTTGCGAGAATAAGCGGATTCATACCAATTCGAAGATAAAGAGCAAGCATAGCAGAAATCGTGATCATATGTGTTGTCGTACCATCACCATCTAATGCAACAGTCATGGCGATGAGCGCTGTTCCAATTGCAATTTTAAGAGGATCACCTTTTACAAACTTCATCATTTGATTAATTAATGGATCGAATAAGCCTGCATCAATTAAAATGCCAAAAAACATAATTGCAAACAATAGTAAGGCGGCTGAAGGAGCAACTTCCTTTAGTCCATCTAGCATCATTTTCCCTAGCTCTAAGCCAAACCCGCCAATAATGGCAAAGACGATTGGCACAATAACAAGTGCTGTAACAGGTGATAATTTTTTAGCCATAATCAAATACGTAAAAACGACAACCATTGAAATTCCTAAAAAAGTAAGAATATAAATCCCCTCCTAACAAAGAAATCGCTTTCATAAATAGTTGTTTTACAAATCCCATCAACATGTATTTAACAATATTTCGTGTTTTTAGAATATTACAAACAAAAAGATAAGTAAAATATATATTTTTTAACGGATTTCTAAAAAAAAAATTATAATCACTATGTTAAGAAGAGGAATATTTGTCATTCCTCTATTCTTTAAATATTGGGATGTTCATTTAAAAAATCGATGAAGTTTTTAACCGTTGATAGTTTTAATGAATCTTGATTATACATTAACCATGTAGATCTAAATACTGGTTCCCCATTGTTATAAAATAATTCTTTGATTTGCAGGTTATCTGAAGGTTGTAAACAAATTTGAGGCACAATGGCGATCCCTAAATCATTTTTCACCATTTCTTTACAGGTTTCTAATCGATCTGTTTCCATCATGATGAAGGGGGGCTCAGAAAATCTGTCATGCCACCATCCGTTAATAAGCGCTTTTAACGTGTTATCTGTTTTGTAATTAATAAATGGGAGGGCAGGTAAATTTCCTATATCAATTTCTTTTTTTGAAATTAAACATAGTTTCTCCTTGTGCAATAACGTTCTTTTTCTATACCATTCGTAATTTCCGCGCAGGATGCCTAATTGTACCGTATCGGTGGTAAGAAGATTTAAAATATCCGTACTCCAGCCTGTATTTATATTAAACTGTACATTTGGAAACTTCGTTGAAAAACTTTTCAAGATCTTTGGCAGCTTATATTGTGCAAAGTTACTTGAAACGCCTAACCTTAATGTTCCTCTAACCTCATTTTGCATATTAACCATAAAATCTTTTGTTTTTTGCAATTTTTTGATCATTTCTTCTGAATACTCAACTAAATGTAAGCCTTCTGAAGTAAATTCAATGCCCCCTTTAATTTTAAAAAACAGTTTTGTGCCAAACTCCTTTTCTAAATTTTTTAGACGGTATGTTAATGCCGGCTGAGAAATATATAATCGTTCTGACGCACGGCTAATATTTTTCTCTTGATATAAAATTCGGATTGCATTCCAGTCTTTCTCATCCATCAGGCTCAGCTCCTGTCTACTAATTATAAATATTTTTTTGTGTTTTTCTAATAAAATATCTATTTTACTTATGATCATTCCTATCATACTATATTTTTAAAAGCACCGGTACTTTTAAAAAGTGAATCAGAAAAGGTGGTTAAGAAGATGAGAGTGCCTGTTGTTGTTATGCGTGGTGGAACGAGCAAGGCTGTGTTTCTTAATTTTGATGATATGCCATCAGACCGTCTACTTTGGGAAGAATTTTTGTTGGATATTATGGGAAGTCCTGATCAAAGACAAATTGACGGGCTTGGTGGAGCAAATTCATTAACAAGTAAAGCAGCCATTATCAAAAAATCTGATCTGGAAGAGATCGATGTAGAATATACATTTGCCCAAGTAAGCATCGAAAATCAATTAGTAGATTTTAAAGGAAACTGTGGAAATATTTCCTCTGCTGTTGGCCCTTATGCTATTGAACAGGGCATGGTTCCCGCGATTGAGCCTATTACAAGAGTGAGAATATTTAATACCAATACACAAAAGGTGATTATTGCTGAGGTAGAGGTAGAAAATGGCCAAGTGAAAACGGAGGGTATGTGTTCAATTCCTGGTGTTCCTGGTACTGGTTCCCCTATTTATCTTTCATTCACAAGAGCAGAAGGGGCAGTAACGGGAAAACTATTTCCTACTGGTAATCCTATTGATGTCATTCAATCTCCTAAAGGACCTATCAATATTTCGATTATTGACGTGGCTAACCCGCTCGTTTTTGTTCATGCTCATAATGTTGGTTTAACAGGTACTGAGCAGCCCCATGAACTGACAACAGAGAAGTTAAATGAACTGGAGGAAATCAGGTCTATAGCAGCCGAGATGTGTCAATTTTCTACCAAGGATGAGGCAACACAAAAATCACCCGCTGTCCCGAAGATGACCATTATCGCTCCTCCTCAAGATTTTATCGATGTGACAGGTGTTGAAAGAAAGGCTGCAGATATGGACAGTACGATCAGAATGATATCTATGCAAAAACCTCATCAAGCATTAGCGATAACCGGCGCCATTTGTACAACAGCAGGAGCATTTTTAAAAGAGACAATCGTATCTGACATAATCAGTGTAAAGAAAGAAGTGGTCCGTTTAGCACATCCTGCTGGGATCATGGAAACTAAGGTTGATTTAATCGCAGGAAATATTAGCGCAATCAAGGTCGTGCGTACAGCACGGATGATTTTAGAAGGCTATGTCTATACGAAGAAAAATTACGATTTTACTTCAAAGTTAGCTTGAGTCATATTTTTCTAGAAAGAAAGATAAACATTTAGAATAAAACTAAGGTGAGGATAAGTTGGGAGGAGCTATCATGTGGGTCATTACAACCTTTTTCAATAAAAAGATGACAATGTACGAATTTGATACGGAAAAAGAAGCCAAGGAGGCTTTTTGTAAGATAAAAGGTGATAAATTTCTTTCGGAGATTGTTTATTTTAATGATTATGGGGCTGTCTAAAAAGTCCATTTTAATGTAATATAACCCAAGATTTAAAACCCAAGAATGTTGATATAACAGCATTCTTGGGTTTTCTTTTTTCAAGATTGGGTTGAAAATTTACTTTTCGGACAGTCCCTATTACGAAAAAGAAACGGTTTTACGTTCTTCGAATTTTGGAATCCAGTCACCGTGTGCTTCAATTAATTCATCGCACAATGCAACGATGTCGTCGAGCGATAATTCAGCCGCTGTATGAGGGTCAAGCATCGCTGCTTGATAGATGTGTTCCCTCTTTTTTGTTACCGCTGCTTCAATAGTTAGAAGCTGTGTATTAATATTTGTTCTGTTAAGTGCTGCTAATTGCTCTGGTAGATCTCCTACATAGCATGGTGTGATGCCGCTGCGATCAGCAACACAGGACACTTCCACAACTGCTTTTTCCGGTAAGTTGCTAATTAATCGTCCTGTATTAAGAATATTTCCGCCGAATTTAAATGGAACATTTGTCTCAATCGCTTCAATGATTCGGGATCCATATTCATGTGAACGTTGATGAGTAAGCTGTGCATTGTTAACAATCTCGTCACGCATTTTTTCCCAGCGTTCAATTTGGTCAACGCAACGGCGCGGGTACTCATCAAGAGGGATATTGTATTTCTCTATGAGCTCCGGATAATGACGTTTAATGAAGTATGGATGATATTCCGCATTATGCTCAGATGACTCGGTTACATAATAACCGAACTTATCCATTAGTTCAAAGCGGACCATATCATCATGCTTAGTTAGTTGTTTTTCTCTTGCACGACGTTTAATTTCCGGATATAAATCTTTACCGTCACGCTTGATTTCAAGGAGCCAGGCCATATGATTAATACCAGCGATTTTTTCTTCGATACCTTCATGATCCATACCTAAAGACTTGAGCAGGTGCTCGCTGCAAACCTGTACACTGTGGCATAATCCAACTGTTTTGACATTTGTATAGCGCAGCATTGCTCCTGTTAATGTGGCCATTGGATTTGTATAGTTTAATAACAGAGCATCTGGACAAACCTCTTCGATATCTTTGGCAAAATCCCACATAACCGGAATGGTGCGAAGTGAACGGAAAATGCCGCCGATTCCAATTGTGTCGGCAATTGTTTGGCGGAGCCCGTATTTTTTAGGGATTTCAAAGTCGATTACTGTACTTGGTTTATAGCCTCCGACTTGAATGGCATTAATCACATATTTTGCTTCTCTTAAGGCTTCCTTACGATCTGTATAGGCTTTAACAACTACATTTGCCTTTAAGCTTTGCTTTAAGTTATTTAGCATGCTTTCGGAATCCTTTAAGCGTTGCTCATCAATATCAAATAAAGCGAATTCGAACCCGGCTAAAGCTGGGACAAACATACAATCACCTAGAACATTTTTGGCAAAAACTGTGCTTCCAGCTCCGATAAACGTAATTTTTGACATAAAAGTACCTCCCAATAAAGTGAAACAGAGACTGTCTATTTTAAACAAAGGATAAAAAATTGCTTTGGAAAATAGAGTGGCATCTCTTATTCAACTTTGTATTTTTTATTGTTATAATTATGGTAAAACGTTTACAATCTAACTTCAATGGTAAGTTAGTGTGATTTGGGGGTAGAATATTGTCTTTTTCTAATCGTAAAACAAAAGGGAATGATTATGGAACATACGGTTTTCGCTTTCATGAAGCACTTCCTAATGATGTGGCAAATATTTCGGTAATCGGCCGGGAAAAGAGAATGTTTGGTGAGGTTTATGATTGGCACGGATTAAAGCGCAAAGATATTGGTACATATGTGTTTCAATATACGCTGTCAGGAGTGGGCAGGCTCGATAAAAATGGGAAAAGCTATTCGTTAGAAGCTGGGGAAGCATTCATCGTCGAGATTCCTAGTGATCATCGCTATTATTTGCCAACGGATAGTGAAGAGTGGGAATTTGTCTTTATCACACTTGTGGGAAACGAAGCTGCCGCTTGTTGGCGGTTTATAAACGAACAGAGCGGCCCGGTTTTGAAAATTCCTCCAGATTCCAAGCTGATTCAGCTGTTGCTGAGAAACTATCATGACACATATGAGCAAAAGATTACAGACGCATACGTTGCTTCAGCAAAAGCATATGAGTTTATTATGGAGTGTTACCGTTTTACAAGGAATATTGAAAAAACAGCACAAGAGTTTTCGCTTCAAATTACGAAAGCTTTATCCTTTATCCAAACACATTATCATGAACCGATTACGCTTGATGAAATCGCTGCTATATCCGGCTATTCAAGGTATTACTTTATCAAACAGTTTCAACAGCAGCTGAATATGACACCTGTTCAATACCTGACAAAAGTCAGAATTCAAAAGGCTGCGGAGCTGCTTCGCTCAACAAGCCTCACGGTTACAGACATTGCTGCCCAAGTTGGCTATGCAAATGCCAACTATTTCAACAAAGTGTTCCGCAAAGTAGTCGGTGTCTCTGCCGGCACATTTCGAGACAGCAAGGACTTTGTCGAGATCGATCATTTGATTATTGATTAAGTTTGTGAAGATGGCATCATGAATCGGTCAGCTTTGTTGCTTCCATGAACAATGCTTGGATAAACTTTTTCATATTAATGCGGCTCTGGCTGTTTGCTGTTTTACTTTTGTCTTCTAGTTCGAGCATTTTTTTTCGCACTTCTGAGAAATCAAAAAAGGTAGAAGCATAGGCTTCAAATTTAGGATTCGTATAGTCTGTTAATCCCAATGAAGCAATATGGATAAGCGCCTGGTAAAGAGCACGGCGGACACGCTGCTCAGAGGCTTTCATTTCTTTCAGGATTTCAGCTTCTTTCGCTTGAGCTCCCAGCTTTTTCGCAGCAATACTAGCAAAAATGTCCTTTAAAGATGGAAAGGCATAGGCAGAACCGAGTCTTTCTTTTTCCTTTTGGAGAAATGTAATGATTTTAAGCAAATCCTCGCTGCCGCCTTCACCAATCATCCCTAGATCGGTAATTAAGGAACGTCCCGCTTCCATGATACTTTTTGAATGAGGGAAGGGGATGAACGCGGACTGAGGGTGGCCTGTAAATAAGCTTAACGACTCTTGTATACCTCGTATCGATTGTTCTAACAGCACCCGCTCGTTTACTTTTTTTAATATGCTTGTAATTTCACGATGGTTTAGAGGTTTTGTAATGTAATATTCCGCCCCCAAACTATAAGCTTCGCCAATCAATTCCTTTGCTTCGATTTGCGAAATCATCACAAATTTCCCTTGAAACCCATCAGCAAGAGCTTGGATTGTTTCAATTCCATCTCGTATTGGCATAAGCAAATCAATTAAAACTACATTCACTTTTTTTAATGTTAGCAAGCCATTGTCTACTAATGATCCGTCCTCAGCTTCACCTACCACAGTCCCTAAATCTTCGTCTTCAATGATTTCTGTCAGCATCGCTCGAATGGCGGGGTCGTCATCGATAATAAAGTAATTCATCTTATACATCCTTTCTCTATCAACGCACATATTGGAAGCTCAATGATAAAGGTGGTTTCTTTTTCGCTTAGCATAAGCCTAATTTGGCCACCCCATTTTTCGACTGTTTGTTTCACATAGGATAAACCAATCCCTGTTGAAGAGTTTCCAATTGAATCAAACTTTGTTGTAAATCCTTCTGTAAAAATGACTTCCTTAAGCTTAGGTGCAATGCCAGGTCCATTGTCACTGACAGAAAATTCCACATATTGATCCTTTCTTTTCACAACCAATGATACGTAACCCTCTTCTTTAATGGCTTCCACAGAATTGGCCAATAAATTATTGATTAATGATAAAACCATAAATACATGATAAGGAGAGTGATCGCCATCTATATGCAAGGAAAAAGAAACATCTTTGCCAAGGGACTCTGCATAGCGTCTATTGGACACAATCATGATGTTACTTAGTTGTTCGATTTCCATATAATCCTGGAGGCTTTCAGATGACATCAGTTCTGATAATCCTGCATAAATCCGCTGATTATCTTTTTTAATCTCATGCACAAGACCGGCAATCTGCAGCGCTGTTTGCGCCTCTTTTCCGTTTGCTTCCTGTGATTTTAACCGCCGATAAAAATCATAACACATGCCAGTGATTTCTTCCGCGTTTTGCATCGTTTTTTTCAATTGGACCGATTCTTCATACAAGTTTGAAATAAAAAGCAGCATTTTTTCCGTTTGACGGCGCTGCTCTTCCTCTGCTAATTTTGCTTCCCTCAGCTTGAAAATATTAAAAAAACCAAGAACAAAAAAGCTTCGGATAAAGGCAATGATCACAAGCTGCCGGGTCTCAAGCAAAGATATGTCCTCATTATAGACCAGGGAGGAACGTAGCAACATCTCCGATAAGCTTGCCATTATCTCAATAGCTACCCCTAAGATTCCAATCATAAATGGTTGATCATGCCGTTCGTTCATCTTCCACCAATGAAAAAGGACCGCGTAAATGACGTAATAGGAAAAGGCGGGGAGATGAAGATACAACGCTTCTTCAAGTGATATGTCTCTTAAACCAACGGCTAGAAAAAATCGAAGAGCAAACACGCTCGTTCCTGTTAAAATGCCTGCAAGAATCGCGTGCACTCTCTTTCCCCATAATAAAAACAAGAAAAAGACTGGTGTCCCCAAACTAACTCTGAATGTATCATCAAATGGATAAAACTTAAATTCACCGGCTAAAGGCACCGTGATCATCATTAATAATAAAAACCATGTACGTTCTTTCAAGACGGTCCCTCCCGAATGACTAAATAAAAACATTACACATTGTACTGAAATAGCTAAAAAGTGAAAAGGGTTTTCATAGAGATATTTTATTTTCCTATTTGTTCTTGTAGGTTTTCGTAGGTTTCAGTAGGTTTCCGTAGGGCGGAATATAAACTAATAATAATCACGAGTTTGAAAGCGTTAACAAATAAAGATACGAGGAGGAATTTTATTGAAAAAGTTTGGGTTAGCCACACAAATATTTGTTGCACTTATATTAGGTATTGCAGTCGGGGCTGTCTTTCATGGTAATGAAACAGCTATGGCCATTATGGTACCGATTGGCGACATTTTTATTCATTTAATTAAGATGATTGTAGTACCAATCGTCATTGCTGCATTAGTCGTTTCAATAGCAGGAGTTGGCGATATTAAAAAGCTAGGAAAACTGGGAGGGAAGACGCTTCTCTATTTTGAGATTGTCACCACGATCGCCATTGCGATTGGCTTGCTGGCAGCAAACTTGTTTCACCCTGGGACTGGATTGGATACAAGTAATCTTGAAAAAAGTGATATCTCCCAATATGAAGAAACCACAAAAGAGGCTGAAAGCAAGGGATTTGCAGAAACGATTGTCCATATTGTTCCGAAAAACGTTTTTGAATCTATGGCCCAAGGTGACCTATTGCCAATTATCTTTTTCTCAGTCCTTTTTGGCTTGGGAATTGCGGCAATAGGAGACAAAGGAAAGCCTGTTCTAAGCTTTTTTGAAGGTGTATTAGAAGCGATGTTTTGGGTGACGAACCAAGTGATGAAATTTGCGCCGTTTGGTGTGTTTGCGCTAATTGGGGTTACCGTAGCTAAATTTGGTCTCGCCACATTAATTCCTTTAGGGAAACTAGTGTTAGCTGTTTATGTGACGATGTTCTTTTTTGTGTTCGTTGTTCTTGGCATTATCGCAAAAATGTCTGGAACAAGCATTTTCGTGCTTATCAAAGTGTTAAAAGACGAACTGATTTTAGCATTTTCAACGGCAAGTTCAGAATCTGTTTTACCAAGAATTATGGAAAAGATGGAGAAATTCGGGTGTCCTAAATCGATTACTTCTTTTGTTATTCCAACAGGGTATACGTTTAATTTAGATGGTTCATCGATCTATCAGGCACTTGCTGCCCTTTTCGTGGCACAAATATATGGTATCGATTTGTCTATAGCACAGCAAGTAACTTTATTACTTGTCTTAATGTTAACGTCCAAAGGAATGGCAGGCGTTCCAGGTGCGTCATTTGTTGTTATCTTAACCACTCTTGGTTCAATGGGACTGCCATTAGAAGGGTTGGCGTTTATTGCCGGTATCGACCGTATTTTAGATATGGTGAGAACAGCGGTTAATGTAATGGGGAACTCATTAGCGGCGATTGTTATGTCCAAGTGGGAAGGTGAATTTGACCAAGAACAAGCGAATAAATACGTTCTTTCAATAAAACAGTCAAATGCAGCCTAAACCTAAGAAAACGTGGCTGATCGCGAGTCAAAGAATCTTGATGGAGGGAACACCATGTCAATAATCAATAGTAAGCAACATGTTCGGATTGAAAAGGACTTCTTAGGATCAAAAGAAGTACCTGCGGATGCATATTATGGGATCCAAACATTGCGTGCAGTCGAGAACTTTCCGATAACAGGTTATCGTATTCATGAAGAATTAATAAAAGCGTTGGCCATCGTAAAAAAAGCAGCTGCTTTAGCCAATATGGATACGAAACGATTGTACGAGGGACTTGGTCTCGTGATTGTTCAAGCGGCTGATGAAGTGATCAAAGGAAAATGGCATGATCAATTTATCGTTGATCCCATCCAGGGCGGTGCAGGTACATCGATGAATATGAATGCGAATGAAGTCATTGCTAACCGTGCACTTGAATTGCTTGGAAAAGAGAAGGGGGACTATGTTCTTCAATTAAGTCCTAACACTCATGTAAACATGTCACAATCAACAAACGATGTATTTCCGACGGCAATTCATATCGCTACCCTTAACTTACTTGAAAAATTGTTAAAGACGATGGAGGATATGCTTGTTGTCTTTAAGAAAAAGGCGAAACAATTTGATCATGTCATTAAAATGGGCCGGACGCATCTACAAGATGCGGTGCCGATTCGTCTTGGTCAGGAGTTTGAAGCATATAGCCGGGTGTTAGAACGTGATATTAAACGAATCAAACAATCACGTCAGCATTTATATGAAGTAAATATGGGAGCAACAGCGGTGGGTACAGGATTAAATGCTGATCCACGCTATATTGAACGTGTTGTTAAGCATTTGGCTGATATTAGCGGGCTTCCGCTTGTTGGAGCAGAGCATCTTGTTGATGCAACACAAAACACAGATGCCTATACAGAAGTCTCTGCCGCGTTGAAGGTATGTATGATGAATATGTCTAAAATTGCAAATGACTTACGATTAATGGCATCCGGTCCACGTGCTGGTTTAAGTGAAATCACATTACCAGCACGCCAGCCTGGCTCATCGATTATGCCAGGAAAAGTAAATCCGGTGATGGCTGAAATGATTAACCAGGTAGCCTTTCAAGTCATCGGCAATGACCATACCATCTGCCTGGCATCTGAGGCTGGCCAGCTTGAGCTAAATGTTATGGAGCCTGTGCTTGTTTTTAACCTGCTTCAATCGATCAGCATTATGAACAATGCGTTCCGCTCCTTTACAGACTATTGTCTAATAAATATTGAAGCAAACGAAGAGCTTCTAAAACAATATGTGGATAAGAGCGTCGGGATTATTACAGCTGTTAATCCGCATATTGGCTATGAAGTGGCAGCCCGTATTGCAAGGGAAGCGATTGTAGAAGGGAAATCTGTACGCGAGCTATGCCTGCTGTACGATGTATTAACGGAAGAAGAACTTGATCTAATTTTAAATCCTTATGAGATGACAAAACCGGGAATTTCCGGAGCTGCATTGTTTGATCGAGAGTAAATTTTCATGGGGGAGGCATTTTGCTATCCCCTTAATTTGATAACAACAATAAAAACAGAAGTATGATGTAAAAGGAAGGTATTTTATGTGTAAATTTATCTCTACTCCTAACGGGGAATTCGAAACAGTTATGCGGGGTGCAGAGATATTGTCAACACCTGTGTTGAACAAAGGAGTTGCATTCACGCTGGAGGAGCGAAAACAATTAGGATTAATTGGTCTCTTGCCGCCAGCTGTATTAACTTTGGAGGAACAGGCTAAACGTGCATATGAGCAATACCGTTCACAGCCAACCGACTTGAGTAAGAATATTTATTTGACTGCTTTGCATGACCGTAATGCTGTTTTGTTTTATCGACTTTTCACCGATCATTTAAGTGAAATGATGCCTGTCGTCTATACGCCGACAGTTGGAGAGGCCATTCAGCGTTACAGCCATGAATATCGCCGTCCTCACGGGGTTTATTTATCTATTCATGACCCATATAGTATTGAAGAAGCACTTGTAAACTTTGGGGCTTATGCAAGTGATATTAAGTTAGTCGTTATCACTGATGGAGAGGGCATATTAGGAATTGGTGACTGGGGTGTGGGAGGCATCAACATTGCGATCGGCAAGCTTGCGGTCTATACGGCTGCAGCAGGCATTGATCCTAGCTGTGTCATGCCGGTTATCTTGGATGTTGGAACAAATAATGAAGCTCTGCTTAATAATCCATTCTATATTGGGAATCGACATCCGCGCATTGAAGGGGAGCAGTATGATGATTTTATTGATAAAGTGGTTTCAACAGCAGTCAAGTTATTTCCAAACGCCTTATTGCACTGGGAAGACTTCAGCACTAGTAACGCAAGAAGCATTTTAGCCAAATATCGTGATAAAGTCTGTACTTTTAATGATGATATCCAAGGAACAGGGGCTGTTACACTGGCTGCCGTATTAGCGGCTGTACGTGCCTCACATATTCCTTTACATGAACACCGAATTGTTGTTTTTGGAGCTGGCACTGCTGGAATTGGAATCGCTGACCAAATCCGTGACGCGATGGTGCGTGAAGGCTTATCTCCTGAAGAGGCAAACAGCAGGTTTTGGTGTATCGATCGATTTGGCTTGCTTACGGACGATATGATCACATTGCATCATTCTCAAAAGCCATATGCACGACCAATCCAAGAGGTGAAGAATTGGAAGCGTGACAGCACGAATGGTGAAATTGGACTTATGGAGGTCGTGAGACAAGTTCGTCCAACCATCTTGATTGGTACTTCAACAGTCGCTGGAGCATTTACCGAAGAGATTGTTAAAGAGATGGCATCTCACGTCAGAAGACCTGTCATTTTGCCGATGTCAAATCCAACCTCATTGTCTGAGGCAAAACCGATTGATTTAATTCGTTGGACAGAGGGGCGAGCACTTGTAGCAACGGGAAGTCCATTTGCACCTGTTACGTACAACAACACGATCTATACAATTGGACAATCCAACAACGCGTTTATATTCCCAGGCCTTGGTCTTGGAACGATGGTAACCCAAGCACAACTGATCACAGACAGCATGTTCATCGCAGCTGCTGAGGCCATCGCAAACAGTATGGATGTAAGCCAACCAGGTGCATCTCTATTACCAAAGGTTGAAGAGCTTCGAACGATCTCGGAAAAAGTGGCAATAGAAGTCGCAAAAGCCGCTATACGTGAAGGTGTCGCTCGTGTAAAACCAGTAAATATTGAACAAGCTGTCCGCGATGCAATGTGGGAACCAAGCTATCGTCCGGTGAAGGCAATGAGGGAAGGCTGCTTTATTTAAGTTGTATTAATGTTCATGGTCTTGATTATGTGAAGATGGAGTTATGGGTCAGGTATCGGGATGGCTAGAATTGGGTGTAGTGCTCAAATAACTTGTGAGAGCGGTGAAAACTTGTGTGAGTCGCTGAAAAATTGGCGTAGTCGTTGAAAACGTGTGAGAGTCGCTGAAAAATTGGCTGTAGTCGCTGAAAAAATGATGAGAACCGCTGATAAACAGGGTAAGGCGCTGAAAAACTGCTGATAAATATGGAAGTTGCTTATAAATAACTAGTCAAATTGCAATCATTTACTTATTAACATCAAATGGATCGGGGAACGTACTTATGAGTTCGTTTTCCGATTCTTTTTTTGTTAAAACTCAAAAAAATTTTTTAAACAAACGTTTGAATAAAATAGAGTAAGAAATGAAACTCTCATTATGTTAAAAGTCTATCATCGATGAAAAGGGCTTTTTATTTAGTAACTCACTTTTTATAGGTAGGGTCAAGCTATAATTCAGCGATAGATCATTAGCTTTATGAAAAACATTGTGTTGTCATGATCGCAATATGGAAACAGAGAGAAGTAACAAATATAATGTCGGCAAAACCTTAAAATCAACGAATAAAGAAAGGTTTAAAAAATTTTTGTCGTCAAGAACAAATGTTCTTGCATATGGATGTTTTTTACAGTATACTGTTGCTGGTGTTTATGTAGATAAGGGAAAAATTTTAAACAATTTATTCATATACATGATCCCAATCAGATCATTTGCACTAATTTCTATTGACTCTTACGTAACGTCATGCTTTAACGTATCATTTGGAGTTAATACTAAATGACGGAAATTAAATTTGAAGGGTAGGTTTAATGGACATGCAAAGAAATGAAGGTGCTGCTTTACCTAAACAGCCTGTTGGAAACATATTTGCTAATCGAATTGTACTGGCAATTATGACCTCAAACTTCTTGCTGCAGTTAGGGATTTGGATTAGGAATTTTGCCATTCTTTTATATGTAACAGATATTACGAACAATGATCCGTTATATGTGTCATTGATTTCTGTTGCAGAGTTTGCGCCGATCTTTATTTTCTCCTTTATTGGAGGTACGTTCGCCGATCGCTGGAAGCCAAAGCTGACCATGGTGTGGTGTGATTTACTTTCTGCGGTATCGATTTTAATTGTGTTATTGACGCTTATTTACGGCTCATGGCAGGCGATCTTTTTTGCTACATTAGTGTCAGCTATCTTATCTCAGTTTTCAATGCCTTCAGCTATGAGACTATTCAAGCAGCATGTGCCCGGCGAGCAGTTGCAAACTGTAATGGCGATGTTCCAGTCATTGATGGCGATTTTTATGGTAGTCGGTCCGATGATTGGAACATTTGTTTATCAGAAGTATGGAATCATGACCTCTATCGGTGTGATGGGGGCGATGTTTTTCCTTTCGGCAATTGTGCTTATGTTTCTTCCTAAAGATATCGAGAAGGAAAAAGCTGACGAAGACAGTAATTTCAAGAAGGAGCTTGCTGATGGGTTTCGTTATGTTCTTTCAAAAAAGGTTCTTAAATCAATGGGGTCGATTTTTGCTGTATGTGGATTGGCAGTAGGTCTTATTCAGCCTTTAATGATCTTTGTCACAATTGAAAACCTTGGAATGACGAAGGACTTTCTTCAATGGCTTCTTATGGCAAATGGTGCTGGGATGTTAATTGGAGGAGGAGTGGTGATGGCTATTTCTAAAAAGATTTCCCCGCAGAAGCTTCTCGCCATTGGTATTCTAGCAAGCATGATTAGCACTATTGGAATTGGCTGGTCGACTAGTATTGTCATCACGATCATATTACAAGTATTTAACGGTTTATTTTTCCCATGCATTCATATTGGGATCAATACCTTAATCTTGAAAAATACAGAAGAATCCTTTGTTGGGCGTGTAAACGGAGTTCTGAATCCGTTATTTATGGGAATGATGGTGATTGGGATGTCTGCTTCGGGGGTATTAAAAGTCCCAATGTCTTTATTAGGTGTTTATATCCTGTCAGGGATCTTATTTTTCATTGGGGTTTTATTAATCGTTCCACTCTTTAAGCTAAAGGATGAAGATACGATCGTTCAGAATTTGGTGCATGCAAGAGAGTAAGATATAGAGACATAAAATTACTTAACAACTGAAAAGAACCGTTCTCGTCATAATTTATGTGAGAATGGTTCTTTTTTCGATGTTTTGTTTCCATGTGATGTAATGCCTCTTTTTTTGTTTTCGTTTGTCTGTTATACGGCTTGAATTCCCCCCAGCTGCCACGTTTTATTGTTACATCCAGTTTTCCTTCGCGAATCTGCTTTTCCCGGTTTTTTCTTGCTTTTGATTTAGCCATCATTTTCACTCTCCTAATAACATTTTGGTAATCCCTCATCATAAATAGTATAACACGTATGAAAAAGGATTTTGTATAATTATGGTATTCCCAATAGTGATGAGGGTGATAACTTGATTATATGGATAAACGGAACCTTTGGGTCAGGTAAGACGACAACAGCTTATGAGTTACAAAAAAGATTGCCCGATTCGCGGTAACAGTGAAAGAAATACAGCGATTCAAATAATCTTGCGTCAAGAATTTTTAAGAGAAGCGTTTACAAACATAATCTTGTACATTATAATGACACTAACAAGTTAAGAATCGTGCTGAAGAGTTATGAAGAGACAGCTTATTGTGTTAAAAAGGACTTTTTTCTTTTTAATCGCGATAGGCTGTCTTTTTTTCAGCTAATAAAGATAAGAAAACTTGTTTATTAACATGATGAAGAGATCCTAATGTCAGCATGTTGTTCCGAGCTGATTAAAACGAGAATGGAATATGAATAAGTAAAATCCATGTTAGCTTGAAAAAGAGCTTAATGATTTCATTCAAAATATAATGAAGGAAAAAGGATAAGAAAAGGGAAGTAATATAAAAAAGAATGAGAGGCAGGAGGAAGAACAGATGGAAAAAAAATATATCTTGTCATTAGATCAAGGCACAACGAGTTCAAGAGCGATTCTTTTTAATAAAAATGGAGAAATTGTTGATATAGCACAAAGGGAATTTAAACAATATTTCCCTAAGCCAGGCTGGGTTGAACATAATCCGCAAGAAATTTGGAGTTCTATTTTAGCGGTAATTGCAGAAGTACTTACAAATTCAAATGTTTCAGCAAAGGAGATTGCCAGTATCGGGATTACTAATCAACGTGAAACAGCTGTTGTATGGGACAAGGAAACAGGGCGTCCTGTTTACAATGCGATTGTTTGGCAATCAAGACAAACGGCTGATATTTGCGAGGAGTTAAAAGAAAAGGGATATAATGATTTATTTCGTAAAAAAACAGGTTTGTTAATCGATGCCTATTTTTCAGGCACTAAGGTGAAATGGATCCTTGATCATGTTGAAGGTGCCAGAGAAAAAGCAGAACAAGGTAAACTAATATTTGGAACGATTGATACATGGTTAATATGGAAGCTTTCCGGCGGCAAAGAGCATGTCACAGATTATACAAACGCTTCAAGAACACTTATGTACAATATTTATGATTTAGCGTGGGATGATGAGTTGCTTGAGATTTTAGATATCCCAAAGTCCATGTTGCCTGAAGTTCGCTCATCTTCAGAAGTTTATGCCAAAACAGTTGATTATCATTTTTTTGGTGAAGTTGTTCCGATTGCGGGTGTGGCAGGTGATCAGCATGCAGCCTTATTTGGACAAGCATGCTTTGAAAAAGGGATGGCTAAAAATACGTATGGTACAGGCTGTTTTATGTTAATGAATACAGGAGAAAAAGCGGTTCCTTCAGAAAACGGACTGTTAACGACGATTGCATGGGGAATTAATGGAAAGGTAGAGTATGCCCTAGAAGGCAGTATCTTTGTCGCAGGATCAGCGATTCAATGGCTTCGTGACGGCCTGCGAATGATTGACAATGCACCTGCAAGCGAAGGGTATGCTTCAAGGGTCGATTCAGCAGATGGTGTGTATGTCGTTCCGGCTTTTGTTGGCTTAGGCACACCATATTGGGATAGCGATGCACGTGGTGCCATTTTTGGGCTAACCCGAGGAACCACTAAGGAACACTTTATCCGTGCTACTCTTGAATCGCTTGCTTATCAAACAAAGGATGTGCTTAAGGCGATGGAGGCGGATTCCGGTATTGAATTAAAGAAATTACGTGTAGACGGCGGGGCTGTTAAAAATAATTTCTTAATGAATTTCCAAAGCGACCTTTTAAATGTCGCAGTTGAACGTCCAGTGGTTAATGAAACAACAGCATTAGGAGCAGCCTATTTGGCTGGGCTTGCTGTGGGTTTCTGGAAGGACAGAGATGAAATCGCAAAACAGTGGCAAATGGAAAAATCGTTTGAACCAACGATGAGTGATGAGCATAGAAACTCATTGTATGACGGCTGGAAACAGGCTGTTGAAGCTACGATGGGGTTTAAGCCAAACAGAAAATAATGTGATGTCTGTCACGTTCAAAACAAATAACTAGAAAAGGGAAGGATAACTTTTCACATTGGTAAAATATTTTTACTCCCTTTTAAAAAAGAGCCTGACTTATCTACAGCAGTGGATAAGTCAGGCTCTTTAAATTTATTTTAAGTTATCTGATAGGAATTCAATGACTTGATCAGGTGTTTTGGCGTTTGCACTATGTAGATGTGCTTGCTTTTCTCCATCTTTAAACACCAATAGGCTTGGAATGCCCATAACAGTATATTTTTCAGCAAGCTCTGGGAATTCATCCTTGTCAATTTGATACATTGTCACATTTCCGATTTCCTCAAATACTGTCGGTAAGAACATGTCCATTCGTTTACAGTCAGGACACCAGTCTGTAACAAATTTTAAGACAATAGGCTCCTTGCTGGAAATTAATTCTTGAAATTGATCTTCACTTTTTACTAGTTCCACTGTTTTCACCTCCTAACCTATTGTAACCAATAAGGAAAGAAAAAACAGTAATCCTGCTTGTAAGTTTTGCTATAATGTCTTAGCAAGATTATTGGTTTTGTGAAGCAGAAGCAAGTGCGAAATGCTTGACGCTTTAAACTTGTAATTATACACTTGCTTACAATAAGTAAGTTTTTAAAATACTTCATATCGTTTATATAAAGTTGAATTTTACAATGAGGAGGATGCTTCATGATCATCGAAGCAATAACTAATAATCCGTTAACAAAAATAAAGGAAAAAATCCAAATCATGCCTCATGGTAACGGATCGATGTTTCTAGTAGGACCCATTCATTTACCTGTTCAGCTAGACGGAGAAACGGTGTTTTTTAAATGGTATAGCTGGTTAACGGTAGAAGAAGATGATGATATAAGACAATCAGACAGCAAGATCGATGAATTGCTAAAAAATCTTCCAAAAGCTCAATTGGCAGACAGTCAGCAATCAAGTGTGTTAGTATACGGAGATTTTGAGAAAAAAGAAGAGGCATTGATTCGTATGCATAGTATTTGTCATACCGGAGATATTTTTGGAAGTAAACGGTGTGATTGCGGCTTTCAATTAAAACAGTCGATGAAGATGATTGTTGAGCACGGAACAGGAGCGCTCTTCTATCTGGCCAATCATGAAGGCAGAGGAATTGGATTATTTAGCAAAGCACTTGCATATCTCCTTCAGGAAGAGGGCCTTGACACGGTGGAAGCAAATGAGCAATTAGGCTTTGCGGATGATTCAAGAAGCTATGATGAAGCCATTAGTGTATTAAAAGCATTGCGTCAACTGCCTGTAACGTTGATAACAAATAATCCTAAGAAGCTTGAAGCCCTTCAACATTCTGGAGCAAATGTTACTAACAGAATCTCTTTATGGGGAGATATTTCAGGATATAATAAACATTATCTAGAAACAAAAATGAAAAAGGCGGGTCATTTTAGAGGAGGCTATCCAATTGAGTGAACACGAGTTTTATATGAATTTAGCCATCAATAATGCAAAGGCAATGAAAGGACAGACAGACCCAAACCCGCTGGTCGGGGCTGTGATCGTAAATCATAACCGAATCGTTGGTGTCGGTGCCCACTTAAAAGCCGGTGAGCCTCATGCTGAAATACATGCCTTACGAATGGCTGGAGACCAAGCAAGCGGCGGAACGATTTATGTTACGCTTGAGCCATGCTCTCATCATGGACGCACCGGTCCATGCGCAGAGGCGATTGTAAAAGCAGGGATAAAAAAGGTCGTTGTAGCAACACTTGATCCGAATCCAATCGTTGCTGGAAATGGGATTGCCATTTTAAAAAATGCAGGTATCGAGGTTATTGTTGGCATTTGTGAAGAAGAATCAATCAAGATGAATGAGGTCTTTAATAAGTTCATTGTGAAAAAGCAGCCGTTTATTACTTTAAAATCGGCTACTACGCTTGATGGGAAAATCTCGAGCTCATCCTGGGATAGTAAATGGATCACCTCTGAGGAAGCACGGAAGGATGTTCATCAGCTGCGTCATGAACATGTTGGCATATTAGTAGGTGTGCACACAGTAATAAAAGACGATCCTGAATTAACAACAAGAATCCCAAATGGCCGCAACCCAATTCGAATAATTTTAGATAGTACGCTGCGCATACCATTAGATGCAAAAGTGGTTCAGGATCAAAAGGCACCTACATGGATATTTACATCTATGAACCATAATAAAGAGGTAAAGAAAAAGCTAGAACAGCTAGGTCATCAAGTCTTTGTCACTAGCGGAGAAAAACGTGTTAATATCCATGAAACGCTTACCATTTTAGGAGAGCATTCCGTTTCATCTGTGCTAATTGAAGGCGGCGGTGAAGTGAATGCTTCTTTCCTGAAGGAGCAATTGGTTGATAAACTTGTTCTCTATATGGCGCCGAAATTAATTGGGGGAAAGCAAGCTCCCGGATTTTTTGCCGGTACAGGGATAGAAAAAATGGCCGAAGCGATTGACCTTTCTGACTTGGACGTACAAAAGATTGGGAAGGACTTTAAATTTACAGGGTACCCAGTCTATAAATGAACACTATCCAAAAGAGCCTTTGGTTCTTAGATAGTGTTTTTTCTTATTGTAGAAGACTTGATATATCCCAAAAGATAGAGTAAAATAAAAACCAAGTAAACACATAAGAATTATAAAATTAATGGTTTATAAAATATAAATAAACGTTTGTTTAAGGAGGAAAAGAAATGAGCATTGAATTACACCCAGTTATAAATGGTGCAGAAAGTTTATTTATTCCAGGAAATAAAATAGGTGTAGTACTTTGTCACGGGTTTAATGGCACACCACAAAGCATGCAATATATCGGAGAGCAGCTTTCCAAGTGTGGCTATACAGTTTCAATTCCTCGCTTAAGCGGACATGGTACTCATTATTTAGATATGGAAAAAAGCTCATATGAAACGTGGATAACGGATTTACAAAGAGCTTACCGCGGCCTAAAAAAGGAATGTGACAAAGTATTTATTGTGGGTCAATCGATGGGAGGCGCTTTAACCTTACAGGTGGCAGCAAATAATCCAGATGTAGATGGAATCTTCCTCATCAATGCAGCTGTAACAGATGTTAGCTATAAGGAATTTCGCAACAAATTTGAGCCGCGATTTATTGAAGAGGGTTCTCCAGATATAAAAAAACCTAGCGTTTTTGAGATTACCTATGACAAAGTGCCAGTAAAAGCGATTCATCAGCTTTTAGATTTAATGGACGATACAAAATTGAATGTTTCAAAAGTAACTTGCCCAACAATCATATTTAAGTCAGCTGCCGACCATGTTGTTCCTCCTGCAAACTCTGAGTTTATTTTTCAGCATGTCAGTACATCTGAGAAAAAAATGATTGTACTTGAAAATTCATATCATGTTGCATCAATGGATTATGATGCGCAGTTAATTGCGGATAACATTGATCACCAGATCAAGAATCTAACTGCTGGTCAAACAGTTAATTCAGCAGTGGCGAGACTTGCATAAAGATGAAAAGTGGATAACTGTATAGGTTATCCACAGCATATTCACATATTAACTGTTTTATCCACAGATATGTAAACACTTAACATGGGAATAGGATTAAATATCCCTTTCCTTCATACAGAGTGACTTTGAGGAGATATCCTACTCTCATTTCTTTTCCACGACATTCACAAGAATCCAAAATGCAGTTGACCAATCAGAGGCTACCTTTACCTTTGAATTTTGGCCGAGAGAAAAGAACGTGAATGTACAAGTGAAGGTAAATATCAAACAGTAAATGATCTTTAAGGACTATGTGTAAATGCACATAGTCCTTTTAATCTTTGAATCCAGCTAAACGTCAATGCCTGATAGTTAAGCTTTGTAATCCCCAATCTTAAGAATTGACCTGATTTTATGGCTAATTTATGTGGTTTGAAAACGTTTTTATCTATCTTACAATGAAGTTATTCTTCAAGATGAAAAGAGGTAGAAACATGAATTCAACAACAGAGGCCTACTTATTTCAAAATCCGAATGCAAGCTAAATGAGAGAGTAAATGATTTGCTATCCCATTTAACTTTAGAAGAAAAAATCAACTTAATGTGCCAGTATCAAGAAGAAATTCCTAGACTGGGAATCAAAAAATATAAGCATGGAACTGAGGGAGCACATGGTGTTGCTTGGCTAGGAAAGGCAACAGTGTTTCCGCAAAATATTGGACTTGGTTGTACGTGGAATGAGGAGTTAATGAAAGAAATTGGTCGTGTGATAGCAGATGAAGCACGGATTTATTACCAAAAAGACCCTGAAAAGAACGGACTAACCATTTGGGCACCAACTGTAGACATGGAAAGAGACCCGCGATGGGGAAGGACAGAAGAAGCCTATGGTGAGGATCCATATCTAACCGGGAAATTGACAACAGAGCTTATTAAAGGCATGCAGGGAGATCATCCTTTTTATTTAAAAACAGCTGCTACGCTAAAACACTTTCTTGGAAATAATAATGAAATAGATCGAGGGGAATGTTCAGTGAGCATAGATCCCAGGAACATGCGTGAGTACTATTTAAAAGCATTTGAAATGCAGATTAAAGAGGGAAAAGCCCAGTCGATTATGACTGCTTACAATGCCGTTAATGGAAAACCATGTAATATGAATCCAGATGTGATGAATATTCTTAAAAAAGAATGGGGAATGGACGGTTTTGTCGTAAGTGATGCAGGAGATGTTTTAGGAACGGTAAACGATCATATGTATGTAGATTCATATGCGGAGGCTGTAGCTTTATCGATTAAAAATGGCATTGATAGTATCACAGACGATCAGGAAATCTCCTTACGTGCGATTAGGGATGCCTTAGAACAAGGGCTGATATCAGAAGAAGACTTGGATAGAGCTTTAAAAAATACCTTTCGTGTCCGTTTTCGTCTCGGGGAATTTGACCCTGCTGATCAAAATCCATATTCTTTCGTTTCGGAAGAAAAGCTTTGTTCAGCTGAGCATAGCGAGCTATCGTTACAAGCTGCAAAAGAATCGATTGTTTTATTAAAAAATAAAAACATTCTGCCATTGAAAAAGAAAAAGGTTGCAGTTATTGGGCCGCTTGCAAATGAAGTGTATACGGATTGGTACAGTGGAACACCGCCATATACAGTATCACCTTTACAAGGATTATCAGAAAAACTGAACGGAAATCTTGTTTATGCAGACGGCTGTGATCGAATCAGACTGAGGTCTGCCGAAACAAATGAGTATATTCAAGTTGACAGTGAAGATATTTTAACAGTGGGTAAAGGAAAAGAACATTCGGCTGAAAAATTCATTCATACAAACTGGGGCTGGGGAAGTGAAACCTTAAAATCAATAACGAACGGAATATATGTTACCGTTGATGATCATAGTCGATTATCGGCCAGCTCCTTGGAGGCAAAGGGCTGGTTCGTAAAAGAAGTCTTAAGCATGACGGAAGAGGAAAACAGTCAATTATATCTATCTTCTTGGAACAATCAATCAATTGGTGTCGATCAGAACGGTGTCCTTTCTGTTGCGAAGGAAGAAAAAGACTACTTCGTGAAAGAAATAGTAGAAAATGGTATAGAAAAGGCAGTAGAAGCAGCCAAACAAGCTGAAACAGCTGTTATATTTGTTGGGAATCAGCCGTTTATTAATGGGAAGGAATGTATAGACCGACCAGATATAACCTTGCCGCTAGAACAAGAGAAATTAATTCAAGAGGTTTTAAACGTTAATCCAAATACTGTCGTTGTGATAGTCGGAAGCTATCCCTTTGCAATAAATTGGGTAGACGAGCATGTTCCGGCTGTTCTTTACTCTTCACATGGAGGACAGGAGTTTGGCAGAGCTATTTCTGATGTATTGTTTGGAGACTATAATCCGGCAGGCAGACTGAATATGACTTGGTATCGGTCTGTGGATCAACTTCCTGATTTAATGGATTATGATATCATTAAGGGAAAACGAACCTATCAATATTTTGATAGGGATCCTCTATATCCTTTTGGTCATGGATTATCGTATACGACCTTTGCTTATCGAGATCTTGTTATTAAGGAATCTGAACAAAAAGGTGATCAAATAAACATTTCAATAACAGTTACCAATATTGGTGATTTTGATGGCGATGAGGTTGTTCAATTGTATGTAAGTTGTGAGAACTCAAGAGTTAAACGCCCCTTAAAAACATTAAAAGGATTTAAAAGGCACTTTATTGAAAAGGGACAAAGTAAAGTTATTACATTTACCTTAAATAAGGATGACCTAGCCTTTTGGGATGTTACAAGGGGAAGGTATTGTATAGAAGCAGGTTACTACAACATCATGGTTGGAAGCTCATCTGATCATATTCATTTGTCAGGTCAGCTATATATAGATGGTGAAGTGATACCCCCTCGTAGTGTAACAGATAGAGTGATGGCAATTGATTATGATAACTATCAATCTATCTATATAGATGAGTGTACAGAAGGTGGATACAGCATTCGGAACAAGTCGGCTGCGGGCTGGGTTTCTTTCCATCAGATAAAGTGGGAGAAAGAGATAAAGATGTTAACAGCAAGGGTGGCAAATGGCGGGAAAAAAGCTTTAATTGAGATTCGAGCCAACTCTTATGAAGGTCCTATTTTATGTGAGTGTGAAGTGCCGCAAACGGGAGGCTTTCAAGCATGGACAACTGTTCAAGCTCCTTTAAACGCTCATTCAACAGACGTAAAGGATCTCTATATAATCTTTAAGGGAGATGTGCAACTAAGCTGGTTTTATGTCTCGTAAGCTCAAACTTTTAAAGAACCTGATTTGTTTCTATTAATCAGGTTCTTTTTTCTATTATATATTGTGGCAGATTTACTGATATTGAGGAAGAATAAAGATATCCTTTGGAGAGAGCTAGTTATTTAATAAAAATGAAGTAAAAGAGTGAAAGCAACTTTTCATAAACAGTAAAATCTAGCTAAAGAGCCTAAAATTTTATTTTCTACCTATAATTTTGACCTGATTTCTATATAAATCTATCGGGTATTGATGATCCGAAAACTCCGATAAGATTAATAGTATGAAAATGAAGGGGAGATCGTGGAGGCTTCAAAAGAGAAAGCGCAATTCTTGGAGAGGTTTTAAATAACAAGAATACTTTTACCTTATGTCTCTGCCTTTGCAGCGTGGGAGTTTTGAATAAACAAATATAGAAATAGGGAGGAATCAATCATGAGGGGAAAAGCCAAAAACATTTTATTAAGCATTCTTCTTGCGTTTGTAGTGGTTATTGCAGGCTGCAGTAATGATAAAGTCAATAAAAATGATAACGGTGATGGACCAGTAACGTTCACTTTATACAGTGCTGATCCTCACTCACAATGGGATAATATGGAGAGTCCTGTCAGTAAAAAAGTTACAGAAGAAACAGGGGTAACACTAAATGCTGAATTTGATGTTGGCGGTGGCGAACAAAAAATTCCGTTAATGGCTGCGAGCGGAGAATATCCGGACTTAATCCTGCCGAAAGGTTCTGCAGGGACATTAGTTGACGCAGGAGCTTTAATTGATTTAACAGATCTGATTGAAAAGCATGCGCCAAACTTGAAAAAGATATATGGTGATTATTTTAATCGTTTAAAGTGGAGTAATGAGGATCCTTCTATCTATATCTTGCCGACATCAGCAGTGGATCATAACTATTGGACTCCTGGAAACGGATTTATGCTCCAGCATGATGTTGTAAAGGAATTAGGATATCCCAAAATCAGAACGGTGAAGGATTTTGAAAATGCGATAAGAGAATACAAAGAAAAGTACCCAACAATCGATGGGCAGCCAACACTTGGGTTATCTTTATTGGCCGATGACTGGAGAATTATGATTTCAACAACCAATCCGGCATTTTTCGCTACTGGTGCTTCAGATGATGGTGAATTTTATATTGACCCGGAAACATATGAGGCAACGATGCACTATCGTCGTGCAGAAGAAAAGGAGTACTTCCGTTGGTTGAATCATATGAATGCGGAAGGATTATTAGACCCGGAAAGCTTTGTGCAAAAATATGATCAATATTTAGCTAAAATCTCATCGGGACGTGTTTTAGGTTTAATTGATGCGGATTGGGAAGTGGCTGATGCGCAACGTGCTTTAAAGGAAGCAGGAAAGCATGAAAGAATGCATGGTATGTATCCCGTTACATTAACTGAAGAATATAAACATCATAACTTTCAGGATACCGGTTATCTTGGCGGGTGGGGAATAGGAATTTCTGTTGATTGCGAAGATCCTGTCCGGGCGATTAAATTCCTTGATTATTTAGCATCAGAAGAAGGGCAAATTCTTCAGCAATGGGGAATTGAAGGCGAGCATTACGATATTGTTGACGGTAAGCGCGTGATTCCTGAGGAAGAGATGAATGAACGCAACAATAACGCAAACTATGCAAAGGAAACTGGAATTGGTGTCTTAAAAGGTTTTGCCCCTTATTATGGTGATGGTGTTACAGATTCAACAGGACAAACATATACAATCGCAAGTCCTGATCAAATAAAAGATTCCTATACAGATGTTGAAAAAGAAGTATTAAGTAATTATGGGGTAGAAATGTGGAAGGACCTTTATCCGCAAAAAGAAGAATTCCCAGTGAAGCCATGGGGAGCAGCCTACAATATTCCTGTTGAAGCAGGCTCGGATTTAGAGGTTATTATGCAAAAAAGCTTAGATATTGTGAAAAAACGGATCCCAGAAGCCATTCTTGCCAAACCGGAAGATTTTGATAAAGTGTGGAAGACATTTATGGAGGATTTAGAAAAAGCAGGTGTAGGAGAAGCGGAAAAGGAATACACCAAACTTGTCAAGAAACGAGTAGAGCTTTGGGAAGAGTAAGCAAATGAGAATTTAAGTTCCGCTAAGTTAAAAAGCTCGCATCATGCGAGCTTTTTAATGGTTTAAGAAAGTATAAAATTTTGTACTTAGTTTTAGTGTCTAGCTCCAGCGCCTAGCCCCTCTAGGGTCTAGCCACTCATGAATTGAAGGCAATGAACGCCTTCTATTCATGAGAGTCTTATTTGCCCTAGGCTGATCAAGGCGCTTGCGCTTTTCTTATGGTGTCTTCTTATGAAAATTGCTTTGAAGCATTTTTACTTGGTGACACCTTTAATTGATCTGTCCGAGACACAAAGCTGTGCAGCACCATCCCGCCAATGACTAAAAGGATTCCCGCTAAAGAAATCGGAGCTGGAAGCGGTGCCTTTAGGAAGAGAATCTCTCCAATCAGGACAAAGAGTACTTGAACTGATTGTGTAGCTTCTACAGCTGCAAGCTTTGCCATATTATGTTGCACTAAATTTGTTGCTTGGAAAAATAACAATGTTGCAATAAGCCCTGAGCAGATTGCCACTAAAAAGGATTGAAAGGTTTGTGTTTTCGTTGGTGGGCCGTCTGTGATGATTCCCATCATAGCCAAAACAATCCAAAAAGGCAGGCTTCCTAAAGTCATTCCAAGAACACGCTGAAAAACATCTAATCTACCTTCACAAATCACCATCATTTTTCGGTTTCCAAGAGGGTATGCGAAAGAAGCAATCAACACTGGGATTATGGTTAAAAGCATTGGCTTTAATGATAAATGTGATGCATGTTCATACTGCATGACGGCAACGCCGGCAATAATAATGAACGACATACAAAGGCCTTTCAATGGAATTTGTCCTTTTACTTTAATCGGTCCATTGGCTGTCTGCCTTTCTTCATAGAACAAAGGAACAAGGAGCGAGCCTGAGAGAATTGTGATTTGCCATGTTGCAGCGACAAGCCATCCCGGGCCATATGCACCCGCAAAGCAAATCGGCGCGTAAAATAGGCCAAATCCTACTGTTCCCCATAAGAACCATTGACTTGGATTTTTTTTCATTTCTTCCCAAAGGGCTATCCAATTTTTTCGCCAAAACACGAGCAGAAACAAAAAGGGAACCATGAAAAAATAACGCAGTGAAGCACTCCATAACCAGCTGCCTCCTGAGAGTTCCATTGAACGATTTAAGACAAATGTAAAGGCAAAAAAGAAAGAGGAACAAACCCCGAGTAAAATAGCTCTCAAAAGATCACCTCAGTTTACTTGTTAATTCCATACAGATTTTGGTTATTACGGTTATCATACTATAAACCTACCTATCTGAACACGTAAATGTTTCAGGTGCTTCATAAAATTTGAACTTTCCTTGTTTAAAATAGGAATTGGAAATATAATCAAAATGTAAGAAGTAATTAGATAGGGAGAGTGTGCAGATGAGAAAAAGCCTTCAATATCCAATCGGAGAGTTCAAAGCCCCAGAACGCGTAACAAATGATGACATTGCACGATGGATTTTAGACATTGAAGAAACTCCAGAACGATTAAAAATGGCATTAACAGGCCTTTCACCGCAATTAATGGATACGCCGTACCGCCATGGCGGCTGGACTGTAAAGCAAGTCGTGCATCATCTTGCCGATAGCCATATGAACAGTTATATTCGCTTTAAGCTGACCCTTACTGAAGATAAACCTGCAATCAAAGCGTATGATGAAAATTCATGGGCTCTCTTACCTGATGCTACGGAGCTGCCTGTAGATGTCTCCGTTCAATTACTAGAATCCCTCCATATTCGGTGGTCACATTTGCTAAGGTCGATGACCAAAGCTGACTATGATAAACGCTTTTATCATCCGGGAATGGGTAGTTTTATCTCATTAGCTACAACTCTAGCATTATACTCCTGGCATGGAAGACATCATATTGAGCATATTAAGTTAGTAAATGTACATTAAGCAAATATAAAAAATAAGCTTTTATATGTTAGTCGTGTATTTAGGGTTAGTGCATTTTTTAGATATTCCAATCATGAAGGCCTTTTTATGGCTTTTTGGCTTTTTTTCTTAGTTTATACAGGGATAGAAAGCCTGTTTGGGGCCAGTAAAATAACGATACATAACCAAAGAACAAATGTTACGTATTCAAAATCATTTTTCTCTGGTTTTTTCATGTCTTTGGTAAATCCGCTTACCATTATGTTTTGGCTTGGAATATATGGCTCAGTTTTAGCAAATGCGGCTGCATCCTACAGCACAAATCAACTGATTATTTATAGTTCAGCCATTATATCAGGTCTGTTGCTCTGGGATTTTACGATGGCATGTGTAGCGAGCACTTTCCGTAGGTTTTTAACAAATCAACTGCTTATTGTTATCTCGATCATATCGGGTATATCGTTAATAGGCTTTGGCTTATATTTTGGTTACCAGGCATTCATATTGCTGACACACTAACTTATAGAATAAGGATGACTCAGAAGGAACGGACAAAGAGCGCCCGATCCTTCTGAGTCATTCTCTCTTACTTTCTTATTTCTAACATGGAACTAACGAGTCCAATTAAAACACCTAATATGGCTCCACCGGCAACCTCAGCGGGCTGATGACCTAAAAGCTCATTCAATTCCTTCTCTTGCTTTACATGAAATAAACCTGGCATATGACCTGAAAGCACTTCAATATCAGCATCAAGGTCATTAACTATTTTTGCAATTTCACCAGTATGTCTTCTAATTCCTTGTGCATCATACATGACAATAATTCCAAATATGACAGCTAAAGCAGTATCAGTAGAATCCCAGCCTTTTTTAGTTGCTACATAGGTTGCTAACGCAGATACTCCTGCAGAATGGGAGCTGGGCATTCCACCTGTTGAGAAGATCGGCCGCCAATCCCACACACCATTTACTCTTTTATTGGTAAAAATTTTTAATCCTTGAGCAATTCCAATCCCTGAAAGGGCTGTCCATATCCCTCGATTCATTAAACCTCACCTCTATGTATGTAGTGTTTAACAAATCATTGATGATATTCCAGATGAATAAAAATAAATTATGAGGTTCAATCTTATCAGAATAAGTCTTCTTTTCCGTCAAGTTTAGACAAATTATTTCCCGAAAAATAATTCTTATGTTTGTTCACGATTTATCCATTTTGTAAGTATTGGCGGCTCATATTGCCTGAATTTTTCAATGAGCTGATGAGGATCTGTTTCGACAATTATCATAGAGTGATATTCAGATCTTAAAAATTGCTGTTCGATCATATGGTCAAAAAAGGAGAGAAGCTTATCATAATAATGATGGCTATTTAGCATACCGATTGGCTTTTTGTGTTCACCTAATTGAGCCCAAGTGTAAACCTCGAAAAACTCTTCCATCGTTCCAGGACCGCCAGGCAAAGCGATAAAGCCATCAGATAATTCCTCCATTTTCGCTTTTCGCTCATGCATCGTATTTACAATGATTAGATCTGTTAAACCAGTATGTGCGATTTCCCGTTCCATTAACATTCTTGGGATAACGCCTATTACCTCGCCGCCTGCTTGTAATGCAGCATTTGCAACAGTACCCATTAGACCAACCTTTGAACCGCCATATACCAAGGTATTTCCTTCTTTTGCTAACTGGGTGCCAAGTCGTTTTGCATCATCTGTATACATTTGCGATGCCCCAGAACTTGAACCACAAAAAACACTGATTCGTTTCAAGATTTTCACTTCCTTTAATAGTTTAAGCAGCTAAGAGATAAAATAAAGTGAATTATATACAACTCCAGTGTACAAGGTGTCTCCCAATTAATAAAGAGACTGTTTTAGTATTTCATCCAGAATGTAAAAAACTTGAAACATTATTCCATTCGGCTCCGTATTAAGTAAAAAGGAGGAGATGGAATGGGGAAAATAATCACATGTATGGTTAGCTTGGTATTGGCATGGAGCTGCTACATTGGACAAGCATTTGCAAAGGAGTCTTTGGACCTCCCCTTTAGAGACTATTCCGATAAAGAGCAAGCAACGATCTCCCAATTAAGTAGTACAGCAACTTATTATGTAAGAGCATTTAGCTGTAATGGAAGGAGTTCCTGGACAAAAGAACTACATTCAGAATCCACAGGTTTTACTTGGATTGTTGGACAGGGATGGAAGGGGTATATCCAGGCGGGATCCTCTGGTGGACGAACAATAGGTGTTGTGTTAAATAATACGAAAATAGATTTTGATTATCCCTATCTAGCAAAAAAGGGTTTTGCAGGGAATAATCGTACATATGTAAAGGGGATACAGTCTGCATTGAGATGTTTAGGGTATGAGCCAGGAGCAATAGATGGAATTTTTGGAACAAAGACAGAAGCTGCGGTAAAAGCGTTTCAGCATCGAAAGGGGCTGACTGTTGATGGAGTAGTGGGGAAACAAACCTATCATTATTTATCTTTTGCAACCGGATAATGATGCTTTAAACTTAAAAACAATGGGTAGTCCCCCTCTAACATCCTATATAGGATCTAACAGATTAATTTCTATATACTGATGTTGTAGGAGGGGGCAAACCCTTGCCATCGCTGCTGTCCTACCTAATTGACTCATCAATAATTCTTGCTCCTTCAGGCGCGATAAAATCGAATAAGCGATGATTTTTTTTAACTGTCAAAATTTCAAACTTCTTTAAGCTTTCCCATTCCTGACGCTGACCATTGGTAATTTCCACTTCTTTAATAAATAAGCTAGTATCTTTATCAAACCAATATTCTCTTTTCACATGCTGCCCTTCTTTTACTAAGTAAACATTAGCCTTTCGATCTAGATACAGCATTTCTCCTAGAAAGGAAATATTGTTTGGATTGATGTTTCGGAAGAATTCGACTTCATAAGGAATGCCTTCATAATCAAGCTCTTGTAGTACAAACAAGTTATCCTTTTTTGAATAGGAAGCTAAATACTTTCCATCTGATATCGAGTAGTTGCCATTTTTATACTCTTTTCTCACTTTTTGACCTGAGATATACACATAGACCGTTTCTCCATCTTGAAGGACCTGTTCAATATAAATAATGTTCTCATTTAATACGCTATTCTCAACATTGTTTAATGGCTGTTGGCCCTTTAGGAAATGGTCCATAATTACTTCGTTTAATGCTTTCTTAATTGCAGCCTTTACTGGCGGAGTGTTCCATGCACCGATAATCAAAAGAAAAAGAGAAGCACAGGTGAGTAATGCCGTTTTCAAGATCCGCTGGTACGCTTTTTTCTTGATGGAAGCGACATGAACTTCTTCTGTTTCAAGAATGTAGTCAAGTCCTTCTTCTAATGTTAAGTAGCGATTAAAGTAGATTTGACAATCTGAGCAGTGTTCAATATGCTCCAACAACTGATTCTGGTCTTGCTCAGACAGCTGGTCGAAATTTAGGATATTTAGCTGGAACTTTTTGAAGGTCATTACAGCACCCCCTTTTCGATAAGGTGATCCATCATTTTTTTTCGGCCGCGAAAAATCTTCGTTTTTACTTTTCCTAATGAAAGCTTCTTTATTTTTGAAATTTCCTGATAGGAATAGCCATTATTTCGAAGAATGAATATTTCTTTCGTTTCCTCATCGAGCAGGTGAAAGACTTCATTTATATGCTGAATCTTTTCCTTAGATAACAGTGTATTTTCAGGAATCTCTAATCCTAAAGGACGCTGAGATTGAAATGTTTCATTCATATTTTGCTGAAGATCTTGCTGCCGCTTCAGTTTCCTTAGATGGTCATAAGCAGTATTTTTAGTAATAATGGTAACCCATGCTTCCAGATTTTTAGGTAACACATAATCCTTTTTTTGAAAGTATGTATAGATTTTTAGACTGGCATCTTGAACAATGTCGTCCTCCAAAGAGGGGTTTTTAATAATATTTTTCGTTGTCTTAATAATTTTTGCTCTGTTGCCTTCAAGAATTTGTGAAATGCTTTGTTTGTCCACGATTTGCTCCCCCTTGCCTCATAATGAAAGACGACTAGAAAGAAAAGATGTTTCGTTTATCCAATAAAAAGTTCCTTTCTTCCATTATAAAGAAAAAATGGGAAAACATTGTCTTTAGAGGTTGTTATTTTACATAATTGTTAGTAACAAAAGGGAATGATAAAGGGTAATGTAAGAAGCTCCCCTATAAAGTTATGTTTAGGAGTGATGTGAAAATGGACGCTGCTTTACGTTGGTTTGTCATGGACAAGATAGATGGACGGAATGAAATGAAAACCGTGTTTTCAAAGGCTTTTAGCTTCTATAGTGAACAGCTTTCGGAGCATAAGGGTAAAATTCTTGAGATAGGTTTACGAAAGGCGCTTTTGCAGTCGTCATTAAATAGCAATGGTTTGCAAGTAGAAGGGGTCGTTTTTTCCAAACAGGAATTTGCGGAAAGCAAAACTATTGAGCCCCTTTCTATTAAGCCGTCATATTTGTATGATGCTATTTTTATACCGTTTGGGCAATTTTTAACGATACCGGAAAGAGTCATGGCGATTAAGGCATTAAAATCCTGTTATGATCATGTAAAGCCGAATGGCAGGGTCATCATCGACTTGATTTTGCAGGAAGAACAATCTCGCTCAAATCCAAAGAAATCGGAAATAATATACGATAAAGACAACCTATTAGTATTCGAATCACAAATTGTGGATGTGGATTACTATGAACAAAAAGCCACTTATTTTTTGACCTATGAACAATGGGCAGGAGGGGAGTGCCTTCAAAGTGAACGACGGCTGCAAACTTTTCTGTGGTTTGGTGTAAAGGAATTTAAGTTAGTCCTTGAAAAAATCGGCTTTACCAATGTGACAATATCAGGGGATTATCAGCAAGTGAATGGAGGAAGGTCAAACCATAAAATTTATACATTTGAAGCAACAAAGGGAAAGTAAAAAAGAATGCATCCAATATACATACTATATCCTCAAGGAAAATTCATCTGTTTATAAATAAAAACGGAAAATCTAACAGTATCATTACAAAAAGACAAGCTGTTACGAAAACTTATAAAAGAAATAAAGGAATCTCTAATAACAATTTTTGCTTAAAGTGATAAAATAGGAATGATGATACTTGAGGAGGAAATTTACATGAAAATTAAATTAGGCCTTGTATATGGAGGGAAGTCTGCAGAGCATAATGTTTCCTTGCAAACAGCCCTTGCAGTTATAAATGCATTAGATATGAATAAATTTGAAATACATCCAATTTATATTAATCAAAACGGTGAATGGGTAAGAGGAAATGCGTTAGATGCACCTGTAGAGCAAGTAAGCTCCCTCAAACTTGAGGATGGAGGCAACACGGTTTCTCCTGTTACCTTAAATACTGAATTATTCCCTGCAAAGGCAGCTGATCAAGAAAAAATTGATGTTATATTCCCGCTGTTGCATGGGCCTAATGGGGAAGATGGCACAATACAAGGATTGCTTGAACTTTTAAATCTCCCATATGTAGGAAATGGTGTTTTAGCTTCGGCAGCCGGCATGGATAAAGTAGTTATGAAGAATTTATTCGCTCAAGCTGGTTTAGCGCAAGCAAAATACGTATCCTTTATTAAAAGTGATTTTGAAACGGCTCCAGAAGCAGCTTACGACAATGTGGAAGAAACATTAGGCTACCCTTGCTTTGTAAAGCCTGCTAACTTAGGTTCAAGTGTAGGTATTAATAAATGTAAGGATCGCGAGTCACTAGAAAAAGCTTTTAAAGAAGCTTTTGAATATGACCGCAAGATTATTATCGAAGAGGGGATTGTAGGCCGCGAAATTGAAATTGCCGTCATCGGAAACGATCATCCTGTATGCTCTGTTGTTGGTGAAATTGCGCCTAAAAAAGAATTCTATGATTATAAAGCGAAGTATGAAGATGGAGATACAGATCTCATTATTCCAGCAAACATTACCGATGAAGAATATGAAACAATTAAAGAAATGGCGATCAAGTCATTTAAGGCAATTGACGGTTCTGGATTAGTGCGTGCTGATTTCTTCCTAACTGAGGATGGAAAGGCGTTAATTAATGAAGTTAATACAATGCCTGGTTTTACTCCATATAGCATGTTCCCATTGCTTTGGAAGCATACGGGTGTTGAATATCCACAATTAATTGAAAAGCTCGTTTCACTGGCGCTAGAACGATTTGAACAAAAACAGCAAATCAAGCATACTTTTTAATAGAACTAAGAACTTGAATATAGCGTTTATAATAGAGGGGCTGAATAGTTGATGATCAGTTCCTCTTTGTTTGGGTAGACTATATTCATAGAAAAGGAGCTTAAAATATGATTCAGCGTACACTAACCGAAATTGAAGGAATGGTAAAGGGTTCGGGATTAGATCAAGCATTTAAGCATGAAAAGATAAACGGAGTCACAACTGATTCCCGCCAGGTAGAGAAGGGGAATTTATTTTTTCCTTTAATAGGAGAAACGTTCAACGGACATAAATTTGTCGACAAGGCCATTGAGAATGGCGCAGCAGCCGTCATTTGGGATGAAAAGGAGTCGAATCCGCCGGAAACGATACCGGTTATTTTTGTTACTGATACATTAAAGGCGTTGCAAGATCTTGCTGAAGCCTACTTGCAGCAGGTGAAACCAAAGGTTGTCGGGATTACAGGCAGCAATGGGAAAACAACGACAAAGGATATGGTATCAAGCGTTCTCGAAACAACCTATAAGGTACATAAAACAAAAGGAAACTTTAATAATCATATCGGTTTGCCTTTAACCGTTTTAAGCATGGCTGAAGATACAGAAATTGCTGTTTTAGAAATGGGAATGAGCGGGAAAGGTGAAATTGAACTTTTATCAAAGATTGCGAAGCCTGATGCAGCGATTATTACCAATATTGGTGAAGCTCATTTACTGGATTTAGGATCAAGAGAGGGAATTGCCGAAGCTAAGCTTGAAATTGTTAATGGTTTAAAACAGGATGGTTTATTGATTTATCACGGAGATGAACCGTTGCTGCAAGAGCGGGTCCCATCTTTATCAATATCCTCTGTAACTTTCGGAGAGACTTCGAAAAACGATTATTTCCCGACATCGATTCATCAGCAGGTAAATGGAACGTCTTTTAACATCAATGATACTGAATTCTTCATTCCAGTGCTTGGAAAGCATAATGTCAGCAATGCGCTGGCAGCCTATGCAGCCGCCCGTTTCTTTGAAGTAAAAGAAGAAGACATTATTGAAGGATTCAAAGCAATAAAAATTACAGGGATGCGCTTAGAGTTAATTGAGTCAAAAAACGGGGTATCCATTATTAATGATGCTTATAATGCAAGTCCTACCTCAATGCTTGCAGCCATTCGTTTACTTGAAGATTTAACCGGCTTTAAACAAAAATACGTTGTCCTTGGAGATATGCTTGAACTAGGGGAAAATGAAGTAGAATTTCACCGTCAGGTAGGGGCAGCGATAAAAAAAGCTGAAATTTCTCATCTATTCACCTACGGAAAACTAGGGGCTGAAATTGCAAATGGGGCTAAACAAAACCTGCCGGAGGAATGTATCTATCATTTTGAGGATAAACAGGCATTAATCACCAAACTAAAATCAATGGTAAACAAAAACGATGTTGTGCTTGTAAAGGCTTCTCGAGGAATGAGACTTGAAGAGGTCGTAAATGAATTAATAATGTGAAAATTCCATTAGAGGAGGTTCTCGAAGTAGAGGAAGCACAAGTGCCGACTTGGCCATAAGACTAGTCGGCTATCTCACAACTGATAAAGTTTTTAAAAACAGGAATGAATAAATCATAAAACGTTAAAAATAAGTTCATGTGGTGCAGAAAAGGTTTTGCTTACGTAAAAACCGTTTCTGCTCTTTAAGGAGGGGTACCTACGCATGATCGGATGTCTCTTTATTCATGGTTTTACAGGTGCGCCATATGAGGTAGAGCCTTTGGCGACCTATATGAAGGAAAAGACAGATTGGATTGTTAAAGTGCCAACTCTTCCGGGTCATGGAGAAACACTTTCGCTAAAAGGGTATACCTATCATGATTGGATTGCACATGCAGAAAAAGAGCTAAAAGCCCTGATGAAAGAAGCTGACGAGGTATATGTAGTCGGTTTTTCAATGGGAGGTGTCATTGCTTCCTATTTAGCAGCAAAATATGAAGTAAAGAAGTTGGTGCTCTTAAGTGCAGCGGTTTATTATGTAAATCCAAAACAATTGTTGATTGATTGCAAAGATATGTTGAAAGATATGATGACCGGAAAAATTAAAGAAAACGAGTTATTTAAACGTTATAAGAAAAAAATATTTAAAACTCCGCTGCTTGCAACGATTGAATTTCAGAAATTAGTGAAGAGGGTAAAGCCTTATTTAACAAAATTAACCTTGCCAGTTCTTATAATACAAGGTGAATGTGACGGGATTGTGCCTGTATAAAGCGCACATTATTTATACAAAACCATCCCTTCAAAAGAGAAGGAACTCCGTTTGCTCCCATGCTCTAAGCACCATGTATGCCATGGTGAAGATTATGAGGACTTAAAGGAATATGTTGAGAATTTTCTTTTTGCAGGTAATAGGGAATTTTCACATCAAAACTCAGTCAGCTAAACAATTTACAAAAAAAATTCCGATATTTATCCAAGAAAAGAATGGGAAATCATGCATGTTTTGGTTCAGTTCGTTTTAGTTCAAGTTGAAATAAAAAACTGGTAGTGGTATGATTACTTTTAAAGTGTTTGCGGGCTTTAAATAAGGTAAACTGCTGCCCTTGGTGAAAAAGGGCATTTTTTGTTGGCAATTTATTCGAACGTTTTATTGATGATACATCATTTGATAGGCTGACCAAATTGTTTTCAGCTTATTGAATTAGATAGATAAATTTGATTAAAAACCTGTTACCTATAAGGTCTGTAAATATTTACAGCAAACAATATAGAAGGAGTATGAATACATTGACATTAACGTTTCAAGATTTAGGTTTAAGTTCGTCACTGATGCAATCAATAAGTAAAATGGGTTTTGAAGAGCCGTCTCCGATTCAGGCACAAACGATCCCGTTAGGTCTGCAAAATAAGGACGTGATCGGTCAGGCGCAAACTGGGACAGGAAAAACAGCTGCATTTGGAATTCCGCTTATTGAAAAAATTGACGTGAAAAATAATAATATTCAAGCTGTTGTTGTCGCTCCTACACGTGAACTTGCTATTCAGGTTTCCGAAGAACTTTATAAAATTGGTTATCATAAGCGTTCACGTGTTCTCCCGATCTATGGTGGTCAAGATATTAATAGACAGATCCGTTCCTTGAAAAAGAATCCTCATATTATTGTTGGAACACCTGGTCGTCTTATTGATCATATCAACCGTAAAACAATCCGTTTAAATACTGTTCACACAATCGTCCTAGATGAAGCAGATGAAATGCTGAACATGGGCTTTATCGAGGATATTGAGGCTATTCTTTCAAATGTTCCGGAAGATCGCCAAACTTTACTGTTCTCTGCCACTATGCCAGATCCAATTCGCCGTATTGCAGAAAACTTCATGAAGAATCCTGAACTGGTTAAAGTAAAGGCGAAAGAAATGACTGTTCCTAACATTACCCAGTACTACCTTGAAACTCAAGAAAGAAAGAAATTTGACATTCTCACAAGATTGCTTGATATTCAATCTCCAGAGCTTGCGATCGTCTTTGGTCGTACAAAACGACGTGTAGATGAATTATCAGAAGCTTTAACATTAAGAGGATATACAGCAGAAGGTATTCATGGAGATCTTACTCAAGCGAAGCGTATGTCAACGTTACGCAAGTTTAAAGAGGGTGCGATTGAAGTATTAGTTGCAACAGATGTTGCAGCGCGCGGATTAGACATCTCAGGTGTCACACATGTATATAATTTTGACGTTCCTCAAGATCCGGAAAGCTATGTTCACAGAATTGGCCGTACTGGACGTGCAGGGAAAACAGGGATGGCGATGACATTTGTAACGCCAAGAGAATTGGACATCGTTAAAAACATTGAGCGTACAACAAAACGCAAGATGGATCGCATGAAGCCGCCAACTGTTGATGAAGCTATCGAGAGTCAACAACAAATGACAGTAGAAAAAATTCGTTCCATCGTTGAAAATGACAACCTTTCTTTCTACAAGCGTACTGCTGAAGAGCTTTTAGAAGAATTTGATGCACAGTTAGTAGTAGCTGCTGCTATTAAGTTCATGACGAAAGAGCCAAATGATGTAGAAGTAAAATTAACAGAGGAAGCGCCGTTATTTATTAAGTCCTCTAAAAACAAAGGTCGTTCTAACAACAAAAGAAGGGGCGACTATAACCGAAGCGGCGGACAAAAGAAAAACAACAACCGCTCTTACGGTGATCGTGACAGAGGCAAAGGCAGCTATAGTAACTCAGCGAAGCGCCGCTACTCTAATTCAAAATAAAATGAAAAAGGTCGGATCTATGTTTTATAGATTCGACCTTTTTTGTACATGGAAAAAGGGAAGAGTGGTTCGAAAAGGCGGATAGCGCCGCAATTGAGGCGATCAGTAAGGCAGTTTAGATAGGCTGGACTGTATGATTTTAGGCAATACAAAAGGACAATGCTCTTTTTCAGTTAGATATAAAGAGATTGAATAGTTGGATCAAGCATCCTTTACAATAAATTAATTTTCAAATAGAGATAAAACAAGCTCTGCAATCTTTCAATTGATGCTATAATCAAATGGGATTATTTTCTAACTGAAGGAGAGAGAAGGTTGAGGGATTTACCGAAAAATAAAATAAGCTTGAAGGCGTTAACTGTTTGGCGACTGAGTGCTCTTATTAGCTCAATCATTTTTTTATTAGTGGTAGTTGGCGTGGGAGTAGGGGTATATTTTCTAAATTTCACTTACTGGATCACAGTAGGTGCTGCTATCATTTGGCTTATTTCTTCACTATTATCCATTTTCATTATTCCGAAAATCAGGCACCGTGTATGGCGTTATGAGGTACATGAGCATGAGATCGACCTCCAGTTTGGCCTTTTTGTGATTAAACGAGTACTTATACCAATGGTAAGAGTGCAGCATGTTGATACACATCAAGGACCATTGCTGCGAAAATATAAACTGGCTTCAATTGAAATTTCAACTGCAGCAACAAAACATGAAATTCCAGCCTTAGATCTGCAAGAGGCTGATTTACTTAGGGATCATATTTCCAAGCTGGCAAGGGTGACGGATGATGATGTTTGAGCCAAAGCGTATTCATCCGGTAGGAATGCTTTTAAGCTTCATTAAGATTATTAGGTCATATATTATTCCTGTCATTGTTTTCTTCTTTTTCGGCAATAATGAAGGCTTTAATGTTTATATAAGCATTGGCGGTGCTTGCTTATTTATCATTATCATTGTTACAAGCATTTTGGATTGGTGGAAGTTTACCTATTGGCTTGAAGATGGCGAACTTAGAATTGAGCATGGAATTTTCATTAAGAAAAAACGCTATATTCCGATTGAAAGGATTCAATCAATCAATATTAGTGCTGGCATTGTTCAACAGCTCTTTCGACTCGTAAAGGTGCAAATTGAAACAGCTGGCAGCGGATTGGAAGCAGAAGCGGTTTTAACTGCCATAAAAAAACATGAAGCAGATCATATACAACAGGTGATCTCAAATTATAAACAGGATGGTTTAAAGAATGTTGAGGTTCAAGATGAGGACCAGTCTGAGCTGCCTGTGTTTAAAATGCAGTCTAAGGACCTATTTATTGCAGCCTCAACCTCAAGTGGAATCGGCGTCATTATCTCCGCTATTGTAGCGTTTGTTTCACAATTTGAAGAATTTATTCCTTACGAGGAGCTTATCGATCGTTTTGAATTTCTGACAAAGGCAAGCTTTGCGTTCTATGCAGGATTGGTTTTTATTGTCTTATTTATTGCGTGGTTGTTAAGTATTATTGGTGTCTTGCTAAAGTATGCTTATTTTACTGTGTTAAAGGCTGATGATGACATAAAAATCTCTAGAGGAATTTTCGAGAAACAGCAAGTTTCCATCCCTATTTCACGGATCCAGGCGATTAGAATTGTCCAAAATCCGGTTAGACAGTTATTAGGGTATGCAACTGTCTATATTGAAAGTGCAGGTGGGAATGGCGTTGACGAGGGAGCATCTACCATGTTATTTCCTGTCGTTCCTAAAAAAGAAGTATTTCCGCTTTTGCAGCAATTTGTTCCATCATTTGAAAAGAGTAATCACATACATCGATTGCCTAAAAGATCAAAAAAACGGTATATGATAAGAAAGGGCATACCTGCTGCCATCATCTGTATTCCGCTCTCTTATTTTCTGGCACCTTGGGGGATTTTTTCAGTGATTTTAATTCCTTTATTCATCTTTTGGGGCTATTGCGCATATAAAGATGCCGGCTGGAGTTTAGATGGGAACCAAATGCAATTAAGCTTTCGCTTTATCTCAAAAACGACCGTTCTTATCAAGCGCAATCGACTGCAGTCGATAAAGAGCAAAACGTCTTATTTTCAAAAAAAACAATCCTTACAAACGTTTGAGGCTTCAATCAAATCAGGGATTATTGGAAAAAACTTTTCGATTAAGGATTTAGAACAAAGTGATGTTGAAAAAATGGTTGACTGGTATTCTCATTCTAAGAAATAAAACAAAAAAGCTGTCTAAGAGAATAAAACCTCTTATTAGACAGCTTTTTTTAAAGATATGAAAGTATAAATTTTTAACATAGTTTTTGTATCTAGCTCCGAAGCGCATGACGTGCAAGTGCAGTCAGTGCGACAGGAAGTCACGTTTTTTGACTGCCAGCACATAGCCCATCGAGGTCATTAGCCACTCATGAATTGAAGGCAAAGAACACCTTCTATTCCTGTTCGCCTTATGCTTGTCGCCGAATGCTAAGCGCCTTGCGCTTTTTTTATAATATCAGAATTTATATGTTGCCCCTTTTTTGCGATTGCGAGAAAATTGAGGTATGGAGTCGAATATTTTGAAACG